>NZ_JBIWGG010000002.1:0-744266 GCF_044763415.1 Streptomyces sp. NPDC096048
ACGATGCCGAAGGCGGCCCACCCCCCGTAGAAGACCGCGGCCACCAGGCCGAGCGCGGTGACCGCGAACGACCACCCGAAGGTTTTCAGAACCACTGGCTACCCAATCGTGTTTGTACGGGGCTCCCCCGCGCCGTACGCGGCTTTACGAAACGTTGACTCCGAAGTCTAGGGCGATGCCGCGCAGCCCCGACGCGTACCCCTGCCCCACCGCTCGGAACTTCCATTCGCCCTGGTAGCGGTAGAGCTCACCGAAGATCATCGCGGTCTCCGTGGAGGCGTCCTCGCTCAGGTCGTAGCGGGCGAGTTCCTGGCCGTCGGCCTGGTTGACGACGCGGATGAACGCGTTGCTGACCTGGCCGAAGGTCTGGCCGCGCTCATCGGCCATGTGGATCGACACCGGAAAGACGATCTTGTCGCAGTGGGCCGGCACCCCGGCGAGGTCGACCAGCACCGACTCGTCGTCGCCGTCACCCTCACCGGTGAGGTTGTCGCCGGTGTGCTCGACCGACCCGTCCGGGCTCTTGAGCTGGTTGTAGAAGACGAACCACTCGTCGCCGAGCACCCGGCCGCTGCTGCACACCAGTGCGCTGGCGTCCAGGTCGAAAGGTGCTCCGGTGGTGGAACGCGCGTCCCAGCCCAGTCCGACCAGTACCTGTGTGAGGTTCGGTGCGGCCTTGGACAGGGAGACGTTGCCTCCCTTGGCAAGCGTGACGCCCATGGTGATCCCTCCCCGGGTGATGGTTCTCGGGTTTCCTGCGCGTCCGGCGCCGCACGTAAACCGTGCGGCGCCGGACGGTCGAGGCGGTGGCCTCGGACGTAGCGGTGACTCAGACGTTCACGCCGAAGTCCTGCGCGATGCCGCGCAGGCCGGAGGCGTAGCCCTGGCCGATGGCGCGGAACTTCCACTCCGCACCGTGCCGGTACAGCTCGCCGAAGACCATGGCGGTCTCCGTGGACGCGTCCTCGCTCAGGTCGTAGCGGGCGATCTCGGCGCCGCCGGCCTGGTTGACGACGCGGATGAACGCGTTGCGCACCTGGCCGAAGGACTGCTGGCGGTTCTCGGCGTCGTAGATCGAGACCGGGAAGGTGATCTTCTCGACGTCGGCGGGGACGGTGGCGAGGTCGATCTTGATCTGCTCGTCGTCGCCCTCGCCCTCACCGGTGAGGTTGTCGCCGGTGTGCTCGACCGACCCGTCCGGGCTCTTGAGGTTGTTGAAGAAGATGAAGTGCGCGTCGCTGGCGACCTTGCCGCCGCTGTTCAGCAGCAGCGCGCTGGCGTCGAGGTCGAAGTCGGTGCCGGTCGTGGTGCGGATGTCCCACCCCAGACCGACGATGACCGCGGTCAGGCCCGGGGCCTCCTTGGTCAGCGATACGTTGCCGCCCTTGCTGAGGCTGACTCCCACGAGTCCTCCATTGGTGTCCAGGGGGCGGGGAGCCCCGTAGTGCGTGGATATCGGATCAACGATTCGATCCTAGTGACGGGTTCCCGCCCCTCGCAGGCCCTGGAACCGACAAATCACACGGTGTCGATCACGTCTCGATCACAGGTTGTCGAGCGCCTTCACGTACTCGGCCAGGTCACGGGCGTCCGGCAGGCCGTTGACGACGGTCCAGCGGACGACACCCTCCTGGTCGATGATGAAGGTGCCCCGGACGGCGCAGCCCTTGTCCTCGTCGAAGACGCCGTACGCGCGCGAGACGTTGCCGTGCGGCCAGAAGTCGGACAGCAGCGGGTACTCCAGGCCCTCCTGCTCGGCGAACACGCGCAGGGTGTGGATGGAGTCGTTGGACACGGCGAGCACCTGGGTGTCGCGGTCGGAGAACTGCGGCAGGTTGTCGCGCACCTCGCACAGCTCACCGGTGCAGACACCGGTGAAGGCGAACGGGTAGAAGAGCAGCACGACGTTCTTCCGGCCGCGGAAGTCGGACAGCCGGACGGTCGCGCCGTGGTTGTCCTTGAGTTCGAAGTCGGGGGCCTTGTCGCCGACCTGGAGCGCCATGTCCTGTTCGTCCCTTCGTAGGGTGGTTCGCTGGAACCACCCTACGCAGGGGTCATCGCGGGTCCGCGGACGGGCCGACGGCGGTCGGCCCGTACGGGTCCGGGTGTGGTGCGGAGCCTGGCCGGCTACCGCTTGGACTTGGCGGCCTTGGGCGTAGCCAGTCGGCTGCCGCTCCAGTCCTTTCCGACGCTGACGCTCTTGGCCGCCGTCAGTCCGGCGGTCGTCGCGGCTTCCGAAATGTCGCTGGCCTCGACGTACCCCGAACGGCCGGTCTTCGGCGTGAGGAGCAGGATCGCCCCGCCCTCTTCGATGTACGTGGTGGCATCCACCAGCGCATCCGTCAGGTCGCCGTCGTCGTCGCGGAACCACAGCACGACGGCATCGGCCACGTCCTCGTAGTCCTCGTCCACCAGCTCGCCCTCGACGGCGCCCTCAATGGCCTCGCGGAGCTCCTGGTCGACGTCGTCGTCGTAGCCGATCTCCTGGACCACCTGCCCGGGCTGGAACCCCAGCCTGACGGCAGGGTTCGTCCGCTCCTCCGCGTGGTCCGCGGTCGCGCTCACGGGTTGCCTCCTGATCATGTCTTGGTGAATATCTCAGCCACGCGCGTGCGCGAAGCATTGGCCGTAGTCCACACGGGCGGGACGGATCGCGCAAGTACCCGGCGACTGGGACCGCCGAAACGGTGACGATCCCGGCCGTGTCGCCGCAACTCCAGCCATGCCTTCCAGACCGAAGGTGACGTACACCACACCTATCTGCCCCGTTTGCGCATTTGGGAACCATGTGTGGGTACGAGACTCGAATGAACGTGCCCCCGACTCCCATGGGGGAACCGGTTACCCCACGGTACAGATGACGTTTGCCTCCGCGAGGTACACGATGGGGAATCGGCGGGGAATCGGCGTAGAGACCCGGCAAAGTGGCCCTCTGACAGCGAAGGAACAGCGTGGCTTCCGCATCCGATCGCAGTGATCGCAATCCGATCATCATTGGCGGCCTCCCGAGTCAGGTTCCTGACTTCGACCCCGAGGAAACCCAGGAGTGGCTCGACTCCCTCGACGCCGCCGTCGACGAGCGCGGCCGGGAGCGGGCCCGCTATCTGATGCTGCGGCTGATCGAGCGGGCCCGCGAGAAGCGCGTGGCCGTGCCCGAGATGCGCAGCACGGACTACGTCAACACCATCCCGACCAAGAGCGAGCCGTTCTTCCCCGGCAACGAGGAGATCGAGCGCAAGATCCTCAACGCCACCCGCTGGAACGCCGCGGTGATGGTCTCGCGCGCCCAGCGGCCGGGTATCGGCGTCGGCGGCCACATCGCCACCTTCGCCTCCTCGGCCTCCCTGTACGACGTGGGCTTCAACCACTTCTTCCGGGGCAAGGACGAGGGCGACGGCGGTGACCAGGTCTTCTTCCAGGGCCACGCCTCGCCGGGCATCTACGCGCGCGCGTACCTGCTGGACCGGCTGAGCGAGCAGCACCTGGACGGCTTCCGGCAGGAGAAGTCCGCGGCGCCCAACGCCCTCTCGTCGTACCCGCACCCGCGGTCGATGCCGGACTTCTGGGAGTTCCCGACGGTCTCGATGGGCCTCGGGCCGATCGGCGCGATCTACCAGGCGCGGATGAACCGCTACATGCACGCGCGCGGGATCGCGGACACGTCGAAGTCGCACGTGTGGGCCTATCTCGGCGACGGCGAGATGGACGAGCCGGAGTCGCTGGGCCAGCTCTCCATCGCCGCCCGCGAGGGTCTGGACAACCTGACCTTCGTGGTCAACTGCAACCTCCAGCGCCTCGACGGCCCGGTGCGCGGCAACGGGAAGATCATCCAGGAGCTGGAGTCGGTCTTCCGCGGCGCCGGCTGGAACGTCATCAAGCTGGTGTGGGACCGCACCTGGGACCCGCTGCTCGCGCAGGACCGCGACGGTGTGCTGGTCAACCGGATGAACACCACACCGGACGGGCAGTTCCAGACGTACGCCACCGAGTCCGGCGCCTACATCCGCGACCACTTCTTCGGCGACGACCACCGGCTGCGCGCGATGGTCGAGAACATGACCGACGACCAGATCCTGCACCTGGGGCGCGGCGGTCACGATCACCGGAAGATCTACGCCGCGTACAAGGCGGCCCTGGAGCACAAGGGCCAGCCGACGGTCATCCTGGCGAAGACGATCAAGGGCTGGACGCTGGGCCCGAACTTCGAGGGCCGCAACGCCACGCACCAGATGAAGAAGCTGACGGTCGACGACCTCAAGCGCTTCCGCGACCGGCTGCACCTGCCGATCTCCGACAAGGAGCTGGAGTCCGGCCCGCCGCCGTACTACCACCCCGGCCGGGACACGGAGGAGATGCAGTACATGCACGACCGCCGGCTCGGCCTCGGCGGCTACGTCCCGACCCGCGTCGTACGGTCGAAGCCGCTCGCACTGCCGGACGACAAGACGTACGCGACCGTGAAGAAGGGGTCGGGCCAGCAGTCCATCGCGACGACGATGGCCTTCGTGCGGCTCCTCAAAGACCTCATGCGGGACAAGGAGATCGGCAAACGGTTCGTGCTGATCGCACCGGACGAGTACCGCACGTTCGGCATGGACTCCTTCTTCCCGAGTGCGAAGATCTACAACCCGCTCGGGCAGCAGTACGAGTCCGTGGACCGGGACCTGCTGCTCGCCTACAAGGAGGCGCCGACCGGGCAGATGCTGCACGACGGCATCTCGGAGGCCGGCTGCACGGCCTCGCTGATCGCGGCCGGCTCGGCGTACGCCACGCACGGCGAGCCGCTCATCCCGGTCTACGTCTTCTACTCGATGTTCGGTTTCCAGCGCACCGGCGACCAGTTCTGGCAGATGGGCGACCAGTTGTCGCGCGGTTTCGTGCTGGGCGCGACCGCGGGCCGTACGACTCTGACCGGTGAGGGCCTCCAGCACGCCGACGGCCACTCGCAGTTGCTGGCCTCGACGAACCCGGCGTGCGTCGCGTACGACCCGGCCTTCGGCTTCGAGATCGCGCACATCGTCAAGGACGGCCTGCGCCGGATGTACGGCGCGGACGAGCAGCACCCGCACGGCGAGGACGTCTTCTACTACCTCACCGTCTACAACGAGCCCATCCGCCACCCGGCCGAGCCCGAGAACGTGGACGTCGAGGGCATCCTCAAGGGCATCCACCGCTTCAGCGAGGGCACGGGCGGCTCGATCCCGGCGCAGATCATGGCGTCCGGGGTCGCGGTGCCGTGGGCCGTCGAGGCGCAGCGGATCCTCGCCGAGGAGTGGAACGTGCGCGCCGACGTCTGGTCGGCGACCTCCTGGAACGAGCTGCGGCGCGACGCGGTGGCGTGCGAGGAGCACAACCTGCTGCATCCCGAGGAGGAGCAGCAGGTGCCGTACGTGACGCGGAAGCTGGCCGGCGCACAGGGGCCGTTCGTGGCCGTGTCCGACTGGATGCGGTCGGTTCCGGACCAGATCGCGCGCTGGGTGCCGGGGACGTACCAGTCGCTGGGCGCGGACGGGTTCGGTTTCGCGGACACCCGCGGTGCGGCGCGGCGCTTCTTCCACATCGACGCGGAGTCGATCGTGGTGGGGGTGCTGAGCGAGCTGGCGCGTGAGGGCAAGGTCGACCGTTCGGTGCTGAAGCAGGCGATCGACCGGTACCGGCTGCTCGATGTGGCGGCGGCGGATCCGGGGGTCGCGGGCGGCGACGCCTAGTAGTGCCGCCGCGGTCGCGCTACCGGTAGCGCGACCGCGGCGGCCCGCGGCGGCGGGCGGCGGCGGCGGGCGGCGGCGTCGCCTCCCGGCCGCCCGGACGGGGGATCTACGATGCGGGGATGAGCACCGAAGCGGACGCAGGGCGGCAAACGGCGCGGAAACGCTGGGAGCGGCACACTCAGCGGCCGCTGCTGGTGCTGGCCCTGCTGTTCGCCGTCGCCTACGCGACACCGATCGTCGACAGCTCGGTGAGCCCGGCCGTGGTGCGGACGTGCCTGGTGGCCGAGTGGGTGGTGTGGGGGGCCTTCACGGTCGACTACCTGGTGCGGCTACGCCTCGCCCCGCACCGCATGAGGTTCGTCCGCACCCACTGGCTGGACCTCTGCGCGGTGCTGCTGCCGCTGCTGCAGCCCCTCAGGCTGCTGCGACTGGTCTCGACGCTGCTCCTGGTGGGACGGCGGGCGCGGATGGCCTCGCAGATCCGGCTGACGACCTATGTCGCCGGCTCGGTGGTCGGGCTGCTGATCTTCGGGTCGCTGGCGGTGCTCTCGGTGGAGCGGAGCGCGCCGGACGGGAACATCCGGACCCTGGGTGACGCCATGTGGTGGTCGTTCACGACGATGACCACCGTGGGGTACGGGGACCTGGCGCCGACCACGGCGATGGGAAGGGTGCTGGCCGTCGGCCTGATGCTGTCCGGGATCGCACTGCTCGGTGTGGTGACCGCGAACATCGCGGCGTGGTTCATCGCCAGGTTCGAGCGGGACGACGTGGAGGGGCGGCGGCGGACCGAGGCGCTTCAGGCGCTCACGGAGGAGGTCCGCGCGCTGCGGGCGGAGGTGGCCGAGTTGCGGAGGCCCGGCGGCGCGGTGCCGGACTCGTCCACGGACGACGCCGTATCCGGTGGCCCCGCCGACGCGGAACCGGCGAGCCACCGGCGTCGGGAGCCGCTGGCCGTGCCGGGTCAGAACATGCCGTAGCCCGGCGACGCCGCCCCGGCGAGCCGGACGAACGCCAGGACCGTGTCGATGATGCCCAGGACCAGAGCGACCACGGCCGGCGCCGGGCGGGAACCCGCCCAGCTTCGGCCCATCGCGAGCCAGCCGCAGACTACGGCGACGGGGCCGAGGATGATCCCCAGCACGAAGAACCCGGCGACCGCGCAGACGACTCCGACGACCGCGAGCGTCGCGCGGTCCGGCCCGGTCCGTGACCACGTCCGGCCACGTGAGCGGGGGTGCCCGCGCGATCCTTGTCCGAAGCTCGCCATCGTCAACTCCCTGAACTCCTCGTAGAGTTCGGGTACCCCGGTGCGGCGCCTTATGCCTGCCGCGAACGCGCTGCCTGCGCGCTGCCCCCCTCCAGCAGCGCGCCGCAGCTCCTCGCCCCCGTGCCCTGCGGAGGACTTGACCCACTGTGACCTGCGAGACCCGTCGGAGGGGAGGGTTCTCCGGCCCTGTCACCCGGATAGGCGAACAGGGCCGGAAGGGGGACGGAGCGGGCCGGCGGCGCCCGGCGTTCCGTCAGATGTGGCCCACGCCCGCGCCGGCCTCCGCGTTCTCACCGCGCTTGGTGAGGAAGGCGACCAGCACGGCGACGGCCGCGACACCGGCGGCGACGAGCGAGGCCAGGCTCATGCCGGAGATGAAGGTGTCGTGCGCGACCTCCGTGACCTTCGCCGCCATCTGCTCCGGCATGCCCTCGGCCACCGGCGCCACACCCACCTGGACCGCTTCGGAGGCCTGGTCCAGTTGTTCCGGCGACAGCTTCGGAAGGCCGGCGTCCGCCCAGTTGCCCGCCAGGTCGCTGTCGACCTTGGAGGCCATCACGGCGCCCAGCACGGCCGTACCGAGGCTGCCGCCGATCTGCATCGCCGCCTGCTGGAGGCCGCCGGCCACGCCGGACAGCTCCATCGGCGCGTTGCCGACGATGACCTCGGTGGCACCGACCATGACGGGCGCGAGGCCCAGGCCCAGCAGGGCGAACCAGAGCGACATGATGCCGCTGCCGGTGTCCGTCTCCAGCGTGGACATGCCGTACATGGCGAGCGCGGTGCAGGCCATGCCGCCGGCCAGCGGGATGCGCGGGCCGACCTTGGTGATCATCGCGCCGGCGAGCGGCGAGCCGACGATCATCATGCCGGTGAGCGGCAGCAGGTGCAGGCCCGCGTCGATCGGGCTCATGCCGTGCACGTTCTGGAGGTAGAACGTCACGAAGAACAGGCCGCCCATGAAGGCGATCGCCATCATGACCATGAGGACGACACCCGCCGACAGCGGGACGGAACGGAACAGCGCCAGCGGGATCAGCGGCTCCTTGACCTTCGTCTCCCAGAAGGCGAACAGCCCGAAGCCCGCGACGGACACGACGAGGAACAGCCACGTCCTGCCGTCTCCCCAGCCCCACTCGGGGGCCTTGATGAGCGCCCAGACCAGGCAGAACATCGCCGCGGAGAGCAGCGCGATGCCCAGGACGTCGAAAGAGCGCGGTGCGTTCTCCGCGCGGTGGTCGAGCAGGATCACGACGCCGAGGACGACGGCGAGGATGCCCACCGGCACGTTGATGAAGAACACGGACTGCCAGTTGACGTGCTCGACCAGCACGCCGCCGAGGATCGGGCCGCCCGCGGTGGAGGCGCCGATGACCATGCCCCAGATACCGATGGCCATGTTGAGCTTCTCGGCCGGGAAGGTGGCCCGCAGCAGGCCGAGCGCGGCCGGCATCAGCAGGGCGCCGAACACGCCCTGGAGCACACGGAAGGTGACGACCAGCGGAATGGTGTCGGACAGGCCGATGGCACCGGAGGCGGCGGCGAAGCCGACCACTCCGATGAGGAAGGTCTGCCGGTGCCCGAAACGGTCACCGAGCTTGCCCGCGGTGATCAGGGAGACCGCGAGGGCGAGGAAGTAGGCGTTGGTGATCCACTGGACGTCCGCGAAGCTGGCCTTCAGGTCGACCTGGATCGCCGGGTTGGCGATGGCCACGATGGTGCCGTCGAGGGCCACCATCATGACCCCTACAGCGACGGTGATGAGGGTGAGCCAGGGGTGGCCGCGCAGTCCGCCGGCCGGCGGAGGGCCCGACGGGCCGGACGACGCTCCCTCGCCCCCCGCTCCCGTCTTGTCGATGGTGGTCTGACTAGTCATACATTCGAGATTAATGACAGCCACTGACAGTTGACAAACCATTTCACTAGTCGGTAACTGACACGACATCTCCCGCTAGCCTGAACTGCGGAAACGAACGGCGAGGCAACACGTCGGCGCGGACCCGAGGAGCGAGTCTTTTGAACATGGCGGACCCAGTCATCCCATCGGGGCTGCGCGAACGCAAGAAACAGCGCACCCGGGACACGCTGCTGCGTTCCGCCCTCGAACTGTTCACCGAGCGTGGCTACGAGGAGACGACCGTCGACGACATCGCCGAGGCGGCCGATGTCTCGCAGCGCACCTTCTTCCGCTATTTCGCGAGCAAGGAGGAGGCGGCCTTCTTCGTGTCGCGGCTCGCGGAGTCGCACTTCGTCGAGGCCGTACGCGGCCGACCGCCCGGCGAGGCACCGCTGGACGCGATGCGCCAGGCCCTCATGGCGAGCTGGTGCACCATCGGTGAGGCCGTCGAGCAGCTGGTCCCGCTCGAACTGCACATGCGTTTCTACCGGGTGATCGAGTCGACGCCCGCGCTGCTCGCCGCCCATCTGCGGCGCGCGACGGAGCTGGAGGAGGAGATCGCGCGCGTCATCGCCGACCGCGAGGGACTGGACGTGGACGCGGACCCGCGGCCGCGCGTGGTCGTGGCCGTCTTCGGATCGGTGATGCGGGTGACCGAACGGATCTGGTCGGCGCGGGACGACGCCAGTCTCGCGGCGCTGCGCGACCTGACCTCCTCCTACCTCGACCAGGTGGAACCCGCGCTCACCGGGAACTGGCGGAGCGACCCCGGCTCCGGCTCCGGCTCCGACCCCGGCTCCGGCTCCGGCTCCCGAGGCGCCGAACAGTCCGGACGGGCGGATCCAACCCCGTAACACCCGACCGAAACGTGATCCGTGTCACTGGATTCACGCGAGACCGTCCCGTTCTCCTAGTGTGTCCTCCCAGTGACTTCCTTCGACACCTCCCCGCAGCTGAACGTCTGGCGCGCACTGCTCGCCCTGGCCGTGGTGTTCGTGATGCTGGCGACCACCGGCTGGACCGCCCTGCGCAACCAGCGGGGACCCACGGCCCTCGAAGCGTCGGTCACGGCCTGGGAGCACGGCCGGATCGACGGACGCCGGCTGCCCGACGCGCAGGCGGCCCCCGCCCGGCTGGCCCGTTTCTTCGCCTCGCTCACCCAGTGGCAGCGCGCGAGCCTGGCCCGCCGCTACCCCCTCGCCGTCGGCAACATGAACGGCGCCCCCGTCGAGCTGCGGTACCTCGCCAACCGCGCGGCGCTCCGCAAGGCACGGGCCGTGGAGCGACTGCGCATGCACGACAAGCGGCTGTCCCTGTCCGGGCAGCGCGAGGCGGGCCGGCGCGCGCACGGCTACGACTCGCTGCTGAACCCCGACCGCCACATCCTCGCCTTCGATCCGGCGGGCTCGGGCAAGGTCGCCGAGGTGTTCGGGAACCTGAACCGCGCCGAGCGCGTGTCCGTCGTCGTGCCCGGCGTGGACACCGAGCTGCTCACCTTCCAGCGCACCGACCGCAAGTACTCGGCGCCCGTCGGCATGGCCGAGGCGCTGTACACGGCCGAGCGCGCGGCGAGCCCGGACACGCGTACGGCCGTGATCGCCTGGGCCGACTACACCTCCCCCAGCGGCCTCGGCATGGAGGCCGCGACGGCGACCCGGGCCGAGCAGGGGGCCGTCCGGCTGAACGCGCTGCTGCGGGCGCTGCCCGGCCGCTCCCCCGTCTCGCTGTTCTGCCACAGCTACGGCTCGGTGGTGTGCGGCCTCGCCGCCGACACGCTGCCCGGCCGGGTGACCGACATAGCGGTGGCCGGCAGCCCCGGCATGCGCGTCGAGAAGGCCACCCAGCTGCACACCTCCGCCCGGGTGTGGTCGATGCGGGACGCCGACGACTGGATCCAGGACGTGCCGTACCTGGAGGTCGGCGGCCTCGGGCACGGAGCCGATCCGGTGTCCGCGGCGTTCGGGGCACGGGTGCTGTCCGCGCGGGGCGCCCAGGGGCACAGCGGCTACTTCGTGCCGGGCACGGAGAGCCTGCGGAACTTCGCGCAGATCGGCGTTGGCGCATACCGCACGCTGGACTGCGCCGCACAGAACGACACATGCCGGGCGGGTTTGTCCGCAGCAGCGACGGCCGGACGCGCGTAGAGGCGCAGAAACTCCGGTTTGCACGGGGAGGGGACGGAGGAGCTCGTGCCGCATACGATGAGCCGCATGGGTGACGTACTGGCCGGATTTCATGCCGCCTGGGAGTTCGAGTCCGACTCCGTGCTCATCCGCTACGAACGGGGGATTCGAACACCCAAGCTGTTCCAGGCGCTGGGGGAACGCCGTGTCCCCCTGGAGGCGATCGCCGGGGTGACGCTCACGCCCGGCAGGCGGGGCACGGTCGTGCTGCGCGTCGAGCCGCGCCCGGGCGCCGATCCGCTGATGGAGGCGGCGGCCGGACAGCTGAAGGAGGGCAGCGACCCGTACCGGCTGGTGCTGCCCGCCGAGCGGGAGACGCTCGCGGAGTACTACGCCGAAGAGCTGCGGGGCCTGCTGAGCGAGTCCGGCAAGACCGAGCGGTACCTGGTCCCGGCGCCCGAGGCACCCCTGCACTTCAAGGCGTACGACGGCAAGGCGTCCTTCGACGGGACGTCGGTGACGTTCCGGTGGTCCTGGACGGGCGCGTCGTCGGCGAAGTGGAAGGCCGGCGACCAGACCTTCCCGGTCGCCGACCTGGGCGGGGTGGAGTGGCGGTCCCCCGAGGCGTTCGAGGGGTACCTGCGGCTGCTGCCGCGGGATGCCTCGGCGGTCGCTCCGCAGGCTGACCAGGACCCCTCTTCGGTCGTGTTCGGGCTCGGGTACGGGCCGGTGCACGAGTCACTGCCGTTCGCGGCGGCGGTGCTGGCGGCGGTGCGGGACCGCGGTCCCGCGGTGCCGGTTCCGGTGCCGGCCCCCCGGCGTGACCCCGCGGACATCGCCGAGCGGATCCGGCACCTCGGGGAATTGCATCAGGCGGGGCTGGTCACGGACGAGGAGTTCTCCTCGAAGAAGGCGGAGCTGCTGGCGGAGCTGTGACTACTCACGTCCGGCCGAGGTGAACGTCATGTCCGCGTAGCGGTCCCCGGCGACCTTCTCCGCGATCGGCTCCAGCAGGGACAGCTCGTCCCGCGTCAGGGTGAGGCCCGTCGCCGCCGTGTTCTCCTCCACCCGGGCCGGCTTGCGAGTGCCCGGGATCGGAACGACCGGCAGGCCGTGCACCCCGGCGCGCTGCTGGACCCAGGCCAGGGCGATCTGGCCGAGGGTGGCGCCGTGGGCCTCGGCGACCGTGCGGACCGGATCGAGGAGGGCCGCGTTGGCCGCCGCGTTGTCGCCGGTGAAGCGGGGCTGCTGGCGGCGGAAGTCGCCGGCCGTGAGGTCCTGGTCCGCGTTGGCGAAGGAGCCGGTGAGGAAGCCGCGGCCGAGGGGCGAGTACGGGACGAGGGCCACGCCGAGTTCGCGGGCGGCCGGCACCACGCCCGCCTCGATGTCCCGGCTGAACAGCGACCACTCCGACTGCACGGCGGCGATCGGATGCACCGTCCGTGCGGCCCTCAGCTCGTCGCCCGTCACCTCGCTCAGCCCGAGGTGCTTGACCTTGCCCTCGCGGACCAGCTCCGCCATGACGGCGACGGTCTCCTCGATGGGCACGCTCACGTCGCGCCGGTGCATGTAGTAGAGGTCGATCACGTCGACGCCCAGGCGGCTCAGGCTCGCCTCGACCGACTGGCGGATGTACGGCGGGTCGTTGCGGATGATCCGCTTCGTCGGCTCGTCCGGCGGGATCGACAGGGCGAACTTGGTCGCGATGACGACCTCGTCGCGGTGGGCCTTGAAGAACGGCGACAGGAACCGCTCGTTCTCGCCGGCGCCGTACGCGTCGGCCGTGTCGTAGAGCGTGACGCCCAGCTCCAGCGCCCGTTCCAGGGCCGCCCGGGAGGCGTCGGCGTCCGACGGGCCGTAGCCGAAGCTCATGCCCATGCAGCCGAGGCCCTGGACACCCACCTCCGGGCCGTCGTCGCCGAGCCGCACCGTCGGGATCCTGCCGTCGGTCATCGGGTCCCCTCCTCTTCACGGGTGCGTCCGGCGTCCCCGTAGAAGCTGATCTTCCGGTCGAGTACGGCGAGGGTGTCCTGGAGCTCGGCCATCCGCGTCAGCACGTCTCGGCGCGTGGACTCCAGCAGTTCCCGCCGGTCGGGGTACGTGCTCTCGCCCTCACGCACCAGCTCCGCGTACCGGACCATGTCGGCGACCGGCATGCCGGTCAGGCGCAGTTTGCCGACGAAGTCGAGCCAGTCCAGGTCGCGGTTGCTGTAGCGGCGCTGCCCGGTGTGCGAGCGGTCGATGTGGGACATCAGGCCGATCCGCTCGTACCAGCGCAGCGTGTGGGCCGTCAGTCCGGTGAAGGCGACGACCTCGCTGATGGTGTAGTGGTCCTGCCCGTCGGGGCGCGGGTGGCGCCGGGGCGGGGCGGAGCAGATGTCTGTTCTGGTGGCGTTCGGCCCGAGGGTCTCGGCCGTGGTCTGCATCACCGTCATGCGCTCCACGCTATGACCTTGGAGTGCACTCCAAGCAAGCGGCCGCGGTAAGAAGCCGACGGCGAGCGGGCCACCGTGGGCAGGGTGAGCGGACCGCCGCGGGAAATACCAGGACGCGCGGCGCGACCGGTCACCGGCGTGTCGGCATGAGTCCCGTACGCCGACCACCCCGAGCGGGCGGAGGCGCTGGCGGCGCCGGCGGCGGGCACGCCGGAGTACCGGATGAGCGGGGCGCGGGGCACGTCATGCTCACCGCGTCCCCCGACGCCGAGCCCCTCTACGAGTCCCTCGGCTTCACCCGCGACACGACCCCCTCGATGAGGCTGTACCTGTGAGCCTTAGGCTCGGTGGCATGTCCTTGAAGAGCCTCGCGTTGATCGAGAACTGGCCGGTTCCCACCGCCGCGGCGGGTGTCGTACGAGCCGACGGCACGATCCTGGGCACCCGCGGCCCGGTCGGGCAGCGGTTTCCCCTCGCCTCGGTCACCAAGCCGCTCGCGGCGTACGCGGCACTCGTCGCGTACGAGGAGGGCGCCGTCGAGCTGGACGAGCCCGCCGGTCCCGCCGGGTCGACCGTGCGTCACCTGCTCGCGCACACCTCGGGCCTGGCCTTCGACGAGCACCGGGTGACCGCCCCGCCCGGGGAGCGCCGGCTGTACTCCAACGCCGGTTTCGAGCAGCTCGGCGACCACATCGCGAAGGCGGCGGACATCCCGTTCGCCGAGTACGCGCGACAGGCCGTACTGGAGCCGCTGGGCATGACGGCCACCGCCCTCGACGGCTCCCCGGCCAAGGACGGGGTGTCCACGGTCGAGGACCTGCTGCGGTTCGCCGCCGAGGTGCAGGCGCCGCGGCTGCTGGACCCGCGCACGGTCGCCGCGGCGATGACGGTGCAGTACCCGGGCACGAAGGGCGTGCTGCCGGGCTACGGGCACCAGAACCCCAACGACTGGGGGCTGGGTTTCGAGATCCGCGACTCCAAGTCCCCGCACTGGACGGGCGCGTCGTCGTCGCCGCGCACCTTCGGGCACTTCGGTCAGTCCGGTACGTTCCTGTGGATCGACCCGGATGCCGGGCTCGCCTGCGTGGCGCTCACCGACCGGGCGTTCGGCCCCTGGGCGGCCGAGGTCTGGCCGGCCTTCACGGACGCGGTGCTCGCCGAGGTCTAGGGCCTGCCGTTCAGGTCGGCCGAGAGTCACAACCGACGGCAACGCCGCAGAGGTGCGTGCCACGCCCCGCGACGCCGGCATGATCCGCACGGCAGGCACCGGGGCACCTCCCAGGCCCCAGGGCACCTCCCAGCCGCTAGGACATCTCCCAGAGCAGCAGCTCGGCCGGCGTCACCGCCACCGCGTCCACACCGTCGGCGTCCGTGACACGGGCCGCGTCGCCCGGGCCCAGCTCCTCGCCGTCCAGGCGTACGTCGCCGCGCACGACGTGGACGTAGACGTACGCCGCGTCCGGCACCGCGGTCCGCTCCCCCGCCGTGAGGCGGCGCACGTGGAGCATCGCGCCCGCCTCGGGGACGGCGTACGGGGTGGAGTCGGCGATGCCGCGGACGATCTCGTAGGCGGGGTCGCCGCCGGGGTCGCGCGGGGCCAGCCACATCTGGACGAAGGTCAGGGGCGCGGCGCCGTCGTTGCGCTCGACGTGGCGGACGCCGCCCGCCGAGCTGAGGCGTTGCACGTCCCCGGCCCGCACGGTCGTCTCGTGGCCCGCGGTGTCGCGGTGGGTCAGTTCGCCCTCGGCCACCCATGTGACGATCTCGGTGTGGCTGTGCGGGTGCTCGTCGAAGCCGGCGCCGGGCGCGAGGCGCTCCTCGTTGCAGGCGATCAGCGGCCCGAAGCGCAGGTTGCCGGGGTCGTAGTGGGGTCCGAAGGAGAAGGCGTGCCACGACTCGATGCCGGCCGCCGCGTCGCCTCCGGGATAGCGCTCGTCGGCGCGCCGTACGTCCATCACGTCGTCCACCGTAGACCCGGCGACACGCTCACCCGTCCCGATAAGGCAGTCTTGTCCACGTGCCCGAACCCGAAACCAGCATGCCCGAGCCCGGGGCGCACGCCGTCCACCCGCACACCGCGACCCTGAAGCGGCTGGAGCAGTCCTCCGGGTCGCTCGCCGCGCAGGCCATCGCGCGGATGGACGAGACGCTGCCGTGGTACCGGGCCATGCCACCGGAGAACCGCTCCTGGATCGGGCTGGTGGCCCAGGCGGGCATCGCCGCCTTCACCGAGTGGTTCCGGCGCCCGGACGCCCCGCAGGCCATCTCCACCGACGTCTTCGGCACCGCGCCGCGCGAGCTGACCCGGGCGATCACGCTGCGGCAGACCGTCGAGATGGTGCGGACCACGATCGAGGTCATGGAGTCCGCGATCGACGAGGTCGCCGCTCCCGGGGACGAGTCGGTGCTCCGCGAGGCGCTGCTCGTGTACGCCCGGGAGATCGCCTTCGCGACCGCCCAGGTGTACGCGCAGGCCGCCGAGGCACGCGGTGCCTGGGACGCGCGGCTGGAGTCGCTGGTCGTGAACGCCGTGCTCAGCGGGGAGGCCGACGAGGGCGCCCTCTCGCGGGCCGCCGCGCTCGGCTGGAACTCGCCGGAGCACGTGTGCGTGGTGCTGGGCACCGCTCCCGACGGGGACTCCGAGCTGACCGTGGAGGCCATCCGGCGCGCGGCCCGGCACGCCAAGCTCCAAGTGCTGACCGGGGTGCTCGGGGACCGGCTGGTGGTGATCGCGGGTGGCAGCGACAATCCGCTGGCGGTCGCGAAGTCGCTGATCGGGCCGTTCGCGCAGGGCGCCGTGGTGGCCGGTCCGGTGGTGCCGGACCTGCTGGCCGCGACCCGGTCCGCGCAGGCCGCCGCGGCCGGGCTCAAGGCGTGCACCGCCTGGCCGGACGCGCCGCGCCCGGTGCTCGCGGACGATCTGCTGCCGGAGCGCGCGATCGCCTCCGACCCGTCGGCCCGTGTGCAGTTGGTGGAGGAGATCTACAGACCACTGGAGGAGGCCGGGGCCGCGCTGCTGGAGACGCTCAGCGTCTATCTCGAACAGGCGAGCAGTCTCGAGGGCGCCGCCCGGATGCTCTTCGTTCACCCGAACACCGTGCGCTACCGGCTCCGACGTGTGACTGACGTCACCGGATGGTCACCCTCTGATGTACGGTCTGCGTTCACACTGCGGATCGCGCTCATCCTGGGGCGTCTGGCCGATGGAGATCAGCAACTCTAAGCTTTTGTCGGGGGTCTACAAAACCCCCTCGTGTTCTTCGTCCCTGTCCCCACGGGCGGTCGTGGCCGTCCTCAAGAGAGAGTGTGAGAGTGCTCGTACTCGTCGCTCCCGGCCAGGGCGCCCAGACGCCCGGCTTCCTGACTGACTGGCTCGCCCTTCCCGGTGCCGCGGACCGCGTCGCCGCGTGGTCCGACGCCATTGGACTCGATCTCGCCCACTTCGGCACGAAGGCCGACGCGGACGAGATCCGTGACACGTCCGTCGCCCAGCCGCTGCTGGTCGCCGCCGGAATCCTCTCCGCGGCGGCACTCGGTGACATGACGGACATCGCGCCGGGTGCGGTCGCGGGCCACAGCGTCGGTGAGATCACCGCCGCCGCGTTCGCGGGTGTCCTCGACGACACCGCCGCGCTGACCCTCGTACGCCGTCGGGGCCTGGCCATGGCCGAGGCCGCCGCGGTCACCGAGACCGGCATGTCGGCGCTGCTCGGCGGCGACCCCGAGGTGAGCGTGGCGCACCTGGAGAAGCTCGGTCTGACCCCGGCGAACGTGAACGGCGCCGGTCAGATCGTGGCGGCCGGCACCATGGAGCAGCTGGCCGCGCTGAACGACGACAAGCCCGAGGGCGTGCGCAAGGTCGTCCCGCTGAAGGTGGCCGGCGCGTTCCACACGCACCACATGGCGCCCGCGGTGGACAAGCTCGCCGAGGCCGCGAAGGCCCTCACGCCGGCCGACCCGAAGGTGACGTACGTCTCCAACAAGGACGGGCGGGCCGTCGCCACCGGCGCCGAGGTGCTGGAGCGCCTCGTCGGCCAGGTCGCCAACCCGGTCCGCTGGGACCGGTGCATGGAGACGTTCAAGGAGCTGGGCGTCACCGCACTGATCGAGGTGTGCCCGGGTGGCACGCTGACCGGGCTGGCCAAGCGGGCACTGCCGGGCGTGAAGACGCTGGCCCTGAAGACCCCCGCCGATCTCGACGCGGCCCGCGAGCTCGTCGCCGAGCACGGCCAGCAGGCCTGACAAGGAGCGCGAGAGCATGTCGAAGATCAAGCCCAGCAAGGGCGCCCCGTACGCGCGCATCCTCGGCGTCGGCGGTTACCGCCCGACCCGGGTCGTGCCGAACGAGGTGATCCTCGAGAAGATCGACTCGTCCGACGAGTGGATCCGCTCGCGCTCCGGCATCGAGACGCGGCACTGGGCGTCGCCCGAGGAGACCGTCGCCGCGATGTCGATCGAGGCCTCGGGCAAGGCCATCGCGGACGCCGGTATCGACGCCTCGCGGATCGGTGCCGTGGTCGTCTCGACCGTGTCGCACTTCAGCCAGACCCCGGCCGTCGCCACCGAGATCGCCGACAAGCTCGGCACGGACAAGGCCGCCGCCTTCGACATCTCGGCGGGCTGCGCGGGCTTCGGCTACGGTCTGACGCTGGCCAAGGGCATGATTGTCGAGGGTTCGGCGGAGTATGTCCTGGTCATCGGGGTGGAGCGGCTCTCGGACCTGACCGACCTGGAGGACCGGGCCACCGCCTTCCTGTTCGGCGACGGCGCCGGCGCGGTCGTGGTCGGCCCGTCCCAGGAGCCGGCGATCGGTCCGACGGTCTGGGGTTCGGAGGGCGACAAGTCCGAGACGATCAAGCAGACGGTCTCCTGGGACCGCTTCCGGATCGGCGACGTCTCCGAACTGCCCCTCGACAGCGAGGGCAACGTCAAGTTTCCTGCGATCACGCAGGAGGGCCAGGCGGTGTTCCGCTGGGCCGTGTTCGAGATGGCGAAGGTCGCGCAGCAGGCGCTGGACGCGGCCGGAATCAGCCCGGACGACCTGGACGTCTTCATCCCGCACCAGGCCAACGTGCGGATCATCGACTCGATGGTGAAGACGCTGAAGCTGCCGGAGCACGTCATGGTCGCCCGTGACATCCGTACCACCGGCAACACCTCGGCCGCCTCGATTCCGCTCGCGATGGAGCGGCTCCTGGCGACCGGCGAGGCCAAGAGCGGCGACACCGCGCTCGTCATCGGCTTCGGGGCGGGTCTCGTCTACGCCGCGACGGTCGTTACCCTCCCCTAGGCACTCCGTGCCGGATCACCGGTCCGGAACGGAGACCAGCAACACCTGCCGCTGACGCGGCGGGCCGCCACACCCTCTGAAAACAACGAAGGAGCGCCACCATGGCCGCCACTCAGGAAGAGATCGTCGCCGGTCTCGCCGAGATCGTGAACGAGATCGCCGGCATCCCGGTTGAGGACGTCCAGCTGGACAAGTCCTTCACCGACGACCTGGACGTCGACTCGCTGTCCATGGTCGAGGTCGTCGTCGCCGCCGAAGAGCGCTTCGACGTCAAGATCCCGGACGAGGACGTCAAGAACCTCAAGACGGTCGGCGACGCGACCGAGTACATCCTCAAGCACCAGGGCTGATCACCCGATCACCGCCTCTGGGCTGACTGCCCCGCCACCCGGCGGTGGCGCCGTACGAATCCGTATCCCGTTGGAGAAAGAATTCCCGTGAGCTCGACCAATCGCACCGTGGTCGTCACCGGTATCGGCGCAACCACACCGCTGGGTGGCGACGCAGCCTCTACCTGGGAAGGCCTGGTCGCCGGCAAGTCCGGCGTCAAGCCCCTGGAGCAGGAGTGGGCCGCCGACCAGGCGGTCCGCATCGCCGCACCGGTCGCCGTGGACCCCTCCGAGGTCATCCCGCGGCCCCAGGCCCGCCGTCTGGACCGTTCGGCCCAGTTCGCGCTGATCGCGGCGCAGGAGGCCTGGAAGGACGCCGGCTTCACCGGCAAGGCCGGCGAGGCGGCCGAGGGCGGCAGCGTCGACCCCGACCGGCTCGGCGCGGTCATCGCCTCCGGCATCGGCGGCGTGACGACCCTGCTCGACCAGTACGACGTGCTCAAGGAGAAAGGCGTCCGCCGCGTCTCCCCGCACACCGTCCCCATGCTGATGCCGAACGGCCCCTCGGCCAACGTGGGCCTGGCCGTGGGCGCCCGGGCGGGCGTGCACACGCCGGTCTCCGCCTGCGCGTCGGGCGCCGAGGCCATCGGCTACGCCATCGAGATGATCCGCACCGGCCGCGCCGACGTCGTCGTCGCGGGTGGCACGGAGGCGGCGATCCACCCGCTGCCCATCGCCGCGTTCGGCAACATGATGGCGATGTCCAAGAACAACGACGACCCGCAGGGCGCCTCCCGCCCCTTCGACACGGGTCGCGACGGCTTCGTCCTCGGTGAGGGCGCCGGCGTCCTCGTCCTGGAGTCCGCCGAGCACGCCGCGGCACGCGGTGCCCGCGTCTACGCGGAGGCGGTCGGCCAGGGCATCTCCGCCGACAGCCACGACATCGTGCAGCCGGAGCCGGAGGGCCGCGGCATCTCGCACGCCCTGCAGCACCTGCTGGACAACACCGACCTGGACCCGGCCGAGATCGTGCACGTCAACGCGCACGCCACCTCGACGCCGGCCGGTGACATCGCCGAGCTGAAGGCGCTGCGCAAGGTCCTCGGCGACGACGTCGACCACATGGCGGTCTCCGGCACCAAGTCGATGACCGGTCACCTCCTCGGCGGCGCGGGCGGCGTGGAGTCCGTCGCGACGGTGCTCGCCCTGTACCACCGGGTGGCGCCGCCGACCATCAACGTCGAGAACCTCGACCCGCAGGCCGAGGCCGCCGCGGACATCGTCCGGGGCGAGGCCCGGAAGCTGCCCGTCGAGGGCCGGATCGCCGCGCTGAACGACTCGTTCGGTTTCGGCGGCCACAATGTCGTACTCGCGTTCCGGACGGTCTGAGCGGCCGAGCCGCACGTTCGATGGCCCGGGCCCCTCGGAGGGGCCCGGGCCATCGTCGTCCGTCGGGATGCCGGGTGCGGGTCGTACGCGGCCAATCGCGCGTACGCGGCGGAGCCGCACATCGGCGAAGACCCGCGCCCCTTCGGGGCGCTTCAGACCACCTGGTGCAGCCAGCGGACCGGGGCGCCCTCGCCCGCGTGGCGGAAGGGTTCCAGTTCGTCGTCCCAGGGCTTGCCGAGGAGTTTGGCGACGTCGGACTCCAGGTCGGTCTCGCCGCGCCGGGAGCGGACCAGGGCGGCGCGCAGCCGGTCCTCGGGGATCATGATGTCGCCGTGGATGCCGGTGACGGCGTGGAAGATGCCGAGCTCGGGGGTGCAGCTGTAGCGCTCGCCCTCGGCGTTCGCGGACGGCTCCGCGGTGACCTCGAAGCGCAGCAGTTGCCAGCCGCGCAGTGCGGAGGCGAGTTTGGAGGCGGTGCCGGCCTGGCCCTGCCAGGAGAACTCCGAGCGCCAGGTGCCGGGCGCGGCGGGCTGCCGGATCCAGTCCAGGCCGACGCGCGTGCCGAGCACCCCGGCGATGGCCCACTCGACGTGCGGGCAGAGCGCGCGCGGCGCGGAGTGCACGTACAGAACTCCACGTGTCGTCACCGGAACCTCCGGGCTGAGCGGGACATCTCGGAACGGGCGGAACGGTTGTGGCCTGGCGGGCCACGTTGATGGCGAGGCTACCGTGCGACGGGGCAAGGAGTGTGACGTACCGTCGGTCCCGGTGCCGACAAACCTCCGCCATTCACCCGGCAGGACGCTTGTGCGGGTGTGAGCCGTTGCATCCGCGCCCTCGGGAACCCTGGCGCGGTGTCATGGGTTGAGGACGTTGGAGGCACGAGGCGAGGGGTGGGACCGGTATGGGTCAGCGGACGGGCCGGAGGACGCCTGTCGGTCGTCGGCTTTCGCGTGTCGCTCATCGACGTTCGCGTGTCGGCCGCCGCCGTTCGCGTGCCGCGCTCGCCGTGGTGACCGCCGCCGTCCTGGGCGTGGCCGGCTGCGACGCCGTCGGCGGCGACTCCCCCGACCCGTCCGGCTCCGCGTCGAAGCGGCCGAAGCCCTCCCCCGCCTGGGACACGAGCCCCGACTCGGTCGCCGCGGTGGGCGACTCCATCACGCGCGGCTTCGACGCCTGCTCGGTCCTGTCGGACTGCCCGGAGGTCTCGTGGGCGACCGGCGGCAGCGCCGAGGTCGACAGTCTCGCCGTACGGCTGCTGGGGAAGGCGGAGGCGGCCGAGCGGAGCTGGAACTACGCGGTCACCGGCGCCCGGATGGCGGACCTGCCCGGGCAGGTGACCCGGGCGGCGGCGCGGAAGCCGGAGCTGGTCGCGGTGATGGTCGGGGCCAACGACGCCTGCCGGGCCACGACCTCGGCGATGACGTCGGTGGCCGACTTCCGGGACCGGTTCGAGGAGGCCATGGGCGTGCTGCGCGAGAGCCTGCCCAAGGCGCAGGTGTACGTGGCGAGCATCCCGGACCTGAAGCGGCTCTGGTCGCAGGGACGCACCAACCCGCTGGGCAAGCAGGTGTGGAAGCTGGGCATCTGCCCGTCGATGCTGGGCGACGCGGACTCCATGGACTCGGCGGCGACGCTGCGGCGGAACACCGTGCGGGACCGGGTGGAGGACTACAACGAGGTGCTGCGGGAGGTCTGCGCGAAGGACCGGCTGTGCCGCACCGACGGCGGCGCGGTGCACGAGTACCGGTTCGGGACCGGCCAGTTGAGCCGCTGGGACTGGTTCCACCCGAGTGTGGACGGCCAGGCCCGGCTGGCCGAGATCGCGTACCGCGCGGTCACCGCGAAGCAGCCCTGACCCACTCTGACCTGGGCGGCGTGTCCTAGAGTTCCGCACATGAGCGAACTCTTCGGCACACTTTCGGACGGCACCCCCGTCCACCGCTGGACCCTGGAGCGGGCCGGCGTGCGGGTACGGGTCCTGTCGTACGGCGGGATCGTGCAGTCGGCCGAGGTCCCGGACCGGGACGGGAACGCCGCCGGTGTGGTGCTGGGGTTCGCGGACCTGGACGGCTATGTGACGCACCCGGAGCCCTACTTCGGCGCGCTCGTCGGGCGGTACGCCAACCGGATCGCGGGCGGGCGTTTCCCGCTGGACGGGCGGTCGTACACGCTGGCGCTCAACAACGGGCCGAACTCGCTGCACGGCGGTGAGCGCGGCTTCGACAAGCGCGTGTGGGACGTGGAGCCCGTCGGGGAGGGCGCGCACGGTGTCCGGCTGAGCCGGGTCAGTCCGCACGGCGAGGAGGGCTTCCCGGGCCGCGTGGAGATCTCGGCGACGTACACGCTGGACGAGTCGGGTGCGCTGCGGATCGCGTACGAGGCGGTCACGGACGCGCCGACGGTGCTGAACCCGACGAACCACAGCTACTTCAACCTGGGCGGGACGGGCGCCGGGCACGCGGGCGGCCATGAACTGCGGCTCGCCGCCTCCCGGATCACGCCGGTCGACGCCGACCTGATCCCGACGGGCGGCACGCGGGACGTGGCGGACACGCGCTTCGACTTCCGGCGGGCGCGCAAGGTCGGTTCCGGCTACGACCACAACTTCGTCCTCGACAAGGGCGTGACGGACACCGCCGTGGAGGTCGCCGAGCTGTACGACCCGGCGTCGGGGCGTGTGCTGACGGTGGCGACGACCGAGCCCGGACTCCAGTTGTACACCGCCGACCACCTGGGCGAACCGTTCGCGCCCGGGGACGGCATCGCACTGGAGACGCAGCACTTCCCGGACTCGCCGAACCGGCCGGAGTTCCCGAGCACGGTGCTGCGGCCCGGCGAGGTCTTCCGCTCGGAGACGGTGTACGGGTTCTCGGTGCGGTAGCCCGTGCGGTGGGTAGCCCGTGCGGTGCTCCCCCAGGTGCCGGGTCCCGGTGCCGGGTCCCGGTGCCGGGTCCCGGTACTGAGCCCCGGCCCGGATGTCAGGTCCCGGGCCGGGGCTGTTCGTGGGGGCACGCCGTGGGCGGTCCCGCGTCAGACGGTAATCGCCCCGGTGATCCGGTGGTCCATGATCGGGCGTCCGGTCGCCGGTTCGTACGAACCCTTCACAAACGGCCACCGACCGGCCGCCACGCCCCATGGCGCACGCCCCTTCCGTCACGGGATACTGCCGCCGTCCCACAGCGCACCCCACGGCGACGGAAGGACCTGAACTCCCTTGACACACATACGCGTTCGGATCGGCGTACTCGGACTGGCCCTGGTGGCGGGGCTCGCGGCCCCGGCGACGGCCACGGCGGCGCCCCCGGCCACCGTCTCCGCACCGACCGCCGAGGAGCGGCGGCTCGACGGGGAGGTGCCCCAGGAGATCCTGCGGCGCTCCGGATTCGCCTCGGTGGGGCCGGCGTTCGCCCGTGGGCTCGGGCGGACGGACTCCTACCGCGAGGCCCGGCGCCTCGTCGCGCGCGAGGGCTCGGCGCTGTGGCGGCGCGCGGTGGACCGGGTGCAGGGGCGGGGCCCGGCCCGCGGGGACCTCAGCCGGGACGACGACCGGCCGCTGTACTGGGCGCGGCTCGGGATGACCCGGGAACTGCGCACCTGGGAGCCGGAATTCGGGCTGACCGGGCGGCAGCGGGCCGCGCTGCTCGGGGAACTGGAGCGCGCCTCGCGCGGCCAGGGCGACATCCGCCTCCCCCGCGGCAAGGGCGTGAAGCGGGTCCTGCTCACCGGCTTCGACCCCTTCACCCTGGACCGCGACATCCGGATCTCCAACCCGTCCGGCGCCGCCGCGCTCGCCCTGGACGGCACGGTGATCGACACACCGGACGGGCCAGCCCGGGTGGAGACGGCCGTGTTCCCGGTGCGCTGGCGGGACTTCGCGGAGGGGGCGGTGGAGCGCGCCCTGCGGCCGTACCTGCCGAGGGTGGATCTGTTCACGACCGTGAGCCAGGGCCGGGTCGGGCGGTTCGACGTGGAGCGGACCAACGGGGCCTGGCGGGGCGGTTTCCCCGACAACGAGAACGTCTCCCGCACGGAGACGGTGCCCGTCACCGACCCGGCCTCGCAGCCGCAGTGGACGACGACCACACTGCCGTACGAGGCGATCACGGCCTCGGACACCGGCCGCTTCCCCGTGTACGACAACACGAGCGTGACCGAGATCCCGGCGGGAGGCACCGAGCCGGTGGTACGGCCGGACGGGCCCACGCCCGGTTCGACAGCCCGCGCGGGAGGCGGCGGGGACTACCTCTCCAACGAGATCGCCTACCGGGCGACCCTGCTGCGGGACCGGCTCGGGCTGGGCGCCACGCTGCCGGGCGGGCACGTCCACACGCCGGTGCTGCGGTTCGGGGCCGGGAACACCGACCCGGCGACCGGGGCGGTCAGCGATCCCGCGTTCGTGCGCAACCGGCTGGACATCGTGGCGCAGACGCGGGCGATCGTGGCCGTGGCGGTCAGCGCGTCGAAGTCCGACCAATCGGGCCGGAGCTGACCGCCGGGTCCGCGGAGCCGCCGTCGGAGCGGTCGTCGCCGTCGCGGGTCTCCTCGCCCAGCAGTTCGCGGGCGAGGAGCGTGGCGCCCGCGACCGCGCCCGGCATCAGGAACACCGCGACGAACGGCACCAGGAAGGACACGCTCAGCGGGGTGCCGAAGCCCCAGACCAGCATCTTGCGGGAGCGCAGGAGGGCGAGGCGCTCGCGCAGTTCGACCCCGCGGCGCTGGAGGGCGACGGAGGCGAGTTCCTCGGTGAGGAAGAAACCGGTGACGAAGAAGCCGACCACCGGGACCACCGTCTGCCCGACGACCGGGATGAAGCCGAGGGCGAAGAGCAGCACGCCCCAGACGGCGGCGCGGAGCAGGATCCGGAGGCTGTCGCGGCCGGAGACCCACAGCTCGCGCCAGAGCGGCAGGTTCGACTCGGGGGCGGTGCCGTCCGGGGAGACGTCGCGGTCGACCCGCTCGGAGAGGCTCTCGTAGAAGGGCTGGCCGATCAGCAGGGTGACCGCGGTGAAGGTGAGGACGGCCAGGAGCAGGGCGAGGGCGAACAGGACGGCGGTGAGGAAGCCGCGGAAGAGGCCGGGCCAGGGGCTCGACCAGTCGTCGGCGAAGGGGGTCGCCCAGGCGACGAGGTCCGTGCCCCACAGCGCCAGGCCGACCAGCGCCGCCGCGTACAGCACCAGTGTGATCAGGCCCGGGAGGAGCCCGAAGCCGTAGCTCCTGCCGTGCCGGGCCACCCAGCGCTGGCCCTTCAGGAGATGGCCGAATCCCGCCCCAAGATCGCGCATGGGCGGAACTCTACCGGTCGGGGACCGGCACCGCCGTGCCCCGATGGAGCCGCGATTGAGTCGAACGCGGTCATTCCGCCGTACCGATCGGCGAACGGCCCCGCAGAGGTCCGCCGAGTTGGTGAGGAGAAGCGGATGACGCAGAGGATCCACGGCACCGTCGCCGACGGCTTCGAGGCGGTGCGTGAGGAGTTCGCGGCGGTCGTGGCCGGTGAACGGCCGGACTACGAGGGTCAGCTGTGCGCCTACGTGCGCGGTCGCCGGGTCGTCGACCTGTGGACCGGCGACGGCGCCGACGCCGGCTCGCTGTACGGGGTGCATTCGGCCACCAAGGGCGCGGCCCACCTGGTGGTCGCCATGCTGGTGCAGGAGGGCACCCTGGAGCTGGACCGCAAGGTGACCTACTACTGGCCGGAGTTCGCGGCCGAGGGCAAGGGCGCGCTGACCCTGCGCGACCTGCTCGCGCACCGTGCGGGCGTGGTCGGCACGGACACCGGCTTCAGCACCGCCGAACTGGCCGACGACCGGGTGATCGCCGAACGTCTCGCCGACCAGCGTCCGTACTGGCGCCCCGGCACGGCCTTCGGGTACCACGCGCTGGTCCTGGGCGCCCTCGCGGGCGAGGTGGTGCGCCGGGCCACGGGCCACACCCTCCAGGAGGTCTACGAGGAGCGGGTCCGCGCCCCGCACCACCTGGACTTCCACCTGGGTCTGCCGGCGTCGCTGAACCACCGCTTCCGCACCGCCCGGGCGGTGGTCCGCACCCCGGTGCAGCGGGTGGCGCCGGACCCGCTCCCGGACGGCCCGCACACCCTCACCGCGATCGCCTTCAACCGCAACGCGGCGCACCCGACCGACCTGGAGACCCTGCCCAACGAGCCGGTCGTGCGCGCCCTGGGTCCGGCCTCCGTGGGCGGCGTGGCCTCGGCGCGCGGGCTGGCCGGGCTGTACGCGGCGGCGATCGGAGACCTGGACGGCAAGGCGCCGCTGCTGAAGCCGGACACGGTGGCGGAGTTCGGGCAGTTCCACTCGGTCGGTCACGACCTGGTGACCCGGACGCACCGGTCGTACGGGCTCGGCTTCGAGGCGACGGCGGACACCTGGTACCCGTTCCTGGGGGCCGGGGCGATCGGGCACAGCGGCGCGGGCGGCAGCCAGGGCTTCGCGGACCCGTTCAGCGGGCTGGCGTACGGGTACACCAGGCGCCGGTGCGCCTACCCCGGCGGGGCGGCGCCGGAGAACGGGCGGCTGGTGGCGGCGGTGCACGGGGCGGCGCTCGGCACCCGAGCGGCGTGAGACGCGCCGGAGGCCGCACCCCACGTCTCGGGGTGCGGCCTCCGGCGTGCCGTACGCGACGGCCCGGTCAGACGAGCGTCACGGTGATGTTGCCGCGGGTCGCCTTCGAGTACGGGCAGACCTGGTGGGCCTTCTCCACCAGCGACCGCGCGGTGGCGGCGTCCACCGTCGGGATCTCGGCGGAGATCTCCACGATGATGCCGAAGCCGTCGTCGTTCTTGCCGATGCCGACCTTCGCGGTGACGGTCGAACCGGTGACGTCGGCGCCCTCCTGGCGGGCGACCACGCCGAGCGCGCCCTGGAAGCAGGCGCTGTACCCGGCGGCGAACAGCTGCTCCGGGTTGGTGCCGGCGCCGTTGCCGCCCATCTCCTTGGGCGGGTTCACGACCACGTCGATCTTGCCGTCATCGGTGGCCACCCGTCCGTCGCGGCCGTTCTCGGCGGTGGCGACGGCGGTGTAGAGGACCTCGGACTGCTGAATGGGCATGCGGTTGTCTTCCTCCTCGGTTCGCCGTGACTCGCGCCCACGATCACGACAGATTTCGGAAAGACGCTACCGCATGCCGGAAATCCAGTGAAGGCCGCTCTTCCCGCTCTTCCCGCGCGGCTCGTCAGAGCTTGACGATCATCTTGCCGGTGTTGTCGCCGCGCAGGACGCCGAGGAAGGCCTCCAGGTTGTTCTCGATGCCCTCGACGACCGTCTCGCGGTACTTCAGCTCGCCGGAGCGGACCCAGGGGCCGACCTCCTGGACGAACTGCGACTGGAGGTCGTAGTGGTCACCGACCAGGAAGCCCTCGATGCGGCCTCGGGTCTGGATGAGACGGGCGAGGTTCTTCGGGCCGGGCGCGGGCTCGGTGTTGTTGTAGACGGAGATCGCGCCGCAGATGGCGATGCGGCCGTTCAGGTTGAGCGAGCCGATGGCGGCCTCCAGGTGGTCGCCGCCGACGTTGTCGAAGTAGACGTCGACGCCGTCCGGGGCGGCGGCGCGCAGCTGCTCGCTCACCGGGCCGTCCTTGTAGTTGAAGGCGGCGTCGAAGCCGTACTCGTCGACGAGCAGCTTGACCTTCTCGTCCGAGCCGGCGGAGCCGATGACCCGGGCGGCGCCCTTGAGCTTGGCGATCTGCCCCACCTGGCTGCCGACGGCGCCGGCGGCGCCGGAGACGAACACCGTGTCGCCCTCCTTGAGCGCGGCGACGCGCAGCAGACCGGCGTACGCGGTGAGGCCCGTCATGCCGAGCACGCCGAGGTACGTCGACAGCGGCGCGGCCTCCGGGTCCACCTTGACGGCGTTCTTCGCGTCCATGGCGGCGTACTCGCGCCAGCCGAAGAAGTGCAGGACGTGGTCGCCCGCGGCGAAGCCCTCGGCGTTGGAGGCGACGACCTCGCCGACCGCGCCGCCCAGCATGGGCTTGCCCAGTTCGTAGGGGTCGGCGTACGACTTGGCGGCGCTCATGCGGCCGCGCATGTAGGGGTCGACGGAGACGTACAGGTTGCGCACCAGTACCTGGCCCTCACCGGGGGTGGGGACCTCCGCCTCGACGAGGGCGAAGTCCTCGGGCTTGGGCCAGCCGACCGGGCGGCTGACCAGGTGCCATTCGCGGTTGACGGCGGGGAGGGCGGGGGAGTCGGTCATGGGGAACCTTTCCTGGGGCTTTCCGAGATGTTTCAGGCTCTGAAACAACCATGCGTCTGAACATTTCAGGTTGTCAAACAAATGGGTACCCTGGATTCCATGGCCACACCACGCGACACCCCACGCCGACCGGACGCGCTCACCCTGGAAGTCGTCGAGCTGATCGGCGAGGTCGTGGCCCGCTTCCACGCCGACTACGAGGAGGCGGCCGCGGAACGCGCCCTGACCGGAGCCCAGGCCAAGCTGCTGAGCCTGCTGTCGCTGGAGCCGCTGCCGATGCGGAAGCTGGCCCAGAAGCTGAAGTGCGAGCCGTCGAACGTCACCGGGATCGTGGACCGGCTGGAGGCGCGGGGACTGGTCGAGCGGCGCCCGGACCCCGCCGACCGCCGGGTGAAGGTGGCGGCGGCGACGGACGAGGGGCGACGGGTGGCGCGGGGGCTGCGGGAGTCGCTGCGGTTCGCACGGGAGCCGCTGGCGGGGTTGTCGGAGGGTGAGCGGGTCGCCCTGCGGGACGCGTTGCGGAGGATGCTCGGGGAGTGAACCGGCGTTCGCCGGTGGTCCGGCGCCGCCGCCAGGGGGCGGGGCGCGCCCCCGCGACGCAGGCGTGATCCGGACGCCGGACCCTTACGTGCACCACCACAGGAAGCGGTCGCAGGTTTCGGTGGGGGTCGGGTCCGGTGAGGTCGTCGGGGCGGGTGTCGTGGCCGGGGGCGGGGGCGGGTCTTCCGGGTCCGTCGACGGCGGGTCCGGGGTGGGGGCCGTGTCCGATGCCGACCCCGGGGGTGCCGACGGGACCTCGGCCTCGTCCGCCGTGCTGGACCTCTCCGCGTCCGGGGACTCCGAGGCCGAGGCCGAGGTCGACGCCGACGCCGACGCCGAGGCGGACGCGTCGGGGGACGGTGTGCCGGAGGTCGAGGTCGCCCTCGACGTCTCGTCGGCCGGTACGGCCGACGACTCCCCCACCTCGCGCGTCGTCCCGCCGTCCGTCGTCTCGCCTCCGGCGGCGGCCGGCTTCGCCGGGGAGCCGGGGGCGTCCATGCCGAGTTCCGCGAGGCTCAGTCCGCCGGCGGCCAGGACGAAGCCCGCGGTGATCAGCAGGGTCCGGCGGCGGCGCCTGCGGTGTGCGGCGGCCTTGCGGTCGCGGCGGCTGCCCCTCCCGCCGCGAGAGGCGTCGCCGGGGGCCCCGTCGGCCGGCGCGTCGGCCGCATGAGTCTCATCGGTCTCGTCGGAGACTCGCGGCGGGTGCTCCTCACCCTCCGTCACGTACGGGTCGGACGCGCGTAGTTCTTCGACGGGTGCGCCGCACCCCGGGCAGGCGAGGGCGCCGTTGAGGTGCCGTCGGCACGGGTGGCAGTAGTCCATGACGCGGGAAGGTTAAGTTCCGCGACGGGCGCGTTCCTAGACGTGGCTGTGAAGGTTGTGTGGGGAAGCGGTCGGAACCGCTCCGCTCCCGCTTTCGAAACTGTCGAAACCGTTATGTGTCCGACCCATTGACACCCCGACCGCCGCCTCCTTACTGTCACGCCAGCATTTCGAACGAGTGACGAAATATCGAACATAGCGAAGGGCAACCGCCGTGCGCATCACCGGAATCAGCACACACGTGGTCGGGACGCCGTGGCGCAACCTGACGTACGTCCAGGTGCACACCGACGAGGGGATCACTGGAGTCGGCGAGACCCGGATGCTGGGGCACACCGACGCCCTCCTCGGCTATCTGAAGGAGGCCGAGGCCAACCACATTCTCGGATCCGACCCGTTCGCTGTCGAGGACCTGGTCCGCCGCATGAAGTACGGCGACTACGGCCGCGCCGGCGAGATCGTGATGTCCGGTATCGCCGTCGTCGAGATGGCCTGCTGGGACATCAAGGGCAAGGCGCTCGGCGTCCCGGTCTGGCAGCTGCTCGGCGGCAAGGTCACCGACAAGGTGAAGGCGTACGCCAACGGGTGGTACACGACCGAGCGGACCCCGGAGGCCTACCACAAGGCCGCGCAGGGGGTCATGGAGCGCGGGTACCGGGCGCTGAAGATCGACCCGTTCGGCACCGGGCACTTCGAGCTCGACCACGCGCAGAGCCTGTACGCCGTGTCGCTGATCGAGGCGGTGCGGGACGCGATCGGGCCCGACGCCGAGCTGATGCTGGAGATGCACGGGCGCTTCTCCCCCGCCACCGCCGTCCGGCTCGCGCGCGAACTCGCGCCCTTCAAGCCGGCCTGGCTGGAGGAGCCGGTCCCGCCGGAGAACCTCAAGGCGCTGCGGAAGGTCGCCGAGAAGGTCGACATCCCGGTCGCCACCGGTGAGCGCATCCACGACCGGATCGAGTTCCGGGAGCTGTTCGAGGACCAGTCCGTGGACATCATCCAGCCCGACGTCGGCCATATCGGCGGCATCTGGGAGACCCGGAAGCTCGCCGCCACCGCCGAGACCCACTACACGCTGGTGGCCCCGCACAACGTGGGCGGGCCGGTGCTGACCGCCGCGAGCCTCCAGGTCGGCTTCACCTCACCGAACTTCAAGATCCTGGAGCACTTCAACGACTTCGCGGACGCGGAGATCAAGAAGGTCGTGAAGGGCGCGCCGCGGGTGAACCCGGAGGACGGGTGCTTCCACCTGTCCGACGCGCCCGGCCTCGGGGTCGAGCTGGACACCGACGCCGCGGCCGAGTTCCCGCAGCAGCAGGCGCGGTTCGACCTGTGGGCCGAGGGCTGGGAGCAGCGCAAGCCCAAGGGCACCGGGGCATGAGCGGCGCGGTCGTCATCGAGGCGCCGGGCGAGCACCGGCTCGTGCCGCACGAGCCGCGCGAACCCGGCCCCGGCGAGGCGCTGGTGCGGGTGCACGCCGCCGGGATCTGCGGCAGCGACCGCGAGGTGTACCAGGGCAACCGGCCCGAGGGGTACGTGCGTTACCCGCTCACCCCCGGTCACGAGTGGTCCGGGACCGTGCGGCGGGTGGGCGCCGGGGTGCCCGCGTCCCTCGTCGGGCGCGGGGTGGTCGGTGAGGGGTTCCGCAACTGCCAGGTCTGCGACCGCTGTCACGCGGGCGAGACGACGCTGTGCACGGCGGGGTACGAGGAGACGGGATTCACCCAGCCGGGAGCGATGGCGCCCACGCTGACGCTGCCCGCCCGCCTCCTGCACGTCCTGCCCGACGACGCCGACCTCACCGCCGCCGCCCTGCTGGAGCCCGCCGCCTGCATCGCCGCCGCCGCGCTCAAGGCGAACGCCCGCCCCGGCGAGCGGGTCGCGGTCGTCGGCACCGGGACGCTCGGCATGTTCGCCGTGCAGTTCCTGCGCGCCGCGTCCCCGGGCGAGCTGCTGGTCGTGGGCACGCGCGGAGACCGGGAGGCGCTCTCGCGGCAGTACGGCGCGACCGACTTCCGGACGAAGGACCGGCTCCTCCCGGACGACTTCGACGTCGTCATCGAGACCGCCGGGTCCGCCGACGCCGCCCGTACCGCCGCCGCACTGCTGCGCAGGGGCGGGCGGCTGGTGCTGACCGGTATCCCGGCGCCGGGCGCCGACGGGCTGGACCCGACCGACCTGGTCGTACGGCAGCTGGAGGTGCACACCGTCTTCGGGGCACCGCCGGACGCCTGGGCGCACACGGTGCGGGTCTTCGCGGCCGGCCTGCTCGACCCGCGGCCGCTGGTGACGCACGAGCTGCCGCTCGCGGAGTTCGCCGAGGCCATCGAGCTGGTGGGGTCCGGCGACCCGAAGGTCGGCAAGGTGCTGTTGCGTCCCTGACGGCCGCCCCTGAGCCGTACGCCGGTACGGGGGCGACCTGACGGCCTCCGTACCGGCGTACACCCAACCGCGTGTCTCCCTGCCCAAAGCGGCGAACTTCGTCCGAAATACCGAACACTAAGGACAGCTTGTGACCGACGCTTCCGCCAAGGCCGCCGCACGCAGGCCCGGTGAGCAGGCGCTCACCGCCCTCGGCCTGGCCGCGCCCGCCCCCGACCCCGCCGACACCTCGCCGCACTCCTTCCCGGGCGGCGGCCGCTGGCGCACCGAGATCCCCTCCTGCGAGGGCCCGGAGGCGCTGGGGGTGGTACTGAAGGAGTCCTCGCGGCTGGACGTGCCGATCCACCGGATCAGCCAGGGCAGCGGCGTGTGGATGCTGACCGACGCCGAGATCACCGAGATGGTCGAGGCCACCGCCGAACGCGACATCGAGCTCTGCCTGTTCACCGGCCCGCGAGGCACCTGGGACATCGGCGGCTCCACCCGGACCGACTCGGGCGGCGCGGGCCTGCGGGCCCGCGGCCACGACGCGGTCGCCGGCTGCGTCGAGGACGCCGTGCGGGCCACGGAGCTGGGCGTCAAGTGCCTGCTCGTCGCCGACGAGGGCGTGCTGTGGACGCTGCACCGGGCGCGGTCGGCCGGGATCGTCCCCGCCGACACCACGCTCAAGCTCTCGGCGCTCGTGGGGCCGGTCAACCCGGCCTCGTACGCGGTGTACGAGCGGCTCGGCGCCGACTCCATCAACGTGCCCAGCGACCTGACGCTCGAGCACCTGACGGAAATACGGCGGGCTTCGGCCGCGCCGATGGACATGTACATCGAGGCTCCCGACGACCTCGGCGGCTACGTGCGGATGTACGAGGTCGCCGAGCTGGTCCGGCGCGGCGCCCCGCTGTATCTGAAGTTCGGCCTCGCCAAGGCGCCCGGGATCTATCCGTACGGCCACCACTTGCGCGAACTGACGCTGACCACCGCCAAGGAGCGGGTGCGGCGCGGCCGGCTCGCACTGGACCTGCTCGCGCGGCACGGGGCGGACGGTGACATGGCTCCGCTCGGCACGCGCGAGCCGGGCTCGCTCAACCGGTTCGAGATCTCGTCATAACGTTCCGGAAACTTCCTTCACAAAAGAAGACACGACCGCGCACAATCCCACACACCTGCCTCTCGGTCGCCCCCTCAGCTCCCTTCGCGTCCTGGCACCACCAGACCGAGCCCTGCACCCACATCAAGGATGATGACCATGCGCAACCGCAGAGCCGCACTCGCAGCCATAGCCTCCGCCGCCTCCCTCGCCCTCACGCTGACCGCCTGCGGCCAGAACAGCGAGGGCGGCAGTGAGGAGGACAAGGGCGGCGCCGAAGGCGGCACCATCGGTATCGCGATGCCGACCAAGTCCTCCGAGCGCTGGATCTCCGACGGCGCCAACGTCGAGAAGGAACTGAAGGCCAAGGGCTACGAGACCAAGCTCGTCTACGGCGAGGACGACCCGGACCAGCAGGTCTCCCAGATCGAGAACATGATCACGCAGGGCGTGGACGCCCTGGTCATCGCCGCGATCGACAACAAGTCCCTGGGCAACGTGCTCCAGCAGGCCAAGGACGCCGACATCCCGGTCATCTCCTACGACCGGCTGATCCTCGGCACGGAGAACGTCGATTACTACGCCTCGTTCGACAACAGCAAGGTCGGCGAGCTGCAGGGCACGTACATCGTCGAGAAGCTCGGTCTGAAGGACGGCTCCAAGAAGGGGCCCTTCAACATCGAGCTGTTCGCCGGCTCCAACGACGACAACAACACGAAGTACTTCTTCAACGGCGCGATGAGCGTCCTGAAGCCGTACATCGACAAGGGCGATCTGGTCGTCAGGTCCAAGCAGACCGACCTCAACCAGGTCACCACCCTGCGCTGGGACGGCGGCACCGCGCAGAAGCGCATGGACGACCTGCTCACCTCCAGCTACCGCAGCGCCCGGATCGACGCGGTGCTCTCGCCCTACGACGGCATCTCCATCGGCATCCTGTCCGCCCTGAAGTCGGACGGCTACGGCTCGGGCAGCAAGTCCATGCCGGTCGTCACGGGCCAGGACGCCGAGCTCGCCTCGGTGAAGTCGATCATCGCGGGCCAGCAGACGCAGACCGTCTTCAAGGACCTGCGCGAGCTCGCCAAGGTCGCCTCGAACATGGTCGAAGCCTCCCTCAACGACAAGAAGCCCGAGGTCAACGACACCAAGTCGTACGACAACGGTGCCAAGGTCGTCCCCGCCTACCTGCTCCAGCCGGTCAGCGTCGACAAGTCCAACTACGAGAAGGTCCTCATCGAGGGCGGCATCTACTCCGCGGACGACCTCAAGTAACCGGGCCCCCAAAAGGATTGGAAGGCACGACCATGGCGGGACCCGTCCTGGAAATGCGCTCGATCGTCAAGACCTTTCCCGGTGTCAAAGCGCTGTCGGACGTCACACTGACCGTTCGCCAGGGCGAGGTCCACGCCATCTGCGGGGAGAACGGCGCCGGCAAGTCGACCCTGATGAAGGTGCTCTCCGGCGTCCATCCGCACGGCAGCTACGAGGGGGACATCCTCTTCGACGGCGAGACCTGCCGGTTCAAGGACATCCGGGCGAGCGAGCAGCACGGCATCGTGATCATCCACCAGGAGCTGGCGCTGGTGCCGTACCTGTCCATCGCCGAGAACATCTTCCTCGGCAACGAGCACGCCAAGCGCGGACTCATCAACTGGAACGACACCCTCAAGCACGCCACCGAGCTGCTGCGCCGGGTCGGTCTCGACGAGCACCCGGAGACCCGCGTCGCCGACATCGGCGTGGGCAAGCAGCAGCTGGTGGAGATCGCCAAGGCGCTGTCGAAGAAGGTGAAGCTGCTCATCCTCGACGAGCCGACGGCGGCGCTCAACGACGAGGACAGCGGCAAACTCCTGGACCTGATCCTTCAGTTGAAGGAACAGGGCATGACCTCGATCATCATCTCGCACAAGCTGAACGAGATCCGCCGGGTCGCCGACTCGGTCACGATCATCCGCGACGGGCAGTCCATCGAGACGCTCGACGTGAAGGCCGAGGAGACGACCGAGGACCGGATCATCAGCGGAATGGTCGGCCGCGACCTGGAGAACCGCTTCCCGGAGCGCACCCCGCACCATCCGGAGGAGGGGGCCGCGCCCGCCCTGGAGATCCGCGGCTGGACCGTGCACCACCCCATCGACCAGCAGCGCAAGGTCGTCGACGACGTCTCGATCGAGGTGCGGCGCGGCGAGATCGTCGGCATCGCCGGGCTGATGGGCGCCGGCCGCACGGAACTCGCGATGAGCGTCTTCGGCCGCACCTACGGCAGGTACGCGGGCGGCACGGTCCTCCGGGACGGCTCCGAGATCCGTACGAAGACCGTCCCGGAGGCGGTGCGGCACGGCATCGCGTACGTCACCGAGGACCGCAAGCACTACGGCCTCAACCTCATCGACACCATCAACCGGAACATCTCGCTGACCGCGCTGGGCAAGGTCGCCAAGCGGGGCGTGGTCGACGAGCACGGGGAGCGGCAGGTCGCCGAGGACTTCCGCAAGTCCATGAACATCAAGGCGCCGACCGTCTTCGAACCGGTGGGCAAGCTGTCCGGCGGCAACCAGCAGAAGGTCGTCCTCAGCAAGTGGATCTTCGCGGGTCCCGAGGTGCTGATCCTGGACGAGCCCACGCGCGGCATCGACGTGGGCGCCAAGTACGAGATCTACACGGTCATCGACCAACTGGCCGCCCAGGGCAAGGCGGTCGTCTTCATCTCCTCCGAACTGCCGGAGCTGCTCGGCATGTGCGACCGCATCTACACGATGGCCGCGGGGCGGCTGACGGGTGAGTTCTCGCGGGCCGAGGCGTCACAGGAAGCGCTGATGCGTCGGATGACGAAGGACAAGAAGGACGAAGAGGTAACCCGATGAGCACGGACCTGACCGCCAAGACCCCGGCCCCCGCGCCGCCCGGCAAGGACGGAGCGGCCTCCGGCGGCGGCCTGTTGCGGCTGGTGCTCGACGGCATGCGCCGCAACATGCGCCAGTACGGCATGCTGATGGCCCTCGGCCTGATCGTGGTGCTGTTCGCGGTGTGGTCCGACGGCGACCTGCTGCTGCCGCGCAACGTCTCCAACCTGGTGCTGCAGAACAGCTACATCCTGATCCTCGCGATCGGCATGATGCTCGTCATCATCGCGGGCCACATCGACCTGTCGGTCGGCTCACTGACCGCTTTCATCGGCTCGATGGCCGCCGTGCTCATGGTCGACAACGACCTTCCCTGGCCGCTCGCGGTGGTGCTCTGCCTGGCCATCGGTGCGGCAGCGGGCGCGTTGCAGGGGTTCTTCATCGCCTATCTCGGCATACCTTCGTTCATCGTGACCCTCGCGGGCATGCTGCTCTTCCGCGGTCTGACGGAGATCTTCCTGAAGGGCCAGACCCTCGGCCCGTTCCCGAAGGACCTGCAGAAGATCGCCAACGGCTTCCTGCCCGAGGTCGGCCCGAACACCAACTACCACAACCTCACGCTGCTGCTGGGCTTCGCGCTGATCGCCTTCGTGGTGTTCCAGGAGGTGCGCGACCGCAAGCGGCAGCAGGAGTTCGCCCTGGAGGTGCCGCCGGCCAAGCTGTTCCTGCTCAAGCTGGTCGCGCTGGTCTCCGCCGTCCTCGTCGTCACGCTGCTGCTCGCCAGCTACAAGGGCGCCCCGGTCGTGCTGCTCATCCTGGGCGTGCTGGTCGTCGGGTTCGGCTACGTGATGCGCAACGCGATCATCGGCCGCCACATCTACGCCATCGGCGGCAATCTGCCCGCGGCCAAGCTGTCGGGTGTGAAGGACAAGAAGGTCACCTTCCTGGTCTTCCTGAACATGGGCATGCTCGCGGCCCTGGCGGGTCTGGTCTTCGCCGCCCGCTTCAACGCGGCCTCCCCCAAGGCCGGCCTCAACTTCGAGCTGGAGGCCATCGCCGCCTCGTTCATCGGCGGCGCGTCGATGAGCGGCGGCGTCGGCACGGTCCTCGGCGCGATCATCGGCGGTCTGGTCCTGGGCGTGCTGAACAACGGGATGAACCTCGTCGGCATCGGCACCGACTGGCAGCAGGTCATCAAGGGCGCGGTGCTGCTGGCGGCGGTCGGGTTCGACGTGTGGAACAAGCGCAGGGTCGGTTCGTAGGTCACTCCGGGCCCCGCCCGATCGAGAGGCGGGGCCCGCTTCCTTCCACGGACTTCTTTCCACGGAAACAGAGGAGCCGCACATGGAACTGAGCAGACGCACGGTCATCGCATCGGCAGCGGCCGCGGGCATCACCGCCGCCACGCTCGGCGGCACGGCACACGCCACGGGAGGCAGGAAGCCGGTGAAGGAGTTCTTCGGCAAGCTCGCCGACGGCACGAAGGTGTACCGCTGGTCGCTGGAGAACGGCGGCACGCGGATGAAGGTGCTGTCGTACGGCGGCGTCGTCCAGTCCCTGGAGGTCCCCGACCGCCGGGGCCGCCGCGAGAACGTCTCGCTGGGCTTCGACAACCTCGACGACTACGTGGCCTCCAGCCCCTACTTCGGTGCTCTGATCGGCCGCTACGGCAACCGCATCGGCCAGGGCCGCTTCTCCCTGGACGGCACGGCGTACCAGCTCTCCGTCAACGACGGCGCGCAGAGCCTGCACGGCGGCGCCCAGGGCTTCGACAAGCGGGTCTGGGACGTCGAGCCGTTCGCCGCGGGCTCCGACGTCGGCCTGGTCCTGCACTACACCAGCGTCGACGGCGAGATGGGCTACCCGGGCACGCTCAGGGCGAAGGTGACGTACACGCTCACCCGGCGCGGCGAGTGGCGCATCGACTACGAGGCCACCACCGACAAGGCCACCGTCGTCAACCTCACCAGCCACGTCTACTGGAACCTGGCCGGCGAGGGCAGCGGCACGATCGAGGACCACGAGCTGTCGATCGCCGCGTCCCGCTACACGCCCACCGACGCGGGCCTGATCCCGACGGGCGAGCTGGCGAAGGTGTCCGGTACGCCCTTCGACTTCCGCCGGGCCAAGCCGATCGGCCGGGACATCCGGGACGCCCACCCGCAGCTGGTCACCGCCAAGGGCTTCGACCACAACTGGGTGCTGGACAAGGGCATCACCGACCGCCCCGAGCACATCGCCACCCTGCGCGACCGCTCCTCGGGCCGCACCCTGCGCATCGCCACCGACCAGCCCGGCCTGCAGTTCTACTCGGGCAACTTCCTCGACGGCACCCTGACCGGCACCGGCGGCTCCCTCTACCGGCAGGGCGACGCCCTGTGCCTGGAGACGCAGCACTTCCCGGACTCGCCGAACCAGCCGTCGTTCCCGTCGACCGTGCTGCGGCCGGGGCAGACGTACCGGACGACCACGGTGCACTCGTTCGACGCGTGAGGGCACACTTTCTTCACACGCGTTGAACGGCGTCCCACCCCCCTCCGTATGTAAGGGCGGCCCGTGCTCCCCCGCGCGGGCCGCCCACCTACGGAGGTTCTCTTGTCCGGCAACGTCACCTCGTTGTTCCGCAGCACCGCGGCGCACAGCCCGTCGATGGCGGCGCTGACGCGGGAGAGCGGCGAGGCGACGGGCGCCGGCCCGGTGGACTTCTGCATCCCCTGCAACCCGTACTTCCCCACCCCGGCGATGTTCGACGAGATGGCCGCCCGGCTGCGCGACATCATCACGTACTACCCGAGCGGCGCCGACACCATCACCGCCGAACTGTGCGGCCTGCTCCAACTGCCGCCGCAGTGCGTGGCGATGGGCAACGGCTCCACGGAGCTGATCACCTGGATCGACCATCTGCTGGTCCGGGAGTCCCTCGCCGTCCCCGTCCCCACCTTCGGCCGCTGGACCGACCAGCCCATGGAGACCGGCAAGCGGGTCGACATGTTCCCGCTCCAGGAGTCCAGCGGCTTCGCCCTCGACCTCGCGCAGTACGCCGAGTTCATCCGGGTCCGCGGCACCCGGGTCGCCGTCGTCTGCAACCCCAACAACCCCGACGGCGGCTTCCTGCACAAGCACGCGCTCGTGCAGTTCATGGACGCCATGGCCGACCGGGACCTGATCGTCATCGACGAGTCGTTCCTGGAGTTCGCCGACGCGGAGGCGGAGCCCAGTGTGGTCCAGGAGGCGATGCTGCGCCCCAACGTCGTCGTCCTGCGCAGCCTCGGCAAGAACTTCGGGCTGCACGGCATCCGCTTCGGCTACCTGGTCGCCAATCCGGCGCTCGCGGGCCGGGTGCGCGCCATGCTCCCCAAGTGGAACCTCAACTCCTTCGCGGAGCACGTGGTGTTCATGCTGCGCGACCACGGGCCCGAGTACGCGCGGAGCCTGCACCAGGTCCGCCGCGACCGCCTGGAGATGGCCGGTCAGCTCTCCTCGCTGCCCGGCCTGACCGTCTATCCCTCCCAGGGCAACTTCCTCTTCGTGCGTCTGCCCGTGGGCGCCGAGGGCACCGTCGTCCGGGACCGCATGCTCACCGAGCACCGGGTCCTGGTCCGTGAGTGCGGCAACAAGATCGGTTCGTCCAGCCGCTTCCTGCGTCTCGTGGTGCGCCCCCAGGCCGACGTGCGACGCCTGGTGTCCGGCCTGGAACAGGTGCTCTACGGGGCCGGGAGGGGAGCCGCCGTGCCCGAGCCCGCTCCAGGGACCAGCTACAGCTCGGGCACGGCGGCGGTGGACCGGCTGATGAGCGAGACCAACGGGGCCGGACTGCGGGGGCTCGCCGCTCAGGCCGCCGGTGCCGGCACCCCGGGGCTCGTCGCCGCTCCGGCCGTCGGCACCGGCGTGCCGCTCCCCGCCGCGGTGCCCGCCGACCCGGCCGCGGCCGCCCTCGGCCCGATGCCGGTGCCGACGGCACCGCGGCAGGTCCCGCAACCGGCGCCGGTCCCCCAGCCGGCGCCGTACCCCGGGCCGGTGCCGGTCCCCCACCCGGCACCGGTCCCGCAGCAGCCCATGCCCGCACCCGCCCCCGTTCCCGCGCCCGCCCCGGCCCCCGCTGCCGCGGCGGCGCGGTACCCGGCGCCCACCGGCCCCACCCCGCCCGGCGTCCCGGCCCGCGGTGGCCTCACGGCCGCCCAGGTCAGGGGCACCAACGGGCTGGAGTCGGTCCCGGCGACGGGCCGGCCGGGACCGCAGAACTGGCCGAACCCGGCGGGCATGGGCCGTACGGGGTGAGGGCGCGGACCGTGCTTCACGCCGGGTTCAGCCGCCACTGCTGACAGGCGTTGTTCAGCCACGTCCACTGCCGTACGTCGGCGGAGTCCGCCGACGAGCAGTTCGCGACGTCGGCGACCTTGCCGGTGGCCTCGTTGACGATGCGGACGTGGCCGCCGTCGGTGGCGAGGAACCGGAACCGCTGGCAGGTGTTGTCCAGCCAGGACCACTGCCGCAGGTCGGCCCCGTCGGCGGCCGAGCAGTCGGCGGTGTCCAGCACCTTCCCGGTGGCCACGTTGACCAGCCGGTGGGTGTCGTCGCCGCGGTCCTCCAGGCGCCAGCGCTGGTTGGCGCCGCCGTTGCAGGAGTACTGCACCACGTTTGCCCCGTCCGCCGACGAACCCCCGGCCACGTCCAGGCACTTGCCGCTGTTGCGGTTGGTGACCGTGTACGTGGTCGAGACGGACGCCGGCTCGCCCGAGGGTCCGGGCATGCTCGCCCCGAGCCGGACGGGTGTGCCGAGGTTCGGGGTGCCGTCGGAGTTCCAGCCGAACTTCTGCGCCCGCGCCGTACGCCCGTTGTCGCAGCCCTCCGAGGCGGCGTCGTTGGCGTGGTAGACGATCCAGCTCTCGGAGCCGTCGGGCGAGGTGAAGAAGCCGTTGTGCCCCGGCCCGTAGACGCCGTTGCCGTCACTGCGCTGGAACAGCGGCGTCGGTTTCTTCGTCCAGGAGGACGCGGACACCGGATCGGACCCGGTCAGTGCCAGCTGCCCGAGCTTGTAGTCGGGGGTCCAGCAGCCGCTGGCGGAGTAGACGAGGAAGGTCCGGCCGCCCCGCTGGAGGATCTCCGGCCCCTCGTTGACCGGGGCGCCCGAGCGTTCCCAGTCGTGCGTCGGCGTGGAGACGGTGGTGAAGGAGGAGGAGACCGTGTACGGGTTCGACATCCGCGCGGCGACGATGTTCTGGGTCCCGCTGTGCGTGCTGCCGAAGAGGTACAGCCGACCGTTGATCGTCGCCACCGTGGGGTCGAGCATCCAGGCCGGGTTGAGCTGCCCCCGGTAGGTGTACGGGCCCATGGGGTCGGACCCGGCGCTCTCCAGGACGTGGCTGCGCTGGGTCGGGTTGTAGTCGGGGACGTTCTGCCCGGCGACGTAGTACAGGTACCAGCGGCCGTTCAGGTAGTGCAGTTCGGGCGCCCAGATGTTGCAGCACCGGGAGGCCGCGTCGCCCTTCCAGACCTGCACGCCGGGAGCGGTGGCGAGCCCGCCGAGGGTGGGCGACCTGCGGACGGTGATGACGTCGGTCCAGCTCGTCGTCACCATGTAGTAGTTGCCGTCGTGGTGGGTGATCCAGGGGTCGGCGCCCTTCTGCGCCTTGACCGGGTTGGCGAAGGTGGCCGCGCTCGCGGGGGGCTGTCCGAGCGAGAGGGCGAGCAGCAGGGCGGCCAGCAGGGTCAGTAGGCGACGGGCCATCCGCTGCTCCAGTTCAGGAGGTTGATGCCGAGCTTGGGAGTGCCGTTGTCGTTGCCGTCGTAGTAGTGGTAGACGATCAGGTCGCCGTCGACGTCGTTCATGATCGACTGGCCGCCGGGGCCGATGACGCTGCCGTGCGACTCGAGCACGGGCGTCCCGCCGTTGTTCATCATGGAGACGCCGTTCTTGTCGCGGTAGGGCCCGGTGACGCTGGTCGCCCGGCCGACCTTGACCTTGTACGTGGAGCTGGTGCCGGCGCAGCAGGTGTCGTACGAGGCGAAGAGGTAGTAGTACCCGTTCCGCTTGACGATGTAGGGCGCCTCGACGGCCTTGGTGCCCGACGGGCGGGAGGCGAGGGAACGGCGGGCGGTGTCGGAGGCGTGCTGCTTTCCGGTGGACGGGTCGATCCGGATCATCTTGATGCCGGTCCACCAGCTGCCGAAGGACAGCCACCACTTTCCGTCGTCGTCGACGAAGAGGTTGGGGTCGATGGCGTTGTAGTCGCTGGAGGAGCTGGAGGTGTAGACGATGCCGTAGTCGCTCCAGCTGCCCGGCTGGCCGGTGCTGGATCCGGCGAGGCCGATGGCGGAGGTGTTGGAGCCGAACTTCGAGACGGAGTAGTACATCAGGTACTTTCCGCCGTGGTACGAGATGTCGGGCGCCCACGCCTCCGGGACGGAGGAGTAGCGCGACCACCAGGAGGGCCGGGAACCGAAGGCGTCGGCGCCCGCGGAGAAGGCCGTGCGGTCGGCGGACGCCTTGCTGCTGATGCCGCCGCCGGTGGCGTAGAGCTGGTACTGCCCGGACGAGGTGCGGATCATCGTCGGGTCGTGCGTGACCACGGAGCCGGTGACCCGGCCGGGGTTGGGATACGCCGAAGCCGTGGTGGGGATCAGGGCGAGCAGCGCGGCGGTGGGGAGAGCGAGGAGTGCGGTTCGCTTCTTGCGGCTCATGGGGAGACGCTCCTGTTCTGTATGTCGAACATCGATCGCCACTTCGGACGGAACGTAGAATCGAACCCCTTGCGCGTCAATGGCCCGCGCGGCATCGGCAACCAACGTCCGGAAAACACCACGTTTCACAGGTGACGCACCGATGAATTCCCGACGGCCGGTCGGCACGCCCGCGGTTGAGCAGCTTCACGCCCGGACAACATGGCCTCCCCATCCATGCGCCTCCGCCCCGACCCGGGAGTCTCGGTCAATGAACGGTGTTCCGTGGGAGTTCGTGATCGCCGTGCTCGGCCTCGCCGTGCCCGTGACCGCCGCCCTGTGGGAGTTCTTCCTCGCGGGCCGCAAACGGCTCGGCTACCGCGTCCAGATGGACACCAGCGCCCGGGACTCGGCCACTTCCTCCGGGCCGGAGGCCGGGGTGCTCCAGCGCATGCAGTGGGACGGCACCGACCTGCGCGACCCCTCGGTCGTCCTGCTGCGCATCGAGAACGTCGGCTGGACCCCGATAGTCGAGGAGGACTACGTGGCTCCCGCCAACGACTCGGTGGGCATACGCGTGGCGTTCCCGGGCCGCCGCGTGGTCGGCATGGTCGTGACGGAGTGCAGCCACACCGTGCTGCGCGACTTCTTCACGCCGGGGACGCCGGGCCTCGGGGCCACGGACGGTGTCATCAGGCTGCCCAAGGTGAAGCTCAACCGGCGGGCGCACTACAAGGTACTGGCGGTCCTGGACCGCCTCCCGGACTTCACCGAGACCGACTTCCCCGACCCGGACGTCACCGCGGGCGTCGTCGGCGGGGTGCGCGGCGGAACCATCAAGAAGACCGAGTACTACCCCTTCGCCTCCCGGCCGGTCCGCTGGCTGCTCGCCCTGCTCGTCCTGGTGAGCGCGGCCCAGTCCGTCTCCACGTTCGCCCGCGGCGAGGACGCCGCGGCCGCGCCGCTGGACTGCGCCGAGGGGACGCTGCACCTGTCGGGTTCCACGGCCTTCCAGCCGGTCCTGGAGCGCGCCGCCGAGCAGTACACGAAGACCTGCACGGACGCCCGCATCCCGCTCACCGACGACTCCTTCAAGGGCAGCGTCCCGGGTCTGGACGCCCTCGCCGCGGCAGGCGGGAAGGCCGCGCCGGAGGAGGGCCAGGGCCTGGGTGACCGGCTGTCGTTCAGCGACGGCCCCAAGTCCGACGGCCGCCCGCAACTGCTGCCCAGACCGGTCGCCCTGTCCTTGTTCACCCTGGTGGTCAACAAGGACACCGGGGTGCGGGACCTGTCGCTGACGCAGGTCCGGGACATCTACGCCGGGGAGATCACCAACTGGAAGCAGGTGAAGGGCAACGACCTGCCCGTCCAGCTCGTCAGCCGCAACCCCGGCTCCGGTACCCGCACCACGCTCCAGGAGCAGGTCCTGGACGGCAGACCCCTGCTCGCGACCACGGCCAACGACTGCAAGAGTCTGGACGCGAAGACGCCGGGCCGTTGCGAGGTCGGCGGCACCCCCGGCCTGCTGGACACCGTGGCCTCGATCCCCGGCGCCCTCGGCCACAGCGAGGTCGGCGCCGCCACCGCCCGCGACGACGTGCGGCTGGTCCGCATCGACGGCTACCCAGCGACCCTGGAGGGCGCCGACGAGGGCGCCTACCCGTACTGGCAGACGGAGATCGCCTACACCTACGGCGAACCCCCGGCCGACTCGATCGCCGCGGGCTTCCTGCGCTACCTCGCCAACGAGGTCGGCAAGGACATCATCCGCTCCCGGGGCCACCGCCCCTGCTCCGAACTGGACAAGCCGCTCCTGTGCCGGCCGAGCGGTTCGTGACCCGCACAACCGCGCGGGGAGGACCGGCGCACGCGCGGGCCCTGCCGCGCGGGTACGCCGTCAACCGGGGGACGGTCGTGGTCCACGTCGAAAAAACGCCCGCGCCGCCGACGTCACCGGCGGCACGGGCGTGGCCGTGATCGGCCGCGACCGCGACCACACCCGCCGTCGGTCACCGGTCAGGACTCGGGGCACTCCTTCCACGCCAGGTGGTACACCGTGCTGATGTCCCCGTCCGTGGAGTCCATCGTCATGAAGCTCACCTCGGCGGGGTCGGACGTCCCCGTGCTCACCCGCAGCTCCGTGTTGATGTTGAAGTTGCGCTGCACTCCGCAGGGCGCCCAGACCAGCTGGGCCCAGTCGGTGCTGTCGGTGGCCTGCCAGTTGTCGTTGAGCGGGCCGCTGAAGGGATGGGTGCGGTACTCGGTGTTCGGGGAGCCCTGGAAGTAGTACGAGGCCCGTTGGGTGCCCTTGGCGCCGGGCTGGAGGGCGGCGAAGCCGCGGTAGTCCGCGCTGGCCACGGCGTAGGTGAAGCCCTGCGGGACATGGACGAGCAGGTTGAGCTGGCAGTTCTTGCGGAAGGCGGTGGGCGCGGAGTCGCCGCCCGCCTGGGCGAGGTAGTCGCTGTAGGTGACGGTGAAGGCGGTGTTGTCCTCCGAGACGGCGACCGCCGCCGTGCCCTGCGGGCAGCCGGAGCCGTTCACCGTGGCGACCTTGATGACGATCTTGTCCGGCGGCGGGTCCTCGAACCCGCCGGAGGGCTGGTGCTGCGCGGGCAGCGCGGAGGTGAGGAGCGCGGCGATCGTGCCGCTCAGGAGCAGGCCGGTGGCCATGGGTCTCCCATTCCGGTCAGTGGGGGGTGGATGTAGTTGAATGACCTGCACATCTGTTGTGCACATGTCATTCACGCGACGATCACATCGTATGCACACCCGCGGAACGCGGACAGGACGCACTTTGGCCATTTAACGCATCGCCGGTCCGGTTGTGGAGAATGGCCCGGCAGCGCAGCACCAGAAGTACAGCAACAGGAGAGGCTCCCTTGGAGCTCAGCAGGCTCAGCAGACGAGCGTTCAGCGCCCTCGCGGGCACCAGCGTCCTCGGTCTCGCACTCGGCGGCAGCGTGAGCAGCCAGGCGCTGCCCCGCACCGGCGTCCGTGGCCCCGTGCCCACCGGGCCGCCGCCCGGACCGCCCGGCGCCGACGGGGTGCGCCACCGGGTCGCCCTGGACCGGTACTCCCTGCTGATCGACGGCAGACGTCTCGCGCTGTGGTCCGGCGAGATGCACCCGTTCCGGCTGCCCAGCCCGTCCCTGTGGCGGGACGTGCTGCAGAAGATGCGCGCCTACGGCTACAACGCGGTCGGCGTCCGCCTCGCCTGGAACCAGCACTCCCCCGCCCCCGGCGAGTACGACTTCACCGGCGTCCGCGACCTGGACCTGTTCCTGCGCACGGCCGCCGAGACCCGTATGTACGTCGTCCTGCGGCCCGGCCCGTACATCGGCGCGGACGTGGACGCGGGCGGCCTGCCCGGCTGGCTGACGGCCGCCGAGGGCCGGGCCGGGACCGCCGACCCCGCGTACCTGCGCCACGCCGACGAGTGGCTGAGCCGCGTCAACGCCGTCGCCGCCCGGCACCAGTACACCCGTGGCACCGGCACCGTCCTGCTCTACCGGGTCGACGCCCCGCGGCGCGCCCACCTGACCCGCCTGCACGACAGGCTCCGCGCCGACGGCATCGACGTACCCCTCCTGCACGCCGACACCCCGGTCCCCTGGGGAGAGGCGGAGCACACCCGGGACGCCGCCGAGGCGCGGCGGGTCCATCTCGACCACCTCGCGCGGGGCGTCACGCTGCACCACGTCCGCACGGCGTTCGGCGGCACCTCGTGGGGCTGGCTGGCCGCGCCGTCCGCGCCCACGCCCACGTACGACCCCACCGCGGCGATCGACGAGGCCCGCCGGCCGACGGACAAGCTCGCCCCGCTCCACCAGCTCGGGCAGCTGCTCCGCCACGTACCCGACTTCACCCGGCTGGACGAGGCGCCGCGGGTCAGGGCCTCGGACGCCCGGATCCGGGTGCGGCACCTGGCCAACCCGGACACCGGCACCCACGCGTACGTCGCGCGCAACGACTCCGCGACCGACGTCACGTCGACGCTGCCGATGGGCGGGACCGACGTGGAGGTCACCGTCCCCGCCCGGGACGCCAAGCTGTTCGCCACCGGGCTCCACCTGGGATCGGGCCGGAAACTGGCGTACGCCACCGTGCAGCCCATGATGTCCCTGAGCGTCGGGCGGCTGGACATCGCCGCCTTCGTGGGCCGGGCCGGCGAGAACGCGCACCTGGTGCTGGACTGCCCGGACGAGCCGTGGCCCACCCGGCTGGACGAGGAGGCCGCCTGGGCGTACGACCACGGGAGACTGCACATCACCGTGCCCCTGGCGGAGGACCGGGTGACCCGGCTGCGGGTGCGCAGCGGCGAGTCCGACCGCACCCTGATCCTGCTCGTCGCCGACGACGCCGCCTCGCTGCGGCTGTGGCCGTACGAGACTCCGTCGGGCCGGGTCCTCGTGCACGGCCCGGCGCTGCTGCGCGACGTCACCCTGGACGGCGCCACGATCCGGCTGACCGGCGACACCGTCGAGGAGCGCGGCCTGGAAGTGTGGGCGCCGCGCGGCATCACCCACGTCACCTGGAACGGCGAGCCGGTGGAGGCGTCCGTCGGCCGCGCCCAGAGCCTGATGGCCGTCTGGCCGCTGCCCGGCGTGCCCGACCTGGTACTGCCCGCGCTGGAGGGCTGGCGGCGGCGCACCGAGAACCCGGAGTCCGGCCCCGGCTACGACGACTCGGGGTGGGCGGTCGCCGACCGGCGGACCTCGCACAGCACGACCCCGGTGCCCGACGGGCAGCCCGTGCTCTTCGCCGACGACTACGGCTTCCACTACGGCGACGTCTGGTACCGGGGCCGGCTCACCGGCGCCGCGGACCTGGAGTCGGTGTCCCTCGCCTACAGCACGGGCGCGCACGGGATGCTGATGGCCTGGCTGGACGGGGAGCCGCTGGGCACCCACCGCATGGGCCGGGAGGACGACGGCGAGGGCACGTGGACCGCCACGGCCGGCTTCCGGCTGCCCCGGGCACTCCGGAAGCGCCTGCGGGAGCGGCCCGACGTCGGTGCCTCCCTCGTCCTGTCCGTCCTGGTCCGGCGCACACAGCACGACCAGGACGCCTACCGGGCGGCCCGCGGCCTGACCTCGGTCGCCTTCGAGGGCGCGTCACCGGAGGTGAGGTGGCGGATCCAGGGCGCGGCCGCCCCCGACCCCGTGCGCGGGCCGCTCAACAACGGCGGGCTGTACGGGGAGCGGTGGGGCTGGCATCTGCCCGGGTACGACGACGGCGACTGGGACGAGGTGTCCTCGGCGTCTCTCCCCCGCGAGGACCGGCGCCAGGGCGTGACCTGGTACCGGACCACCTTCCGGCTGGACGTCCCGCCGGACGTCGACGCCTCGGTCGGGCTCGTCCTCGACGGCGGCCCGGGCCGCGACTACCGCGCCCAGGTCTTCCTGAACGGCTGGAACATGGGCGAGTACGCCGGCGACGACCCCACGGCAGCGCCGCACACCTTCGTCCTGCCGAACGGCATCCTGCGCACCCGCGCCGCCGCCAACACCCTGGCCCTCGCCGTCCTGACCGACGGCGAGGCGGTGCCGGGGCCGGGGGCGGTGCGGCTGGAGCTGCTGGGCGGCGCGGCGGGAGGGGTGCCGGTGGAACCGGTCGCCTCCCCCGGCCCGCGCCGCTGACCTCGTCGGGCCTCAGCGCAGCCGGATCACGTTCCAGGACAGCGGCTCCAGGGCGGCGGTCAGCCTGCCGTCCGCCACGGCCGTGCCCTCGACCGGGTGCGGGACGACCCGCTCGGGCTCGGCGAGCGTGTTGCGGGCGTCCGGGTCGGCGTCCGCCAGGGCGCTGTGCTCGACGACCTCGGTCAGCTCCAGGCCGCTCAGGGCCACGTCGAGCGGCAGCGACTCGGTGCGGGAGCGGTTGACGGCGAAGACGGTGACGGAGCCGTCCTCGGCGCGCACGGCGGTGGCGTGCAGCAGGTCGGCCTCGCCGTACTTCTTCGTCTCGTACGTCGGTGAGTCCACCCGGACGTCGAGGACCTCGCCCCGGCCGTACTTCGAGGCCTGCGCGAACGGGAAGAACGTCGTCTGGCGCCAGGCCGGGCCGCCCGGCTCGGTCATGATCGGGGCGATGACGTTGACGAGCTGGGCGAGGCAGGCGACGGTGACGCGGTCGGCGTGCCGGAGCAGGGCGACGAGGAGCGAGCCGAAGACGACGGCGTCGGTGACGCTGTAGTTGTCCTCCAGCAGGCGGGGCGCCTCGGGCCAGTCCAGGGCGCTGACCTCGGCCTGGGTCTTGGCCATGTACCAGACGTTCCACTCGTCGAAGGAGAGGTTGATCCTCTTCTTGGACTTGAGGCGGGCGCCGATGTGGTCGCAGGTGGCGACGACGTTCTCGATGAACGACTCCATGTCCACGGCCGAGGCGAGGAAGGAGTCGATGTCGCCGTCGTGCGGCTCGTAGTAGGCGTGCAGGGAGATGTGGTCGACCAGGTCGTACGTCTCCTTGAGGACCGTCGCCTCCCACTCGGCGAAGGTCTCCATGGACTGGCCGGAGGAGCCGCAGGCGACGAGTTCGAGGTCCGGGTCGATCTGGCGCATGGCGCGCGCGGTCTCGGCGGCGATCCGGCCGTACTCCTCGGCGGTCTTGTGGCCGGTCTGCCAGGGGCCGTCCATCTCGTTGCCGAGGCACCAGAGCCTGATGCCGAAGGGGTCCTTGTCGCCGTGCTCGGCACGCAGGTCGGAGAGCGCCGTGCCGGAGGGGTGGTTGGCGTACTCCTGGAGTTCGAGGGCCTCGGCGACGCCGCGGGTGCCGAGGTTGACCGCCATCATGGGCTCGGCCTGGGGGCCGATCTTCTTGAGGAAGGCGATGTACTCGGACAGGCCGAAGCGGTTGGTCTCCGTGGAGCGCCAGGCCAGGTCGAGGCGGCGGGGGCGGTCCTCCACCGGGCCGACCGAGTCCTCCCACTTGTAGCCGGAGACGAAGTTGCCGCCGGGGTAGCGGATGGCGGTGACGCCGAGTTCCCGGACCAGGTCCAGCACGTCCTGGCGCAGGCCGGCCTCGTCGGCGGTGGGGTGGTCCGGTTCGAAGACGCCGGTGTACACGCAGCGGCCGAGGTGTTCCACGAAGGAGCCGAAGAGGCGGGGGTTGACCTCACCGACGGTGAAGGCGGGGTCGAGGGTGAAGCGGGCGGTTCGCATGTCTGCCTTTCCAGAGGTTCGCGTGTGTCCGGTACGCGTGGGTCCGCGGGTTCGTGGTGGCCGGCCGTGCCCCCTAGGAGACCTTCGGCCAGCCGTCCTTGGTCCAGGTCAGGGCGTTCAGCCCGAGCTTGGGCGTGCCTTCGTCCTCGGCGTCGTAGTAGTGGTACGCCAGCCAGTCCCGGCCCCGGTCGCGGAAGACGGACTGGCCGCCGGTGCCGATGTAGGGGCCGTGGCCCTCCAGGAGGAGGTCGCCGCCGCCTTCCAGCAGCGGGGTGCCCGTGCTGTCGACGTACGGGCCCTCGATGTCCGTGGACCTGCCGACCTTGATCCTGTACGTGCTGTTCACGCCGGAGCAGCACGCGTCGTACGAGGCGAACAGGTAGTAGTGGCGGCCGTGCTTGACGATCTCCGGGCCTTCGACGGCGTACGGCTCGTCGGGGCGGGTGGCGAGGTGGTGGACCTTCGCGTCCTCGACCGCCTTGCCGGTGCGCGGGTCCAGCTCGACCATGCGGATGCCGCTCCAGTACGAGCCGAAGGACATCCACAGGCGGCCGTCGGCGCGGATGACCGCCGGGTCGATGGCGTTCCAGGTGTCGGTCGTCTCCGAGGAGAAGACCTTGCCGTGGTCGGTCCAGGTGCCGGGCAGGCCGGTGCGGGAGGTGGCGACGCCGATCGCGGAGTGGTTGGTGCCCCAGGAGGAGACCGCGTAGTAGAGCCAGTACCGGCCGGCGCGGTAGGAGAGGTCGGGGGCCCACGGGTCGCCGGTGTCGTTGTACTCGTACCACCAGCCCGGGGGCTTCGCGAAGGCGTTGCCCGCGTCGTCCCAGTGCCTGCCGTCCTCGGAGAGGCGGGCGCCGATGACGCCGCCGGTGGAGTAGGCGACGTAGCCGCCGCCCTTCAGGCGCATGACGGTGGGGTCGTGGATGATCTGCTGGCCGGTGATGGGGCGCGGGTCGGGGTAACGCTCCGCGGCCTGCGCCGCGTTGGGCAACAGGGCCATCAGGGCGGCCGTCGCCGCGGCGGCGAGGGTTCTGCGTACGGTCACTGGCCCGCCAATCCCGTGTGGGCGACGCCCGCCACGATCTGCCGTTGGAAGAAGACGAAGACGATGATCAGCGGCAGGCCGGCCATGAGGCCGCCGGCCATGAGCTGGGCCCACTGGATGCCGTAGGAGTTCATGACGGTCGCGATGCCGTTCGGCATGGTCATCAGGTCGGGGTTGTTGGTGACCATGTAGGGCCACAGGAAGTTGTTCCACGAGCTGATGAAGGTGAAGATGCCGACCGCCGCGAGCGAGGGGCGGGAGAGCGGCACGATGATCGTGAAGAAGACGCGCCAGCGGCCGGCGCCGTCGATGAAGGCGGCCTCCTCCAGCTCGCGCGGGATGCCCTGGAAGAACTTGTAGAGGATGTAGACCATCGCGGCGGGCGCGCACTGCGGCAGGATCATGCCCCAGTAGGTGTCGACCATCCCCATCTGCTGGACGGTGGTGAACAGCGGGACGCCGAGCACGGCCGGGGAGACCATGAGGCCCGCCATCACGACGCCCATCAGCAGGCCCTTGCCCCGGAACTCGGTGCGGGCGAAGCCGTAGCCGGCCAGCGCGCTGACCAGCAGCACGATCGTCGTGACGCAGACCGACACGACGAGGGAGTTGACGAACCAGTTGGTGATGTTGCCGGTCTCGAAGAGGGCCGTCCACGCCTGGCCCGTCCAGTCCTCGGGCAGCCAGTGCGTCGGCACCTCGACGGCCTCGGTCTCCGACTTGAGCGAGGTGAACAGCGCCCAGGCCAGGGGCGCCAGGAACAGCACTGAGACGGCCGTGCCGAGGAGGGTGAGCACGATCTGGCCGGTCGACCAGGGCCTGCGGGCCTTGGTGCGCGTCGGCGCCGTGGCGGTGGTCATCGGCCGCCCTCCTCACGGTTGCGCAGCAGCCACATCCGGGTGAGGGCGACGGCCGCGATGAGCACGAAGAAGATGATGGAGATCGCGGAGGCGTAGCCCACGCGGTAGCTGGTGAAGCCCTGTTCGAGGGTGTACTGCACGAAGGTGCGGGTCGATTCCTCGGGGCCCGGCCCGAAGTCCTGCATCACGACTGCCTGGTCGAAGACCTGGAGCGAGGCGAGGATCTGCAGGGCGACGACGAGGCCGGTGATGTTGCGCAGCATCGGCAGCGTGATGTGGAGCGTGCGGTGCCAGGCGTTGGCGCCGTCCAGCCTGGCGGCCTCGTAGAGGTGCGCGGGGATGCCCTGGAGTGCGGCGAGGTAGAGCAGGAAGCTGAAGCCGACCGTCCACCACAGGGTGGTGATGACGACCGCGAGCAGGGCGTACGACTTGTCGGTCAGCCACGGTGTCTCGAGGCCGAGGACGTGGTTCACCATGCCGGTGCCGGGGTTGAACAGCCACTGCCACAGGTTGGCGGCGACGGTGGACGGCAGCAGGAACGGCATGAAGAAGCACAGCCGCCACAGCCATTTGCCGCGCTCGATGTGGTGGGCGAGCATCGCGAGGAGGAAGGCGAGGACCGTGATGCAGGGCACGACGAGCAGCGTGAAGTACGCGCTGTGGCCGAGCGCGTCCCACATCAGGGGGTCCTGGAGGGCCTCGCTGTAGTTGTCCAGGCCGATGAAGCTCGCGCTGTCGCCGGAGATGTTGGCGTCCGTGAAGCTGAGGTAGAGGCCGCGCAGCAGGGGCCAGACGACGAAGAGCGCGAACAGGGCGAGGAACGGGGCGACGAACCAGCCGCCGTGCTGGAAGCCCTGCCCGCGGCGGACGGTGACGCGGTCGGCGGCGGTCTTCGCGCGCGCCGGGCGGATGATCGTTTCAGCGCTGGTCGTGGTCATGCGGCCGCACCTCCCTGCGCGGCGGTTCTGCCGTCCATGGGGTTCTTCGTGCCGAGCAGGTCGGTGAGCGCGCCCTTCATGCGGCGGGCGGCGGCTTCCGGCTTCGCCGAGCCCATCGTCGAGGAGACGACGATCGGGCCGACGCGCTGGGCGAGGATGCCGGTGGAGCCGGCGAACCACACCTTCGGCTCGGTGGCCTGGTGGTCCATCGCGGTGACGTACTCGCTCTGCGGGTTCAGCTCCTTGTACGCGGCCGTGGACAGGGTCGGCGTGTAGGCGGGTATGTGCCCGCCGGCCGCCCACTGCTGGGCGTGCTTGACGATGTAGGCGGCGAGTCGGTGCGCGGCCTCGTTGGTGGCGCCGCCGCGGTCCGCCTGATGCGGGAGCACGAAGGCGTGCGACTCGGCGTGCGTGGCCCGCTCGCCGAAGACGGGCGGCAGCGGGGTCGCGCCGTAGTCGAGCTTCGCACCGGAGAAGACGGGCACCGACCAGTTGCCCTCCCACGCGAAGGGGGCGCCGTTGACGAACTGTTCGGCGCCCGCGCCGCCCCCGAAGCTCGGGTTCGCGTAGCCGTCGGCGACGTGCCGGCGCAGGAACTCCAGGACCTGGGTGGCCTTGTCGGTGTCGAAGGTGACCTCGGTGTTCCCCTCGTTGAACCAGGTGCCGCCGAGCTGGGTGTAGAAGGCGACGAAGTCCCACCACTGGAAGTTCTGGTCGTTGTGCCAGAAGCCGATGGTCTGCAGGCCCTTCTTGGTGGCCTTCCTGGCCTCCTTCAGCACGTCGAACCACTCCTCGGTCGACGTCACGGGCACCATCCGCCCGTCGGCGCCGAGCAGGCCCGCCTTCTTCAGCACGTCCTTGCGGTAGAAGCAGAGCTGGACGTGGATGTCGAGCGGGAGGGCGTAGAGCTTGCCGTCGATGACGGCGCGTTTCCACAGCTCGGGGTTGAAGTCCGCTTCCTTCACGCCGTACTTGGCGAGCAGGCCGACGTCCCAGGGGTCCAGGAGGCGGCCGGGCGAGAAGCCGGTGACGCGGCCGAGGTGCATGACGCCGAGGTCCGGCGCGCGGTTGCCGGCGGCCGCCATGGCGAGCTTGGTGTAGAAGGGGCTGCCCCACTGGAGGGTGGAGTCCTTCACGTCGATGCCGGGGTTGTCCTTACGGAAGGAGTCCAGCATCGCGATCATGTTGTAGCCGTCGCCGCCACTGAAGAGGTTCCAGTAGCTCACGCGGGTGTCCGCACCGGAGGCGAGCGCGTCGGCGCCCGTGCCCAGGGCCGCGAAGCCGAAGCTTCCCGCGACCGTCAGACCGCCCGCCGCGCCCAGAAAGTGCCTGCGATCCAGGCCAGGTCGTCCCATGCCCTGCCCTATCTGCTCATGGATTGTTCGAGATATCGAATAGCGCTCGTAACTTCGAACGGGACCGTAAGTGGACGGCGCTTTCGCGTCAATGGTTCGGACAAGAACCAGGGGCAGGACTTTCCGTGCGCCGGCATCGCATGACGCGGACACGCGCGGCCGCGTAGGCTCGAACGGCCTTGGGACACGACGGAGAGTGCCGGCGGGGGTGGGGGGCGAAGATGGAGTCCGCGGACGCGGCCATGGGTCCGGCCTCGTTCCTCAGCGAGTTCTACACGTCCTTCTGGTGGATCCCGGCCGCCGTCCTGGCCGCCGCCCTGGCGATCAAAGTGCCGACGATCATCCGGCTCTGGAGGGACCCGCTGCTGCGCGCGGTCGGCGGCCTGCTGCTGCTCGCCTGCGCGGTGTTCGTGTTCGTCGCGCCCTCGACCATCGTCTGGGTCAACCGCGTCACCGGCGTGCCCAACATCTCGGCGCCCTGGGTGTACTCGCTGCTCACCGCGTTCTGCGGCTCCTGTCTGGTGCTGATCATCGCCTGGCGCGACGGGCTGTCCGAGCGCTCCGCCCCGACCCGCCGGGCCACGCGCTGGGTCGTCCTGGCCTACGGAAGCGTGATCGTCGCGCTCTGGGTGCTGTTCGCCCTCGCCGACGTGCCCGTGGAGCGCACCCGCGACCTGGACACGTACTACGCCAACACGCCGTTCATGCGCGAGGAGATCCTGCTGTACCTCGTCGCGCACACCACCGCCGTGCTCATCACCTCGAAGCTGATCTGGAACTGGATCCGCACCGGCGGGTTCGACGCCTGGCTGCGCTGGGGACTGAGGTTCCTGGGTATCGGCTACGCGCTGAACCTGGCCTTCGACGCCGCCAAACTCACCGCCGTCACGGCCCGCTGGACCGGCAACGACCTGGACTGGCTCAGCCTGGACGTGGCCCCGGCCCTGGCCTGTCTGTCCGCGGTGTCGATCGCGGTCGGCTTCATCCTGCCGCACGCCGGGCAGTACCTGCACGAGCGGTGGCGGATCCGCCTGGCCCACCGCCGGCTGCGTCCGCTGTACCGGCTGACGCGGACCGTGCACGGCTCCGGGGTGCCGTTCGTCCTGCGGGCCAGCCCCGAACTGCGCCTGACCCGCCGCGAGACCTTCATCCGCGACGTCCTGCTGCCGCTGGCCCGGCGCACCGACGAGCGGCTCGGCGAGCGGTCGTACGTCGCGGCCCTCGACCTCGGTTTCCCCCCGGCACGGGCGAAGGCGCTCGCGTCGGCGGTGGTGATCCTCGACGCGGTCGACGCAGGGCCCCGCGCGGACGGCGGCGACGGCACCCACGGCCCCGACACCACGGACCTGCTCCGCGAGATCGGGGCGCTCTCGCGCGCCCTGCGCCACCCCGACGCGATCCGGGAGGTCCGCGCCCGCGCCGCGGCACCCGGGGACACCGTGGCGGTCACCGAGTGACCGTGCCGCACGCGGAACTGGCCCGGACGGCACCCGTCTTGGCATATTGCACAGGTGACCGAGCAGCAACCAGGGGAACAGGGAGACATCGGTGCGTACCAGGAAGGAGATGCGTCGTCTCGCTGACGCCCTCATCGACCCCATCCGGGTGCCGGTCCCGGCCGACCCCGAGGTCCTGTTCGACGCGCTCGTCGCCTCCGTCAGCGCATGGCGGGGACGTGACGTGGTCGTCCACCGCGCGGCGTTCCCGCCGCACACCGCGAGCGGACTGTGGCTGGAGCGCGAGAGCCACGACGACGTGGTGGTGGACGAACGCGCCGCCGTGTGGCACCAGATCGTGATCCTCTGCCACGAGGTGTGGCACATGAGCCGCCGCCAGGCGGAGACGGACGTCGGTGCCGAGCCCCGGCCGGTCGCCGCGCGCACCGACTTCTCCCTGGCCGAGGAGCAGGAGGCGGACCGCTTCGGCATGCTGATGGGCCGTCGGCTGCGCACCTGGCTGGAGGCCTCCACCGACTCGGTGTTCGCCGCGGAGGGCGGCGACCCCGACGACCCCCAGGACCTCGCCGGACGCATCGGGGCCGCGCTCAACTACCGCGGGACGACGAGATGAACGGCTTGATCAACTACGTCAGTTGCGGAGTGCTCTGGCTCGGCCTGCTGGTGAAGGCCCCCGATCTGGTGCGCCACCGCCGCGATCCGTATCTGCGTGCCATCTGCGCCGTGCTGGGGCTGGCCGGGCTCTGCTTCCTGCTCGGGGCGGCTCCGACGGTCGGCGCCGTCAACCGGCTGAGCGGTGTGCCGAACCTCGCGGCCCCGCTTACCTACGCGGCCATCACCGGGTACTGCGCCGCCTCCCAGGTCCTCGTCGTCCACTGGCGCGGCGGGCCCCGGGTGCACCGCACCGCCCGCCGCTGGACGCTGGCCTACGCCGCCGTGGTCCTCGGCATCGCGGTGACCTTCGCCCTCGGTGACGCGCCCGTGGAGCGCCGCACCGACCTGGACACCTACTACGCGACGACCCCGTTCATCGCCCAGATGATCGTGCTCTACCTGGTCGCGCACCTCATCGCGGTGACCGTCACCACGGTGTCGTCGCTGCGCTGGGCGCGCCGGGTGCGGGGCGGGTTGCGGGCCGGCCTGACGCTGCTCGGCGTCGGTTCGCTGTGCGGCGCCGGCTACAGCGTCGCCAAGCTGGCCGCGGTCGGCGCCAGTTGGTCGGGGCGGGACTGGTCGGCGCTCGACACCGCCTTCTCCCCGGCCGCCGCCGGTCTCGGTGCCCTGCTGATCGTCGTCGGGGTGCTGGTCCCGCTGGTGACGCCCCGGGTGACCGAATGGCGGCGGGCCCGGCGGACGTACGCCCGGCTCGAACCCCTGGAGCGGGCGCTGGACGACCTGCTCACCCGCCGCACGCTGCGGCTGCCCCGCCCCCGGTTCGCCTCCCCCACCACGCGGCTGATGTGGCGCCAGACCAGCATCCACAACGCGCTCGGCCACCTGGACGCGTACTTCGACCGGGACCTGTACGACCGGACCCGCGCCGGTGTGCTGGCGGCGACGGGTGATCCGCAACGGGCCGAGGCCGACGCCTGGGCGGCGGTGATCACCGCCGCGGTACGGCACGAGGCGGGACCGGGCGGGGATGCTCCGCCTCCCGGCGGCGCCGGTCCGTTCCCCGGCCGGGTGCCGGGCCCGGCCGCCCTCGGCCGGATCGCCGACGTGCTGGCCGGTACGGCGCCGCTGCCGCCGGCCCCCGCCGCCGTGCCGAGCGGTACGACCACGGCGGGGACCGCGTGAACCGGGCCCCGGGCGAGAGGAGTCTGCCGATATGAGCCTCGTCGTGTACCTGGCGGCCGTCGTCTTCGGGATGACCTCCGTCCTGCTCTTCCGCCGCCCCCGCACGGCCATGCGGAACCCGCTCACCCTGTCCACCTGCATGGCGATCGTCCTCGGCGCCCTGGTCTTCGTCTGCGCCGCCCCGGCCACTCTCGCCACCGTCAACGAGCTGACCGGCGTCCCCAACTTCGGGGCCCCGCTGACCTACGGGATGCTCTCCGCGTACAGCTGCGCCGTGCTCGTGCTGCTGATCAACTGGCGGGGCGGTTCCCGCGAGCGGGTGCGGCGCATGGTGCTGCGCAGCGTGGCCGCCTACGGTCTCCTGGTGGTCGCCATCGTCGTGCTGTTCACGCTCGCCGACGCGGACACCGAGCGGCTGACCGACCTCGACACGTACTACGCCGGCACCCCGTTCATGCGGGAGATGATCCTGCTGTACCTGCTCGGGCACAGCGCGGCGATGCTCGTGATGTGCGTCGTCTGCGTCAAGTGGGGCCGCGAGGTGGGCGGGCTGCTCCGGGCCGGGCTGCGGCTGATCCTGCTCGGGGCGCTGCTGGACGTGGTGGGGTTCCAGTTGACCAAGTACACGGCCGTCGTGGCCCGCTGGACCGGTCACGACCTCGACTTCCTGTCCACCACCGTGGCCCCGCCGATGGCGTCGCTGGCCGCGCTGCTGTGCTCGGCCGGGTTCGTGCTGCCCAGGCTGCTGCCGCCCGTGGTCGACCACTGGCGGGGACTGGGCGACTACCGGCGGCTGGATCCGCTGTGGTCCCTGGTCAGGTCGGTGTCCACCGCCCCCAAGCCCCCGACCGCCTGGTGGCAGCTCCCCCAGGCCCGGCTCCAGTGGCGTGAGGTGTCCATCCACGACGCCCTGCTCGCGCTCGCGCCGTACTTCGACCACCGGGTCCGTGAGCGGGTGCGGGACACCGCCCTGGGCGCGGGCCGCTCACCCCACGAGGCCCGGCTGGCGGCGGAGGCGGCCATGCTCGCCGACGCCGCGCGCCGGGCCGTCACCGGTGAGGAACCGCCCGAGACCGCCGGTACCTACCGTCTGCACGCCACCGAGGTGTCCGGCCCGAGCGGTCTGGTGGAGCTGGCGCAGGCGCTCGACCGTCCGCCCGCCGCGTCCGGCGGTGCGGTGCCGTCCTCCATGACCGGACCCATGGCTGAACCCGAGGAGCCCCATGTCGCGTAGAGCTGTCGTCATCGGTGCCGGCCTGGCCGGGATGCTGGCCGCGTCCGTGCTGTCCACCGCGGGCGTGGACGAGGTGCTCGTACTGGACCGTGACGAGTTGCCCGAGGGGCCGGAGCACCGCCGCGGGCTGCCGCAGGGGCGGCACGCGCATCTGCTCATGACCGGAGGGCTGGCCGCCATGGAGGAGCTGGTGCCGGGCGTGAGCCTGGGCAAACGGCTGCTCGCCGCCGGGGCCCACGAGATATCCCTCAGCTCGGGCATGCTGGCCCGCACGCCCGAGGGCTGGCTGCGGCGGTGGCGGCGCGAGGGGCCCGTCATGCTCACGTGCAGCCGGGCGCTGCTGGACTGGACGGTGCGGGCGGCGGTGCTGGAGCACTGCCCGGTCGAGGTCCGCAAGGCGGCGGTGGTGGGGCTGACGGGTTCCGCCGGCCGGGTGCGGGGCGTGCGCGTCGCGGCCGTCGGCGGGGACACGGATCTCGACGCGGACTTCGTCGTCGACGCGAGCGGGCGCGGCACCCGGGTCGTCACCTGGCTCGACGGGCTCGGTCTCCCCGGTGTCCGGGAGCGCACCGTGGACTCCGGGCTGGTCAACGCGACGCGCGTCTATCGGGTTCCGGAGGGTGCGGAGCGGTTTCCGCTGACGATCGTGCAGTCCGACCCGTACGTGTCCCGGCCGGGGCGGAGCGCGATGGTCCTGCCGATCGAGGACGACCGGTGGATGGTCAGCTGCGGCGGCACGCGAGGCGGTGAGCCGCCGGCGGACCCGGAGGGCTTCCTGCGGTACACGCTCGAACTGCCGGACCCGATCGTGGGACGGCTGATCTCCGGCGCGCAGCCGCTCACCGACGTGCATCTGAGCCGGTCGACCAGCAATGTGCGGCGGTACCTGGAGAAGTCCGCCCGGTGGCCCGACGGTTTCGTCGTCCTGGGCGACGCGCTGGCCACCTTCAACCCGGCGTACGGGCACGGCATGTCGGTGGCCGCGTTCGGCGCGCGGGTCCTCGGCCGGGAGCTGGAGCGGGCCGGTGCTCTCGGCGCGCCCGGCCTCGCCCGGCGGGTGCTGCGGGGTGCGGCGCGCTCGGCGGACCCGGCGTGGTCCATGGCCGTCGGCCAGGACGTCCTCTACCCGGGAGTGCGCGGCGGACGGCCGGGGCCCGCCGACCGCGTCGTGTCGGCGTACACCCGGCGCATGACGAGGGCGGCCACGGGCTCCTTCGCGGCGGCCTCGGCGATCTGGGACGTCACCAGCATGCGCACGCCCCCGACCCGCATGTTCCGCCCCGACGCGGTCCTGGCCGCCCTCACCGGTTCCCCGCTCGCCCCGCTGACCGGGCCGCCGCTGACTCCGGGTGAGCGGGAGGTGCTCCGGGGGCTGGACCGCACGGGCGTGTGAGGGCACGGGCGTGTGAGGGGAGGGGGCTGTGAGGGACGGGGCTGTGACGGAACGGGCGGACGCGCACCGGCGTCCGCCCCGGCCGCGGCGGCCCCGTGCTCAGCCCGCGAACGCCGGCTGGGCCGTCCCCCGGCCCGCGCCCGGCACCACCAGCACCGAGCCGGCCAGCGGATGCGGGGCCGTCAGCCCCACCCGGGCCGTGGTGATGTACAGGTCGGTCAGGCCGGGGCCGCCGAAGGCGCAGGCCGTGACCCGGGGGACGGGGAGGGCGATCACCCGGTCCAGGTCACCGGACGGGGTGTACCGGCGTACCGCGCCGCCGTCCCACAGGGCGACCCAGACACAGCCCTCGGCGTCGACGCAGAGGCCGTCCGGGAAGCCGGCGCCGTCCTCGATGGCGGCCAGGGGCCGGCGCCCCGTGATCCGGCCGTTCCGGCCGCCCCCGGTGCCGGGGTCCGCGACGTCGAAGACGTCGATACGGCGGGTCGGCGAGTCGACGTAGTACATCAGCCGCCCGTCGGGACTCCAGCCGGTGCCGTTGCTCACCGCCACGTCGCCGAGGACGACCTCGACCGTGCCGTCCCCGGTGACCCGGGACAGCGAGCCGCCGCCGGGTGCCTCGTCGTAGCGCATGGTGCCGGCCCACAGCGTGCCGTCGGGGGCGACGGCGGCGTCGTTGGCGCGGCGGCCGGGGACGGCCTCCCGGTGCAGCCAGCGGAAGGTGTCGTCGGGGTCGAGCAGACCGATCCCGTCCCGCAGGTTGAGGACGAGGCCGCCGCCCGCGCGGGGCTTGACGGCACCCACGTGCTGGTCGGTGCGGCGGACCGTGCGCCGGCCGGTGGCCGGGTCGTAGGTGTGGACGCGGGAGTTCAGGATGTCGATCCACAGGAGGCGGCCCGTCGCCGGGTCCCAGGTGGGACCCTCGCCCAGGGACGCCTCCGCCCGGACGGCCACCTCGTACGCCGTCCCGGTCGACGTCGTACCGTGCCCCGTCATGCGGCGCTCCGGTGGCCGAGTCGCTCCGAGAGATCGGTGGCGCCCTTGACGGCGAGCTGCTCCAGCTCGCCGAGGCGCTCCTCGCTCCAGCGGATCATGGGCACGGAGATCGACAGCGCGGCGACGACCCGGCCGGTGCGGTCGCGGACCGGGGCGGCCACGCAGGAGACGTCCGGGTTGGACTCGCGGCTCTCCACCGCGATGCCCCGCTCGCGGATCCCGGCCAGGGTCTCGCGCAGGGCGGCCGGGTCGGTGATGCTGTTCGGGGTCATCGCGGTCAGTTCGGCGCCGTCGGGGAAGCGGGCGGCGACCTCCTGCTCGGGCAGGGAGGCCAGCAGCATCTTGCCGACGGAGGTGCAGTGGGCGGGCAGCCGGCGACCGGCCGCCGACACCATGCGCACCGCGTGCGTGGAGTCGACCTTGGCGATGTAGATGACGTCGGTGTCCTCCAGGATCGCCACGTGCACGGTCTCGTCGCAGGTCTCGGCGACGGTCCGGGCGACCTGCTGGCCCTCGGCGGCGAGGTCGAGGTGCTCGGCGTAGCGGGCGCCGAGCTGGTACGGACGCACGCCGAGGCGGTACCGTCCGGGCTGCCCGGCCACGGGGACGATGTACTTGCGGGCGGCGAGCGTGGTGACCAGCTCGTGCACGGTGGTGCGCGGCAGCTGGAGCCGGCGCACGATGTCGGGGGCGGAGAGCGTGCCGTCCCCGTCGAGGAAGAGCTCCAGTATGTCGAGAGCCCGGGTCACGGCTGGTACGAGGCGTCCCATGTCCCGCCCCCTCCCTAAGTATGTTCGAGATTTCAACAGGCGGTCGGAATAGCGAACACAGGCTACTCATATCGCGTTTGCCGGGGCAATGGGCATGCGGCACCGCGATGCGCACCTCCGCACGGCGCATCTCCGCCGCGCGCTCACTCCATGGGCCACGATGGTCCCCATGCCCACCGGAAAGCGGCCCACCGGCCCGTTCACCCCGCGCGACTTCCAGCTCGTGCTGCTGCGCCGCATGGCCGACCACAACCCGGGCCCGGTCGAGGACGCCCGTCGCGAGCTGGGCGCCTCGCTCGCGGAGATGCGGGAGGCGAACAAGCGCTGGCAGGCGATGCTCCGCTCCCCGCGCTCCCGCTCGGCGGCCGCCCGCTACCGCTCGGTCCTGGGCGAGCCCGAGTCCGTGGCGCCCCGCCGGATCGGCGACCTGGAGTGCGAGGCCCGGCAGTGGACGCTCCCGCTCTGGCCGGATCTGCGCTTCGAGGTGCTCGTGGCCGACAAGGGCGCCGTGTGGAACGCGTGGCTGGTCCGCGCCCCCGGCGCCGGGGGACCGGAGCTGCGCACCCTGGACGACCTCACGCCCTGGTCCTGCACGGTCGACGAGGCGGCCCGCGCCTTCGCCCCCGCCCGCCCGCTCCAGGGCTCGGCACCCACCCGCTGGGGGCTGGCCTTCGCCGCCCCGGACGCGCGGGGGCGACGCCACGAGGTCGTCGCGGAGTTCACCTGGGGACTGTTCCAGCGGACGGCGATCAGCGACCGCTAGCCGCGTCGAGCACCGCCTCCACCACCCGCGGCACCGACCGCGCGTGCAGCCACAGGAACAGGTTCGGCTCGACCAGTTCCAGCTCCATCACCCGCGGCCGCCCGTCCTCGCCGTCCACCAGGTCGACGCGGGCGTACAGCAGCTCGGGGGCGTCCGGGACGGCGGCCAGGGCGCGCTCGGCGACGGCGAGTTCGGCCGGGGCCGGGGTCCAGGGCTCCAGACCGGGGTGGGCGACCTTGCGCTCGTCGTACGGCGTCCCGGGCGTGAGGACCGCGCCCTTGCGGCTGGCGTGCAGCAGGCGCCCGCCGAAGAACTGCAGCGCCCGCTCACCGGCGGTGTCGATGCTGCTCACGTACGGCTGCACCATCGCCGTGAACCCCTCGGCGTGCATCCGCTCGATCTGCCGTACGGCGGTGGCGTGCTCGCCGGGCGTGTAGCGGGCGGCGAAGCGGGCCCCGGCGCCCGAGGTGGGCTTGACGACGTACTCGTGGTCGCCGGGCAGGCCGGGCCGCTCGCCGGGGGCCACGTAGCGGGTGGGGACGGTGGGCACGCCGGCCGCCGCGAGGTCGCCGAGGTAGCGCTTGTCGGTGTTCCACCGCACGACACCGGCCGGATTGGCGAGCCGCGTGACCTGGCCGCACTTCTCGGCCCACGCCGCGAACTCGCCCGCCCGCCAGCTGTAGTCCCAGGTGGAACGGATCACGGCGAGGTCGAAGGACCCCCAGTCGACGCCGTCGTCGTCCCACACCTCGGCGGACGCCCGCGCCCCCGCCTCCTCCAGCGCCCGCACGAGCGCCGGGAGATCACGGTCCTCGCTGACGTGCGGTCCGGGACGGCAGGTGACGAGCGCTATTCGGGGCATCGCAGACGTATCAGGCATTGGTTACCGTTCCTCTTCCGGGTCCCAGTCCAGCAGCCGGACCTTGGCGACCGTACGGACGTGGCGCCGCATCGCGGTGGCGGCCTGCCGGGGCTGCCGGGCGGCGACGGCGTCCAGGATGTCCTGGTGCTGGGCCAGGGACCGGCCGGGGCGGCCCGGCTGGCGCAGGGACTCGGTGCGGCTCTCGGCGATCTGGTGGGCGATGGAGCGCATGAACTCCGCGAGCAGGCTGCTGTGCGCGGCGGCCGTCACCGCCGCGTGGAACAGGCGGTCGCCCTCGACGCCGTGCCCGCCCCCCTCGATCTCCTCGGCCATCACGGCCAGCGCGGACCGCATCGCGGCCAGGTCGTCCTCCGTGCGGCGCTCGGCGGCCAGTTCGGCGAGCTTCGTCTCCAAAGCCTCGCGGGCCTCCAGGACGTCCGGGAGCCGTCGTCGGCGTTCGACCATCTTCTCGACGGGTTCGACGTCGAGGCTGTCCCGGACCAGGTAGGTCCCGCCGCCGTGCCGTGCCTCCACCAGGCCCTGGACCTCCAGGACCACGATCGCCTGCTTCACCGAGGCCCGGCTGACACCGAGTCGCTGGGCGAGGTCCCGTTCGGGCGGAAGCCGGTCGCCGGCGCTCAGGCCGCCGTCGGTGACGTACTGGCGCAGCCGCTCCAGCACCTGTTCGTACAGGCGCTGCTTGGTCATGGGGCGCAGGGCGTCGGTCACGAGATCCCCCTCTCGCCGGGAGCGTAACACCGGGCCGAGCGTGGCCGAGTGGCTGAGCCAATTCCTGCGCGACCCCTTGACGGCGGCCCGGGGCGGCCCCACGCTGACCAGCCAACCGCACGATCCAAGTGGCTCATCCACTCAGCCAATCAGGTCAGCCCTCGGGAGCCCCCGCATGTCCCCCGAACTCATCTCGATCCTCGTCCTCGTCGTGGTGTTCGTCATCGCCACCACCCGTTCCGTCAACATGGGCGCGCTCGCCTTCGCCGCCGCCTTCGGGGTGGGCACGCTCGTCGCGGACCTCGACGCGGACGGCATCTTCGCCGGTTTCCCCGGTGACCTGTTCGTCGTCCTCGTCGGCGTCACCTACCTCTTCGCGATCGCCCGGGCCAACGGCACCACCGACTGGCTGGTGCACGCGGCCGTCCGGCTCGTGCGGGGGCGGGTGGCGCTGATCCCGTGGGTGATGTTCGCGCTGACCGGCGCGCTCACGGCGATCGGCGCGGTCAGCCCGGCCGCGGTGGCGATCGTCGCGCCGATCGCGCTGAGTTTCGCCACCCGGTACGCGATCAGCCCGCTGCTCATGGGCACGATGGTGGTGCACGGCGCGCAGGCCGGCGGTTTCTCGCCGATCAGCATCTACGGCTCGATCGTCAACGGCATCGTCGAGCGCGAGGGCCTGCCGGGCAGCGAGGTCACCCTCTTCCTCGCCTCGCTCATCGCCAACCTCGTCATCGCGAGCGTGCTGTTCGTGCTGTTCGGCGGGCGGAAGCTGTGGGCGCGGGGCTCGGTGGCGCCGGAGGACGGCGGCGCGGTCGGCAAGGGCGCGGAGCCCACCGACACGGGCGGCGGCACCGGCACCAGCGGCGGCACCGGTACCGGCACCAGCACCGGCGGCGGCACCGGCACCGCCCCCGGCGCCGCTGGCACCGCCCCCACCGCCGTGGCCGTCCGCCCGGGCCAGGACACCGACGCCACCGGCAGCGGCCCGCGCCTCACCCCGGCCCGGGTCGCCACCCTGGTCGCCCTGGTCGCCCTCGTCGTCGCCGTCCTCGGCTTCGACCTGGACGCGGGTCTGACCGCGGTCTCCCTGGCCGTCGTGCTGAGCACCGCCTGGCCGGACGACAGCCGTCGCGCGGTCGGCGAGATCGCCTGGTCCACGGTCCTGCTGATCTGCGGTGTCCTCACGTACGTCGGCGTCCTGGAGGAGATGGGCACCATCACCTGGGCCGGTGAGGGTGTCGGCGGCATCGGCGTCCCGCTGCTGGCCGCGATGCTGCTCTGCTACATCGGCGCGATCGTGTCGGCCTTCGCCTCCTCGGTGGGGATCATGGGCGCACTGATCCCGTTGGCGGTGCCGTTCCTCGCGCAGGGCGAGATCGGTGCGGTCGGCATGGTGGCGGCGCTCGCGGTCTCGGCGACGGTGGTGGACGTCAGCCCGTTCTCGACGAACGGCGCGCTGGTGCTGGCCGCGGCGCCGGAGGTGGACCGGGAGCGCTTCTTCCGGCAGTTGATGGTGTACGGAGGGATCGTCGTGGCGGTCGTACCCGCGCTGGCGTGGCTGGTGCTGGTCGTGCCCGGCTTCGGGTAGGTCCACCTCGGACGACCGGTAATCGTGAGCAACAGCTAAGGAGTACGACGCGTGTCCTCTCTCTTCCCCGCCCTCTCCCCGGCCGCGACCGGCGCCGGGGCCGACCGGCCCGCCCTGCGGTTCGGCGGGCGTTCCCTGACGTACGCGGAACTGGCCGCCGCCGCGGGTGGCGCCGCCGGACGGATCCGGGGCGCCGGGCGGGTCGCCGTCTGGGCGACGCCGGAGATGGAGACCGCCGTCGCCGTGGTGGCGGCGCTGCTGGCCGGCGTCCCCGCCGTGCCGCTCAACCCGAAGTCCGGCGACAAGGAACTCGCGCACATCCTCTCCGACAGCGAGCCCTCGCTCGTCCTGGCGCCGCCGGGGAGCGAACTCCCGCCCGCCCTGGCCGCCCTGGAGCGCGTCGACGTCGACGTGCGCGCCACCGGACCCGTCCCCGACGACGGTCGCACCGGCGACGGCGATCCCGCGCTCGTCGTCTACACCTCCGGCACCACCGGCCCGCCCAAGGGCGCCGTCATCCCCCGGCGCGCGCTCGCGACGACCCTGGACGCGCTCGCCGACGCGTGGCGGTGGACCGCCGACGACGTACTGGTGCAGGGGCTGCCGCTGTTCCACGTGCACGGCCTGGTGCTCGGCGTCCTCGGCCCGCTGCGGCGCGGCGGGTCCGTGCGGCACCTGGGCAGGTTCTCCGCCGAGGGCGCGGCGCGGGAGCTGAACGACGGCGCGACCATGCTGTTCGGGGTGCCGACGATGTACCACCGGATCGCCGAGGCGCTGCCCGGGGACCCGGAGCTGGCGAAGGCGCTTGCCGGGGCCCGGCTGCTGGTGTCCGGTTCGGCCGCGCTGCCCGTGCACGACCACGAGCGGATCGCCGCCGCGACCGGACGGCGGGTGATCGAGCGGTACGGCATGACCGAGACGCTGATGAACACCAGCGTGCGGGCGGACGGCGAGCCGCGCGCCGGGACCGTGGGAGTGCCGCTGCCCGGGGTGGAGCTGCGGCTCGTGGAGGACGACGGCACGCCGATCGCGGAGCTGGACGGGGAGAGCGTCGGCGAGATCCAGGTGCGCGGCCCGAACCTGTTCTCCGAGTATCTGAATCGCCCCGACGCCACCGCCGCCGCCTTCACCGACGACGGCTTCTTCCGCACCGGCGACATGGCGGTGCGCGACCCCGACGGCTATGTCCGCATCGTCGGCCGCAAGGCCACCGACCTGATCAAGAGCGGCGGGTACAAGATCGGGGCCGGCGAGATCGAGAACGCCCTCCTCGAACACCCGGGGGTGCGGGAGGCCGCCGTCACCGGAGAGCCCGACCCGGACCTCGGCGAGCGCATCGTGGCGTGGATCGTGCCCGCCGACCCCGCCTCGCCGCCCACCCTCGACGCGCTCGCCGGCCATGTCGCGGGCCGGCTCGCCCCGCACAAGCGGCCCCGCGTTCTGCGGCACCTCGACGCCCTCCCCCGCAACGACATGGGAAAGATCATGAAGCGGGCGCTGACGCATGACTGACCGGCGGTCCGCGCGCGAGTTCCTCGCCCTCCTCACCGACGACTTCGCCGAACTCCCCCACCCTGCCGGGCGGTCACATCCCGACGGCCCCCTCGGCTGGCACGGCTACGACGCCTCCCGCGCCCGCGCCGCCGAGCGCACCGGCGAGGAGGAGTCCGTCGTCTGCGGAACCGGGCACGTCCAGGGCACCCGGGCCGTGCTCCTCGCCTTCGAGTTCGGCTTCCTCGGCGGCTCGCTGGGCCGCGCCACCGGCGACCGGCTGACGGCGGCGTACGCGTACGCCCGCGAACACCGGCTGCCGGTGGTGCCGTTGGTCGCCACCGGCGGCAGCCGGATGCAGGAGGGGATGCTCGCGCTGACCCAGCTCCAGCGGGTGGCACGCCAGTCGGCGCTCACCCGGGAGGCCGGGCTGCCGCAGATCGCCGTACTGCGCGACCCGGCCACCGGCGGCGGCTGGGCGACGCTGGGCGCGGGCGCCGACGTGGTCCTCGCGCTGCCCGGCGCCCAGGTGGGTTTCGCCGGCTCCCGGGTCCGGCCGCCGGACGCGGACCCGGCGGCGTACACGGCCGAGGCGCAGGTCGCGGCGGGCAGCGCGGACGCCGTCGTACCGGCCGGGGAGCTGCGCGGGACGCTGGGGCGGTGGCTGCGGCTGCTGACGGCGCCGTCCGGCGACCCGGCGCCGGTGCCCGAGCCGCTGGGCGCACGGGACCTGCCGGCCGGCGGGTGGGACGCGGTCCGGCGGGCCCGCGCCCCCGGACGGCCGCGCGCCCGGGCGTACCTGGACGCCTACTTCGCCCACCGCGTCGCCCTCTCCGGCGACCGCTGCGGGGGCACCGACCCGGACGGCATGCTCTGCGGCTTCGGCGAGCACGCGGGGCGGACGGTCGCGTACGCCGCCCAGACCGGGACGGCGACCAGGCCCGCCGGATACCGCACCGCCACCCGGCTGATCCGCCTCGCGGACCGGCTCGGCATCCCGGTGCTGACCCTGGTCGACACCCCGGGCGCGGCCAACGACGCGGAGGCGGAGCGGCAGGGCGTGGGCGCGGCGATCGCCGACCTGTTCGCGGCGGTGGCGTCGGCGCGGACGCCGGTCACCACGCTGGTGATCGGCGAGGGCGGCTCGGGCGGGGCGCTGGCGCTGGCCGCGCCGGGCAGCACCTGGGCCACGCCGGACAGCTACTTCTCCGTCATCGCGCCGGAGCTCGCGGCGGCGATCCTGAAGCGCCCGGCGGAGGAGGTGGAGGCGACGGCCGGTCAACTGCGGCTGCGACCGCAGGACTTGGCCGAGCTTGGCGTGATCCGAACAAGCGATCAGTTGTTCCCTGGAACAGGTGATCGTCGCCCTGAGGAGCGAATGTGACTGCAGAGACCAACGATACTTACGTTGTGCGAGCAACGGGCTGCAGACCGTAGTCGACGCACACGTCCCAAGTAGGTCCCACCCATGCACAGCGCAAGGAGCTGCACGATCATGAACCTTCTCACCGACATCCTCGCCGGCCTCGTCCACTTCGTCGGCTGGCTGGTCTGACGGTCCGAGAACCACGGCGGCGCCGCCTCCCCGTCCCAGGGAGGCGGCGCCGTCCGCGTGTCACCGCACGGCCACGGCCCGCACGATCTCCTGCGTGACCGAGCCGCCCCGGTCGTCGCGCGCGAAGGCCCGCAGCGAGACGTGCCCGGCGTCGCGGGGCACGCTCAGCGTCCCGTGCCAGGACGCCTCCCCGTCGTCCTCCCCGTCGCCGTCGCGCAGCCGGACCTGCCGCCAGGTCTCGCCCTCGTCGTACGACACCTCCAGCTTGCCGCCGCCGATCGCCCCGGTGTCCGGGGCGCCCGCCACGTACGCCGCGCCGATGCCGACCCGCAGCCTCTTCCCGCCGCGCACCTCGCCCGCGAGGTCGGTGCCGACGTCGAAGGAGAGGTTGATCAGGGGGAGGTGGGTCCAGCGGTCGTCCGGAGCGGCGGCCGAGCGGAAGGTCCACTCCGCGTGCCCCTCGGTCCCGAGGCGCCAGCGATCGGGGTCGAGCGCGGTGTCGGTGACGAGCCGGTACGTGTGCTCGTCGGCCGGCGCGTCGTCCACGTACGCGGCGGAACCCGGCCCCTGGCCGACCAGTTCGCCGTCCAGGTACACCGACGTGGTCTGCGACATCCCGCTGCCCTCGCTCCACACGTCGCCGAAGCCGGTGTGGTCGGGGCCGGAGTCGCCCCAGCCGGGGGCGTTGAACTGGAGCCGGTTGCCCGCGCGCTGCTGTCCCCAGCCGAGTCCGGTGCCGAGGTACGGGTGCCACACGGGCTTGAACCAGTTCAGCTCCGTACGCGCCCCTCCCTCGTACCGGACCGTTCCGGACCGCTGCTCCAGCGCGCCGTCGGCGGCCGTCACGGACTCGTGCCACAGCTGGCCCGGCCCGGTCGACACGTACTCGGTGCGCTCGACGGGGTAGTCGATCCGCTCCCGGAAGCCGATTCCGATCGGGAACGCGTCGGTGATCGAGTACCGGAACTCGCCGCCGCTCGCCGGTTCGGCCGCGTGGTACCTCGTCCGCAGCGTGGCGAGATCGCGACGTCCGGGCTCGTAGGTGAGGTCCCGGTCGGGAACGGCGCCGCGATGCCCCTCGGAGAGGTCGTACGTGTAGGGCGTGTCGCGCGTCCCGGTCATGTCGACCCGACCCGCGTGCCGCAGCCGCTTCGCGTCGGCCGCGCTCACGGTGGCGATCTGCAACGGCCGGTCGGTGTTGTCCGCCGTGCCCCACCAGGCCATCAGCCGCCCCGCCGCGCCGTCGGTCACGAACAGCGCCCTCACGCCCGCGTCCTGGGCCGCCTGGGCGAGGTCCGCCGGTTCGGTGCCCTCGGTGAGCCGGGCCAGGGCCGCCTTGCCCCGGACCGCGTCCGGGAAGGGGCCGTCCCCGACGTCGACGAGCGGCATCCGGCCGCGCCCCTCGATCAGGGTGCCGCCCGACTGGACGACGGCCTCACCGATCCCCTTGACCTCCAGCATCGGCTTGCCGAGCCGCCACACGGTCCGGTACTCGAAGTCGCCCTCGGTGACCTTCCCGCCGGTGGGCGCGGCGAAGACGCTGTCGTACGTCAGGGGCACCTGGACCGCGCCGAACAGGTCGGCGCCGTTCGCGCTCCGGTGGTACTCCATGAGCAGCTGCCGTGTCTCGGTGCGCTTGTCGACGTCGGCGCTGATCTCGCGCAGCTCGCGTCCGTCGAGGGTGATCTCGCGGTTCCGGTCGACGACGACCTCGGGCGCCGCGAGGAAACCCAGTCCGAGCGAGTCGGCGCCGTGGCCGCCGCGCACGTCGAGGAAGGAGGTCAGGCTGTACGTCCCCGGCGCGAGCCGCAGCTTCAGGGTGCCGGAGTCACCGACGTGCGCGGGGAAGGGGTCGACGCCCTCGGCGAGCCGCTGGACGACCAGGTCGGCCGGGGCCGAGGCGCCCGCCCGGTCCTTGACGTGCACGGTGAGCGTGTACCGCTCGTCCTCCTTGACCATCCCGAACGCCGTGTGCGCGACGGGCGTGCCGTCGGCGACGGACGCCACGATCCGGCCGCTCGTCGTGCCGACCGGCGCCTTGGCACCGTCGCCGGTGACGGTGGTGGCGGCGGTGCCGTGCGCGGGCACGGTGAGGGCGGTGTCGGCGAGGGTGGCGACGCCCTCGGGCGCGCCCCGCACGGACAGGTTCAACTCGACGGGGGTGTCGGAGTCGTTGGTGTAGGTGACGGCCTGGGTGACCGGCTCGTTTCGGTCGTACGGCCAGGAGTGGAAGCCCAGGTCGGCGCTCCCGGTGGCGGTGACGTCGGCGCCGACGGCGTCCGGCACGCTGACCCGGCCCGCGCCCAGCCGGTAGGCGGACGCGTCCAGCTCCTTCGACGTGGACATCAGCGCGTCCTTGAGCCGCGCGCCGGTCCAGTCGGGGTGCCGCTCGGCGAGCAGGGCGGCGACCCCGGCGACGTGCGGCGTCGCCATCGACGTACCGCTCATGGAGGTGTAGTCGCCGCTGCCCTCGCTGAGCCGGGAGCGGGCGGCGAGGATGTCGACGCCGGGGGCGGACAGGTCGGGCTTGAGCGCGTTGTCGCCGTGGCGTGGTCCCGCGCTGGTGAAGTAGGCCGCCTCGTCGGCCGGGTCGACGGCTCCGACGGTCAGGGCCGCGGCTGCGGCACCGGGCGAGCCGATGGAGGACGGGGCGCCGGTGTTCCCGGCGGCGATGACGAACAGGGCGCCCGTCTCACGGGACAGGGCGTTGACGGCCCGCGCCATCGGGTCGGTGCCGTCGCTGGGCTCGGTCGAGCCGAGGCTCATGGACACGATGTCGGCGTCCACGTCCCGGGCGGCCCACTCCATGCCGGCGATGATCTCCGACTCGCTGCCCGAGCCCGAGTCGTCCAGGACCTTGCCGACCGCGAGGGCGGCGCCCGGCGCGACGCCCTTCTCCTTGCCGTCGGAGGCCGCGCCGCTGCCGCCGACGGTGGAGGCGACGTGCGTGCCGTGGCCGTGCCGGTCGGCGACCTCCTCCCCGGCTATGAAGCTCCGGCTCCGCGCGACCCGTCCGGCGAGGTCGGGGTGGCCCGCGTCCACGCCGCTGTCCAGCACGGCCACGGTGACGCCCTTGCCGGTCAGCCCGTTCCGCCAGGCCTCGGGGGTACCGATCTGCGCGTTGGACTCGGCCATCGCGGCGGTGACCCGCCCGTCGAGCCACACGCCGTCGACACCGGCGCCGCGACGGGTGAATTCCCGCCAGAAGACACGCCCCTTGTCGGCCTCGACGGCGGCACCGTGCACGCTGGGCAGGGCCCGCGTCCGCTCGGCCCCGGGCGGGGTGGCGGCCCGTGCGCCCTCGTCGTAGGTCACGATCAGCGGCAGTTCGCCGGTCTCGGCGTCGGCGAGCCCCTGGTCGAGCAGCTCGTCGACGTCGAAGAGACGCTCGTCGAGGCTGCCGTCGCGCAGGTACGGCAGTGCCTCGTCCGGTACGACGGTGGTCCGGCCGTCGGAACTACGGGTGTGCACGGCGCCGGTGGCGCCCTCGGGGCGCTCGACCGTGACGGTCCTCCGGCCGCCGCCGAGGTCGGTGACGGTCACGCGGTCGCCGGTGACGAGGGTGACGGTGCGGGCGGCGGCGGCCGGGGTGCGCGCCGTGTCCGGGGGCGGCTCCTGCGCCGCCGCCGTCCCGGCCGGCAGCAGCGCGATCACGAGCCCCGCCGACAGGAGGGTCGCTCCGCGTCTGACTGGTCCTCTGCTCATCCACGCCTCTCTTCGTATCGTCGTAGAGTGCTGCGACGAGTGCTGGGAGAAGTCTCAGGTGGCTCGTGGGACAACGGAGTTGACCGGAGGTGGCGGATTGGCGCCCTGGCGGGTTTCCGCCAGAGCGGCGGTGGACCGGAGGCAATGGGCGGGACAGGGCCGAGCACCGTCCGTCACAATGACCTTCCGCACAGGTACGGCAGACGGGGAGCGAGCGGCGTCATGGACGGGTGGGTCGAGTTCAGGACCGAGGACGGCATGCGGGTGGTCGTCGAGGGTGTCGAGGACGAGGACGGCGCGCGGCTGGTCTCGCGCGGCGACGGACCGGCCCAGGCGGCACGCACCTTCGAGGGCTCCCTGGAAGGCGTGCGGGCGGCGGCCGAGTCCGCGCTGCGGGTGTTCCGGGACGGCTCGCTCAGACCCGATTCGGTGGAGCTGGAGTTCGGGGTGAAACTGAGCGCGGAGGCCGGCGCGATCATCGCCAAGGGCTCGGCGGAGGGCCATCTGGTGGTGAAGCTGAGCTGGGCACCGGAGCCGTCCCCGACGCGGCCCGAGGAACCGGAAGCCGCCGGTCGGTCATGACCGGCACCGCGTGGCACGCCCGAGTCGAGTGCGGCAAGGAGGTCGGCGCCGGATTCCTCGTCTCCGCGCGCCGGTTGCTCACCTGCGCCCATGTCGTCAGGTGGAGCGGCAGCGCGACGGTGACGGTGTCCTTCCCGGGCCGCCGGGACCTGGGCGAGCTGTCCGCCACGGTCGCCGTGCACGGCGGCTGGCAGGGCGGCCCCGCCGACCTCGGCGACCTGGCCGTACTGGAACTGGACCGCGAGGTGCCGCTCGCCCCGGCCGTCTTCGCCCGGCCCGGCTCCGAACAGGCCGCGCCCGCCCCCGAGCTGGTCGCCTACGGCTTCCCCAAGGGGTACGACGAGGGCATGCTCGCCGCCTACCGTGCCCTGCCCGGCCCGCTCATCTCGGACGAGTGGGTCCAGCTGGAGGCTCTCACGGCGCACGGGCAACCGCTGGCCGCCGGGTTCAGCGGCGCGGCGCTGACGCTGGCCGACGGCACGGTCGTCGGCATGGTCACCGCGGTCGCGGGCGCCAAGGACGTACGCGTCGGCAGAATGCTGCCCGTCGAAGTCATGGCGCGCTACTGGCCGGAACTCGGCGAACTGGTGCCCACGCCGGGCCACCGGGCGGACGCGCGCCGCCGGTTGTACGCGTTGGTACGCCGGGCCGAGAGCACCGGCCTGACGTGCGACCCGAACCGGCTGTACGTCTCCGCCATGGACCCCTTCGACCCGCCGCCCCCGGAAGGGGGCTTCGCCTCGCTGCGGGAAGCCGCCGCGTACGTGCAGTGGGAGGTGCCGGAGCCGGGTGCCGTGGCCCGGTTCGCCGACCGGCTGGAGGCACTGCTGCACGCACCGCCGCCGCGCCCCGCGACGTGGTCGCCCATCGTCGTGGAGATCGATCACAGCGGCGTCGGCGCCGACCAGGTCACCGTCGAGGTGTCCGCCTACCGGGACGGGCAGCGCCGCCCGGTGGGCACGCGCCGGCTGGCCAGGAGCGCGGTGCGGTCGTTCGTGCAGGAGCGCATCGACGAGGCGTTCACCCAGCTCGATCCCGGCGCCGAGGAACTGCTCACCTTCGTGCTGCCGCGCGAGTGGCTGAACGAACCGGTGGCGCACTGGGCGTGCAGCGAGGACGACCCCACGCCGCTCGGCTGCGCCTACCCGCTCGTGGTGACCGACCGCCACCGCCACCGCAGCGGACGGCTCCGCCACCAGTTGCGCAAGAAGTGGCGCAAGCTCGGGGTCAGCACGGGCGGCACGCTGTACCGCGTCGACTGCGGCACCCGGGAGCGCCCGGCCGGCCTGCGCATGCGGCTGCGGGACGACGCGGAGCTGGCCGGTTTCGCCAGCTCGCCCGCGGCGGCCCGGGAGCACTTCGAGGTCGGTCTGCACGTCCCCGTCCCGGTGCTGCTGTGGTCGCGCAGGGGCTGCCCCGGCGACGGGCACGACGGCCCCTGCTCCGGTACGGCGTTCCTCGACGAACTCGCCGTGTCCGTGGCCGGGGTGCCACCGTCCGAACTGCCCCGCCTGGTCATGGAGCTGCGCGAGGCCGCGGACGCGGCCGACGTCCCCGACGAGCACTGGGCGAGAGACGTCCAGCTGCTGTGGGACGACCCCCGCTGCTTCGCCGAACCCACCGCCCTGCTGCACTCACCGGTCGGCTGAACCGCCGCCGGGACGAACCGCCCGCCGCACCGATCGCTCGGAGAGAAGAACCATGCCCCTGTGGCCCGTCTACACCGGTGCGCCGGCCCCCCACGACGGCATCACCAAGCTGCCCCCGCCGCCGCCCTGGCGGGCCTTCGACGGCCATCCCGTGCTCGACCCGCCGGACGAGGACGGCGACGCCCGGGCCGCGTCGCCCGACCGCGTCCACCGGGCCGCGACCTACCAGGCCTCCGCGCACACGGTGCAGTTGGTCAACGCCGCCCTGTACCTGCGGCGCCCCCTGCTGGTCACCGGCCCGCCCGGCACCGGCAAGTCGTCCCTCGCCTACGCGGTCGCCCGCGAACTGCGCCTCGGCCCGGTCCTGAGGTGGAACATCACCAGCCGCAGCACCCTCCACGACGGCCTCTACACGTACGACCCGCTCTCCCGGCTGTACGCGGCACGCCACGCCACCGAACGTCCCGACGACCCGGCGGCCGGTACGGGCATCGAGAACCACCTGCGCCTCGGCCCGCTCGGCACCGCCCTCCTCCCCTACGCCCGCCCGCGCGCCCTGCTCATCGACGAGATCGACAAGAGCGACCTCGACCTGCCGAACGACCTGCTGCACGTCCTGGAGGAGGGCCAGTACGAGATCCCCGAACTGGTGCGGGCCTCCCGGGACACCCCCGACGGGCGTGCCGAGGTGCTGATCGACGGCACCGACCAGCGGGTGCCCGTCGAGCGCGGCCGGGTCCGCTGCAAGTCCTTCCCCTTCGTCGTCCTCACCAGCAACGGCGAGCGCGAGTTCCCGCCCGCGTTCCTGCGCCGCTGTGTCTCGCTGCGCCTGCGGCAGCCGGACGACGCGCACCTCACCGAGATCGTCCGCGCCCACCTGGGAGAGCCCGACGGGTACGCGCAGCAGCTGATCGACCGGTTCCTGTCCCGGGTGGGCAGCGGCGAACTGGCCACCGACCAGCTCCTCAACGCGATCTACCTGGCCCGTTCCTCCGGCCTGGGCACCGACTCGCTGGACGAGCTGGCGGAGCAGCTGATGCCGTACCTGGGCCGGTCCCCGCAGCCAGACGCCTTCTGATGCCCGCCGACCGCCCCGGCGCACCGGAGCCCCTTCCCCGTCTGGCCGACATCCTCGGCCGGGCGGCCTCGGGCGTCCGCCCGACCCCGCTGGAGCTGGCCGAACTCCTCTGGCTGGCGGGGCAGATGGAGCCCGGGGAGCCGGACCGTCCGACTCCGGCGGCTCCGGCGACTCCCCCTGCCGAGGCGGAGCCCGCGACGCCGGCACCACCGCCCGCACCCCGGGTGACGCCGGAGCGGCACCGGCAGGGCGGGCCGCGCCGACGCGACCGGCCGCAGGAACCGCCGCCCGCACCCGAGGCACGCACCCCCCTGCGCCTGCCGTCCCCGGCCCCCGCACCGGGCACCTCGGCGGCCGAACCGCACAGCGCCCTGCTCGCGCCCGCCCCGCCGATGCTGCGGCACACGCTGGCCCTGCAACGCTCCCTGCGTCCGCTGAAGCGCCGTACCGACGCGCCGGTGGGGCACATGGTGGACGAGGCCGCGACCGCCGACCGCATCGCGCGGATGGGCGCGGGACCCGAGTGGTGGCTGCCGGTGCTGCGGCCCGTGCGGGAGCGCTGGCTGCGGCTGAACCTGGTGCACGACACGGGCCCCACGATGCCCGTCTGGCAGCCCCTGGTGCGCGAACTGCACGCCACGCTCGCCCAGTCGGGCGTCTTCCGCACGGTCACCCTGCACCGCGCGGAACCCGACGGCACCGTCCGCGGCGACGGAGCCGACGCGCCCGCCGACGGCCGTACCGTCACCCTGCTGATCAGCGACTGCATGGGCCCGCAGTGGCGCGAGGGCCCGGCCGGCACCCGGTGGTTCGGCACCCTGCGCCGCTGGGCGCGCCGGACGCCCCTGGCCGTACTCCAGCCGCTGCCCGAGCAGTTGTGGCGGGACACCGCCCTGCCGCCGGTCCCCGGCCGGCTGTCGGCACCGCACCGGGCCGCGCCCAGTGCGTCGCTCGCCTTCACGCCGTACGACGGCACCGCGCCCGGGGCGCCCGGGAAGGCCGTGTACGTGCCCGTGCTGGAACCGGGACCCGAGTGGCTGGCGAACTGGGCCGCGCTGGTCGCGAGCCCGGGCGGCACCGAGTACCCGGGCGCCGCCGCCGCACTGCACCGCCCGTTGCCGGCCGACGTCGACGACCGTACCGACGTGGCGCGGCTGTCCGCGCAGGAGCTGGTCCTGCGCTTTCGCGCGAGCGCGTCGCCCCAGGCGTTCCGGCTGGCCGGGCACCTCGCGCTGGGGCGTCCGGACCTGCCGGTGATGCGGCTGGTGCAGGCCGCCGTCGAGCCGCACCCGCTCCCCCAGCACCTGGCCGAGGTCATCCTCAGCGGCCTGCTCACCACGGTCGCCGGGCCGCCCGGCTCGTACGCGTTCCGCCCCGGCGTGCGCGACCTGCTGCTGCGCGGTCTGCCCCGTACCGCCCGCAACCGCACCCACGAACTGCTGCTGCGGACCGGCGGCCTGATCGACGAGCGGGCGGGGCGGTCGCCCGGCGAGTTCCGCGCGCTGATCCCCGACCGGGACGGCACCGAACGGGCCGACGGGAACGAGTCGTTCGCGCGGATCAGCCAGAAGAGCGCGCGGCAGCTGGCGGCGCGGGAGCGGCCAGCGGCCCCGTCGCCCTTCCCGCCCGCGCTGGGCGCGCGCTACCGGCCGGTGCGCCGGCTCGCGCCGACCGGGAGGATGTGGCTGGCCGAGGACACCGGGGAGAACAGGACGGTGACGGTCCGGCTGCACGACGCGAACACCGACCCGGCGTCGCGCGAGGCGTTCCTGCGCGACGCGCGCCGCCTGACGGAGATCGCCCACCCGAACGTGGTCGCCGTCCTCGACCGCGGCATCGAGGACGACATCCCGTACGTCGTCATGGAGCACCTCGACGGCATCGCCCTGAACGCCCTCACCCGGTCCGGCGGCCGGCGGCTGCCGATGCCGCTGACGGTGTCGGTGGGGGCGCAGCTGGCGACGGCGCTCGCCGCCCTGCACGAGGCGGGCGTCACGCACGGCGGTCTGGAGGCCTCCCGGGTGGTCCTGATGCCGGACGGCACGGTCCGGCTCAGCCTCTTCGAACCGGGACGCACCTCGGGCCCGGCGGGCCGCTCCGAGGACCTGCGGGCGCTGTGCGACGTCCTGCTGATGCTGACATCGGGGACCTCGCGCCTGACGGTCCCGATCGACTCCCGCCACCTCGACCGGCTGCCCGGCAGTCTGCGGATCCACTACGCGCACGCCTTCGACCAGCTGATGTCCGCCTCGCCTGCGACCCAGAGCCAGGGCCTGGAGCTGCTCGCGGATCCGCTGCCGCCCGCCCGGGCGGCCGAGGCGTACGAGCGGCGCCGGTACCACGTCCTGGGACCGCTGCGGGTGCGGCTCCCGGACGGCTCCCCCACGCTGTCGCCGGACACCCGCGCCCTGCTCGCCATGCTGCTGCTCAAGCACGGCCGCACGGTGACGCACGAGGAACTGCGCTGGGGGCTGTGGGACCCCGGCGACGAGCCGCGCAACCCGCGGGCCGAGGTGACCCGGCTGGCGACGCGGCTGGCGGACGTCCTGGGGCCCGGCGTACTGGCGACACCCGCCCACGGCTACGCCCTGCACACCAGCGCCGACCAGGTGGACGTGGTGCACTGCGACGAGCTGGTACGGCGCGCCGACGCGGCGCGGCTGGACGGCGCGCACGCCGAGGCCCGCGACCACGTCACCGAGGCGCTGGCGCTCTGGCACGGGGACGAACCGCTGGCGGACGTGCCCGGCCCCGCCGCCCGCACCGCCCGCACCCGCCTCGTCCGGCTCCGCCTCGCCCTGTACACCAAGCGCGCCGAACTCGACCTGGCCCTCGGCGAGTACGAGCGGGCCTCCACCGACCTGGCCGGCCTGCTGCACGCCCACCCGCACCGGGAGGACTTCCGCCGCCTGTATCTGATCGCCTTGCGCCGCCAGGGCCGCGGCGAGGAGGCCCTGGCGGTGTACGAGGAGTACGAGCTGTCCGGCGGCCGGAGCCCGGCCCTGGCGGCGCTGGGCCGGGAACTGCGCGAGGAGCACGACGAGCCGGCGGACGACGCCCCGTGGCAGGCGTACGAGGACCCGCCGCACCCGGGCGGCCCGGAAGGCGCCGTGTCCGCGCCGGACGAGCTTCCGGAGGGTCCCTTCCCCACGGAGGACGATCTCTGGACACCCCTGCTGGGGGAACCGGAGATGCCGGCCGAGGAGGAGCAGCCCCGCACACTCGTCGGGAGCGCCGCGTGGGGCGGCGGTCCGGACGACGATCCGGACCTCGACCCCGAGGCGGCCCTGGAGAGAGCGGAGCTCCTGGCGGAGGTCGCGGCGGCAGAGGAAGCCGCAGGGGACGGCGACTTCGACACCGACTTCCGCGACTGCGCCCGCTACGCCTCCGCAGACGGCCCCTTGGACGGCGAGGACCGTTGGATCCTGCACGGCGTGGTCACGGACCTGCTGACGGACAGCGGGCTCCACGGTGAGGCGTACGAACTCCTGGACGATCAGGACGATGGCATCCTCGTGCTGCTGGCGCCGCGGGTGGCTGCCTCCCGCCTCCTCCGGGCGACCGTGCGGGGTCTGCCCGGGCACCTGGCACGCGTGGGCGGCCTGCGGGTGCGGGTCGAGTTCTGGCAGGTGGAGTTCCGCACGGACGGCGGGGAGGAGCAGGTCTTCCGCGCGGACGCCGGGTCGGTCGACGCGGCCCTGGACACCTCCGGCGCACAGGCGATCATCGCCCTCTCGGACTCCCTGTACTACGACGCGGTGTACGAGGACGAGATGTACGAGGACGAGGAGAGCGACGGCGTCCCCGCCCTCGCCACGGACGCGTTCCGGCCGCTGGGCGGCGACAGGGGTTGGTACCGCACGGTCGACGGGGCCCGTGGCCGCTGATCGCACACCCCCCATTCAGCGGCCCCCCGCCCGGCCCTCTCCAGAAGGCGCCCGCCCCGGCCCGCGCGCACGATGCCTAGGAGGCCGGCCACCGGGCGGCCCCGCACGGTCCGCGCTCTCGGGAGGATCTGCCATGACCGCCAGTACCGCCAGTCTGGAGCAGCTGCGCCGCTGCCACTTCGCCGTCGATCTGGGCGCGGCGCGGACCCGCGTGTACGTCAAGGGTGCCGGACTCGTCGTCGACCAGCCGTCCGCCGCCGCGGTCAACACCCGCACGGGTGCGCTCATCGCGGTCGGCGAGTTCGCGGAGAAGATGACCGGCCGCACCCCCGCCTACATCCGCGTCGTGCGGCCCGTGTCCGGCGGCACGGTCGTCGACATCGAGATGGCCCAGCGCATGCTGCGGCATCTGCTCGGCGACAAGATCCGCCGTGCCCTGCGCCGCAAGCCCCGGCTGCGTGCCGCCGCCTGCACCCCGCACGACGCCGATCCGCTGGCCCAGCGGGCGGCGATCGAGACGCTGGTCGGGCTCGGGGCGCGCCGTGTGGAACTCGTCGACACGCTGATCGCCGCGGCGGTCGGCTGCGGACTGCCCGTGGAGCAGCCCGAGGCGACCATGATCATGGTGTGCGGGGCGCACGCCACTCAGGTCGCGGTGCTCTCCCTCGGCTCGATCGTGACCGCCGAACGCATCCCGGTCGGCGGTGAGGCCGTGGACCACGCCATCGTGCAGCTCCTGCGCCACCAGCACGAACTGGTGCTGCCCAGCCAGTCCGTACGTCCGCTGCAACTCGCCCTGTCCGGCAACGGGCTCACCCCGCAGGGGCCGACGACCACCGAGATCCACGGACGGGACGTGGCGACAGGACTCGCGCGCAGTGTGCGCGTCGACACCGCCACCGTGCGCAACGCCATCCAGACGCCGCTGACGGCCGTGCTCGACGGGATCGGCAAGGTGCTGCGGGACTGCCCGCCGGACCTGGTCGCGGACCTCGCCGACCGCGGCATCATGATGGTCGGCGGGAGCGCGCTGCTGCCCGGCTTCGACCAGATGCTGCGTCAGGCCACGGGCATGCCGGTGCACATCGCGGAGCGGCCCGACGTGTGTGCGGTCCAGGGCCTCGGCACCATGCTGGAGGGCCGCGTCGAGCCACTGGCCCTGAACCCGGCCTCGGCCGACTGACCGGCCCATCGGCCCACCGGCCCACCGGCCCACCGGCCCACCGGCGAGCGGAGCGGGGAAGCCGGGAAGGCGCGGAGACCGAAGAACCCGAGGAAGCCGGACGGAATGACCGCGCAGCCCGCGTCCCGACTGACCCGCCTCCTCGAAGCCGTCCTGGGCGTCGGCACCGACCTCGATCTCCGCAGCACCCTGCGGCACATCGTGGACCGCGCCGCCGAACTGACCGGTGCCGCCTCGGCGGCCCTGACCACCGCCGACCCGGGCCGGGACGGCCTCGCCGAGATCCGCACCCCGGGCCCGGACGGCGTACCGGAGCCGGCGCCCCGGCTGCGGATGCCGATCCACGTGCGCGACGGTGAGCGCGACGAGAAGTTCGGCGAGCTGTGCCTCGTCCCGCGTCCCGGCGGCGGGCCGTTCACCGCCGAGGACGAGCAACTGCTGCGGGTCCTCGCCACGCAGGCCGGCATCGCGATCGGCAACGCCCGGCTGTACGAGACGGCCCGGCAGCGCGAACGCTGGCTCGAGGGCGCGGCGGCCGTCACCACCGCGCTGCTCACCGAGGACAGCGCCGACGAAGCGCTGACGACGGTCGCCGAACGGGCCCGGCTCCTCGCCGGCGCCAGCGCGGGCGTGATCCTTCAGCCGACCGCCGAGGGCGGCATGGAGATCGTGACCGCCTCGACGTCCGACGACCCGGACGGCATCGTCGGCGCGGCCATCGCGCCGGGCAGCCCCGTCCTGGAGCAGCTCCTGGGCGGCGAACCAGTGTTCATCGCGGACTCGGCGACCGATCCGCGCATGACGACGCACGTGCGGCACCGGTTCGGGCCGAGCATGATGCTGCCCCTGCGGGCGAGCGGCCGGCTGATCGGCACCCTCGCCCTCCCCCGCCGCCGCGGCGAGAGCCCGTACACGGCCGTCGAACGGCTGCTCGCCACGCAGTTCGCCTCGCAGGCCGCGCTCGCCCTCGTCCTCGCCGACGCCCGGCGCGGCCGGGAGCGCCTCGCGGTCTACGAGGACCGCGACCGCATCGCCCGGGACCTGCACGACCTGGTGGTGCAGCGGCTGTTCGCCACCGGCATGATGCTGGAGTCCACGCAGCGCCGCCCCGGCGCCGAGGACGTCCGTGACATCCTCGGCCGGGCGGTGGACGAACTGCGGTCCACGGTCCAGGAGGTCCGTACGACGATCTTCGCGCTGCGGCAGCCCCCGGCCGGCCCTCCCGCCGGACTGCGCGGCCGGGTGCTGCGCGAGACCGCGTCCGCCGCCGCCCTGCTCGGCTTCCCGCCTTCCACGCGTTTCACGGGCGCCGTCGACACCCGAGTACCGGACCGGGTAGCGGACCGCCTGCTCACCGCCCTGCGCCGGGCCCTGACCGACGCGGCCGGACGGCCGGGCGTCTCCCGTGTCGAGGTCGCCGTCGACGCGACCGGCGCTTCGCCGGGCGGCGGGGACGCGGTACGGCTGACGGTCAGCGACGACGGCGAGACCGGCGGGGGCGGGGGCGGGGGGACGACGGTCACGTGGCGGGCGCCGCTGTGAGCGTGCGGGGAAAGGAGCCGGGCCGGAGCCGGCGGACAGCGCCTTTACCCAGCCATGGACGGGTCATTCCCCGGCCCCGGGTGTACTCCTCGGACGGGCGGGCAGGTGCACCGACAGCGGCACCGGACAGCCGCGGACCGGGGCCCGGTCCGCGGTCGGTCCGAGGCCGACGGGGGCTGTGCGACGTTGGCGAACGTCTGTCAGGTACGAAGCGAGGACGGACAAGGCGGTGACATGACCCCATCGGCACCACCACGTCTGGCGGGGAGGCCGGCCACCCTGGTCATCGACGGCCAGGTGGACGCCGGCCGGGCGCTGCTGGTTCCGCGCGGAGAGCTCGTTCACGGGTGCGCGGACATCCTGGCCGAAGCGCTGGCCGCGCTGCCGGCCGACATCGACCGGGTCGACCTGGACATGGGCGACGTGGTGTTCATGGACACGGCCGGGTTGCGGTTCCTGGACCTGCTGGGCGGCTACAGCCACCGGCAGGCGGTGCCGGCGACGGCGACGAACTGGCACGGCCAGCCGCTGCGGATCCTGGAACTCACCGGCCTGGACACCACCGACCCCCTCCGCGACACGGCCCACCGGCCGGAGCCCGAGGCGCGGCCCGCGACCGCCGCGGCCCCCTCGTCGGTGGCGGCGGAGCGCTCCGAGCGGCTGCACGTCCTCCAGGAGGAGGTGGAGCAGCTGCGCCACGCGATCGCCTCCCGCCCGGTCATCGACCAGGCGCGGGGCGTGCTCATGGCGCTGCACGCCTGTACGTCGGAAGAGGCGTGGCACATCCTGCGGGAGGCCTCCCAGCTGTCCAACACCAAGCTGCGCACGGTCGCCGCGGCGGTCACCGCCAGCGCCGAGAGCGACGGCCCTCCCCCGCCGGCCGAGGTGCGCACAGCCCTGCGGACGGCACTGGGCAGGCTCGGGAGCTGAGTGGTGCCGCCGGCCACGGACGGGTACCCGGCCCGGGATCCCGTCCGGCACGAGGAGGCACCACGATGAGTGATCAGACCCCGTCCCAGGCGGAGGGCGAACGCGACGACGAGCGGAACGACGCCCCGGGCCCGCCGCACACCACTCCCTCCCAGGCGGAGGGCGAACGCGACGACGAGGAACCGGACACGGTGGACGACGTGAAGCGTCGGTGACCCGGCGACACCGTCGGCCGGATCTCAGGGCACGTCGGCCCGCGCGGCGACGGTCCGTACGGCTCTCCCGCGCCAGGGGGCGGGGCGGTGCTGCTCCCGCCAGTCCCGCGGTGAGATGCCGTAGGCCTGTTTGAACGCCTTGCTGAAGTGGGTCGCGTCCACGAAGCCCCAGGCACGGCCGATCCCCGCGATGGTCCGCACCCGGCCGCTCGGACCGGCCAGCTCCCGCCTGCACTCGGCCAGGCGGTGCGCGCGGATCCAGTCTCCGAGGCTGATGCCCGACCGTGACAGCACGGTGTAGAGGTGGCGGACCGAGATGCCGTGCGCGGCGGCGATGCGCGGGGCCGACAGCCCCGGGTCGGCCAGGTGCTCACGGATGTACTGGGTGATGCGCAGGCTGAGCGGCACCTCCGACATCGCTGCCCGGACGAGGTCGGCATCGCCGGACTGGGAGGTCACGACGGCCCGGAGGAGCTCCACGCTGGGTCCGACGATCGCTTCGCCGTGCTCCCCGCCGCGTAATTCCTCGCTGGCGGCGAGGTGGGAGAAGTACGTGAAGGCGAGGCGCGCGGTGGGATTGCCCGGGCCGAGGGTGATGGCGGCGACATCGCGCAGCACCCGCTCCGGAAGGGCGAGCGCGGCACGCGGGATGCGCAGGGAGAGATAGTCGAAAGCCTTCTCGAAGCGCAGCGTGTACGGAGCGGTCGATTCGAAGACCACCAGGTTCCCCGGCCCGATCAGGCACTGGCGGTCGTACTGGCCCACCAGGTTGGTGCCGGCCACCTGGAGTCCGAGGAACACCGCCGGCTCGGCGTCCTCCCGGGCCAGCCGCTCCGTACGGCGCAGGGACACCGGGGTGCCCTGGGCGGAGCAGACCTTCATGGGTCCCACGGTGCCGAGTCCCATACGGGCTCCGATGGCCTCCTGGGGGGCGTGGTGATCTATGTCGACCCGGGAGAAGGACTTCCACAAGGCGTGCCGGATCGTGTCCTCGCGTTCCCGCGGTGCCATGACCGAAGTGTCGAGTGTCGCCCCCTGGCCGGCTCCGGGCCCCGCCCGCTCCGGGGCTGACGCGACGACGCGGTGATCTGTTCCCCCCACAAGCCACCTCTCCCCACGCTTGCCTCCCGCACCCTCACGGATATCAGGATGCGGCTTGCGGCACCCGCCGCACAAGGCACAGAACGTGACCGGTGGCCGACTGCACAACTGACAAAGATCCGTGCGCGCACGACAAAGTCCACTCGCCTCGGCACCTCTAGTCTCCTGGATCGGAGCGCAGCGAAGAGGGAAAGAGGAGGCACCGGGTGCGGGGGAAGAAAACCGTTCTGCTTTCGGCCGTTCTCATATCCTGTCTGACCGCCGGCTGCACTTCCGAGAGCGGAAAGCCGACGAAAACGGAGCGGCCGCATCAGGAAAGGGCTGCCGCCCAGCCGGGAACTCCGGTCAGGGACCTGACCGCCGCGGAGGAAGTCGAGATCGACCGCGCGGAGGAGGGACTCGTCCGGCAGTGCATGCAACGCCAAGGCTTCCGCTATTGGCCGGGGCCGGTGGCGAGCGTCGCGGAGCGCAAGGCCGGCGGGTATGTCGTCGACGACGTCGACTGGGCCCGCCGGTACGGCTACGGCCGGTCGTTCGACGCCGCGGCCGAGGAGGCACGCCGCAGTCACCCCAACATCACCTACGCCAACGCACTCCCCGAGAAGGAACGCATGCGCTACTCGAGAGCGCTCGACGGGGACTTCGATGACACCCTCACCGTCGAGCTGCCGTCCGGCGGCTCGGTCCGCACCCCGCGCACAGGCTGCTACGCGGAAGCCAGGGAACAGCTCTACGGCGACCATTCGGCCTGGTTCCGCGCCAAGAAGACCGTGACGTCGCTGACGCCCCTGTACGTCCCGCGGATCCTGCGGGACGAACGTCTGGTCACCGCTGTGACGGCGTGGTCGCACTGCATGAAGGGTGCGGGGGAGCCCTTCGAAAGCCCTGACGAGATCCGCCGGAAGCGGGACGGCCTGATCAGGGGAATGAGCGAGTCACAGGCCCGGAAAGCAGAAACCGCGCTGGCCGTGACCGAGGCGGAATGCGCCCGGAAGACCTCCCTCGGAAAGATCGCGCGTGCCCTTGAGAAGGAATACCGCGAACGAACCCTGCGCGACTACGCGGAAGAATTCTCCGCGTACCAGCGGATGAGGATGTCCGCCCTCGCACAGGCCGGAGACCTCTGAGTCCGGAAGGTGTTCCCACCACAGATTTCCGTGGCGTTCCGGTCACGGAAAGTACCGATCGACCGACAGCCAAGGAGTTCACCCATGAGGAAACTGCCCGCCGCACTGACCGTCATGGCCATGGCCGCTCTCGGAACCGCCCTCCCCGTCTCCACCGCGCACGCGGCCGCGACCTGCTCCGACAACTACTCGGGCGCGACCTCCGGCTACATGTACGCCTACGACTACGCCTACTGCGACGGATACCTCGGCAGGGCCTCGGGCAACGACTCCAACTGGGGTGACAGTGGCGGAAGTTTCCAGGGCGGAGACACCAACAAGGCGACGTCCATCCTCAACAAGGGAAACAGCTACGAGGTCCAGTTCTTCAACGGAACCGGAACGCAGTGGAGCGGCGGCAACATCTGTCTCTCCCGCAACGAGGGTTACGCCTCCGACCTCACCAACGACTTCTTCACCAGCGGCTACCGGGTCAGCAACGCCATCAGCTCGCACCGCTGGGTGAGCGCCGGCACGTGCAGCAAGTGGGCCGTCTGACCTCAGCGACGACGCTCACACCGTGCGGGGACGCCACTGGCCGGCGTCCCCGCACGCGCGTTCAGGGGCCGGACGCGCAGGTGAAAACGTTCCTGCGCCAAGATGCTGGAGTGGGGCGGGTGGGACTCGAACCCACGGCCGACGGATTATGAGTCCGCTGCTCTAACCGGCTGAGCTACCGCCCCATAGCGGCGTGTCGCGTACAGGTGTGCGCGCCGTCTGCCGCAGCATAGCCGCTCATACGATCTCCTGCCTCGGGTGGTCGGCTGCCGCGACGCCTTCATGACCTTGAGGACTCCGCAGCGTGCCGCGTGGTTCCCGGACATGAAAAAAGACCCCCTGCGGGGCCCTCCTTCACCATGCTCCCCCGACTGGACTCGAACCAGTAACCTGCCGGTTAACAGCCGGCTGCTCTGCCAATTGAGCTACGGAGGACCGAGCTCCTCGGACTGGACTCGAACCAGTAACCTGCCGGTTAACAGCCGGCTGCTCTGCCAATTGAGCTACCGAGGAAGGTCTCGTACCGCATCGAACGCACTTACCTGGGTATCCGCCAGGGGGCGCGCGCTCGCTGCGACACATACATTAGCGCAAGCAGGGGGGTGCTCCGCCAATCGGTACTCCCCGGCACCGGGGATCAAGAGCAAGGGAAGGGTGGCCGCCATGCGTTACCGGCTCACGTTCGTCGTCGGACTCGCGGTGGGATACGTGCTGGGCACCAAGGCCGGCCGGGAGCGGTACGAGCAGTTGCGGAATTCCGCCCGTCAGGTCGCGCAGAACCCCGCCGTACGCAACACCGCCGAGTCCGCGGCCCAGCAGGGCAGGCACTTCGCCGACAAGGCGTACTCCGCGGTGAGCGACAAGGTCGGGGACCGGATGCCCGACTCGGTGGCCCAGCGGGTCCGCTCCCTGCGCGAACGCAACACGAACGGCAGCGGCGCGGACGACTGGGGCACGAGCAACACCTGAGACGGGTGCCTCCACCGGGTCTCGTGCCCCCACCGGGTACGGACACCGCTCACGGTGCGGCAGAATTTCGGGTATGGGGATAGTCGCCGGGTTGGACAGTTCGCCCGATTTCACTCGTATCGTCGTCTGCGATTCGGACACGGGTGCCGTGCTGCGGCAGGGCTACGCGCCGCATCCGGTGGAAAGCCCCGAAGGCGGGGGCCGTCCCGCGGACGTCGATCCGCAGGCCTGGCTGCTGTCCCTCGGGGAGGCCGCCGGCGGCGGCCTGCTGGAGGGCGTGCAGGCCATCGGCGTGTCCGCGCAGGCGAACTCGGTCGTGCCGCTGGACTCGCAGGGCAACACCGTGCGCCCGGCCATGGTGGGCGGCGACAAGCGCTCCCAGGTGGCCGCCGCCGACCTGATCGACGCGCTCGGCGGGCGTGAGGCGTGGGCGCACGCGGTCGGCTCGGTGCCGCAGGCCGCGCAGCCGGTGACCAAGCTGCGCTGGCTGGCCCGGACCGAACCCGAGGCCGCCGCCCGGACCGCCGTACTGCTCCAGGCCCACGACTGGCTGGTGTGGCAGCTGCTCGGGCGGCCGGTCCGCAGGACCACCGACCGGGGCGGAGCGTCCGGGACCGGCTACTGGTCGGCGGCGAGCAGCGGCTATCGGCCCGATCTGGTCGAGATGGCGCTCGGGCACCAGGTGATGCTGCCGGAGGTGATCGGCCCGGCCGACGCGGCCGGCACGACGCCGGAGGGCCTGCTGATCTCCGCCGGGACCGGCGAGACGCAGGCCGCCGCCTTCGGGCTGGGGATCGGGCTGGGCGACGCGGTGGTGTCGCTGGGCGCTTCCGGATCCGTCATGGCCGTGCACACCGAACCGCTCGTCGACCAGACCGGCATGATCACCGCCCTGGCCGACGCCACCGGCATGCACCTGCCGGTCGTCACCACCCTGAACGCCGTACGGACCCTGCGGGGCACCGCCGAGCTGCTCGGCGTGCCGGACCTGGAGAGCCTGTCCGAGCTGGCGATGAAGTCGACGCCGGGCTCGCACGGGCTGGTGCTGCTGCCCTACCTGGAGGGCGAGCGCACGCCGAACCTGCCGCACACCGCCGGCACCCTCGCCGGCCTGCGGCGCGAGTCGATGAAGCCGGAGCACCTGGCGCGGGCCGCGTTCGAGGGCATGCTGTGCGGTCTCGCCGACGCCCTGGACGTGCTGCGCGGCCGGGGCGTGGACGTGCGGCGGGTCTTCCTGCTGGGCGCGGCGGCCGAGCTGCCGGCCGTGCAGGCGGCGGCGCCCGCGCTGTTCGGGACGCAGGTCGTCGTGCCGCAGCCGGCGGACTACGCCGCGATCGGCTCCGCCCGGCAGGCCGCCTGGGCGCTGGGCGTGTCCCAGGGCACGCTGGACCCGCGCACTCCCCCCGTCTGGCAGGGCGCGGTCGCGCAGGTGCTGGAGCCGGGCGAGGAGCTGGCGGTGGGGCAGGCGGTGCGCCAGCAGTTCGTGTCGGTGCGGGAGCAGACCCACCCGGGCGCGCTGCGCACGTGAGGAGCGACCCCCGCGTGCCGTTCCCGGTCCCCGTACCGCCCGTAAGGCCGGAAGTAGCGCGCTGTTGGGTTAATCAGTTGAGGTAACGCGGGTGGAGTGTTCGACGATAGGGGCCAGGGGCAACCAATCGGCCCCTGTCGCCGACCGAGAGACCCAGCGTGCTCATACGACTCCTGCGGGCCTACCTCAGGCCGTACCAGAAACCCATCGCCCTGCTGGTGGCGCTGCAGTTCCTGCAGACCTGCGCCTCCCTCTACCTGCCCACCCTGAACGCGGACATCATCGACGAGGGTGTCGTGAAGGGTGACTCCGGCTACATCCTGAGCTACGGCGCCCTGATGGTCGGCATCTCGCTGGCCCAGGTGGTGTGCAACATCGGTGCCGTCTACTACGGCGCGCGCACGGCGGCCGCGGTCGGCCGGGACGTGCGGGGCGCGGTCTTCGACCGGGTGCAGTCCTTCTCGGCGCGCGAGGTCGGCGAGTTCGGCGCCCCCTCGCTGATCACCCGGACGACGAACGACGTGCAGCAGGTCCAGATGCTGGCCCTGATGACGTTCACGCTGATGGTGTCGGCGCCGATCATGTGCGTCGGCGGCATCGTGATGGCGCTCGGCCTGGACGTGCCGCTGTCCGGGGTGCTCGTCGCGGTGGTGCCGGTGCTGGCGATCTGCGTGACGCTGATCGTGCGGCGGCTGCGCCCGCTGTTCCGGGCCATGCAGGAGCGGCTGGACACGGTGAACCGGGTGCTGCGCGAGCAGATCACCGGTAACCGCGTCATCCGCGCCTTCGTGCGGGACGAGTACGAGCAGCAGCGCTTCCGCAAGGCCAACGCCGACCTCACGGAGGTGGCGCTGGGCACCGGCAACCTGCTCGCGCTGATGTTCCCGGTGGTCATGACGGTGGTGAACGTGTCGTCGGTCGCGGTGGTGTGGTTCGGCGCCCACCGGATCGAGAGCGGGGAGATGCAGATCGGCGATCTGACCGCGTTCCTCGCCTACCTCATGCAGATCGTCATGTCCGTGATGATGGCCACCTTCATGTTCATGATGGTGCCGCGCGCCGAGGTGTGCGCCGAGCGCATCCAGGAGGTCCTGGGCACCGAGAGCAGCGTGGTGCCGCCGGTGGCGCCGGTCACCGAGCTGCGCCGGCACGGGCACCTGGAGATCCGGGGGGCCGGTTTCCGCTACCCCGGTGCCGAGGAGCCGGTGCTCAGAAGCATCGAGCTGGTGGCCAGGCCGGGCGAGACGACCGCCGTCATCGGCTCCACCGGCAGCGGCAAGTCCACGCTGCTCGGGCTGGTCCCCCGGCTGTTCGACGCCACCGACGGCGAGGTGCTGGTCGACGGGGTGGACGTACGGACCGTCGATCCGAAGGTACTGGCCAGGATCGTGGGGCTGGTGCCGCAGAAGCCGTACCTCTTCGCGGGCACCGTCGCCACCAACCTGCGGTACGGCAATCCGGACGCCACGGACGAGGAGCTGTGGCACGCGCTGGGGGTGGCGCAGGCCAGGGAGTTCGTGGAGCGGCTGGAGGGCGGGCTCGACGCGCCGATCTCGCAGGGCGGCACGAACGTGTCGGGTGGCCAGCGGCAGCGTCTCGCCATCGCCCGGACGCTGGTCCAGCGCCCGGAGATCTACCTCTTCGACGACTCCTTCTCCGCCCTCGACTACGCCACCGACGCCGCGCTCCGTGCCGAGCTGGGCCGGGAGACGGCCGAGGCGACCGTGGTGATCGTGGCGCAGCGGGTGGCGACCATCCGGGACGCGGACCGGATCATCGTGCTGGACGAGGGGCGGGTGGTCGGCGTGGGCCGGCACCACGAGCTGATGGCGGACAACGAGACCTACCGGGAGATCGTGCTCTCCCAGCTGACGGAAGCGGAGGCTGCCTGATGGCAGGGCCTGCGGGTCGCATGATGGCCGGGGGCGGCCCCGACCAGCGTTCCATGGACTTCAAGGGGTCGGGCAAGCGGCTCGTCGCCCGGTTCCGGCCGGAGCGGGTGGTCCTCTGCACGCTGCTGGCGTGCCTGGTCGTCAGCGTCGGCCTCAGCGTGATCGGGCCGAAGATCCTCGGCCGGGCCACCGACCTGGTCTTCGCGGGCATCGTCGGGCGGGACATGCCGTCCGGGGCCACGAAGGAGCAGGTCCTGGACTCGATGCGCGAGCGCGGCGACGGCGACGTGGCCGACATGCTCCGCAGCACGGACTTCACCCCGGGCCAGGGCATCGACTTCGGTGCCGTGGGTGAGGTGCTGCTGCTCGCGCTGGCGGTGTTCGCCGTCGCCGGGCTGCTGATGGCGGTGGCCACGCGGCTGGTGAACCGCGCGGTCAACCGGACGATGTTCCGGATGCGGGAGGACGTGCAGACGAAGCTGTCGCGGCTGCCGCTGTCGTACTTCGACAAGCGGCAGCGCGGCGAGGTGCTGAGCCGGGCGACGAACGACATCGACAACATCCAGCAGACGCTGCAGCAGTCGATGGGCCAGCTGATCAACTCGCTGCTGACCATCATCGGCGTGCTGGCGATGATGTTCTACGTCTCCTGGATCCTGGCGCTGGTCGCGCTGGTGACCGTGCCGCTGTCGTACGTGGTGGCCACGCGCGTGGGCAAGCGGTCGCAGCCGCAGTTCGTGCGGCAGTGGCGCTCGACGGGGCGGCTGAACGCGCACATCGAGGAGATGTACACCGGCCACACCCTCGTGAAGGTGTTCGGGCGCCAGGAGGAGTCGGCGAAGCAGTTCGCCGAGGAGAACGACGCGCTGTACGAGGCCGGGTTCAAGGCGCAGTTCAACAGCGGGATCATGCAGCCGCTGATGATGTTCGTGTCCAACCTGAACTACGTGCTCGTCGCGGTGGTGGGCGGCCTGCGGGTGGCCTCGGGCTCCCTGTCCATCGGTGACGTGCAGGCCTTCATCCAGTACTCCCGGCAGTTCTCGATGCCGCTGACGCAGGTCGCGTCGATGGCGAACCTGGTGCAGTCGGGCGTCGCGTCGGCGGAACGGATCTTCGAGCTGCTGGACGCCGAGGAGCAGTCGGCGGACCCGATCCCGGGCGCCCGGCCCGAGGACCTGCGCGGGCGGGTGGAGCTGGAGCACGTCTCCTTCCGGTACGACCCGGAGAAGCCGCTGATCGAGGACCTGTCGCTGAAGGTGGAGCCGGGTCACACGGTCGCCATCGTCGGACCGACGGGGGCCGGGAAGACGACCCTCGTCAATCTGCTGATGCGGTTCTACGAGGTCTCCGGCGGGCGGATCACCCTGGACGGCGTGGACGTGGCGAAGATGTCCCGGGACGAGCTGCGGGCCGGCATCGGCATGGTGCTCCAGGACACCTGGCTGTTCGGCGGCACCATCGCGGAGAACATCGCGTACGGGGCGTCGCGGAAGGTCACCCGCGGGGAGATCGAGGAGGCGGCGCGGGCCGCGCACGCCGACCGGTTCGTGCGGACCCTGCCGGACGGCTACGACACCGTGATCGACGACGAGGGCACCGGTGTGAGCGCGGGTGAGAAGCAGCTCATCACCATCGCGCGGGCGTTCCTGTCCGACCCGGTGATCCTGGTCCTCGACGAGGCCACGTCGTCCGTGGACACCCGTACCGAGGTGCTCATCCAGAAGGCGATGGCCAAGCTGGCGCACGGGCGGACGTCGTTCGTGATCGCCCACCGGCTGTCGACGATCCGGGACGCGGACACCATCCTCGTGATGGAGAACGGGGCCATCGTCGAGCAGGGCGCGCACGCCGAGCTGCTCGCGGCCGGCGGGGCCTACGCGCGGCTGTACCGGGCTCAGTTCGCGCAGGCCGTGGCGGAGGTGGAGTAGAGGCTCGGCGGGAGGCGGAGCGGGGGCTCAGTCCAGGTAGCCCCTCAGCTGGTCCGCGGACGCGTGGTCGCGGAGCTTGTTGAGGGTCTTGGACTCGATCTGGCGGATCCGCTCGCGGGTCACGCCGAAGATCCGGCCTATCTCCTCCAGCGTGCGGGGGCGGCCGTCGACCAGGCCGTAGCGGAGCTGGACGACCTTGCGCTCGCGTTCGCCGAGGGTGGAGAGCACCGCCTCCAGGTGCTCGCGCAGCAGCAGGAACGCGGCCGACTCGACGGGGCTGGCGGCGTCGCCGTCCTCTATCAGGTCGCCGAGGGCCACGTCGTCCTCCTCGCCGACCGGGGCGTGCAGGGAGACCGGCTCCTGGGCGAGTCGCAGCACCTCGCCGACCCGCTCGGGGGTCAGGTCCAGGTGGGCGGCGACGTCCTGCGCGGTCGGCTCGTAGCCCCGTTCCTGGAGCATGCGCCGCTGGACGCGGACGACCCGGTTGATCAGCTCCACGACGTGGACGGGGACGCGGATGGTGCGCGCCTGGTCGGCCAGCGCCCGGGACATGGCCTGGCGGATCCACCAGGTGGCGTAGGTGGAGAACTTGTAGCCGCGGGCGTAGTCGAACTTCTCCACGGCCCGGATCAGCCCCAGGTTCCCCTCCTGGACCAGATCCAGCATGGTCAGCCCGCGCCCGACGTACCGCTTCGCCACCGACACCACGAGCCGCAGGTTCGCCTCGATCAGGCGCCGCTTGGCCACGCGGCCCATGACGACGAGCCGGTCGAGGTCCAGGGCGAGCCGGCTGTCCAGGTCGACGGCGAGCCGCAGCCTCTCCTCGGCGAACAGCCCGGCCTCCACGCGCCGGGCGAGGTCGACCTCCTCGGCCGCGGTGAGCAGCGGAATCCGGCCGATCTCCCGCAGGTACTGCCGGAACAGGTCGGAGGAGGGCCCGCCGGTCTCCGTGCGGGTGGGCGGCGGAGGCTCGGGGGCGTCGGTGGGGGCGGCGGGGTCGCCGGGGTGCTCGGCCGCTTCGAGGGCGTCGTCCGGCGCGGGCGGCTCCTCCGGCCGGTTCCGGGGGTTCTCGGGGTGGTGCACGGCGCGGTGCTGCGGGGGCACCGTGACGAGGACGCCGCTCTCCGCGTCCGGCTCCGCGCCGTCGGTACCGGTGTCGGTCTGGGTGAGGGTCTGGGTCTGCACGGGGGCGACCTCCAGGATGGACGCGGCCGACGGGGGCCGGCGGCGGTACTTCGGGGGGCGGAGCGGGCTCGTCGCCGCTGTCCGCCCCGTACGCGTGAGCGGAACCGCGGGAATCAGCGACCCGCCGGGACGGATCGGCCGCACCGCGAGGACTCAGGCACCGCCCCCAGTGTGGGGTACGACACATCGCCGCCACGAGGGGCGTGCGGTGACTTTTTGCGTCCGGGCGTGACCGCGCGGTTACCCGCGGTCTGCTCTAGAGCGCGGCGGCGCCCTGTACGCGCAGGGTCTGGTCGTACTGCTGGAGGACCCACAGCTCGTTCTGTACGGCGGCCAGCTCGGCGGGGTCTCCGTGGCCGGTGAGGCGGGCGAGGCGGCCGGTGATGTCGCGGATGCGGCGCTCGACGGCACGGCGGCGGACGGTGACCAGCTGGGCGCCCGCGTAGACCTCGTCGACGTCCTTCACGCCGCGGTGCAGCATGATCGCCTCGACCGCGAGTTCGGTGACCATGGCGCGGACGGCGTCGTCCGGGGCGGCCTCGCGGACGCGGACCAGGTAGTCCTGCGGGTCCTGGACGCCGAGCTCGGCGCCGCCGGCCTCCATGATCGCCTCGCGTACGGCGGCGTAGGGCGGGGCGGTGAACTCGTCGACGCCGTACGCGTCGAAGGCCGGGGAGACCAGCTCGGGGCGCTGGAGGGCGAGCTTGAGCAGCTCGCGTTCGGTGGCGAAGACGGGGTTGCGGAGGTTGAGCGCCGGGCCGCCGCGGGGGCCCGGACCGGCGGGGGCGGCGTACTGCTGCGGGGTGCCGCCGCCGCGCTGCTGCCGGTCGGGAGCGGGGCCCTTGCCGCCGCGGTCGCGGGACCAGCGGGCCAGCTGGGCGATCCGCTTGACCACGAACTGGGTGTCGAGGATGCCGAGCATGCCGGCGAGCTGCACGGCGACCTCGTGCTGGGCGCCGCTGTTCTTGATGCGGGCGACGACCGGGGCGGCCTCGTCCAGGGCGGCGGCGCGGCCGGCCGGGGTGTCCAGGTCGTAGCGGGAGACGATCTGGCGGAGCGCGAACTCGAAGAGCGGGGTGCGCGGCTCGACCAGGTCGGCGACCGCGTCGTCGCCCTTGGCCAGGCGCAGGTCGCAGGGGTCCATGCCGTCGGGGGCGATGGCGATGTACGTCTCGGCGGCGAACTTCTGGTCGTCCTCGAAGGCGCGCAGGGCCGCCTTCTGGCCGGCCGCGTCGCCGTCGAAGGTGAAGATGACGCGGGCGGAGCCGTTGTCCATCAGGAGGCGGCGGAGGATCTTGATGTGGTCGCCGCCGAAGGCGGTGCCGCAGGTCGCGATGGCGGTGGTGACGCCGGCGAGGTGGCAGGCCATGACGTCCGTGTAGCCCTCGACGACCACGGCGCGGCTGGCCTTGGCGATGTCCTTCTTCGCCAGGTCGATGCCGTACAGGACCTGGGACTTCCGGTAGATCGCCGTGTCCGGGGTGTTCAGGTACTTCGGGCCGTTGTCCGCCTCGTAGAGCTTGCGGGCGCCGAAGCCGACGACGTCGCCGCCGATGTCGCGGATGGGCCACATCAGCCGCCCGCGGAAGCGGTCGATGGGGCCGCGGCGGCCCTCCTGGGAGAGGCCGGAGAGGACCAGCTCCTTGTCGCTGAAGCCCTTGCCGCGCAGGAAGCGGGTGAGGTGGTCCCAGCCCTGGGGGCTGTAGCCGACGGAGAAGTGCTGGGCGGCGGCCTGGTCGAAGCCGCGGTCGGCGAGGAAGGCGCGGCCGGTGTCGGCCTCGGGGCTGGTCGCCAGCTGCTCCGCGTACCACTGCGCGGCGATCTTGTGGGCCTCGACCAGACGGATGCGTTCGCCGCGCTGGTGGGTGGGGTTGTACCCGCCCTCCTCGTAGCGCAGGGTGATGCCGGCCTGGCCGGCCAGCCGCTCGACCGCCTCGGAGAAGGTGAGGTGGTCGATCTTCATCACGAACGTGATGGTGTCGCCGCCCTCCTGGCAGCCGAAGCAGTGGAAGAACCCCTTGCTCGGACTGACCTGGAAGGACGGGGACTTCTCGTCGTGGAAGGGGCACAGCCCCTTCAGGTTCCCGCCGCCCGCGTTGCGCAGCTGGAGGTACTCCGAGACCACGGCGTCGATCGGGACCGCGTCCCGTACCGCCTTCACGTCCTCGTCGTTGATCCGTCCAGCCACGCCTGAAGTCTACGGGGCGCCACCGACATCCTCGGGCGCGGCGATCGGCTCCGGCCGACGGCTACGCGACGAGGCTTTCGAGGGGCACGTGCGGGTTCGCGAGCGCCTCCGTGTCCACCCGCGTCCTCGAGCGGATCAGCTGCTGGATCGGCTCCGTGACGTCCCACACGTTCACGTTCATCCCGGCCAGCACCCGGCCCTCCTTCACCCAGAAGGCGATGAACTCGCGCTTCGCCGCGTCCCCGCGGATCACCACCTGGTCGTACGATCCCGCGGGCGCCCAGCCGGAGTACTCCATGCCCAGGTCGTACTGGTCGGTGAAGAAGTAGGGCACGCGGTCGTGGGCGGGGCCCTTGCCGAGCATCGCGCGGGCCGCGGCGGGGCCGCCGTTCAGGGCGTTGGCCCAGTGCTCCACGCGCAGGCTGGTGTCGAAGAGGGCGTGGTGGAAGGAGGCCACGTCCCCGGCCGCGTGGATGTCGGGGTCGGAGGTGCGCAGGTTCGCGTCGACGACGATGCCGCCGCCGTGGGCGCGGTCGGCGATCTCCAGGCCGGCGGCCTGGGCCAGCGCGGTGCGCGGGGCGGCGCCGATCGCGGCGAGCACGTCGTGCGCCGGGTGCTCCTCGCCGTCGTCGGTGCGGGCGGCCAGCACCATGCCGTCCTGGCCGATGATCTCGGTCAGTTCCACGCCGAATCGGAAGCGGACGCCGTGCGCCTCGTGCAGCTCGGCGAAGACGGCGCCCAGCTCGGGGCCGAGGACACCGTGCAGCGGGGTAGGTCCCGGCTCGATGACGGTGACCTCCGCCCCGTACTCGCGGGCCGCCGCCGCGACCTCCAGGCCGATCCAGCCGGCGCCGGCGATCACGAGGTGGCCGTTGTCCCGGCCGAGGGAGGCGAGGACGCCCTTGAGGCGTTCGGCGTGGGCGAGGCGGCGCAGGTGGTGGACGCCGGCGAGGCCGGTGCCCGGGACGTCGAGGCGGCGGGGCTCGGCGCCGGTGGCGATGAGCAGCTTGTCGTACCCGGCGCGGGTGCCGTCGTCGCCGTAGTGGACGGTCTTGGCGGCGCGGTCGATCGCGACGACGGTCTGGCCGAGGTGCAGCTCGATGTCGTGCTGCGCGTACCAGGCGGGCTCGTGCACGAAGACGCTGTCGCGTTCCTCCTTGCCGAGGAGGAAGCCCTTGGACAGCGGCGGGCGCTCGTAGGGGTGGTCGCGCTCGTCGCAGATGAGGATCACTCGGCCGGTGAAACCCTCCGTGCGGAGTGTCTCGGCCGCCTTCGCGCCCGCCAGGCCGCCTCCGACGATGACGAATGTCTGATCCGCGTCGACCACTTGTTTGCCTCCTCGTCAGGGTGCCGCCACATGCGAGCGTCCCGCACGTGACGTGGTGCGGGAAGAGGGAGTGACCCGATCAGGCCACGGAGGGCCGTGTTTCGGGAGCCTCCGTGCCTGTCGGGTCACACCTGTCCCGCCAGTCTCATGGATGCCCCGTCAGGCGGGCGTGAAGCGAGCGGGCCGAGGCGTCGGTGAGGGAGGCGATCTGGTCGACGATCACCCGTTTGCGGGCGCGGTCGTCGGCTGCCCGGTCGAACAGGGCGCGGAACTGGGGGTCCAGGCCGTCGGGGGCGCGGGCGGTGAGCGCCTCGGCCAGTTCGGCGACGACGACGCGCTGGTCGGCGCGGAGCCGCTCCTGCTCGGTGCGCTGCATGACGTAGCGCACGGCGACCGCCTTGAGGACGGCGCACTCCATGCGGGTCTCCCGGGGGACCACCAGTTCCGCCGTGTACCGGGTGAGCCGGCCGCCGCCGTGGGCGGCCCGGGTGGTGGTCTCGGCGGCGAGGCAGAAGCGGCCGATGAGCTGGCTGGTGGCGTCCTTGAGGCGGGCCTGGGCGACGGCCGAGCCGTCGTAGCCGTGCGGCCACCAGTCCTGGGCGAGGAGCCGGTCGAGGGCGGCGGCGAGTTCGGCGTGGTCGGTGCCGACGGGGACGTAGCGGCCGACGGCGACCTCGAAGACCGCCTCGCGCTCGGGGTCGGCGAGCAGGCAGTTCGGGTCGATGTGACCGGCGTGCAGGCCGTCCTCCACGTCGTGCACGGAGTACGCCACGTCGTCGGCCCAGTCCATGACCTGGGCCTCGAAGCAGATGCGGGCGCCGGGGGCGTCCTCGCGCAGCCACTCGAAGACGGGCCGGTCGTCGTCGTACACGCCGAACTTCGACGAGGCGGGGTCGGTGGGGTGGGCGCCTCGGGGCCAGGGGTACTTGGTGGCGGCGTCGAGGGTGGCGCGGGTGAGATTGAGGCCGACGGAGCCGTCCTCGGTGAACCGCTTGGGCTCGATGCGGGTCAGGAGCCTGAGCGACTGGGCGTTGCCCTCGAAGCCTCCGCAGTCCTCGGCGAAGGCGTTGAGCGCCTGTTCGCCGTTGTGGCCGAAGGGCGGGTGGCCCAGGTCGTGGGAGAGGCAGGCGGCCTCGACGAGGTCCGGGTCGCAGCCGAGGGCGGCGCCGAGTTCGCGGCCGACCTGGGCGCATTCCAGGGAGTGGGTGAGACGGGTGCGGGGGCTGGCGTCCCAGACGGGGTTGCGCTCCCCCGGCGTGACGACCTGGGTCTTGCCGGCGAGGCGGCGCAGGGCCGAGGAGTGCAGGATGCGGGCGCGGTCGCGTTGGAAGGCGGTGCGGCCGGGGCGTTTGTCCGGTTCGGGCGCGTAGCGGGCGACTGACGTCGGGTCGTACGGGGGTGGGGGTGCGGTGCCTTCCATGTCGTGAACAGTAAGGGGAAGGTGTGACAGTCGGGTCGCCTATGCGTGTGCCGGGTGCGGTGCGCTCGCGGGTGCGGGGTGCGTTGTGGCTGGTCGCGCCCACCCGGCGGAGCCGCAGGTCGACGCGTCCCGCGCCCCTTCGGGGAGGTTGTTCTCGCCGCCTTTCACGAGTGCCTGGTCGTAGCGGTGGAGGAGCAGCCGCGCCATCGCCGGGTGGGTGCCCAGCGGGGGCGACGCGATCCACGGGGCCGCTGTCGCGCACTCCGTCGCGAAGCGGCCCGGGGCGGTGAAGTACGAGGCGACGGCGACGGCGCGGTGGCCCCGGGCCTCCAGCGCGCGTACCGCTTCCGGCACCGTCGGGGACGCCGCCGAGGCGTACGCCGGGATCACCGGGACGCCGAGGCGGGCGGACAGGAGGGCGGCCGTGCGGGCGGTGTCGGTCCTGGAGTCCGGGTCGCGGGAGCCCGCGGAGGCGAGGACGACCGCGTGGTCCGGCCCCGCGTGGACGGGCCAGCCGCCCTCCACGAGACGGTCGTGGAGGGCGTCCACGAGGAGGGGGTGCGGGCCGAGGGGGGCGGACACGCGGGTGTGGGCCGGGGATGCCGCGGCCGTCTCGGGGATGTCCCGCTTGACGTGGTACCCGCGGCTGAGGAGGAGGGGGACGAGGACGGCCGCCCCGTCTCCCAGGGCGGCGAGCGTGTCGGGCAGCAGGGGCTCGTTCAGCTCGATGTGCCCGAGGTGCACCGGCAGGCTCGGGCGCAGGGCGCGGACCCGGTCGAGGAGGGCGCGTACGGTGCTCAGCGCGCGCGGGTCGCGGCTGCCGTGGGCGACGACGACCAGAGCGGGGGTGCCGCCGGGTGCCGCCGTGCTCGTCGCCCGGCCCATCAGTGTCATCGCCGTCATGCGTCGAGGGTGGCCGCCGGACATTGCCTCCCCGTTGCGCGGATGTCACAGGGATTTTCCGTCGGTTCACACGGCGCCGGGCTCCGCGTGTGAGCGGCCGGCGAACCGGACGGCGCGCCCGGACGTCCCTGGGGTCAGGAGACGATCAGGGAGGGGGCCGACACCGATGCGCCGCTGGAGACCTCGCAGACCGCGCCTGCCGCGCACCCGCAAGGGGCGGCGGCTGCTGATCCGGGCGGTGATGGCCGGGTGCGTGCTGGGGCTGCTGCCGGCCACGTGGCTGCACGTGGCGACCGGCGACCGGCTGCGCACCACGGCCGACGTGCCCCGCACCGAGGTCGCCGTCGTCTTCGGCGCCGGGCTGTGGGAGGGCGAGCCGTCTCCGTACCTCGCGCACCGCCTGGACGCGGCGGCCGAGCTGTACCGCGCGGGCCGGATCGAGGTGGTCCTCGTCACCGGCGACAACAGCCGCGAGGAGTACGACGAGCCGGACGCCATGCGCGCGTACCTGGTCCGGCACGGGGTGCCCGACGGGCGGATCGTCAGCGACTACGCGGGTTTCGACACCTGGGACTCCTGCGTCCGCGCGAAGAAGGTCTTCGGGGTCGACCGGGCCGTGCTGATCAGCCAGGGCTTCCACATCCGGCGGGCGGTCGCGCTGTGCCAGGAGGCGGGGGTGGCCTCGTACGGCGTCGGGGTCGACGACGTGCACGACGCGACCTGGTACTACGGGGGTGCGCGGGAGATCCTCGCGGCGGGGAAGGCGGCGCTGGACGCGGTCTTCGAGCCGGATCCCACGTTCCTCGGGCCGAAGGAGCCGGGGGTGGCGCGAGCGCTCGACCTGGCCGGTGAGCGGTGACGCGCCCCTCACCGCGGCCGGCGGGCCCCGGGGAGGTCACCGTCCCGGCGGCGTAACAAAGCGCCGCCCGGTCGCGTAACACGGGCGACGCACGCTGGACGGCATGCAGAACACCGCCACGCCCACGCACTGCCCGTACTGCGCCCTGCAGTGCGGGATGAATCTGGCGCCCGCCGCCGACGGGACCGTCGAGGTGACCGAGCGGGCGGACTTCCCGGTGAACCGGGGCGCGCTGTGCGGCAAGGGGCGCACGGCGCCGGCGCTGCTGTCGTCCCGGGTGCGGCTGACGTCGCCCCTGGTGCGGTCCGGCGACGGGACGCTGGTGCCGGCCTCCTGGGAGGAGGCGCTGGGGCGGATCGCCGGGAACCTGGCCCGCACGCGGGCGGAGCACGGCGCGGACGCGCTCGGGGTGTTCGGCGGAGGCGGGCTGACCAACGAGAAGGCGTACACGCTGGGGAAGTTCGCGCGGGTGGTGCTGGGGACGTCGCAGATCGACTACAACGGGCGGTTCTGCATGTCGTCGGCGGCGGCGGCCGGCGTGAAGGCGTTCGGTCTCGACCGGGGGCTGCCGTTCCCGCTGGAGGACATTCCGCGGACCGGGTGCGTGATCCTCGTCGGGTCGAACCCGGCGGAGACGATGCCGCCGTCGCTGCGGTACTTCACCGAGCTGCGCGAGAACGGCGGCACGCTGATCGTCGTCGACCCGCGCCGCACGAAGACCGCCGAGCAGGCCGACCTGCACCTGGCGCCCCGGCCGGGCACCGACCTGGCCCTCGCGCTGGGCATGCTGCACCTGGTCGTCGCCGAGGGGCGGGTCGACGAGGAGTACGTCGAGGAGCGCACGGCCGGCTGGGAGGACGCGCGGGCGGCGGCGATGGCGCACTGGCCGGAGTACGTGGAGCGGATCACGGGGGTGTCCGTTCCCGACCTGCGGGAGGCGGTGCGGCTGTTCTGCGCGCCGGAAGCGGCGATGGTGCTCACCGCGCGCGGGCCCGAGCAGCAGGCCAAGGGGACGGACACGGTGGGCGCTTGGATCAACCTGTGCCTGGCGACGGGGCGGGCCGGGCGGCCCCGGTCGGGGTACGGCTGTCTGACGGGGCAGGGCAACGGGCAGGGCGGGCGGGAACACGGCCAGAAGGCCGACCAGTTGCCCGGCTACCGCAAGCTGACCGACCCGGCGGCGCGGCGGCACGTCGCCGAGGTGTGGGGCGTGGACCCGGACTCGCTGCCGGGGCCGGGGCGCAGCGCCTACGAGCTGCTGGACGCGCTGGGCACGGACATCAGGTCGCTGCTGCTGATGGGCTCGAACCCGGTGGTGTCGGCGCCCCGCGCGGCGCACGTCGAGGAGCGGCTGCGGTCGCTGGACTTCCTGGCCGTGTGCGACGTGGTGCTCTCCGAGACGGCGGCGCTGGCGGACGTGGTGCTGCCGGTGACGCAGTGGGCGGAGGAGACGGGGACCACGACCAGCCTGGAGGGGCGGGTGCTGCTGCGGCGGCGCGCTGTCAGTCCGCCGGACGGGGTCCGCAGCGACCTGGAGGTCCTGCACGAACTGGCCGCCCGGCTCGGCGTGGAGAAGGGCTTCCCGACCGAGCCCGAGGAGGTCTTCGAGGAGCTGCGCCGGGCGAGCGCGGGCGGCCCGGCGGACTACTCCGGGATCGACTACCGGCGGCTGGCGGAGGAGAACGGGGTGTTCTGGCCGTGCCCGGCGCCGAACGACACGGACGGGACCACCGGGGTCACCCGGACCGCCGGGGTCGCCCGAACCGCCGGGACCAGGGCCACCGGCACCGGGGGCACCGGGGCGGCCGTCCGGCATCCGGGCACCCCTCGGCTCTTCCTCGACCGCTTCGCCACCGACGACGGGCGGGCCAGGTTCGTGCCCGTCTCGCACCGTCCGAGCGCCGAGGAGCCGGACGACGAGTACCCGGTGCTGCTGACCACCGGACGGGTCGTGGCGCAGTACCAGTCGGGCGCGCAGACCCGGCGGGTGGACGAGCTGAACGCCGCCGCGCCCGGCCCCTTCGTGGAGGTGCACCCTCGGCTGGCGGCGCGGCTGGGCGCGGCCGAGGGCGATCCGGTGGCCGTCGTCTCCCGGCGCGGGCGGGCGGTGGCGCCGGCCCGCATCACCACCGGTATCCGCCCGGACACCGTGTTCATGCCGTTCCACTGGCCGGGCGAGGGGCGCGCCAACACCCTGACCAACCCGGCGCTCGACCCCACCTCGCGGATGCCGGAGTTCAAGGTGTGCGCGGTTCGGGTGGAAGCGGTGACGGAGGCGGGCACGACGACGGGCACACCGTAACGGCCACGCCGACGAGCACGTCGTAGCGGTCACGCCGACGAGCACGACGGAGCGGTCACCGCACGGGCCAGGTGCCGTCCTCGATCGGCGTGCCCCGGGCCCGCAGCCGTGCGGCGACGGCCGGGGCGGCGACGTACACCCAGGCGCGGACGGGCGCCCCGCCGGTGTCCCGTACGACCGTTCTGGCCACGCGGTCGTACAGGTTGCGCGGGTCGCCCGGCACGTACTCCTCCAACCGGTCCAGGGCGACGAGCAGTTCGTCGTACGTCTCCGGCCGGGCGGTGACGAGCTCCCCGGCGACCCCTGCCCCGGTTTCCCCCGGCTCCTCCACGGCGTACGGGTAGCCGGGGCCTGCGTGGAGGACGGCTCCGTGCAGGCGGGCCGGTTCCGCCGCGCGGATGCGTCCGCGCAGGTAGAGGTCGTGGTTGGGGCCGCCGGGGCGGAGCGTGCCGTAGACGAAGAACGGGAGTCGCGCGGTTTCCACAGAGGGTCATTCTCTCCCCTCATGCGCGAGTCGACTTCGCTGGAGGTCGGATCGAGACGTCGGCGGGTCCGTCCGGAGGCACCGGTCACCCGTTCACACCCGCACCCCGCGCCCTTCGGCATCTTTTCCGGTGCACCCCCGCCACACGCCGGTGACCTGCCGAAACGGCGTTCCGCGCGGGCCCGCCGGGCCCGGGGCCGACACCCGTTCATCCCAGTCCCGGCGCATCCTCGGGAAGCGGGGCGCCTCCGGTGCGACTTTCCTCGGTAGGGCAGGGGCCACCGAAGAGCTCAAAGGAGCACCGATGCGACGTACCGCCCGCCTGCTGACCGGTACCGCGCTCGCCGTCGCGGCCGTCGGCCTCGCCGCCCCGGCGTCCGCTTCCGCCGGGGAGGCCGCAGCGACCGGTGGTTTGGAGGTGTACCCGTCCTCGGTCGTGCCGGGCGAGCCGGCCATGGTGACCACGGCGGCGTGCGGCGAGGGCGGCTCGGCGGCGGGCGACGCCAGCGCGGTGGGCGCCGGTGCGTTCCCGCTGGCGCCGGGCACGGGCGAGGGCGGCTCGGTGGGCCGCTTCGAGGTGCCGCCGAGCGCGCAGCCGGGGACGTACGAGATCGTCGCGACCTGTGGCGGGAGCGGCCTGCGGGTGACGGGCGACCTGGTGGTCACGCTGACCTCGGCCCGCGAGCAGGTGTATCCCAGAGGAAGCGTGAAGACGGGGGTCGGGGGCGCTCTTGGCCCCGACCCCGTGCAGACCGCGGCCGGTGTGGCGGCTCTTGCCGTCGCCGCCGCGGGCGGTACCTGGCTCCTGCATCGCCGGGCGAGAGGCGACGGGATCTGACGGGCACCCTCCGCTGCCCGTCCGCCGGTACCGCACTTCCCCACCCCCTCCGGGTCCGACGCCCCTCGCGGCCCGGAGGGGGCAGGGGGCCTTCAGAGGGACCCGAGGGAGAGGGGACGTCATGCGCAGGGTCGGCAACACCGCGATAGCGGCCGTCACCGCGGGCGCCCTGTGCTGCGGGGCGTGGCTGCTCGTCGGCGGCGCCCAGGCCGAGGCCCCGCCTCAGCCGTCGGCCGCGCAGGCCCGCACCGGACAGACCGGCGAGGCCGCCGCCGCGCCCGCGCTGCCGCCCTCGCCGCCGGACCGCGTCCGCATCCCGGCGATCGGCGTGGACGCGCCGATGACGGGCCTCGGCCTGACGCCGTCCGGCAGCCTCGACGTGCCGCCCGCCGAGGAGGAGAACCTGGCCGGGTGGTACGAGGCCGGCACCTCCCCCGGCGAGACGGGCACCGCGATCGTCGCGGGGCACGTCGACAACGCCGAGGGTCCCGCCGTCTTCTACCGGCTCGGCGCGCTGGAGAAGGGCGCCACGATCGAGGTCGACCGGCGGGACGGCGGCGTCGCGGTGTTCACGGTCGACGCGGTGGAGGTGTACGCCGCGAAGGACTTCCCCGACCGGAAGGTGTACGGCGCGGCGAACCGGCCCGAGCTGCGCGTGATCACCTGCGGCGGCGACTACTCACGCAGCACCGGTTACCAGGGGAACGTGGTCGTCTTCGCGCACCTCACCGGCAGCCGGTGACGCGTTCAGCACGTTCGCCCTCCCCCAGGCGCCGAGCGGCGCCAGCGCCTCGTTGAGGGCGACGCCCCGGGCGGTCAGCGAGTACTCCACGCGCGGCGGCACCTCGGGGTACTCCTCGCGGTGCACGATGCCGGCGGCCTCCAGCTCCCGCAGCTGCGCGGTGAGCACCTTCTCCGTCACGCCGGGCAGCTCCCGGCGCAGGGCACCGAAGCGGTACGGCCGCTCGTGCAGCGCCCAGAGGATGAGCCCCTTCCACTTCCCGCCGATCACGTCCATCGCCGCGTCGATCCCGCAGATGTACGCCCCCGGCCGCCGTGCCGTCCCGGTTCCCATACCCGTCTCCCCGTCCTGTCCCTGTCCCTGTCCGCTGCCTGTGTCCGATGTCTGTGTCCGATGTCTGTGTCCGCCGCCTGGGGCCGCCGCCTGGATGCTTCCCCGGGGGTAACCACCCACTTCCAAGTGCGTACTTGAGCGGCGGCCCCCCTCGGCGGAGCCTGAACACCATGACCGACACGACGACCGACACCATCACCGACACGGCAGCCGCTCCCCGTATTCCGCGCACCCCGCTCACCGTGCTCGGCACCGGCGCCATGGGCACCGCCCTGGTCCGCGCCTGGCTCGCCGCCGGGCACCCCGTGACCGTCTGGAACCGCACCCCCGCCCGCGCCGAGGCCCTCGCGGCCGACGGTGCGACGGTCGCCGCGAGCGCGGCCGAGGCGGTGGCCGCGAGCCGCCTGGTGATCGCCTGCCTGCTCGACGACGCCTCGGTCGGCGAGGCCATCGACGGGGCCGGCCTGTCCGGGCGGGACCTGGTGAACCTCACCACCGGCACGCCCGCCCAGGGCCGTGCCCGCGCCGCGTGGGCGAAGGAGCGCGGGGCCCGTTTCCTGGACGGCGGGATCATGGCCGTACCGCCGATGATCGGGGACGCCGACTCCGGCGGGTACGTCTTCTACAGCGGCTCCCCCGCCCTGTTCGAGGAGCACCGGGACACCCTCGCCGTCCCGGCCGGTACGCGTTACGTCGGCGAGGACGCGGGCTTCGCGGCGCTGCACGACGTGGCGCTGCTGAGCGCGATGAGCGGCATGTTCGCGGGCATCACGCACGCCTTCGCGCTGATCGGCCCCGAGGACATCGCCCCGAAGGACTTCGCACCGCTGCTGGTGTCGTGGCTCGGCGCGATGACCGGCTCCGCCCACCTGGCCGCCGAACAGCTGGCGAGCGGCGACTACGGCAAGGACGTCGTCTCCAACCTCGCCATGCAGGTGGCGGGCAACGCGACGCTGCTGCGCACGGCCGAGGAGCAGGGCGTGAGCCCGGAGCTGCTGACGCCCTACATGGCGCTCATGGAGCGGTGGCTCGCCGAGGGGCACGGGGAGGAGGACACGACCGGGATGGTGGAGCTGCTGGATCTGCGGCGGGGGAAGAGGGAGTCCTAGGCCAGCCACTGCTCGTACGCCAGGTTCGCCACCAGTGCGAAGACGACCGTCAGCAGCACGATCCGGACGAAGCCGCTGCCCTTCTTCAGGGCCGTGTGCGCGCCGAACATGCCACCGGCGAGGTTGAAGACCGCCATCAGGACGGCCAGCTGCCACAGGACGGCGCCCTGCCAGGCGAACGTGGCGAGGGCGCCCGCGTTGGTGCAGCAGTTGACGATCTTCGCGGTGGCGGAGGCGGTCACCAGGTCCAGGTGGAGGACGGCGGTAAGGGCCAGGACCAGGAAGGTCCCCGTGCCCGGGCCGACGAGGCCGTCGTAGAAGCCGATGCCGAGGCCCGCGAGGCCGATCGCGGCGAAGACCCGGCGGCGGGTGACCGGGCCGGTGGCGGGAGCGGTGCCGAAGGCCGGGCGCAGGATCACGAAGGCCGCGACCGCGAGCAGCACCACCATGATCACCGGCTTGAGCACCTCGGTGCTCATCCCGGCCGCGAAGAAGGCCCCGCCCGACGATCCGGCCAGCGCCGCCAGTCCGATGCGGACGGCCGTGCGGACGTCCACGGGTGCCTTGCGGGCGTAGGTCACCGCCGCGCCGGTGGTGCCGACGATGGCGACCGCCTTGTTGGTGCCCAGCGCGTGCGCGGCCGGCGTACCGGTGGGCAGCCCGAGCAACAGCGCCGGGAGCAGCAGGAGCCCGCCGCCGCCGACCACGGCGTCGATCCAGCCGGCCGCGAGGGCGGCGAGGCAGAGCAGGACGACCGTGGTCAGCGATATGTCGGGCATGATCGCGAGCTTATGGACGGGATGGATGTGCCGTCCATCAAGATGAGGGACTTCTGAGGTTGCCGCCCGGCCGCGAGTCGTTCGCCGGCCGGGCGCGAGTCGTTCGCCGGCCGGGCGCGAGTCGGTCGCCGGCCGGGCGCGAGTCGGTCGCCGGCCGGGCGCTAGCCGGTCGCCGGCCGGGCGCTAGCCGGTCGCTAGTCGGTCGCCGGCCGGTCGCGAGTCGGTCGCAAGTCGGTCGCCGGTGCCCTCACACCCACCCCCCGCTCCCGCTGAGGGCAGCGTTCCCCGCGGGAAACAGACGCGATGCCACCGGGTAACACCCGCACCGCACGCTCGGTGCCATGACCTCGAATACGCGTGTGGTGGTGATCGGCGCCGGACTCGCGGGCGTGACGCTCGCCCGGCGGCTCGGTGAGCTCGGCACGCCCGCGCTGCTGCTCGGCGACGAGGAGCACCGCCCGTACAACCGGGTGCTGCTCGCCGAGGTGCTGGCCGGCCGCTACAGCCCCGAGGTGATCGCCCTGCCGTCACCCGCCGGACTGCTGCGCGGCCGGGTCACCGGCATCGACCGGGCCGGACGGACGGTCCGCTGCGCCGACGGCTCGGTGATCGCGTACGACCACCTGGTCCTGGCCACCGGCTCCAACGCCGTACTGCCGCCCCTGCGCGGCCTGTTCACCCCGGACCGCGAACTGCCCGAGGGCGTACACGCCTTCCGCACCATGGACGACTGCCTGGGGCTGTCCAAGGCGGTACGGCACGGGGCGCGGGCGGTCGTCATCGGGGGCGGGCTGCTGGGCGTCTCCGCCGCCCGCGCACTGGCCGTGCGCGGCGCGCAGGTCGTCCTCGCCCAGCAGTCCGAGCGGCTGATGGAGCGCCAGCTCGACCCGGCCGCGTCCGCGCTCGTCCGGCGGCACCTGGAGGACCTCGGCGTCGAGGTGCACACCGAGTGCCGGGTACGCGACGTGCGCTCGGTCGGCGGGGCGGTCCGGTCGGTGGAGATGGCCGACGGGTACGCGCTCGGCGCCGACCTGGTCGTCCTCGCGTGCGGGGTCCGGCCGCGCGTCGGCCTCGCGCGGGCGGCGGGACTGGAGGTCGCGAAGGGCGTGGTCGTCGACGACGAGCTGCGCACGTCCGACCCGCACATCCGCGCCGTCGGCGACTGCGCCCAGCACGCGGGACGCGTGTACGGACTGGCCGCGCCCGCCCTCGAACAGGCCGGCGCGCTCGCCGAGCTGCTCGCCGGGGACGACACGGCCGCCCGCTACACCGGCACCCGGTCCCTGACCCGGCTCACCCTCACCGGGTCCGGCAGTCCCCTCGGGCCGGACAGCCCCTTCGACCTCGCCGCGTTCGGCGAGACCGACCCCCGCCCCGGCGACGACGTCGTGCAGCTCGCCGACGCCACCCGGGGCACCTACCGCAAGGTCGTCGTCCGCGACGACCGGCTGGTCGGCGGGGTCCTGGTCGGCGAACTCGGCACCGTCGGCGCGCTCGCGCGCGCCTGGGAGGGAGCAGAGCCGCTCCCGTCCGACGGCGGCCCCCTGCTCCACCTGCTCACCAATGACGGAGGCTCCTGATGACCGCCACCCCGGGGCCCACCCCCACCATCGTGCTCGTCGGCCACGGCATGGTCGGCCAGCGCTTCCTCGAAGCGCTCGCCGAGCGCGGCCTGACCGCCACGCACCGCGTGGTCGTGCTGTGCGAGGAGCCGCGGCCCGCCTACGACCGCGTCCAGCTCACCTCGTACTTCTCGGGCAAGACCCCCGACGACCTGTCGATGACCGACATGGCCTTCATCGACGAGCACGGCATCGAGCTGCGCGTCGGCGACCCGGCGGTGACCGTCGACCGGGACGCCCGCAGGGTGACCGCCCGTTCCGGGCTGGTCGTCGAGTACGACGTGCTGGTGCTGGCCACCGGCTCCTACCCCTTCGTCCCGCCGGTCCCCGGCAAGGACGCCGAGGGCTGCTTCGTCTACCGGACGATCGAGGACCTGCTCGCCATCGAGGAGTACGCGAAGACCGCGACGACCGGCGCGGTGGTCGGCGGCGGACTCCTCGGCCTGGAGGCGGCCGGGGCGCTCAAGGGCCTCGGGCTCACCTCGCACATCGTGGAGTTCGCGCCGCGCCTGATGCCGGTCCAGGTCGACGAGGGCGGCGGCGCGGCGCTGCTGCGCACCATCGAGGGCATGGGCCTGTCCGTCCACACGGGCGTCGGCACCCAGGAGATCGTGGTCGACGACGCGTCGGGCGCCGTCACCGGCATGAAGCTGTCGGACGGTTCCGAACTCGCCACCGACCTCGTGGTGTTCAGCGCCGGTGTCCGCCCCCGCGACCAGCTGGCCCGGGACTGCGGTCTGGCAGTCGGTGAGCGCGGCGGCATCAGCGTCGACGAGCAGTGCCGTACCGTCACCGACGCGCACGTGTTCGCGATCGGCGAGTGCGCGCTGGCGTCCGACGGGCGGGTGTACGGGCTGGTGGCGCCCGGGTACGAGCAGGCCGAGACGGTCGCCGCGACCATCGCCCGGGACGAGGCGGCGTTCACCGGCGCCGACCTGTCCACCAAGCTGAAGCTGCTCGGCGTGGACGTGGCGTCCTTCGGCGACGCGCACGGCACCGCCGGGGACTGCCTGGACGTCGTCTACTCCGACTCCCGCGCGGGCCTCTACAAGAAGCTGGTCGTCGGTCGCGACGGCACGCTGCTCGGCGGCATCCTGGTCGGCGACGCGGAGGCGTACGGCACGCTGCGCGCCTTCACCGGCTCGGTCCCGCCGGTCGCCCCCGAGTCCCTCGTGCTGCCCGCCGGTGCCGGGGCCCCGGCCCAGCTGGGTCCGTCCGCGCTCCCCGACGACGCGGTGATCTGCTCCTGCCACAACGTCACCAAGGGCGCGATCCGCGGCGCGGTGACCGAGCACTCCTGCACGACCGTGCCCGAGGTGAAGAAGTGCACCAAGGCCGGCACCGGCTGCGGCTCCTGCGTCAAGGTGCTCGGCCAGCTGGTCACCGCCGAGCTGGAGGCGAGCGGCGTCGAGGTCGACAAGGGCCTGTGCGGCTGCTTCGCCCAGACCCGCGAGGAGCTGTACGAGATCGTCCGCGCCCTGCGGATCACCTCCTACCGGGACCTCCTCGACCGGCACGGCCGGGAGGGCGCCCGGGGTGGTGACGGCTGCGAGGTCTGCAAGCCGACGGTCGGCTCGATCATCGCCTCCCTCGCCCCGGCGATCGGCGCGAGCGGCTATGTCCTGGAAGGCGAGCAGGCGGCCCTCCAGGACACCAACGACCACTTCCTGGCCAACCTCCAGAAGAACGGCTCCTATTCGGTCGTCCCGCGCATCCCCGGCGGCGAGATCGCCCCCGAGAAGCTGATCGTCATCGGCGAGATCGCCCGGGACTTCGGGCTCTACACGAAGATCACCGGCGGTCAGCGCATCGACATGTTCGGTGCCCGCGTCGAGCAGCTGCCGGTGATCTGGGCGCGGCTGGTGGACGCCGGCTTCGAGTCCGGGCACGCGTACGGGAAGTCGCTGCGCACGGTGAAGTCCTGCGTCGGCCAGACCTGGTGCCGCTACGGCGTCCAGGACTCGGTGCGGATGGCGATCGACCTGGAGCTGCGCTACCGGGGGCTGAGGTCGCCGCACAAACTCAAGTCGGCGGTGTCCGGATGCGCCCGCGAGTGCGCCGAGGCCCAGTCGAAGGACTTCGGCGTGATCGCCACGTCCAACGGCTGGAACCTGTACGTCGGCGGCAACGGCGGCGCCACCCCGCGCCACGCGGACCTGCTCGCGCAGGACCTCTCGGACGCCGAACTGGTCCGCCTCATCGACCGGTTCCTGATGTTCTACATCCGCACCGCCGACAAACTGGAGCGCACCTCCACCTGGCTGGAGCGCATCCCGGGCGGCCTGGACCACGTGCGGGACGTCGTCGTGCACGACTCGCTCGGCATCTGCGACGAGCTGGAGTCCCTGATGTCCGCCCACGTCTCGCACTACCGCGACGAGTGGGCCGAGACCATCAACGACCCCGAGAGGCTGGCCCGGTTCGTGTCCTTCGTGAACGCGCCCGACACCCCCGACCCGGTCGTGGGCTTCGTGCCCGAGCGCGACCAGATGAAGCCCGACCTGCCGCTGCTGAACATCGGCCTGCGGCGCACCGGGGAAGCCCTCGAGAACGACCTCCTGGAAGGAAGCACCCGGCGATGACCCTGGCACCCGAGACGACGGCACCCGAGACGACCGACCTGAAGGTACGGCTGCGCCTGACGGACGACTGGTTCACCGCCTGCGACCTCGGCGCCCTGCTCCCGGGCCGGGGCGTCGCGGCCCTGCTGCCGGACGGCGGCCAGGTGGCCCTGTTCCGCGACCGGAACGGCGAGCTGTACGCCATCGACAACCGGGACCCGTTCACCGGCGCGGCGGTCCTCTCCCGCGGCCTGACCGGCACTCACCGGGGCCGCCCGTTCGTCGCCTCCCCGCTGCTCAAACAGCGCTTCGACCTGGCGACCGGGGAGTGCCTGGACGACGAGGCGGTGCGGGTGGAGACGTACGAGGTGAAGGCGGCCTGAGCACACCGTTCTTGACTGACCGTTTCAGATAGCCCTAGGCTGCGACGCGTGGCCAGGACCAAGGAGTTCGATCCGGACGCCGCGCTGCGGGCAGCCCTGGAGCTGTTCTGGCGGCGCGGCTACGAGGCGACGTCGATGTCCGACCTCGTCGAGCATCTCGGCGTCGGGCGCGCCAGCATCTACGCGACCTTCGGCAACAAGCACGAGCTGTACCTGAAGGCGCTGGAGCGCTACGAGCGAGGACTGCTCCCGGAACTGCTGGAGGAACTCGCCCGGCCGGGCCCGGCCCTGCCGGGCGTACGGTCCCTGGTGCGCCGCTACGCCGCCGAGGCGACCGCAGATGACCTGCGGGAACGCGGCTGCTTCGTCACGAACACCGCGGCCGAGCTGGCCCCGCACGACCCGGTCGCCGCGCGGCGGGTCGAGCGCAACTGGGACCAGCTGGAGACCGTGCTGCACTCGACGCTGGTCCGGGCCCGCGCCCAGGGCGAACTGCCCGCCTGCCGCGACCCGCTGACCCTCGCCCGCATGCTGCTGGTACTGCTCCAGGGGCTGCGGGTGGTCGGGAAGGCGTCGCCGGACCCGGCCCGGGTGCGGGACGCGGCGGAACAGGCGCTCGCGCTGCTCGACTGAGACACCGGACCCCCTCTCCGGAGGGGCGTCTCGCTGACCTCATAATGAAACGATCGGTCAAGAAAAAGGGGAGATTCATGACCACCCAGCGCTTCACCGACAGGACCGCCCTCGTCACCGGGGCGGGCTCCGGTATCGGACGGGCCGTCGCCCTGGCCCTCGCCGCCGAGGGCGCGCACGTCGTCGTCACCGGGCGCGGGCAAAAGCCGCTCGACGAGACGGTGGCCCTGATCGAGGCGGCGGGCGGCAAGGCACTCGCCGTCACCGCCGACGTCGCCCGTGCCGCCGACGTACGGGGCGTCGTGGACGCCGCCGTCGATCACTTCGGCTCCCTCGACGTGGCCGTCAACAACGCGGGCGTCTTCCGCGGCGGAGTCGCCGTGGCCGATCTGCCCGAGCAGGACTGGCACGAGCAGCTCGACATCAACGTCACCGGCGTGTTCCTCGCCCTCCAGGCGGAGGTGCGCCAGATGCGCACCCAGCCGGGCGGCGGCACGATCGTGAACATCGCCTCCACCTTCGGTGCGCACAAGCGCAGCCCGGGCGCCGCCGCCTACGCGGCCACCAAGGCGGCCGTCTCGGCGCTCACGCGGGGCGCCGCCCTGGACCACATCGGGGAGGGGGTCCGTATCAACGCCGTCAGCCCGGGCGCCACGGCGACCTCCATGTCCCTGCGGCCCGGCGAGACGGAAGCGGGGCGGGCCGAGCGCATGCGCGACGAGACGCCGCTCGGCCGGGTCTCGTCGGTGGCGGAGGTCGCGGCGGCCGTGCTGTACCTGGCGTCGGACGACGCGGCGTCGGTGGTGGGCACCGACCTGGTGGTGGACGGCGGGCAGACGGCCTGAGGTCCCCGTGTCCGCGCCCGGGGCGGCTGTCGGTTTCCCGCCGAACCCGGCCGACGCCTCGAACTCGGCCCGGTCGTCGGGGTTTCATCGAGTCCCACACCCTTCTCCCACGGAGGACCGCACCATGACTCGGAGCCACCCTTCCCCGCCGTCCCGGCGCGCGGTGCTCGGCGGGGCCGCCGTCGCCGCGCTGACGGCGGCCGCCGGTACCGCCCCCGCCCAGGCCGCCGCCCGCGAGGCGAGGTGGCCGACGGAGTTCCCGCTGCCCGACGGCTGGCTGCCCGAGGGCATCACCATCGGGCGCGGGCCCTACGCCTACATGGGTTCGCGCGCCGACGGCGCCGTCTACCGCACCGACCTGCGCACCGGCGAGGGCCGCGTCGTCCACGAGGGTGCCACGGGCCTCGCCGCCATCGGCCTGAAGCTGGACCACGACGGCCTGCTGTACGTCGCCGGGGGCGGCGCCGGCACCGCGCGGATCATCGACTCGCGCACCGGCGACCTGCTGCGCACCCACCGGCTCACCGGGGCGACCGGCCACTTCGTCAACGACGTGGTCCTGCTCGGCGACCGCGCCTGGTTCACCGATTCGTACGGTCCCGTCCTGTACGGCGTCCCGCGCGGCCGGCGCGGCGGCGTGCGCGCCCTCCCGCTGACCGGCGACTGGGAGCAGACGCCGGACGTCATCAACGCCAACGGCGTCGTCTCCACCCCCGACGGGCGCGGACTGATCGTCGTCAGGACGGCGGCGGGCGCGCTGTACCGCGTCAGCCTCCGGACCGGCCGCGCCACCCGGATCCCCCTGGTCGGCGCGGACGACGTCGTCAACGGCGACGGCCTGGTCCGCGTCGGCCGCACGCTGTACGTCGTGCAGAACCGGCTCAACCTGGTCAGCGTGTGGGACCTGGACGCGAGGGCGGGCCGGGCGACCCTGCGCCGCACGATCACCGACCCCCGCTTCGACGTCCCGGCCACCGCCGCCCGTTTCGGCGACCGCCTCTACCTGGTCAACGCGCGCTTCACCAGTCCGCAGACGCCCGAGACGACGTTCACGGCGGTGGCGGTGGACCGCTGAGGGGACGCGCCGCCCAGCCGTCACGAATTGTCCATGGACTGTCAACCGAGCTGCCCTAGGGTCCGAAGCCGCACGCTCCCGCCGCCGTCCGGCGGCGGGGCCGGTCATGACCCCCGGAGGCAGCAGTGGAACGTCGTACCCTCCTGCGCACGGCCATCGTCGGCGGCTCGGCCGTCCTCGGCGGAACCCTGTGGCGCGGTGCCGCGTACGCCGCGCCCGCCCAGCCCGGCAGCGGCCCGTACGGGGCGCTCGGCGGGCCCGACGCCAACGGCATCAGGCTGCCCGGCGGCTTCACCAGCAGGGTGATCGCCCGTTCCGGGCAGAAGGTGGCGGGCACCTCGTACACCTGGCACAACGCGCCGGACGGCGGCGCCTGTTACGCGGACGGCACCGGCTGGATCTACGTCTCCAACTCGGAGATCAACCCCTCCGGCGGCGCGAGCGCGGTGCGGTTCTCCTCCAGCGGGGCGGTCACCTCGGCGTACCGCGTGCTGTCCGGCACCCGGCAGAACTGCGCGGGCGGCAGGACCCCGTGGAACACCTGGCTCTCCTGCGAGGAGGTGGACCGCGGCTACGTCTACGAGACCGACCCGTGGGGCGTGAAGGCCGCGGTGCGGCGGGACGCCATGGGCCGCTTCAAGCACGAGGCGGCGGCGGCCGACCCGGACCGCCGGGTCGTGTACCTGACGGAGGACGTGAGCGACGGCTGCTTCTACCGGTTCCGCCCGACGACCTGGGGCGACCTGTCGTCCGGCACGCTGGAGGTGCTGGTCGCCGGGTCGGCCACCAGCGGCCCGGTGACCTGGGCGAGGGTCCCCGACCCGTCCGGCGCCACGGCCACCCGGAGCCAGGTCTCCGGTGCCAAGCGCTTCAACGGCGGCGAGGGCTGCTACTACGCGGACGGCACCTGCTGGTTCACGACCAAGGGCGACAACCGCGTCTGGCAGTACAACGCGGCCGCGCAGACCATCGAACTGGCCTACGACGACTCGCTGGTGACGTCCGGCACGGCCCCGCTGAAGGGCGTGGACAACGTCACCGGCAGCTCCTCCGGCGACCTGTTCGTGGCGGAGGACGGCGGCAACATGGAGATCTGCGTGATCACGCCGGGCGACGTGATCGCCCCCTTCCTGCGCATCGACGGCCAGTCCGGCTCGGAGATCACGGGCCCGGCGTTCTCGCCCGACGGCACGCGGCTGTACTTCTCCAGCCAGCGGGGGACGAGCGGAAGCTCCTCCGGCGGGATCACGTACGAGGTGCGCGGGCCGTTCCGGGCGTAGCCAGCCGCGCGGCCCGGCCGCCGTCGCGGCGGCCGGGTGCGCGCTCAGGCCCCCAGCGCCTCGTAGGTGATGCCCGTGAGCCGCTCGGAGGCGGCCCACAGCCGCTCCCCCATCGCGTCGTCGGTGGTCCAGGGCGCCCGCCAGGACGGTGCGGGCGCCCCGCGCCACATCGCGAAGGACGGGCCGGTGAAGGAGTCGGAGGGGACGCCGGGCGCGGTCGCCGCGTACAGGACGGGCAGCGCGCCCGCCTCGGCGGGCTGGGCGACGACCCGGCCGGCGAGCACCATCAACCGCTCGGCGAGCCGCCGCCCCTCGGCACGGGGGCCGGCGGTGGGCAGGTCGGTCTCCGCGTATCCCGGATGGGCGGCGAGCGCACGCACGTCCGAGGCACCGCCCCGTGCCGCGAGCCGCCGCGCCAGTTCGTGCGTGAAGAGCAGATTGGCGGACTTGGAACGGGCGTAGGCGGTCCAGCGCCCGTACCGCCGTACGTTGTTGAGATCGCGCGGATCGATGTTGGCCAGCGCGTGCAGGAAGCTGGAGACGGTCACGATCCGGGCGCCCGGCGTGGCGAGCAGGGTGGGCAGCAGCAGCCCGGTGAGGGCGAAGTGACCCAGGTGGTTGACGCCGAACTGGGTCTCGAAGCCGTCCGTCGTCGTCCCGTAGGGCAGCGCCATCACCCCGGCGTTGTTGACGAGGAGATCGACCCGGTCGTACGGCAGCCCGTACGCGAACTCCCGGACGGAGGCCAGGTCCCCGAGGTCCAGCCGCGCCAGTTCCACGGCGGCGTCCGGCACCTCGCCGACGAGGCGCCGGACGGCCTCGCTCCCCCGCGCCTCGCTGCGGCAGGCGAGCACCACGCTCGCCCCCTTGCGCGCCAGTTCCCGGGCCACCACGTAGCCGAGGCCGCTGTTGGCGCCGGTGACGACGGCGACGCGCCCGTCCAGGCCGGGCATGTCGCCCACGGTCCAGCCGGTCATCCACGGCTCCTTCCCTGGTCGGACCAGACTCACCGTACGCGCCCGGCGGCCCGGAGCGGAGAGCTACCGTCCGGTCACGTCACGTTCACATCACGAGTCGTTCATATCGCCACCACATCTACTGCACCTCAATACGTTCGTCACCTCATATCCACCCATCCACACCATTCCCGGGACTCTCGATGAAGCTGCTCCGCAAGCCCGTCGCCGTGGCCGTCGCCGCGCTGGCCCTCGCCGCCCTGCCGACCGCCGCCCAGGCACACGAAGGCAACCACCCCTTCGAGAACTGCACCGAGGCGTACGACGCCGGGTACTCCAACATCCAGAAGGGTGACGAGCACTACGGCGAGCACCTGGACCGCGACAAGGACGGCGTCGGCTGCGACCGGCCGCCCGCCGACTTCGTGCCCGCCGACGACAAGGACACCGACGACGGGGCCGGTTCCGGGGACTCCGGGAAGGACGAGAACGCGGGGAACGGCGACGCCGGGGGCGAGGAGGCCGCCGGGCAGCAGGGCACCGACCTGGCGGAGACCGGCGGCGACGACACCACGCCGTACCTCGCGGCGGGCGGCGCGGCCGTCGTGCTCGCCGGCGGCGGGCTGCTGCTGGCCACGCGCCGGCGCCGGAGCAACGGCGCCGGCTGACGCCGCCTACGGCCGCCTACGCCCCGTCCGCTCAACGGCGGGGCGCCGGCGGCTTCAGACTGAACGCGGCGCTGCTCAGCCGGCGCCGCATGGCCCGCGCCACGGGGCGCTCGACGAACCGCTGCACGACGTACGACAGCGCGATCAGGGCGGCGACGGTGATCCCGACCACGGCCCAGGGGTTGGCGCGGTCGCCGAAGCGGTGCAGGAGGTTCACGCCGATGGCGTCGTGCAGCAGGTACAGCGGGAAGGTCAGCGTGCCCGCGACGGTCAGCCCGCGCCAGCGGATCCGGCTGGTCCAGCCGAGGGCGACCGCGGCGATCAGCAGGAAGAAGACCGTGATCACCAGGACCAGCCAGGCGCGCCCCGGCGCCCAGGAGTCCCAGTTGAGACGGCCCCCGTCGGGCGTCAGCAGGTAGTGCAGCGCCACCAGCCACGACATGGCGACGATGCCCCAGAGCAGCGGCGTCGGCCGGTAGCGGTACATGAGGTAGAAGGCCGTGCCCGCGATGAAGTACGGCGCTGACGGCGGGTTGACCAGCAGCGTCAGCAGCGGGATGTCGGCACTGGGGGCCAGCACCGCGGCGACCGTCCACAGTCCGCAGTAGATCACCACGCGCTGGTAGGTCAGGCCCTTCCACACCACGACCGCGAAGGTGAGGTAGAAGCACAGCTCGGGCCAGAGCGTCCAGTAGACGGAGTCGAGGTGCTCCACGCCGAGCGGGGTCTGCAGCATCGTGAGGTTGGCGAACAGCACACGCGGATGCGGGTGCCCGAACGGGTTGTCGGCGAAGTAGACCACGCACGCCGTGATCGCGATCGCCGCCCAGTACATCGGGTACAGCCGGGTGACGCGGGAGATGAAGAAGTCGCGCGGGGTGCGCCCCCACGCGCTCATGCAGATGACGAACCCGCTGATCAGGAAGAACAGTTCGACGCCGAGCCGGCCGTAGGCGAAGTAGCCGTGGGCCTCGGGGAAGACGTCCCCGACGGGGCGGCCCCAGATGGTCCGCATCGTGGAGGGCACCTGGCCGACGAAGTGGAAGAAGACCACGGCCAGGGCCGCCAGGAACCGCAGTCCGTCGAGCGCCGCGAGCCGGTCCCTGCGGACGGGGGGCCCGGCCTCGGGCACCTTCGCCTCGGCGGCGGTCCGGGGGCTCGGCACTCCGGATACCTGCTCGCCGCCGCGCGGGGCGGTCGTTCCGGCGGTCTCCCTGTGATCCGTCGAGGTCATCCAACCACCGTTCCGGTGTGGGCCGCTGTCCGCTGCCAGGGCTCTCAAACTTCACTGACAGCTTCCTGCTGCTCACCACACAGGAATTCACACCATCGAACACGTCACAAAGGCACGGCACGAAGGCAGGCGCGATGGCAAGCGCGAAGGGCGGCACCCCCGCACAGGGTGCCGCCCTTTCCCGTGGACCGGAGCCGCCGCCGATCGGTGAGGGTGGTCGGGTGACAGACGGCGGCTCCGGGGTCTCGGACCCCTCTCAGGGGCTTACCGGTGGTCGCTGCCCTTCGACTGCGACGCCGCGCGCCCGGCCTCCAGGCGGGCCACCGGGATCCGGAACGGGGAGCAGGAGACGTAGTCCAGGCCGACCTCGTGGAAGAAGTGGACGGACTCCGGGTCGCCCCCGTGCTCGCCGCAGACGCCGAGCTTCAGGTCGGGGCGGGTGGCGCGGCCGGCCTTCGCGGCGGCGGCGACCAGGGACCCGACGCCGTCCTTGTCGATCGTCTCGAACGGGGAGACGCCGAAGATGCCCTTCTCCAGGTAGGCCGTGAAGAAGCTGGCCTCGACGTCGTCGCGGCTGAAGCCCCACACGGTCTGCGTCAGGTCGTTGGTGCCGAAGGAGAAGAACTCCGCGGCCTCGGCGATCTGACCGGCGGTCAGCGCGGCACGCGGCAGCTCGATCATCGTGCCGATGGACAGCTTGAGCTTGGCGCCCGTGGCCGCCTCGACCTCGGCGATGACCTGGTCGGCCTCGTCGCGGACGATCTCCAGCTCCTGGACGGTGCCGACCAGCGGGATCATGATCTCGGCGCGCGGGTCCCCCTTGGCCGCCTTGCGCTCGGCCGCGGCCTCGGCGATGGCCCGCACCTGCATGGTGAACAGGCCGGGGATGACCAGGCCGAGGCGGACGCCGCGCAGGCCCAGCATCGGGTTCTGCTCGTGCAGGCGGTGCACGGCCTGGAGCAGGCGCAGCTCGTTCTCGTGCGGCTCCTGGCGGGACTCGGCGAGCGCGACGCGCACCGACAGCTCGGTGATGTCCGGCAGGAACTCGTGCAGCGGCGGGTCGAGGAGGCGGACGGTGACGGGGAGGCCGTCCATCGACTCGAAGAGCTGGACGAAGTCCTGCTTCTGGAGCGGCAGCAGCGCCTTCAGCGACTCCTCGCGCTCGGCCTCGGTGTCGGCCAGGATCAGCCGCTCCACCAGCTCGCGCCGGTCGCCGAGGAACATGTGCTCGGTGCGGCACAGTCCGATGCCCTGGGCGCCGAACCGGCGGGCGCGCAGCGCGTCCTCGGCGTTGTCGGCGTTGGCGCGCACCCGCAGCCGGCGCTTGCGGTCGGCGAAGGCCATGATGCGGTGCACGGCCTCGACCAGCTCGTCGGCGTCCTCGGCGCCCGCGTGCATGCGGCCCTCGAAGTACTCGACGACCGGCGACGGCACGACCGGGACCTCACCCAGGTACACCTTGCCGCTGGAGCCGTCGATGGAGATGACGTCGCCCTCCTCGACGACGTGCCCGCCGGGCACCGTCATCCGGCGGCGCTTGGTGTCGACCTCCAGCTCCTCCGCGCCGCAGACACAGGTCTTGCCCATGCCGCGCGCGACGACGGCCGCGTGGGAGGTCTTGCCGCCGCGCGAGGTCAGGATGCCCTCGGCGGCGATCATGCCGTCCAGGTCGTCGGGGTTGGTCTCCCGGCGCACCAGGATGACCTTCTCGCCCGAGCGGGACCATTTGACGGCGGTGTACGAGTCGAAGACCGCCTTGCCGACCGCCGCGCCCGGTGAGGCCGCGATGCCCCGGCCGACCTTCTCGACCTTCGCGTCGTCGTCGAAGCGCGGGAACATCAGCTGGGCCAGCTGGGCGCCGTTGACGCGCTGGAGCGCCTCGGCCTCGTCGATCAGGCCCTGGTCGACGAGCTGGGTGGCGATGCGGAAGGCCGCGCCCGCCGTGCGCTTGCCGACGCGGGTCTGGAGCATCCACAGCTGGCCGCGCTCGATGGTGAACTCGATGTCGCAGAGGTCCAGGTAGTGGTTCTCCAGCGTCTCCATGATCTGCATCAGCTGGTCGTACGACTTCTTGTCGATCTGCTCCAGCTCCGCCAGGGCGACGGTGTTGCGGATGCCCGCGACGACGTCCTCGCCCTGGGCGTTCTGCAGGTAGTCGCCGTAGACGCCTTGGTGTCCCGAGGCGGGGTCGCGGGTGAAGGCGACGCCGGTGCCGGAGTCGGGGCCCAGGTTGCCGAAGACCATGGAGCAGACGTTGACGGCGGTGCCGAGGTCGTGCGGGATGCGCTCCTGGCGGCGGTAGAGCTTGGCGCGCTCGCCGTTCCAGGAGTCGAAGACGGCCTTGATGGCGAGGTCCATCTGCTCGCGCGGGTCCTGCGGGAAGTCCCGGCCGGCCTCGGTCTTGACGATCTTCTTGAACTTGGTGACCAGCTTCTTGAGGTCGGCCGCCTCCAGCTCGGTGTCGACCGTGACCTTCTTGGCCGCCTTCGCCGCCTCCAGCGCCTCCTCGAAGAGGTCGCCGTCGACGCCGAGGACGGTCTTGCCGAACATCTGGATCAGGCGCCGGTAGGAGTCCCAGGCGAAGCGGTCGTCGCCGGCCTGCTTGGCCAGGCCTTGCACCGACTTGTCGGAGAGGCCGATGTTGAGGACCGTGTCCATCATGCCGGGCATGGAGAACTTGGCTCCGGAGCGGACCGACACGAGGAGGGGGTTGTCGGGCTGGCCGAGCTTCTTGCCCATCTTCGCTTCGAGGGCGTCGAGGTGCGCGCTCACCTCGTCGCGCAGTGCCGCGGGCTCCTCGCCGCTGTCGAGGTAGGTCTTGCAGGCCTCGGTGGTGATGGTGAAGCCGGGAGGGACCGGGAGACCCAGGTTGGTCATCTCGGCGAGGTTGGCGCCCTTGCCGCCGAGGAGGTCCTTGAGGTCCTTGTTGCCCTCGGTGAAGTCGTAAACGAACTTCGTTGCGTTCGTTACCTGGAGATCTTTGTTTTCCGACACGGGTCTCGACTCCTCGAGGACGCGGTGGCTGCCCTGACGGCGAGGAATGTACCCAGATCAAAGGCACCTGGGTACGTCCACTTGCGCGTCATGCGCCTGTAACCACTCGTCCGCCAGCGGATCGAAAGTCAAGGCTTGGCAAGCGACCGGCGATCTGTGTTTTCACCTCTTGAACGAATGAAACCCTGCAAGCACGACCGAGCGCTCTTCTGAGCGCCATTCGCTACGTTTGAGTTCGATCGATGAACGATCAAGCCATGGCACTCAGTGCCACACTTTGGAGAAGTGGAATCGCTCAAGATCTGCTCATCTGAGCGCTACTCCTATCAGAGGTGGCGAGAATCACGCTGCCACACGCCGTCGGATTTCACCATGCGGACGTGTTCGCGCCCGGGGTGAACACACCGCTCGCGGCGGACGTACGACAGGGCGGCGGGTCCGGCCCCCTCGCCGGGCCCGCCGTCCACCGGGTCACGTACGGAAGGACCTTCGGGTGCCTGTCATCACGCCTTTCCGCCGGCCGCCGCAGAGCGCCGACGCCCCCGACACACCCGGCCCCGCCGCGCTCCCGTCCCTCAAGGCCCGCCTGGCCCACTGGCGCGCCTGGCGCGCCCGGTACCCGCGCGCCGCCCTCGCCGTCCGCCGGACCACGACCGCCCTCGCCGCCGTTCTCGTGCTCGGGGCGCTGCTGCTGCCGAACACCCTCGTCGCCCTGGAGCCGAACCGGTTCGCCCGGATTCCGGCGGAGGCGGTCATCGGGGCGGTGCTGCTGCTCTGCCTGCCGCGTGTGCCGCGCCTGGTGCTGGCGGCGCTGTTCGGCGTCGGCCTCGGTGCGCTGACCGTGCTGAACCTGCTCGACATCGGCTTCACCGAGTACCTCGGGCGGGGCTTCAACGTCGTCCTGGACTGGGGCCTGCTCGACGACGCCCGGTCCTACGTGGCGGACTCGATGGGCGGGGCGGCGGCGGCCTGGGCCGCGGTGGGCGCGGTAGTGGGGGTGCTGCTCCTGCTGGTGCTCATGGCGCTGGCGGCGGTCCGGCTCGGCGAGCTGCTCGCGGCGCACCGGGAGCGGGCGGCCCGGGGCGCGCTGCTGGCGGCCACCGTGTGGATGACGTGCGTGGCGCTGGGCGTGCAGACCTTCGGCGTGCCGGTCGCCACCAGGAGCGCCACCGGCGCGCTGGAGGCGCAGGCGCACCGGGTGGCGGACACGCTGCGGGACGAGGCGGCCTTCGCGAAGGAGGCGAAGGCCGACCGCTTCGGCGCCACCCCCGGCGCGCGACTGGTGCCGGACCTGCGCGGCAAGGACGTGATCTTCACGTTCATCGAGAGCTACGGCCGCAGTGCCATCGAGGACCCGGTCATGGCACCGGGTGTCGGCCGGACCCTCGACACGAGCACGAAGGCGCTGGCCGCGGCGGGCTACCGGGCGCGGAGCGGCTGGCTGACGTCGGCCACGTACGGGGGCAGCAGCTGGCTGGGCCACTCCACCTTCATGTCAGGTCTGTGGGTCGACAACCAGCAGCGCTACCGCACCGTCACCGCGGGCGACCGCCTCACCCTCACCAAGGCGTTCCGGAAGACCGGCGACTGGGACACGGTCGGCGTCATGCCGGGTGTGCAGAAGGCCTGGCCGGAGGCGGAGTGGTACGGCCTCGACAAGGTCTACGACGCGTTCGACGTCGGCTACGAGGGGCCGAAGTTCAGCTGGTCCACCATGCCGGACCAGTACGCGCTGGAGGCCTTCCAGCGCCTGGAGCACGGCAGGGAGCGCGACCGGCCGCTGATGGCGGAGATCATCCTGACCTCCAGCCACCAGCCCTGGGCGCCGCTGCCGGAGCTGGTCGGCTGGGACGAGATCGGCGACGGCTCGGTCTTCGACGGCATCGAGGAGTCCGGCGAGGAGGCGGCGGACGTCATCGCCGACTCCGCACGGTCCAAGGAGGCGTACGGCAGGTCGGTCGAGTACTCGGTCACCAGCCTCACCCAGTGGCTGGAGCGCTACGGCACCGACGACACCGTCCTCGTCTTCCTCGGCGACCACCAGCCGATCACCCGCGTCAGCGGCGACAAGGCGAGCCGGGACGTCCCCGTCTCCATCGTCGCCAAGGACCCGGAGGTGCTCGACGCGATCGCCGACTGGAACTGGACGGAGGGGCTCAAGCCCGCCCAGGACGCCCCGGTGTGGAAGATGGACTCCTTCCGCGACCGCTTCCTGACGGCCTACGGCTCCGTCCCGCACCCCACCGAGGGCTGATCAGCCGCCGGAGGTGTCCAGCTCCGCCTCGTCGCCGACGCCCGCGCAGTCGTACGGGTCCTTGAGCCAGCCGTCCGGCAGGACCACCCGGTTGTTGCCGGACGTGCGGCCGCGGGGGCCGTCGGCACCGGTGGGCCAGGGCTGGTCGAGGTCGAGTTCGTCGAGGCCGGCGCGCAGCGCCTCCAGGGAGGAGGTGACGGCGAGCCGCTTGCGCATCTCGGAGCCGACCGCGAAGCCCTTGAGGTACCAGGCGACGTGCTTGCGGAAGTCGATGACGCCGCGCGCCTCGTCACCGATCCACTCGCCGAGCAGGGTGGCGTGCCGGACCATCACGTCGGCGACCTCGCGCAGCGTGGGCCGCACGTAGTCTTCCGTACGCCCCTCGAAGGCGGCCACCAGGTCGGCGAAGAGCCACGGCCGCCCGAGGCAGCCCCGCCCGACCACGACGCCGTCGCAGCCGGTCTCGCGGACCATGCGCAGCGCGTCCCCGGCGGACCAGATGTCGCCGTTGCCGAGCACGGGGATCTCCGGGACGTGCTCCTTCAGGCGCGCGATGGCGTCCCAGTCGGCGGTGCCGCCGTAGTGCTGGGCGGTGGTGCGGCCGTGCAGGGCGATGGCGGTCACGCCCTCCTCCACGGCGATCCGCCCGGCGTCGAGGTAGGTCAGGTGGTCGTCGTCGATGCCCTTGCGCATCTTCATGGTGACGGGCAGGTCACCGGCGCCGCTCACGGCCTCGTGGACGATGGCCCGCAGCAGGTTCCGCTTGTACGGGAGCGCCGAGCCGCCGCCCTTGCGGGTCACCTTGGGCACGGGGCAGCCGAAGTTCAGGTCGATGTGGTCGGCGAGGCCCTCCTCCGCGATCATGCGGACGGCCTTGCCGACGGTCGCGGGGTCGACGCCGTACAGCTGGATCGAGCGCGGGGTCTCGGTCGCGTCGAAGTGGATCAGCTGCATGGTCTTCTCGTTGCGCTCGACCAGCGCCCGGGTCGTGATCATCTCGCTCACGAACAGGCCCTTGCCGCCACTGAACTCCCTGCACAGGGTGCGGAAGGGCGCGTTGGTGATCCCGGCCATCGGGGCCAGGACGACGGGCGGCGCGACGGTGTGCGGGCCGACCCGCAACGGCGGGGTGGTGGTGTCGGGGGCGGGCGTGGTGAGCGTGGACATTCCTCCATTGTCACGTACGCGGGGCAGTGCCGCCGGACCCCGGGGCCGAAGATCATGTATAGGTCATTAGTTAACCGCACTATCGAAACGAGCTACGATAGCGGTCATGCCGGAGCTCACCCATCGCCGCCGTCTGCTCGTGCTCGCCATCTGCTGCATGAGCCTGCTGATCGTGAGCATCGACAACACCATCCTCAACGTGGCCCTGCCCGCCATGCAGCGCGATCTCGACGCGAGCACGTCGGGCCTCCAGTGGGCGATCGACGCGTACACGCTGGTGCTGGCCGCGCTGCTGATGCTGGCCGGCTCCACCGCCGACCGGATCGGCCGCAAGCGGGTCTTCATGACCGGCCTGGTCGTCTTCACCCTCGGCTCGCTGCTGTGCTCGCTGGCGCCCGACCTGTCGTCCCTGGTGGTGTTCCGGATGATGCAGGCGGTCGGCGGTTCGATGCTCAACCCGGTGGCCATGTCGATCATCACCAACACCTTCACCGACCCGCGCGAGCGAGCCCGCGCGATCGGCGTGTGGGGTGCGGTCGTCGGCATATCCATGGCCGCCGGCCCGCTGGTGGGCGGCCTGCTGGTGGAGTCGGTCGGCTGGCGCTCGATCTTCTGGGTCAACCTGCCGGTGGGACTCGCCGCCCTGCTCCTCACCCTGCGCTACGTCCCCGAGTCCCAGGCACCGAAGGCCCGCCGCCCGGACCCGCTGGGCCAGCTGATGGTGATCGTGCTGTTCGGCTCCCTGACGTACGCGATCATCGAGGCGCCGAACGCCGGGCTCCCGACGGTACTGCCGTTCGCCGCCCTGGCCCTCGCCGCGCTGCTCGGCCTGCTCCGCTACGAACCCCGCCGCGCCGAACCCCTCATCGACCTGCGCTTCTTCCGTTCGGCGCCGTTCAGCGGAGCCACCGTGATCGCGGTCAGCGCCTTCGCCGCGCTGGGCGGCTTCCTGTTCCTGTCCACGCTGTACCTCCAGAACGTGCGCGGACTGAGCGCCCTGCACGCCGGGTTGTGGATGCTGCCGATGGCCGTGCCGACCTTCCTGTGCGCCCCGCTGTCCGGGCGGCTGGTCGGCACCCGGGGGCCACGGCTGCCGCTGCTGATCGCGGGCGGCGCGCTGACCGTGAGCGGGGTGCTGTTCGCGGCCTTCGAGGCCGAGACGTCGAACGTCACCCTCTTCATCGGCTACGTCCTCTTCGGCGTCGGCTTCGGCTTCGTCAACGCGCCCATCACCAACACCGCGGTCTCGGGCATGCCCCGCGCCCAGGCGGGGGTCGCCGCGGCCGTCGCCTCCACCAGCCGCCAGCTGGGCCAGACCCTGGGCGTGGCGGTGGTCGGCGCGGTGCTGGCGGCGGGCGTGGGCGCGTCGTCGTACCGCGCCGCCTTCGTCTCCGCCGCCCGCCCCGGCTGGTGGATCCTGGCCGCCTGCGGCCTCGCGGTCCTGCTCCTCGGCGCCGTCACGAACGGCCGCTGGGCCCACCGCACGGCCGAGCGGACGGCGGAGCGCCTGGAGTCACCGGAGGCGCGGGAGGCGGCGCGGACGGGGGCCTGAGCGCCTGCTACACCCACTGGAAGTACCGGTCGGCCCAGACCGGCGGCGCCGGCTCTTCCTCGTCGTCCGCGACGTCGTGGCCCGCCGCCGCGAGTGCCTCCACGAAGGTCCTGTCCTCGTCCGCCAGGGTCGGGGTCGGTCCGTCGTACGGTTCGAGCAGGACATCGAGCGGGACGTAGACGCACCCCGCCGCCGTACACAGCTCGTCGAGCCACCTCACGAACTCGACGTCCAGACCCTCCGCCGCGCCGGCCGCGCTCCAGTCGGCGCCCGTTCCCGCGCAGACGAAACCGCCGAAGTTGCTCAACTCGACCCACAGCCTCCCGCGGCCGGTCGCCGCCGCGGGAACGGAGACGACGCCGTAGACGCCGGCGTCCTGGTACAGGCCACTCGTGCAGGACGGCCCGAAGCGTTGCTGCATCGCGCCGGTGAGCCGGGCGAAGCGGTGCGCCGAGTCCTCCGGGCCGAAGTCCCTGGGGCGTTCCCGGTGGTGCGGATCATCGTGTTCGCGCAGAAGTGTCCGGATCCGGTCCAGGGAAAGCACGGGCATGCCCTTCGGTGAGCCGCGGCGAACCCCCGCATCGTGCCCCGGCCGCCACCGCCACCGCACCGTGTTTTCCCCCGCACCGACGCCGCGAGGGGCCGCACCGGCCGCGTCACCGCACCGCCGCCGGCAACCGCTCCGCCACCTTCGGCCAGTACTTCACGACCGCCTCCTCCACCTGCGGCAGCGCCCGCTGGCCCGCCAGCGCCAGGGTGATCGCCGCCGCCACGCCCGCCCAGGCGACCGGGCCCAGCGGGGTGCAGCCGAAGAGCTGGCTGGCGCCCGGGGTCTGGACCAGGGCGACCAGCGCGGCCGCGGAGCCGAGGGACGTGACCTGCACCAGGCGGCTGCCCCGGCGGTCGGCCAGGGTCTGGGCGAGCTGGGTGCCGACCACGGCGCACAGGGCCATCGTCGTCGAGCGGCGCGCCGTGCCCGGGGTGAAGCGGCCGAACAGCCAGGCCGCGGTCGCGCCGAGCGCGGTCGTCATGGCCCGGTGCCGGATCTGGCGGATCAAGGGCTCGCCCAGCACCGCCGTACCGAGCGGCGCGCCCGCGTCGGCGTCCTCCTGCTCGGGGTCCCCCGTCTCCGTCACCGCCACCGCCATCGCGGGGAACAGGTCGGTGAACAGGTTGACCAGCAGCATCTGACGGGTGGACAGCGGCGCCGCGCCGCCGAGGACGGTGCCGAGGATGCCGAAGCCGACCTCGCCCGCGTTGCCGCCGATCAGGATGGCGATGGCGTCGGCGACGCTGTGCCACAGGGCCCGGCCCTCCCGTACCGCCTCCACCAGGACCAGCAGGTCGTCGCCGGTGACGACCAGGTCCGCGGCGTTGCGCGCGGCGGCCGAGCCGCGGGCGCTGATGCCGACGCCGATATCGGCGGCGCGGATGGCGGCGGCGTCGTTGGCGCCGTCGCCGACCATGCCGACGACCCGTCCGGCGTCCCGCAGGGACTCGACGACCTGGAGCTTCTGCTCGGGCGCCACCCGGGCCACGACGTCCGCGTCGCGCAGCATCCGGGAGCGCGCCGTGCGGTCGGCGGCGGCGAGTTCGTCGCCGGTGACCACGACCGCGTCCTCGGGCCAGCCCAGGTCCACGGCGATGGCGTGGGCGGTCTGCGGATGGTCGCCGGTCAGCACCACGGGCCGTACGCCCGCCTCGCGCAGCCCGCGCACCAGCGCCGGGGACGTCTCGCGCGCCACGTCGGCCAGCCCGAGCATCCCCGTGAACTCCAGCTTCTCCGGCTCCTTCTCGAGGACGTCGGCCGCCTTCTCGCCCTTGCGCAGGGGCCGGCTGGCCACCGCGATGATGCGCAGCCCGTCGCGGGCCAGCGTCTGCGCGACCTCCGTGGCGTGCGACGGCAGGTCGGCACAGGCGGGCAGCACGGTCTCCGGGGCGCCCTTGACCACCAGCACCGGCGCTCCGTCCCCGTCCCGTCCGACGGCGGCGGCGTAGCCGCGCGAGGTCTCGAAGGGCAGGCCCTCCTCCTGGGTCCACGCCGGGTCCGGCCCCGCGGCGCCGAGTACGGCCTCGTCGGTGGCGTGGGTGGGCCGGGCACCGTCGCCGTTCAGGCGGGGGCAGGCGCGCGCCGCGACCCGTACGGCGTCGGCGGCGTCCGGGTCGGCCGCCTTGCGGACCGTGCCGTCGGCGCCCGCCACCCGCGACACCCGCAGCTTGTTCTCGGTGAGCGTGCCGGTCTTGTCGAAGCAGATGGTGTCCATGCGGCCCAGCGCCTCCAGCGTGCGCGGGGTGCGCACGAGGACGCCGCGTCGGCTGAGCCGGCGGGCCGCCGCCAGCTGTGCCACCGTCGCCACCAGCGGCAAACCCTCGGGCACAGCGGCCACCGCCACCGACACGCCACCGGCGACGGCCTGCCGGATGGGCGTCCCGCGCAGCAGCGAGAGGCCGGTCACCGCGGCCCCGCCCGCCAGCGTCAGCGGCAGCGCCTTGCGGGTCAACTCCTGGAGCCTGGCCTGCACTCCGGCCGCCGAGGGCGTACGGGCGGCCAGCGAGACCGCCCGCGCGGCCTCGGTGTGCTCCCCCGTGTCCACGACGACCGCCTGGGCGCGGCCGGCCACCACGGTCGTGCCCTCGAAGACCATGCAGTGCCGCTCGGCCACGGGGGCGTCGGTCACCGGGTCCACGCACTTGTCCACCGGCAGCGACTCACCGGTCAGCGCGGACTCGTCGACCTCCAGGCCGTCCTCCCACAGCAGCCGGGCGTCGGCGGGCACGACGTCGTCCGCCTTCAGTTCCACGATGTGGCCCGGGTGCAGCTTGGCGGCGTCCACGACGATCGGCTCGACCGACGGGTCGTGCGTCTCCTCCTCGGCGACCCGCGCCTTCTGCTTCTGCTGCGCGAGCAGCCCGGACAGCGCCCGCTCGGCCCGCAACCGCTGGAAGCCGCCGACCAGCGCGTTCAGGTCGAGCGCGCCGACGACGAGCAGCGCGTCCATGACGGAGCCGAGGATCGCCTCGGCCGCCGAGCCGACCGCCAGCACCGGGGTGAGCGGATCGTCCAGCTCGCCCCGCACGGCCTGCCCCAGTTGCCACGTCCACTTCACCGGGGCGAGAACGCGGACCCGGCCCGCCCGGTCGGCCGCCGCGCGCGCCCTGGCCGTCAGCTGCTCGGCGAAGGACGGCTCCGGCTCCTTCTCCCGGTCCAGGCGCTCCCGCACGCCCGCGGGGTCCAGCGTGTGCCACGCCACCCGTGCCCGGGGGTGCGGGGCGCGGGCCATCGCCACGCCGAGTGCGGCACGCGTCCCGGACAGCAGGGCCGCCGCCGCGCTCACGTCGACGGGCGCGTGCCGCAGCCCGGGCAGCGCCGAATAGCCGCCCTTGCCACCGTTCTTGCCCTTCTCGCGCGCCTCGCCGACCGCGACCAGCAGCCCGGACAGCGCGGCCCCGGACCGGGCCAGGGTCTGCGACCGGCGCCCGATCGCGCGGGCCGCCGGCACCGCCCGCAGCAGCCTCCACACGTCGGCGAGCCCTTGCGGAGCGAGCACGTCCGCGCCCCACGCCACCGGGGCGTCCGCGTCGGCCAGCGCGACGGCCACGTCGCCGCCGAGCAGTCCGGCCGCCACCGTCTCGTCGTCGCCGGGCCGGGGCCGTACGACCGTGATCACGCCGCCTTCGGCGCGCAGTTCGTCCACGACCTCCCTGAGCGGGCGCTCGGCGCTGACGACCTGGTCCGCGAGGCCGGTGAAGTCGGCCAGCGCCGGGTCCTCCACCATCACCACGCGCAGTCCCGCGCGCCGCGCCGCGTCCAGTACGTCCTCGGTCCACGGGTCCGCGCCCGCCTCCGGCGCCCGCAAGGCGCTCGGATGCAGGACGACGGTGGCCGCCATCTCCAGTTGCCGCAGCCGTTCGGGGTCGCGCACCAGCACACCGGTACGCGACAGCGCGGCGCTCAGTACGGCGTGGAAGGCGGCGGGCCCGTAGCGCGCGGCCTTGGGCGATCCGGCCAGTACCGCCTCGGCGGCCTCGGCCACGTCGTGCTTGACCAGCAGGGTCGCCAACGCGCCCGCCACACTGCCGGTCGAGGCGTGGGCGGCGTAGTCCTGCGCCGGAGTGCTCTGCAGCGGCGGGCGCAGGGCGGGGTCGGCGGGCAGGCTGATCCGGCCCGGCGCGCACAGCTGGTCGTGCACGACCTCGAAGGTCGCCGTCCGGGTCACCGCCTCCGTGAGCTGGCAGACGCGAAGCGCCCCGTCCAGCACGAGTGAGGTGGGGCTCTGGCCGGCGCCGTGGACGGCGGCGTTGGCGGCGGCCAGTGCCACGTCCATGGCCTGGGCGCCGAGGCGTTCGCGCAGCCAGGCGCGGAAGGTCGGGTTCTCGCGCAGCAGCGTCGCCACGGCCGTCACCAGGCGGGGCGAGGGCGGCAGCCGCAGGCGCGCGCCGGTCACGGCGGCGGCGATGCCCAGCGCGTCGGCCCCGAGGGCCGTGGCCGCGACGCGCACCGAGGCCGGGTCGCCGGGGTGGGCCGGCTCCTCCACCGGATCGCCCGGACCCTGCTGGTCCACCCGGGTCAGTCCGTGCTGTTCGGCCAGCTCGGTGGCCCGGTCCACCACGCGGTCGGCGAGTGCTTCCTCGGTGGCGGTCACCACCAGCCGGGCGAGGCCGGTGTCCCAGTAGGCGAGCAGCACCTCCGGGTGCTCGGCCAGTGCCGCCGCCACCCGCCGCGCCACGCGTTCCGTGCCGCCGGCCCGGCGGACCTTCGCCGTCTCGGCCGGCCGGAGTTCGAGGTGCGCCCGGGATCCGGCCCGCCAGTCCCGGGTGCCGCCCGGCAGCGCGGCGCGGGCGACCCGTGCCGCGCGCGCCGCGAAGTCGGCGCCGCGCACACCGGCCCGTGCGGTGCCCGCCACCGCGCCGGCCGCGGCACCCACCGCGGGGGCGGTGCCGCGCGCGAGCAGCCGGGGTCCGGCCAGCACAATCCCGGTGACGGCGCCCTGGGAACGCGTCAGAAGTCCACCGACCATCGTTGTCTCTCAGCCCGCCTTTCGTGTGGACGCGGCGGTCTTCTTGCTCCGGCCGCGGGAGGACGTACCGCGGGAAGGCCCGGACGTGGCCTTCTTCGCGGTGCTCTTCTTGGCGGGACTCTTCTTCGCCGCGCTCTTCTTGGTGGTGCTGCTCTTCGCCGCGGTGCTCTTCGCGGCGGCCTTCTTGGCGGTGCTCTTCGCGGCGGTGCTCTTCGCCGCCGTCTTCTTGGCGGGGCTCTTGGCCGTCGTGCTCTTGTCCGCCGTGCTCTTGTCCGCCGTGCTCTTGTCCGCCGTGCTCTTCGCCGCCGTCTTCTTGGCGGGGCTCGTCTTCGCGGTGCCCTTCGCCGCCGTGCTCTTCCTGCCGGCGGCCTGGGTCGCGGTCTTCTTGGCGGTGCCCCGCCGCGCGGGGCTCTTCTTCGCCGTATCCGTGCCGGCCGCACCCGTGCCGGCCGTACCTCCGGCCGTACGCGATCCGGCCGCACGCGATCCGGCCGCACCCGTCCCAGCCGCACCGGACTTCCCCGAGCCGTCGCCGTCCTCGGCGCCACCCGAAGCCTTCGCCCCGTTCCGCAGCACCCGCGCGGCCTTCGCCTCCGGCGACTCCTGCGGCCGTGGCCGGGTCAGCCACGCCACCGCCGCCCCGGTGGCCGCCACCGGCCACTCCACCAACCCGGCGATGCCCAGCACCCCGGCCCCCGTGTACACGACCGCACGCCGCCCGCGCGGCGACACCGCCCCGATCCTGTCCAGTGCGCCCTCGGCGACCCTGCCGACCGTCTCCGCGCCCGGAACCTTCCGCAGCGCCGACGCGGCCGCGTGCAACGGCCTCGGGAGCGTCTGCGCCGATTTCTGCTCAGCCATGACTGTTCGTCCTCGCCTGTGCAAGCTTGTGCAAGCTGTGGGAACCCTGGGAACCTCACCTTCCGCATTTCTCCGGGTTCCCGCACTTCGGGCGCTCACCCCGGGGGACTTTCCGGTCCAGACCTCTTGACGAAAGGTCTGGACCAAGACGACTGTCATGCCTACGACACCTCACCGACCCCCACCGGGAGGCCCGGCATGATCCGCCGCAAGCTCCGCCCGCTCGCCACCGCACTCGCGGCCACCGTCCTCGCCCCGCTGACGGCCGCCACCGTGTCGACCACTCCCGCGGCCGCTCACGCCGGCGCCGCTTCCCCGGCCGCCGACACCTGCGCCGTGAAGTCGAAGCCCACCGGCAAGGTGCTCCAGGGCTACTGGGAGAACTGGGACGGCGCCGCCAACGGCGTCCACCCGCCCTTCGGCTGGACCCCGATCACCGACTCCCGCATCGCCGCCCACGGTTACAACGTGATCAACGCGGCCTTCCCGGTCATCCGCTCCGACGGAACGGCCCTGTGGGAGGACGGCATGGACCGGGACGTGAAGGTGGCGACGCCCGCGGAGATGTGCGCCGCCAAGGCGTCCGGGCAGACGCTCCTGCTCTCCATCGGCGGCGCGACGGCCGGCATCGACCTCGGCTCGGCCGCCGTGGCCGACCGCTTCGTCGACACGATCGTGCCGATCCTCAGGAAGTACAACTTCGACGGCATCGACATCGACATAGAGACCGGCCTGGTCGGCAGCGGCGACATCGGCCGGCTCTCCACGTCCCAGGCCAACCTGATCCGCGTCATCGACGGCGTCCTGGCCCGCATGCCGTCCGACTTCGGCCTCACCATGGCCCCGGAGACCGCCTACGTCACCGGCGGGAGCGTGGTCTACGGCTCGATCTGGGGCGCGTACCTGCCGATCATCAAGAAGTACGCCGACAACGGCCGCCTGTGGTGGCTGAACATGCAGTACTACAACGGCAGCATGTACGGCTGTTCCGGCGACTCCTACCAGGCGGGCACGGTCCAGGGCTTCACCGCGCAGACCGACTGCCTGGACAAGGGCCTGGTCATCCAGGGCACGACGATCCGCGTCCCCTACGACAAGCAGGTCCCGGGCCTGCCCGCCCAGCCCGGCGCGGGCGGCGGCCACATGGCGCCGTCCCGGGTCGCCCAGGCCTGGAACCACTACAACGGCGCCCTCAAGGGCCTGATGACCTGGTCGATCAACTGGGACGGCTCGGAGAACTGGACCTTCGGCGACAACGTCAAGGCCCTCCAGGGCCGCTGACGCCCCCTCACCGGGCCGTGAACGCCAGCTTCGCCCCCAGCGCCACGAACGACCCGGCGAAGCTCCGCCGCAGGCACGCCATCACCCTCGGCCGGGAGATGACGTGGCTGCGCACGGACGCCGCCAGGAAGCCGTACCCGGCGAACACGACGAAGCTCACCAGCATGAACACGCCGCCCAGCACCAGCATGCTCGGCAGGGCGCCGGCCTGGCCCGGGTCCACGAACTGCGGCAGGAAGGCGAAGAAGAACAACGTCAGCTTCGGGTTCAGGATGTTGATCAGCACACCCCGCAGGATCACCCGCCGCGCCGGAACGGGCTCGCCCCGCTCCTCCCCCACCGTGAGCGCCTCCTTGTCCCGGAGGGTGGCCCACGCCATGTACAGCAGGTAGGCCACACCGGCGTACTTGAGGACCTGGAAGGCGGTGGCACTGGCGTGCAGCACCGCGGCGACGCCGGTGACGGTGGCCAGCAGGTGCGGCACGATGCCGAGCGCACACCCGAAGGCGGCGACGGCACTCGCGCGGCGCCCGCGGGACAGGGCGGCGGCAAGGGTGTAGACGACCCCGGTCCCGGGGGTGGCGACGACCACGAGGGTGGTCAGCAGGAACGCGATGCTCATGAGCACCACCCTGGCAACACGACGGCCCCCGGCAGAGGACCACTCGGGATCCTCTATCGGGGGCCAATCGAGAACCGCGGCGCCCGCCCCACGCCCGACCGAGTCGGGCGGTGGGTGGGCAAAGGCCGGGGTGCCCAGGGGGCGGCGCCCCCTGGTACGGCGACCGGGACGAACGGTCAGCAGCCGACGAGCCTCGAAGCGAGGTACCCCTCGATCTGGTCCAGCGACACGCGCTCCTGCTTCATCGTGTCCCGCTCCCGCACCGTCACCGCGTTGTCGTCCAGCGTGTCGAAGTCGACCGTCACGCAGTACGGCGTACCGATCTCGTCCTGGCGCCGGTAACGACGCCCGATCGCACCGGCGTCGTCGAACTCGATGTTCCAGTTCTGCCGCAGCGCCTGGGCGAGGCCCTTGGCCTTGGGCGACAGCTCCGGGTTCCGGGACAGCGGCAGCACCGCGACCTTCACCGGCGCGAGGCGCGGGTCGAGGCGCAGCACCGTGCGCTTCTCCATCTTGCCCTTGGCGTTCGGCGCCTCGTCCTCGACGTACGCGTCGAGCAGGAAGGCGAGCATCGCCCGTCCGACACCGGCCGCCGGCTCGATGACGTACGGCGTCCAGCGCTCGCCGGCCTCCTGGTCGTAGTAGGCGAGGTCCTGGCCGGAGGCCTTGGAGTGCGAGGAGAGGTCGTAGTCCGTCCGGTTGGCGACACCCTCCAGCTCGCCCCACTCGCTGCCGCCGAACTGGAAGCGGTACTCGATGTCGGCGGTGCGCTTGGAGTAGTGGGAGAGCTTCTCGGCCGGGTGCTCGAACCAGCGCATGTTCTCTTCACGCATGCCGAGGCCGGTGTACCAGTTCCAGCGCTGCTCCATCCAGTACTCCTGCCACTTCTCGTCCTCGCCCGGCTTGACGAAGAACTCCATCTCCATCTGCTCGAACTCGCGGGTGCGGAAGATGAAGTTGCCGGGCGTGATCTCGTTGCGGAAGGACTTGCCCATCTGGGCGATACCGAACGGCGGCTTGCGGCGGGACGTGGTCTGCACCTGGGCGAAGTTGGTGAAGATGCCCTGGGCCGTCTCGGGCCGCAGGTAGGCGACGGAGCCGCTGTCCTGGGTCGGGCCGAGGTGGGTGGAGAGCAGACCCGAGAACTGCTTGGGCTCGGTGAAGGTGCCCTTGTTGCCGCAGTTGGGGCAGTTGAGGTCGGCGAGGCCGTTCTCCGGGGCGCGGCCCTTCTTCTCCTCGTAGGCCTCTTCCAGGTGGTCCGCGCGGAACCGCTTGTGGCAGGAGGTGCACTCGGTCAGCGGGTCCGTGAAGGTCGCGACGTGGCCGGAGGCCACCCAGACCTCGGGGGCCAGGATCACGGACGAGTCGAGACCGACGACGTCCTCGCGCGAGGTGACCATGTAGCGCCACCACTGGCGCTTGAGGTTCTCCTTGAGCTCGACACCCAGCGGACCGTAGTCCCAGGCGGCGCGCTGTCCGCCGTAGATCTCACTGCACGGGAATACGAAGCCACGGCGCTTGCTCAGGCTGACGATGGTGTCGATCTTGTCGGCGGCCACGGTGCTCTCTTCATTACGACGACGGGCGACGAAGCGAGATGCTTCCAGAGAATGCTTCAGGTTACCGGCGTGCACTGCCCCGCGACCAAATCGGGGGGCTCCCCTCCGCGCGACCGGTCGTGACCGGGCATTGTTGACAACGGTTTCCATATTTGTTGAAAATGAATGCCATGAACGTACGACGACGCCACATATCCGGCATAGCAGTCACCGCGGCCACCGCACTCGGCCTGGGGACCCTCTCCGCCTGCTCCAGCGACAGCGCGGCGGCGGGCAACACGGACAAGTTCGACGTCGTCGCGTCGTTCTACCCGATGCAGTACCTCGCGCAGCAGATCGGCGGGGAGCACGTGAACGTCACGACCCTCACCGAGCCCGGCCAGGAGCCGCACGACCTGGAGCTGAGCGCCAAGCAGACCGCCGAGATGGGCGAGGCGGACGCGGTGCTCCACCTGAAGTCCCTCCAGCCCGCCGTGGACGAGGCCATCGCCCAGTCCGGCGTGAAGACCAAGATCGACGCGGCCACGCTGACGACGCTGGAGGACCACGGGAGCGTCGAGCACGACCACGGTCACGGAGGCGAGGAGCACGCCGAGGAGGGGCACTCCGAGGAGCACTCCGAGGAGGAGGAGCACGCCCTCGACCCGCACGTCTGGCTGGACCCGGTCAAGTACGCCGAGATCGCCGAAGGCGTCGCCAAGGCCTTCGAGAAGGCCGACCCGGACCACGCCGACGACTACCGGAAGAACGCCGAGGCGCTGGCGAAGAAGCTGGCCGGCCTGAACACGGCGTACGAGAAGGGCCTGAAGAACACCGACACCAAGGTCTTCTTCACCAACCACGCCGCCTTCGGCTACCTCGCCGAGCGCTACGGCCTCACCCAGGAGGCCATCAACGGCCTCGACCCGGAGAGCGAGCCCAGCCCCGCCCGGATCAAGGAGCTCCAGGAGGAGGCCAAGGCCGACGGCGTCACCACCGTCTTCTACGAGACACTGGTGTCCGACAAGACCGCGAAGACCCTCGCCAAGGACGCCGGCCTGAAGACCGATGTCCTGGACCCCCTGGAGGGCATCACCGACAAGTCCAAGGGCGACGACTACCTCGCGGTCATGGAGTCCAACCTCAAGGCGCTAGAGGCCGCCCTCGGCGCCAAGTGAGCGTTCAGATCGTTACGGAGGACCTCGTGAGCGACGAGACCGTCATATCCCTGCGCGGCGTCCGCGCCGAACTCGGCTCACGCCCCGTCCTGCGTGGCATCGACCTCACCGTGCGCGGCGGCGAGGTCGTGGCCCTGCTCGGCGCCAACGGCTCGGGCAAGTCCACGGCCGTACGCACGGTCATCGGCCAGGTGCCGGTGACGGCCGGCGAGATCGAACTGTTCGGCACCCCGCGGCGCCGCTTCCGCGACTGGGCGCGCGTGGGCTACGTCCCGCAGCGCACCACGGCCGCGGGCGGCGTCCCCGCGACGGTGACCGAGATCGTCTCCTCCGGCCGCCTCTCCCGCACCCGCTTCGGCGTCCTGCGCAAGGCCGACCGCGAGGCCGTACGCCAAGCCCTCGACCTGGTCGGCATGGCGGACCGGGCCAAGGACTCCGTGAACGCCCTCTCCGGCGGCCAGCACCAGCGCGTGCTGATCGCCCGCGCGCTCGCCGCCGAACCCGAGCTGCTGATCATGGACGAGCCGATGGCGGGCGTCGACCTGGCCAGCCAGGAGGTACTGGCCGCGACGCTCAGGAAGCAGGTCGCGGCCGGCACCACCGTCCTGCTGGTACTGCACGAACTCGGCCCCCTGGAGCCGTTGATCGACCGGGCGGTGGTGCTCCGCGACGGCTGCGTCACGCACGACGGCCCGCCGCCCGAGGCGGTCGGCCAGCACGCGCTTCCCGGCCACGACCACGTACACCCGCACGCACCGGCGGGCGCCGAACCGATCCGCACGGGACTGCTGAGCTGATGGAAATCCTGAACTACGCCTTCATGCAGCGGGCGCTGCTGGCGGCCGTCCTGGTCGGCATCACCGCCCCCGCCGTCGGCATCTACCTGGTCCAGCGCCGCCAGGCCCTCATGGGCGACGGCATCGGCCACGTGGCGATGACCGGCGTCGGCCTCGGCTTCCTGCTCTCCTGGTCCCCGGTGTGGATGGCCACCCTGGTCTCCGTGCTCGGCGCGGTCCTCATGGAGCTGATCCGCTGGTACGGCAAGACCCGCGGCGACATCGCCCTCGCCATGCTCTTCTACGGCGGCATGGCCGGCGGCGTGATGTTCATCAACCTCGCGCCGACGGGCTCCAACGCCAACCTCACCTCGTACCTCTTCGGCTCGCTGTCGACGGTCTCCGAGTCCGACGTGACCGCGATCTGCCTGCTGGCCGCCTTCGTGGTCGTCGTCACCCTCGGCCTGCGCCGCCAGCTGTTCGCGGTCAGCCAGGACGAGGAGTTCGCCCGGGTCACCGGCCTGCCGGTGCGCGCGCTGAACCTGCTGACGGCCGTCACGGCGGCGGTGACGGTGACCGTCGCGATGCGCGTCGTCGGGCTGCTGCTGGTGTCCGCCCTGATGGTGGTCCCGGTCGCCGCCGCCCAGCAGCTCACCCGCAGCTTCGCCGCCACCTTCGCGGTCTCCGTCGCCATCGGCGTCAGCGTGACCATCGGCGGCACGGTCACGTCGTACTACCAGGACGTGCCGCCCGGCGCGACCATCGTGCTGCTCACCATCGGCGCGTTCGTCCTGCTCACCGTGCTGGCGGCGCCACTGGCCCGGCGACGCGCGCGGGCGGTCACCGCGGCGCGGGCCGCCGCGGATCCGGCGGAGTGCAAGATTCCGGCCACCAGGGGGACCACCGACGAGGTCGGCGTCTGACTGCCGGCCTGCCGGGCTGGCACAATGGCCCGGCAAGCCCAGACGGCAGACGTGAGGAGGAGTACCGGTGACGACCGCTGGACCGCCCGTGAAGGGCCGCGCCACCCGGCAGCGGGCCGCCGTGTCGGCAGCCCTCCAGGAGGTCGAGGAGTTCCGCAGCGCACAGGAGCTCCACGACATGCTCAAGCACAAGGGCGACTCGGTCGGGCTCACCACGGTCTACCGCACCCTGCAGTCCCTCGCCGACGCCGGCGAGGTCGACGTCCTGCGCACCGCCGAGGGCGAGTCCGTCTACCGCCGCTGCTCCACCGACGACCACCATCACCACCTGGTCTGCCGCACCTGCGGCAAGGCGGTGGAGGTCGAGGGCCCCGCGGTCGAGAAGTGGGCGGAGGCCATCGCCGCCGAGCACGGCTACGTCAACGTCGCGCACACGGTGGAGATCTTCGGCACGTGCGCGGACTGCGCGGGTGCCTCCGGCGGTTGAGCCGGTGGGGGCCGGGGCTGCGCCCCGGGCCCCTCTTCTCGGCCTGAACGGCCTCGTGCTCAGACGCCGGACGGGCTGGAATCCTCCGTCCTGCCCTCCATGGCGAGGAGCTCCTCGTTGGGGATCGCGCCGCCGAAGCGGCGGTCGCGGGAGGCGAACTCCAGGCAGGCGCGCCACAGGTCGCGCCGGTCGAAGTCGGGCCAGAGCACGTCCTGGAAGACCATCTCGGCGTACGCGCTCTGCCAGAGCAGGTAGTTGGACGTCCGCTGCTCCCCGCTCGGCCGCAGGAACAGGTCCACGTCCGGCATGTCCGGGTAGTACAGGTACTTCGCGAGCGTCTTCTCGTTGACCTTCGACGGGTCGAGCCGCCCGGCCCGCACGTCCTCGGCGAGGGCCTGCGCCGCGTCGGCGATCTCGGCACGCCCGCCGTAGTTCATGCAGAAGTACAGCGTGAGCCGGTCGTTGTCCTTGGTCTGCTCCTGGGCGACCTGGAGCTCCTTGGCGACCGACTTCCACAGCTTCGGCATCCGCCCCACCCAGCGCACGCGGATCCCCAGCTCGTCGAGCTGGTCGCGGGTCTTGCGGATGAAGTCCCGGTTGAAGTTCATCAGGAAGCGCACCTCGTCCGGCGACCGCTTCCAGTTCTCGGTGGAGAAGGCGTACAGCGAGATGTTCTTGACGCCCATCTCGATCCCGCCCTGGAGCACGTCCAGCACCCGCTCGGCACCGACCTTGTGCCCCTCGGTGCGCGGCAGCCCGCGGTCCTTGGCCCAGCGCCCGTTGCCGTCCATGACGATCGCCACATGCTCCGGTACCAGCTCGCCGAGCCTCGGGGGCCGCGCGCCGGACGGGTGCGGCTCCGGCGTCCTGTAGTCCCGGCGCTGACGCCCCAGGATCCCGCGTACGGCCATGTGTCTCTCGTCTCCTCGTACTGTGCTGTGCTGTCTAGGATTTCTCGACGTATCGCAGGGAGCGCAGGCCGCGCTCCAGGTGCCAGTGCAGGTAGGCGGACACCAGTCCGCTGCCCTCCCGGACGTACCGCGGCTCGCACGCGTCCGCGGTCCCCCAGTCTCCCGTGAGCAGCGCCCCGAGCAGCTCCAGGGCCTGCGGCGAGGGTACGACGCTGCCGGGCACCCGGCAGTCGGCGCAGACGGAGCCGCCCGAACCGACCGAGAAGAACCGGTTCGGACCGGGCATGCCGCACTTCGCGCAGTCCCCGAAGGTCGGGGCGTACCCGTTCACGGCGAGGGAGCGCAGCAGGAACGCGTCCAGCACGAGGTTCGGCGCGTGCTCGCCCCGGGCGAGGGTCCGCAGCGCGCCCACCAGCAGCAGGTACTGCTGCACCGCCGGCTCGCCCTCGTGGTCGGTGAACCGCTCGGCCGTCTCCAGCATGGCCGTCCCGGCGGTGTAGCGCGCGTAGTCGGTGACGATCCCGCCACCGTACGGCGCGATGGTCTCGCTCTGCGTGCACAGAGGCAGCCCGCGCCCGACCAGCTCGCTGTTCCTGGCGAAGAACTGCACGTCCACGTGCGAGAACGGCTCCAGCCTGGCCCCGAACTTCGACTTCGTCCGCCGCACCCCGCGCGCCACGGCGCGTACGCGTCCGTGACCGCGCGTGAGCAAGGTGATGATCCGGTCCGCCTCACCCAGCTTCTGGGTGCGCAGCACGATGCCGTCGTCGCGGAACAGACTCATGGCGCCCATTCTCGCGCATGCTTCAAGGCACCTCGCCACGACTTCGGGCGTTGGTGTACGCCGTCGCCGCGCTGAGCCGCTCGGACGGGGTGGCGTGGCGTACGTCACCCGGTTCGGCGTCCCACTCCCGGCCACCGCCGTAGGGGCGCATCTGGACGTACGGCCCCTCGTGCCCCATGACGAGGCCGACACGACCGGTGCGGGTGTCGATGGCGTAGGCACCGACGGGCGGGTACGTCATCGCAGCGCCGCCGCGAGTCGCTGCGCGGTCTCGACGGAACACCGCCCCAATTCGATGAGTGGGCAGGGGGCCTCCCGCGCAAGACTCACCGGGTCGAGCCCGAGGGAGGGAAGAGTAATTCCTGCCTCCGCGAGTGCTGCGCGCAATTCTTTCACCGCTACCTCCGCTTCTTCGACGCAGAGCGCCGAGTGTCGTGCCTCCACCGTGTTCCCCTTCCCTTTACGGTTTCACTCTTCGTGTCCCCAGAATGCCTCTCCGTGCCTACACTCGTCAGGAGTCATCGCACTACAAGTGCGGGTCAGTGCATGGGGGTTGGTTATGGCCAACGGTTCACGGCAGGCGGCGTGGGAGTTCTTCGGCACGGAACTCAAACGCCGGCGGGAGGACGCCGGAATCACCCAAGTCGAGCTGGGGGCACGGGTATTCGTGTCCGGGGGTTACATCGGCCAGTTCGAACAGGCAATTCGCAAGCCTCAGCTGGATGTGGCACAGAGGATTGACGAGGCGCTACAAACCGACGGTATTTTCGAGCGGCTGTGCCGGAAGCTGATTGATGATCCAAGGTATGCGGATTACTTCGCCCATGTGGTGGAGCTGGAGCGGCTGGCCACGCTGATCTGTGAGTTCGCGCCGACGGTTGTGCCGGGGCTGCTCCAGACGAGGCAGTACGCGCGCGCGGTGACGATCGCCGCCAATCCGTTCAAGACGGACTCCTACGTCGATGAGATCGTCACCGCCCGCTTGGAACGGTCACTGATCCTCGACGACGCTACAAGGCCCGAGTATTGGGTGACGTTGCACGAGAACGTGCTGCGGATCCCCATGGGCGGCTCGCAGGCCATGACGGCACAACTGGATCACATCGCACGGCTGATGCGTGAGCGCACGGCGATGGTGACAGTGCTCCCGTACGAGGCGGGTGCGCACGCGGCCATGACCGGAGATTTGAGGCTCATGGAGTTCGAGGATGCGCCCCCGGTCGCCTATACAGAGACGTCGTTTTCGGGAACGCTGGTGGACGTCCCGGCCGTGGTGAAGCGGGCGCAGCGCGCATACGATCTGCTCAGGGTCGCCGCGCTGTCGCCGGAGGCGTCCCTGGCCCTGATCGAGTCGGCGGCGGAGGACTTCAGACGATGCGCGAGTACGACCTGAGCAACGCCCGCTGGACGAAGAGCAGCTACAGCAACGGCGAGGGCGGCAACTGCGTCGAGGTCGCCGACGGAGTCCCCGGCGTCGTGCCCGTCCGGGACAGCAAGGTGACCGGCGGCCCGGTGGTCGTCGTCGGGTCGGCCGCCTGGACGGAGTTCGTTCGCACCGTCGGGCGGCGGAGTTCCAGGTGACGCACGACAGCTTCCTCGTCTGACGGGTCGGGGTGGAACCTGACCGGCGATACTGGGGTAATCCCCCCTGGATTTCATGGAGTTGCCCGGATGGGGAGGGCCCCGGAGATCCGCGAGGCTCCTCACATGACGCAGCCCACGCGCATCCTCCGTAACGCCGTTCTCGTCGGCGTGTCCACCGCCCTCCTCGGCATCACCGCGCCGGTCACGGCATCGGCGACCGCCGGCCCGTCCACGTCACTCACCTGGACCGCCTGCGAGGGCGGCGCCGCCGACCCCCGTCAGCAGTGCGCCACCCTCCAGGTCCCCATGGACTACGCCGATCCCGACAGCCCGCTCATCGACATCGCCGTCTCGCGCATCCCGAGCGAGAATCCGGACGCCCGGCGCGGGGCGCTGCTGCTCATCCCCGGGGGGCCGGGCGGCTCCAGCCTGAACGACCCTTCGGGGAAGGGGCAGAAGCTGCCGCAGGAGGTACGGGACTCCCACGACCTGATCGGGTTCGCCCCGCGCGGCCTCGCCCCGTCCACCTCCGTGAGCTGCGGGCTGGAGTACGGCGACCTCGCCACCTCCAAGCTCCGTCCCTGGCCCGCCCCCGACGGCTCGGTGGACGGGAACATGACCACCGCCCGGCGTACGGCCGACGCCTGCGCCAGCAGCGGCGGCGAGCTGATCAGGCACCTCAGCACCGCCAACGAGGCCCGCGACATCGACCGTCTCCGGGCCGCGCTCGGCGAGCGGAAGCTCTCCGCGTGGGGCGTGTCGTACGGGACGTACGTCGGCGCGGTGTACGCGCAGCTCTTCCCGCACCGCGCCGACCGCGTCGTGCTGGACAGCGTCGACAACCCCGACCCCGCCCGCGTCTCCCGCGCCTGGCTGGCCGGGCACGAGCAGGGTGTCGAGGACACCTTCCCGCACTTCGCCGCCTGGGCCTCCGAGCCCGGCAACCCCGACCGCGTGGCGCGCGGGGCCGCCGACGTACGGCCGATGTTCCTGCGGCTCGCCGCCCGGCTCGACCGCGAGCCGATCCCCTGGCCAGGCGCCAACCCGGAGGAGCTGAACGGCAACGTGCTGCGCCAGGCGATGCTGGACGGCCTCTACCGCCCCAGCCGCTACCCGGCGCTCGCCAAGCTGATGCTGGCCGCGCGGAAGGGCACCGTGCCGCCCGCGCCCGAGGCGCCGCCCGAGGCCGTGCTGCAGAACGTCGCCGCCGTGGGCGCCGGGACGCTCTGCAACGACGTCGCCTGGCCGAAGTCCGCCACGGTGTACCAGAAGGACGTCGCCGAGAGCCGCGCCAAGTTCCCGCTGACCGCCGGGATGCCCCGCAACGCGATGCTGTGCGCCGCCTGGCCGTACCCGCCGCGTGAGGCGCCGGTGCGGATCACCGGCCGGGGGCCGTCCAACATCCTGCTCGTCCAGAACGAGCGGGACGTCGCCACCCCGCTCAGCGGCGCTCTGGAGATGCGGGAGGCGCTCGGCCCGCGCGCGGTCATGGTCACCGTGGACTCCACCGGCCACGACGCCTATCTCGCCAACGGCAACGCCTGCGGCGACCGCACCGTCTCCCGTTTCCTGGCGACCGGACAGCGGCCGGCCGCGGACACCTACTGCGGCTGACCTACCGCGACTGACGCAGCTTGTGGGCGTTGAAGCGTGCCTTCTTCTGGCGGTTGCCGCACGTGTTCATCTCGCACCATTTGCGGGTGCGGCTCTGGCTGGTGTCGAAGAAGGCGGCCCGGCAGGTCGGCGAGGCGCACAAGGCCAGCTTTCCGTCTCGCTCGCCTGCGATGATGCCGATCGCGTCGGCGGCGATCACCCCCAGGGCGTCCTCCACTGAGGAAGCCGGGCCAAGTCGCCACCGCCGCTCGCCCTCGGGCGTCAGGACGGCCGCGGCCCGACTCCGCGTGCTGCGGTCGTTGATGACCTGGACAGCGGAGACAGGAAGCGGGTCGCGGCGCGCGGCCGCTGTCGCGGCGGCGTGAATCGCTTCCCTCAGCTCCCGAGCGCGTGCGAGCTGTGCGGTGGTGCAGGACTCCACGGCGAGGCCGCTCACCGCCAGCCAGTCGACGAGCCGGTTCGGCGTGGGAATGCGTTCCACAGCGTCGCCGCGCCGCTCCGTCAGGGTCGCCGTGAAGCTGGTCGCCAGCACCTTGCCGAGACGGAACTCAGGGAACTGATCACGCATGGAACCACCTTAGCCGGTTGCGCGTCGGCGTCGGAGTCCACTAGAACCGTCTTAGCCGGTTCCCCGATGGCCAGGAGGTCTCATGAATCGCCGAACCAGCGACGTGCGGGCAGACGTGCGGGCATTCGAAGCCCACGCGAGCGACAGCGACCTCGCCGACCTGCGCGCACGACTGGCCGCGGCACGGCTGCCGGAGGCCGAGACGGTCCACCGCGCCGCGCCCGGCCCGCACCGATGGGGACAGGGCGTTCCGCTCGCCGACCTCGTGGACGTCGTCGACTACTGGCGCACCGGGTACGACTGGCGGTCGTTCGAGGCGCGCCTCAACCGGATCGGACAGTTCCGCACGACCGTCGACGGTCTGGGAATCCACTTCCTGCACCGCCGGTCCGCCCGCGCGGACGCCACCCCGCTGCTCCTGACCCATGGCTGGCCGGGCAGCGTTGCCGAGTTCGCCCACGTAGTGGACGAACTGGCGGATCCGGAGGACGCGGACGCACCGGCGTTCCACGTCGTAGCCCCGTCGCTGCCCGGCTTCGGTTACAGCGACAAGCCGGCCACCACCGGGTGGGGAACCGGGAGGATCGCGGCCGCCTGGGTGGAACTGATGGGAAGGCTCGGCTACGACAGGTTCGTGGCCCACGGCGGCGACTGGGGAGGCGTGATCACCACGATCCTCGGCGGCAGGTTCCCGGAGCAGGTTCTCGGCATCCACACCGTGACCGCGCAGGCACCGCCCGGGTTGACGACGGACGGACTGACGGCGGCCGAGCGCGAATGGACCGAGCAGACCCGCGATTTCTGGGACCACCGCGCGGCGTACGCGAAGCAGCAGGCGACCCGGCCGCAGACCATCGGCTACGCGCTCGTCGACTCACCGGTCGGGCTGCTCGCCTGGATCCTCGACAAGTTCTACGAGTGGACGGACACCGAGGACAGCCCGTTCGAGACGATCTCCATGGACCGCGTCCTCGACGACGTCACCCTGTACTGGCTGACGCGGACCGGCGCTTCGGCAGCCCGCATCTACTACGAAAGCCACGACTCGCTCGACCCCGGACTCCGGGTCGACGTCCCGTCGGCGATCAGTGTGTACCCCCGGGACATCGAGAAGTGCCCGCGCCCCTGGGCGCAGGAGCGGTTCCGGCACATCGTCCGATGGGGGACGCCCGAGACCGGGGGACACTTCCCGTCGCTGGAGGTCCCCGAGTACTTCGTCAAGGATCTGCGAGAGGGCCTCGCGGCGGTGCTGGCCGCCGGCGGCAGCCGGTCATGACGTCGCCGACGGGACGCCCTCGACCGCCCCCCGGCAGCCTCAAGGACCGGAAGACTGCCGGGGACCGTACAAGCGTCCATGGCGGCATCGGTGGCACGCTGCACACATGACTGCCGGCGAGGAAGTGATCTGCCGCCCCCCGCGTACCCGGCCCTTGTGGGTGTTCGTAGGGCTGGGCGCGGCCGGGGCTGTCCTGGCTGCGGGACGCCTGGTGTACTCGGGCGAGTTCGTGGACTGGTGGGTGGGCGGCGGACTGCTGGCCGCTCTGGTGGGTGTCGCGTTCCTCCACGCCGTCACCCTGGAGGTGAGAGCGGACGCCTACGGCGTGCACACCGGCTCGCGGCTGCGCCGCCGCAGAGACGTGCCGTGGCACGACATCGCCGATCTGCGCGTCCACATCCAGTACGGGCGGCACGGAGAGGAGTACTTCCGCGTCGGCATGCTGGGGCGCGACGGCCGCACCCGACGGCTGCCCCTGCCGCTGTCCGTATCCCGGGAGGACCGGCCGGACTTCGACGCGACGCTCGAGGCGCTGCGAACGCTTCACCGTCGTCACGGGGAGCCCGAGTCGGACCATCTCGCCGTCATCTCCAAGCGCACCAGCGGGCGCGGGGTCGCTGTGCCGTTGATCCTGTGCGTGCTGCTCCTCGCGGGCGCCGGGTTGGCTGCGTGGTTCGTGCCCGTCACCGGGGCGACGAAGGAGGCGTGGACGTCGGCCGTGCCGTGTGCCGCCGGGACGCCGTCCGCCGAGAGTCGCGAGTGCCTGACCACCGAGGACGCCGTGATCGCGCGGACCGAGGTGGGCGGCGCGAAGCAGCCCAGCCGGCTGTACTTCGTCAACGGCCGGCCCCTGGACCGGATCACGCTCTCCCGCGAGGGAGCCCAGGGATTTCGCACCGGTGACCGCGTCCGACTCACCTGGTGGCGCGGTCAGGTGAGGGTGGTCGCGGGGAACCACCACGTCTGGCGCGAGCACTTCACCAGCGCCGGATCGGTGGCCGTCATCGCGGCCACGCTCGCCCTCGCCGCCGGCTGGCCGGCCGCCCGGCTACTGGTGCACCGGCGCGGGCGACGGCTTGCCGACGACGAGGTGCTGCCGTCGGTGCTGCCGTTCCTCGGCGTTCTGGGCACCACGGCCCTGTGGCTGCTGCCGCTCTGCTACCTCCACCCCCTGGGGCCGCCGACCTCCACCGGGTTCCTCGTCTGGGCGGCCGCGGGGACGCTCGCCACGTCGGGCCTGTTCGTCCTGGCGTGGCGCGCTACCCGGATCCGAACACCCCACGAAGCCGCATCCGGGGCCGCACCCCGAGAGCCCGCTGCCGGAGACGTGTTCCTCGCCGCCCGCTTCCTGGAGAGCACCGACTACAATCCGAACCACTTCGGCACCCACATCGTGCTCGGCGACAACCCGCCGGCGGTCGTTCCGCACCCCGGCCCGGGACGGTTCGCGGCGCGACCGATCCCGGTGCGGCGGCTCACCCTCCAGGGCGTACGGCGACTGCGCGGCGGCGACGGAGAAGCCGTTCCCCGCGGCTGGCACGTCGCCGAACTCGACGACGCGGGCGAACCGGTCCGCCTCGCCGCCGCCCCCACCGACCTCATCCGCATCGTCCAGGCGCTGGACGCCGCGCGGGCGTCCCAGGAGACCACGCTCACCGAGGCCTGACGGAAACTGCGCGAAGGGAAGCCGGACATGGCGGCGTTGACCAGTTCGTCGCGGGCCTCCTCGTCCTGGCCCGGCTCGGTGCTGGCGACCGGGTACATGAGGGTGCTGCCGTCCTTGGACGGGATGCCGGCCGGGCGGTCGGTCAGCCGGTGCGCGCCCGCGATCTCGGCGATCTGGTCGGCGGCGGTGGCCCGGTCGGCGGCGGTCAGTCCGGCGTCGCGGTGGTAGACGACGACCATCTCGGTGGCCTCGCCGCCCGGCAGCCGGTCCTGGATCTTCGCGACCTGGGTCGAGTCGGCGCTCGCCGGCAGGTAGTCGACGGCGCGGTCGCGCTGCACGTCCGAGAGTTTCGACGCGAACGGCGAGGCGATCGCCAGTACGGCGATCCACAGCCCGAGCACCGGCCAGGGCACGGCCCGCCGTCGCCCCCCACTTGTCCTTACGGCCCCCATCTGGCGGGCCTCCCTCCGGTCGGATGTCTGGGCAGATCTCCAGACTTCCGGCGGCGGGGCGCCGGCACGTCGGGCGTGAGGGCGAGTCGGCGGCTACTGCCCGGGGTGACGCGGGACTGTCCTTACTCCCCGGGGAGTACCCGGGCCGCGGTCAGGCCCGGTCGACCATCCAGTTGCCGTCCTCCTCCGCGTCGACCCGCACCTCCAGCTCGCGCAGGCCCATGCCCGCGTCCCAGAGTTCCCTGAAGCGCTTCAGCCGGTCCCGTACGTAGTCCTGGCGCGCGGTGAGCCGGGTGCGGACGTTGACGTCGCGCAGGTCCTGCTCGATCTCGAACGACACCTCCTCGTCGTAGAGGATGAAGTCGTTGGTGGTGCCGCGCTGGAGGTGCGGGGGCAGTTCGGGCAGGACGGCCACGCGTACGTCGATGCGCCGCAGTTCCTGCTCCTCGCACAGCCGCAGCAGCCGGTCGTCCAGCTCGCGGGCGCTCTCCAGCAGGAACAGCCGGCGCACCGACACGCCCTGCCCGTCGATCGCCTCCTGCTGGGCGTCGAGGTAGCGGCCGGCGGGCTCGCTGTTCCAGAACTCCCGGTCGACGGAGGTGCTGGTGGCGCAGATGGACTGCTCGGCGGCGCGGGTGAGGGTGAGCATCCAGTCGTGGTTCTCGCCGGGGCACTCGGCGCTCTGGTTGGTGAGGTCCGCCATGTGGCCGACCACCCGTGCCATCTCCAGGTGGACGAAGGTGTGCAGGATCGAGGGTTCCGGCAGCAGTACGTCGGCGAAGCCCTTGGCCAGGTCGGGCACGCTGTCGATGCGGACGCGGTCCAGCTGGGGGTAGGGCTCGGCGGGCCGGTGGTCCACCTGCGTGACGTGGGTCTCGACCAGCTGTTTCACGTCCTCGGTGTGCCGGGTCAGGCCGGTCTTCAGCTCGTCGTCGTACCGGTTCAGTCCCTCCCGTACGGCGGCGGTGTTCTCGGCGAGGGCGCTCTCCACCCGGCGGGTGTGCTCCTCCAGACGGATGTGTCCCGGGCGTGGGGCCAGGCCGAGGACGTACTGGACCAGCAGCGCGGCACCGGCGCAGAGCACGGCGGCCACGAACTGCCGCAGCGTGCCGTCGTCCGGGCTCAGCAACGCGGTGACGCTCCAGAAGAGGGCGCCGACGACCAGGGCGACCAGCAGCATGCGCGCCCAGGGGGACTCCCCCCTCAGGTCGGCCGGGCCCGGGGTGCGGGCCGTGTCGTCGGGTTGGGGTGACTGTGCCGTGCTCATCTCGCTTCTCCCCCCGTTGGGATACGCGTCGGATCGGGGCGGACCGGGGTGCGGTGATGTGCGTGGGAGGCGACGGCGCCCGGTCAGGGAACCGATTCCACCTCCCGGTGGGGCGCGGGAACGGCGTGCAGGGTGAGCTGGTCGCGGATGCGCTGCACCAGGGCCTGCCACTGCCGGCTGAAGCCGGGCCGCTCCTCCAGCGGATCCCACAGCGGGGCCAGGTCCCTGGCGACCCTGGCCCGGGGCATCCACAGGTGCAGCAGGTGGTCGACGGCCGGCCGCAGCGCCCTGACGACGCCGGTGGCGTCCTGCGCGGCCGAGCCGCCGAGGCGGATGCCGTCGAGCATGCGGACGACGGTGGTGAGCAGCCAGTCGTGCAGGGCGAGGTCCTCGCAGAGTGCGGCGAGGCCGGCACCGGTGGTGCCCTCGGGCACGCGCAGGCGCACGGTGCGCAGTTCGTCCTCGGCGAGGGTGAACCGTTCGATGGACGGGCCGTCGCCCGGGGCGGCGGGCAGGGCCACCCAGCGCAGCCGGGTGGGCCGGGACCTGAAGGGCGGGCGCTGGTCGAGCAGGGCGTGGCGCAGCAGCCGGGTGAGCAGTCCGTCGGCGATCAGCCCGACGTCGAGGTCGCCGTGCCGCCCGCCGCCGAGCACGCCCCGCGCGACCGCCTCGTGGGGCAGCTTGCCGAGGGGTTCGACCACGCCGGGACGTACCAGGTACTCGCCCCACGGCCGCCGCTGGTCGGGGCCGGCGGCGGGGAGCCGGAAGTGGGCGGAGGTCTGCAGGACGCGCCCCTCGGTGAGCGCGGCGTGTGCGGCGACGGTGCCGACCGCGCGGATCCGGGCGCCGTTGGCGCTGGGCAGCGGGCAGTCGACGCCGGTGAGGGTGTCGGGGGAACGCGCGTAGAGACCCGGGCGCTCGGAGAGCAGGACGCGTTCGTCGGCGCGCAGGGCGAGGAGCTGGGCGGCGGACCGGATGTCGAGGGCCTGCCTGGCGGGCAGCAGGCAGGTGCGGACCTCGCCGCAGAGGAGGACGGCGCGCGGTGTGCTCTCCCGCGGCCCCATCTCAGGGCCCCGAGCAGTAGACGTAGGAGACGCGGTCGGCGACCGAGTCGGGGACGGGTGTGCGCTCCCGTCCGGAGCGTTCGGCGACCTGCTCCAGGGCGCCGGGGTCCACCTCGATCTGGTCGAGGATCACGCGGACGGCGTGCTCGACGGGGAGGAAACGGGTGGGCAGGACCGAGCAGGTCCGGTAGGCGGAGAAGGGGTCCGCGCCGGCGTTGAGCCGGAGCAGGGAGGGCAGTTCGTCCCAGTCGTCGGGGAAACCGGTGGCGGTGTGCGGCTGGGGGACGAGGACGGGCTCGCCCCCGTCGCGCAGGAGTCCGAGGCGGGCGAGCTGCCACACGGCGGCGAGGAAGGGGCAGGACCAGGTGCGGTGCCCGTCGGCGTCGTCGCTCCACAGCTCGACGTCGAGGAAGACGGAGTGGCGGCGGGCGGCGGTCTCCCGGGGCGGCTGCCAGGCGGCGGCCCGCTTCATCGCCTGCGGGGCGCGGGCGGCGGGGCTGCGTTCGCCGTTGGCCAGCCAGCCGGTCTGCGCGGCGGGCGGGCGCAGGCCGTAGCTGCCGGGCGGCGGCGACTCGACGATGCGGCCGGCCACCGCCTCGGCGACGGGCACCTTGCCGGTGGTGGCGCAGCCGGACTCGCGGGCCAGGTAGTCGACGCTCAGCCCGGCCCGCTCGGCCTCGGCGAGCAGCATGGGGACGACTTCGGCGGGGGTGGAGAAGCGGGTGAAGTAGTCGTCGATGAGGAAACAGGTGCTGATCCGGGCGCGTCTGCCGCCGGCCCGGGCGGTGGCGGCGGTGCGGGCCGCCTCCACCCAGGGCCGTACTTCGGTGAAGTGCCGGCGCAGGCGTTCGGGCCCGGCCTCGAAGTCCTCCATGTAGAGGTGGCCCAGTTCCAGGGAGAGGTGGGCCAGGGGCAACGACTGGGTGCGTGCCTCGGCCGCGGTCTCGCGGAACACCGCGTCCGTCATGGCCGCCCCCAGTGCGAGTCGTCCGTCAGGCGCCGGGCGATCTCCTCCAGCGCCTCCAGGGTCTCCTTGTTGGCGATCTGGGTGGAGAGCACGTCCTCTTCGGTGATGAGCTGCTCGCGCCACTGGAGTATGGGTTCCAGCGGTACGACGCCGAGGACGACGCTGTCGCCGATGCGGTGCTCGGCGGCGAGCCGGCGCAGCGCCTCGTCGCAGGCCTGCATCCAGGCGGCCTGGGCGGGCGAGCCCTGGGACCACAGCGGCGACTCGGGGTCGGGTACGGCGGCCCGCACGAAGCGGATCGCGGCCCGCAGGTGCTCCTCGTCGTGCCCGCGTTCGACGCCGCCGCCGATGATTCCGTGGTCGGCGTGGACGAGCCCGGAGGCGGCGATGACGTGCTGCCGGGTCCAGCGGTGGAAGACCAGCCAGCGGAAGGGGACGTGGCGCATCCGTGGGTGGGCGGTGGCCGCGAGGACCATGTCGACGGCGTAGCTGCGGCCGGCGCTGAGGTCGACGACGGTGACGTCGAACTCGCCGTTGAGCCGCAGCAGCAGGTCGACGCACCGCTCCAGGGTCTCCTCGCCGGTGGCGAACTCGCCGCCGCCCGCGTCGCCGGGGAGCAGGACGAGGCGGCCGGACTGGTTGGGGCGGGTGCGCAGCAGGGGGTGCTCGGTCTGCCGCCAGACGTCGATCCTGGCCGGTTCGGCGACCTCGCCCTCCAGGTAGGAGTGCAGGCCGCGTTCCTCGGTGCCGCGCATCGCGCCGGGCACATCGAAGACGGCGGCCGCGGTGGGCGAGCCGAAGTCGAAGTCCACGTACGCCACGTGGTCGCCGATGAGGGCGCGCTGGTAGGCCAGGTTGGCGCTGGTCACCGAGCGCCCCGTGCCTCCTTTGTCGGAGGCGGCGAAGACGAGCACACTCACACCTCCTGCGCGGCGGCGCCCCTGGCCTGGGCCAGGGTGTCGAGTTCCTGGAGCACGGGCAGGGCCAGGGCGAAGGCGGTGGCGGGCCGGTCGTCGACCAGGCCGCGGGCGTGGTCGAGGCGGCTCTCGATGCTCCGCATGGCCCGGGCTCTGCTCCCGTCGGCGGCGGCGGACGCCTCCAGCTGCTCCTTGCCGAACAGGTGGGTGGCCTCGCTGAGCAGTTCGCGGGCCAGCCCGGCGAGTTCGGGGCTGCGGATGGGCTGCTGCTCGTACAGGTTGCGGGCGGCGACGAGGCATTCGGTGACGCGCTCGGTGATGCTCCACGACATGCGCAGTCCGACGTCGTGCGCCTCGGGGTAGACGGCCCGGACGTTGTCCCAGAGGCCGGCGCCGTCCTCGTCGTCGATCCGCCGGGTCCACAGGTGTTCGAAGGCTTGCTCGGCGAGGCGGAGCAGCCGGTCCTGGGCGCCGATGTTCCGGGAGAGTTCGGCGAGCTGGATGCTCCGCTTGAGGAGCTGGGCGGAGAAGTCGGTCATCCGCCACAGGAGGAGACCGCCGGAGCGTTCGGAACCGGCGAGCGGCATGGTGACGCCGGGGTTGTGCAGCCGGATGGTGGTGTCCTTCCTGGTCATCCGGCTGGTGACCCGGCCGCGGTCGGCGAGGCGCTCCATGACGGCGACGGTGCGGGTGAGGTCGTCGTCGGTCGCCTTCCGGCGGACCAGGTCGTGGACGACGATGGCCGCGACGGTCAGGGAGAAGTACTCGGACTCCAGGCGCAGGCCGGTGGTCTGCCAGGGCAGGTCCTCCAGGGGCCAGCGTTCGGTGCCGAAGCGGGCGATCGCGGACCAGTACTGCTGGCTGAGTTCCCAGCGCAGGCGCAGTGCCTCGGCGAGTTTCTGCTGGTCGGCGTCGAGCAGGCCGAGGGTGAGGGTGCGGTCGGAGAAGAGGTCCTGGATGCCGTCGAGGGCGACGACGGTGAAGTACACGTAGGGCAGCCGGTCGGCGATGCCGGCGGGCTGGCCGGGGACCGGGACGCTCAGGTCGGTGATCTCCGGGGCGTCCTGCACGACGCCCCAGGCCCAGCCGCACTCGAAGAGCTGGCTCTCGTCGCGGATGCCCTCGTCGACCTCGATGCCGCGGGAGAGGCTCTCGATGATGGTGGCGCGCAGGGGGCGCAACTTGCGGGAGAACTGCTGGAGGACGGCCCGGTCGGACTGTCTGCCCTGTCCGACGACCTGGATCAGCCGCTTGCCCTGCTCGGACTCGGCGTCGAAGACGTTGACGGTGAAGGAGCGCAGCAGGCTGACCATGGCGGCGGTCAGCCGGGCGTTCGTGGCCTCTCTCAGCTCGGCGATCGCCCTGCGCACCTCGGGGCGGGTGGTGGTGCCCTCGTAGACCTTGAGGAAGCCGAGGGTGGCGAGGCACAGCGTGACGGACATGGAGTAGGAGTCGACCACGCCCAGCTGGCCCTGCTCGTGCGTGACCTGCCCGTCGGGATCGGCGGGGCGGAAGTAGTGGCCGCCGGAGAAGGTGGGGCTGTCGTCCGTCCCGGTGTGGGTGCGCATGAACTGGGTCAGCGCGGTGATCAGGTTGGGCGGGATCTCCAGCCGGCTGCCGATCCGGTCGAGTGCGCGCAGGACGTCACGTTCGGTGGTGTCCGGCTGGTCGAGCCGGAAGGCGGGGACCTCGGTGGCCGGATACAGCAGGCACAGCAGGCGTTCGGCGTCCGCGACGCTGCTCAGCCCGTCGGTGTCGCCCCACAGCAGTTTCCCGTCGTCGAACGAATGACGGGCCATGGCCTGCCAGATCTCCAGCATGTGCTGGCGTGGCTTGATCTGCATCCCCGCACCCCTCGTACAGATCTCGTTGCCCTGTGTTCAGCATGGTCCCCGTTCCTACGGGACGGCAACCTCCGAATTGCGCCGCCCCAGGGCGAGGATCATTCCCTCGTGTCCCGGCCGCACCATGTGGTGCAGATCGTGGATCTCCAGCTCCCTGGTGAACGGTTCCAGGCTCTCCCTGGCCCGGTCCTCGTTCACCCGGTAGGCCGGGTAGTCGTGTTCGCCGACGCGGTAGCCGACCGATTCCTTCATGAACGCGGCGGCGAACGGCGCGCCTTCACCGAGCGCGTTCATGAAGCACCGCACTCCGCGGTGGAACTCGTCGGGGCACTCGGACATCGAGTCGGCGACGAAGAACATCGTCCCGATGTCCCAGCGCCGGTGTCCGTGCTCCAGGTCGAAGAGGTTGCCGCGCTCCACCCGGACGATCTCGCTGACGCGGCTCCTCGGTTCGACGGCGGCGTAGGCGGGAGACTCGCGCAGCACCTCCCAGAACGCGTCCCACGCGGTGTCGTATCCCTCCGGGGAGACCTGCCTCTCCAGGTATTCGACGTTCGGGCGGGCGTATTCCAGCAGCAGCGTCTTCTCGCACCACGGCAGCATGGAGAGCGCGGGATAGAGATTCGCACCGGCACCGACGTCGACGCCCCGCACCGAATCCGGAACGCCTCCGGAGAAACAGCGGCTGAAATAGTCGCGCATCAACCGGACGATCAGCAGATCGACTTCGAGTGGCGTCCGGTAATTGTTGTCGACGTACACCTCTGGATCGAACTTCGACCAAGGTGCGTCGGCATTGCGGTCCATAGTCACCCTGCCGCGTTCCATTCGATTCCGGACAAGCCCCAGTGTCGTGCACGGTAAGCCACCACGACATGCCGAGACAGCCGGGAACACGCCAGTCCTCTTCCGCCGGGCGCACGTCCGGCGCATCGTCGCACACCCGAACTCGCCCTTGCACGGGGGAAGTTGGAAGCTCACTCTAGCCAGAAGGGGGCACCGGCCGCCATAAGGGAGCTCATTCCTTCGTGAGCGGGGTCCGGTGTCGTCGAGTTGACGTCCGCACGTCCCGACTGGGGGTGGCATGACCGCCGAACCGCTGGAACGCTCCTTGGACCGCCACGAACAGCTCACGGGGCCGGATCCGTACCCGCGGACACCGCCACTGGTCCTGCGGACGGCGCGGGAGTCCGACCTGCCCGAACTGCGGCGGCTCGACGAGGAGGTCTTCCAGGAGGTCGCCTACCCCGGCTTCCTCCTGCGCCAGCTCTTCGACATGTACGAGGAACACTTCCTGGTACTCGACGACGGCACGGGCCGGTTGCGCGGTTACGTACTGGCCGCCACCAGGGCGCTCGGCGGGGACAGCTGGATACTCGGCCTGTGCGTCACCCAGGACCGGCGCCGGCACGGGCTGGGCCGGGAGCTGATGACGGAGGTCCTGACCCGGCTGCGCCGGGACGGCATCGGGGTGGTCCGCCTCACCGTGGAACCCGCCAACCTCGCCGCCATCCTGCTCTACCGCTCCCTGGGCTTCCGCCCGGAGGAACCCGACGGGGGCCTGCGCCGGGACTACTTCGGCCCGGGGATGGACCGCCAGATCATGCGCCTGGACCTGCCGGGGGGCCGGGGCCAGGGCGGCTAGGGCCGAGGCGGCTGGGGCCGGGGCGGCTAGGAGGGCGTGCCCGCCGATTCCAGGAGGCGGGTCACGTCGTCGGAGCAGATGGTCAGGGCCGCGCCGATCGTCGCCAGGGCGTCGCGTTCGGCGGGCGTGTAGGGGCCGTCGGCCAGGGCGATGCGGGCGCCCTGGAGGAGGATCGACTCGCGGCCGACGGCGGCGAGGTGCGGGGCCAGCGGGTCCAGCGCCTCGTGCAGCTCTATGGCCAGGCCGGGTACGCAGGGCTCTCCGTGGACCCGGCCGGTGTCCGCCTCCAGCGCTTCGACCAGCGCGCTCAGCTGGTCCTCGGTGCAGTCCTCGAAGCCGGCCGCGCGCACCGCGACGGCCGCCGTCTCCAGCGACGTACGGGAGCAGGTGCCGCCGGCGGTCAGGACCGCGAGGGCGACGGTGTGGACGGCGTCGCGCAGCATCGCGGAGAAGCGGGTGGTGGTCGGGTGGTCGAGGACGTCGGTGCCGTAGTGGCGGCGGCAGGCCGCGCACTCGACGGTCGGCGCGGACTCGCCGCGCGGCAGCACGGGCACGCCGAGCATGGTGAAGCGGCGGCGGCCGGTGAGCCGCTGGTAGTTGCGGTCGCCTCCGCAGCCCGGGCAGAAGAACTCGCCGTCGCCGACGGGTGTCCACGCGGTGCGTGTGCCCAGGATGCGCGGCAGCCGGGCAGCTCGGCCGTTTCGTCCCCGTCCAGGCAGCACGTCGCACCTCCGTAACCGCGCGACAGCATCGTCGCGCTGGCGTGATGTTAGCCACATCACCGACGTGGAGTCAGCACCCAGGACGAGACCTTTCCGTGACCTGCACACGGAGTTGGCCGGTATACGACGGGACCCCGCCCGCCGTTTTCCGGCGAGCGGGGCCTCAAACCGCCGATTCGGCTGGTCAGCGAGTTGCGCGGTTGACTGCGGAGACGACGGCCTTCAGCGAGGCGCGCGTGGTGTTCGCGTCGATTCCGATGCCCCACAGCACCTTGTCGCCGATGGCGCACTCGATGTAGGAGGCGGCCATCGCGGAGGCGCCCTCGCTCATCGTGTGCTCCTGGTAGTCCAGCAGCCGTACGTCGATGCCGACGCCCTGCAGCGCGTGGAAGAAGGCCGAGATCGGGCCGTTGCCGGTGCCGACCAGGGTGGTCTCCGCGCCGTCGACCGTGGCGTCGACGGTGAGGGTGTCGATGCCGTCGCGGTCGGTCGTGCTCTGCCCGTTGGCGACCTGGATGCGGCCCCAGGGGTTGTCCGGGTTGGGCAGGTACTCGTCCTGGAAGACGTCCCAGATGGCGGCCGGCGTGATCTCGCCGCCCTCGGCGTCCGTCTTGGCCTGGATCAGCTTGGAGAACTCGATCTGCATCCGGCGCGGCAGGTCCAGCTTGTGGTCGTTCTTCAGGACGTAGGCGATGCCGCCCTTGCCGGACTGCGAGTTGACGCGGATGACGGCCTCATAGGAGCGGCCGACGTCCTTGGGGTCGATCGGCAGGTAGGGGACCGCCCACTCGATGTCGTCGACGGTGACGCCCTTGGCCGCCGCGTCGGCCTCCATGGCGTCGAAGCCCTTCTTGATGGCGTCCTGGTGGGAGCCGGAGAAGGACGTGTAGACCAGGTCGCCCACGTACGGGTGGCGCGGGTGGACGTCCATCTGGTTGCAGTACTCCCACGTGCGACGGATCTCGTCGATGTCGGAGAAGTCGATCTGCGGGTCGACGCCCTGGGAGAACAGGTTCATGCCCAGGGTGACCAGGTCGACGTTGCCGGTGCGCTCGCCCTGCCCGAACAGGCAGCCCTCGACGCGGTCGGCGCCGGCCATCACGGCCAGCTCGGCCGCCGCCACCGCCGTGCCGCGGTCGTTGTGCGGGTGGACGGACAGGCAGACGTACTCGCGACGGGAGAGGTTGCGGCCCATCCACTCGAAGCGGTCCGCGTGGGTGGAGGGGGTGGAACGCTCCACGGTGGCGGGCAGGTTGAGGATGATCTCGCGGCCGGGGCCGGGCTGGTAGGTGTCCATCACCGCCTCGCAGACCTCCAGCGCGAAGTCCAGCTCGGTGTCGGTGAAGATCTCGGGGCTGTACTGGTAGCCGAACTCCGTCTCCGGACCCAGCAGCTTCTCCGCGTACTCCATGACCAGGCGGGTGCCGTCGACCGCGATCTGCTTGATGTCGTCCCTGGAGCCGCGGAAGACGACGCGGCGGAAGACGGGGGCGGTGGCGTTGTACAGGTGGACGGTGGCCCGCCTGGCGCCCTTCAGGGACTCCACCGTGCGCTCGATCAGGTCCTCGCGGGCCTGGGTCAGTACGGAGATCGTCACGTCGTCCGGGATGGCGTCCGGGTCCTCGATGATCGAACGTACGAAGTCGAAGTCGGTCTGTCCGGAGGCCGGGAAGCCGACCTCGATCTCCTTGTAGCCCATCTTGACCAGCAGGTCGAACATCGCGCGCTTGCGGGCGGGCGACATGGGGTCGATCAGCGCCTGGTTGCCGTCGCGCAGGTCGGTGGAGAGCCAGCGGGGGGCGGTGGTGACGCGCCGGTTCGGCCAGGTGCGGTCGGGGATGTCGACCTGCTCGTACCCGCGGTACTTGGCGGTCGGCATGGGACTGGGCTGCTGGCGGTTGGCCATGATGGCGTGGGCTCCTCGTGATGTCCGCGGTGTGCGCGACGTCCGCGACGTCCGCGACGTCCGCGTGTTCCGGAAGGACGGCCGACGGCACCACCAAGCTCCGCGGGGAGGGAGTCGGCCTCTACAGGCCCTCGCCGCGGCAGCTAAGGAGAAGCAGCCCGAAACGCATGATGCCCAGCACCTTAGCCGAGTCACGCCGGTCACGCGGGTCCGTATCAGTATGCGGGACCACGGAGGGAACCGGGACAAAAAGTGCCGTATACCACTCACGACCCGCCGCGAGGCCGCCTTGGCATTGCTTTTCATCAATCATGGTTGCGGGTGGTGACAGCCGCATCACGCAGTGCGAAGGTGCCGGACATGACGTCATACGGGGGCTTCGAGCCCGTCTTCTGCACCATCGTGCCGCCCCACGTCCTCGACAAGCTCGCCCAGCACGAGGACCCCGTGCTCGCCGGTCCCGCCCGCCGGACCCTCCAGCGCGACGCCTTCGAGCGCACCCATCGCCAGCTGACCACGGTGATCGGCGCCCCCACCGTCGCCCCGCGCGCCGACGCCGGGACCGAGAAGCCGCAGCGCACGATCTTCGACGCCCGGCACGGCACCGACCTGCCGGGCAAGAAGGTGCGCGGGGAGGGCGAGGAGCCCGGCAAGGACGCCACCGTGAACCGCGCCTACGCGGCCCTCGGCGCCACCTTCGAGCACTTCCTCAAGGTGTACGGGCGCAACTCCATCGACGGCGGCGGGCTGCCCCTGGACGCGACCGTGCACTACGACCGCGAGTACAACAACGCCTTCTGGAACGGCGAGCAGATGGTCTTCGGCGACGGGGACGGGGAGATCTTCCTCGACTTCACCATCCCGCTCGACGTGATCGGCCACGAGCTGACCCACGGCGTCACCCAGCACACCGCCAACCTGACCTACTACGGCCAGCCGGGCGCCCTCAACGAGTCGGTCTCCGACGTCTTCGGCGCCCTCATCAAGCAGTACTCGCTCGGCCAGACCGCCGCGGAGGCCGACTGGCTGATCGGCGCCGGGCTGCTCGCCCCGCGCGTGACCGGGGTGGCGCTGCGCTCCATGAAGGCGCCGGGCACGGCCTACGACGACGACGTCCTCGGCAAGGACCCGCAGCCCGCGACGATGGACGACTTCGTGCGCACCGGCCGCGACAACGGCGGCGTGCACATCAACTCCGGCATCCCCAACCACGCCTTCTACCTGGTCGCCACGGCGCTCGGCGGGCACGCCTGGGAGCGGGCGGGACTGCTCTGGTACGACGTGCTGACCGGCGGCGAGCTGGCGCAGGACGCGCTGTTCGTGGACTTCGCGACCCTGACGGTGAAGGCCGCCCGGGAGCGCTACGGCGACGCCGAGGAGCTGGAGGCGGTGCGCAAGGCCTGGGAGCAGGTCGGGGTGCGCACGCTCTAGTTCCGTACTAGACACGGACCCATGCGGATTCAGGTGAGGCGCACAGGAGGCTTCGCGGGCATCGAACGCCACGCGGAGGTCGACACCGCGGGACGCCCCGACGCGGACGAGTGGCACGCCCTGGCGGAGCGGGCGGCCGCCGACGGGCGGGGCACGCCGCCCGTCGGGGTGCCGGACGGGTTCAGCTACCAGATCACCGTGGACGGGAAGACGGTGTACGCCGCCGACCCCCGGCTGACGGACGAGCAGCGGAGGCTGATCTCGCGGGTGCTGAAGGAGGGTGCGTAACGCCGTCGCCGTGCGGGGGCGTTGACTTCCCGAACCGGCCGTGCGGATGATCCGCGCATGGCGACGAACCCGGTACCCCGGTTCCCGGACGGCTTCCTGTGGGGCGTGTCGACCTCGGCGCACCAGATCGAGGGCGCGGCCGAGACGCGGGGAGCGTCCGTGTGGGACGTCTTCACGGCCGAGCCGGGGCGGGTGAAGGACGGCTCGACGGCGGCGGTGGCCTGCGACCACTACCACCGCTACCGCGAGGACGTGGCGCTCCTGGCGGACCTGGGCGTGGACGCGTACCGCTTCTCGGTCTCCTGGCCGCGGGTGGACTCCCCCGGCGGCCTCGACTTCTACGACCGGCTGGTCGACGAGCTGTGCGCGGCGGGCGTCCGGCCGGTGCCGACGCTCTTCCACTGGGACCTGCCGGTGGGCCTGGACTGGCTGGAACGGGACACGGCGTCGCGTTTCGCGCAGTACGTGTCGGTGGTCGCGGACCGGCTCGGCGACCGCGTCGGCAAGTGGATCACCCTCAACGAGCCCGCCGAGCACACCCTGCTGGGCCACGCCCTCGGCGCGCACGCCCCCGGCCGGGGGCTGCTGTTCGACGCCCTGCCGGTGGCCCACCACCAGCTGCTCGCGCACGGCCTGGCGGTACGGGCCTTGCGCGCGAGTGGCGCCGCCGACATCGGGATCGCCAACTCGCACGGTCCGACCTGGCCGGCGTCGGACGACCCGGCCGACCGGGAGGCGGCCGAGTTCTACGACGTCCTCCTGAACCGGCTGTTCGCCGACCCCGTCCTGACCGGGCGCTACCCGGACGACATCGGGGAGCTGATGCCGGGGGACGTGCACACGGATCTGAAGATCATCGCCGAGCCGCTGGACTGGTACGGCGTGAACTACTACGCGCCGACGAGGGTGGGCGCCCCGCAGGGTGCGGAGATCGAGTTCGGGGGCCTCACGCTCCCGGCCGAACTGCCCTTCTCGGTGCGCGCGATCGAGGGCCGGCCGCTGACCGACTTCGGCTGGCCCGTCGTCCCCGAGGGGCTGACCGAGCTGCTCACCGGCTTCCGCGACCGCTACGGCGACCGGCTCCCGCCCGTCGTCATCACGGAGAACGGCTGCTCCTACGAGGGGCTCGACGACCAGGACCGCATCACCTACCTCGACGGGCACGTCCGCGCCCTGCACCGTGCGCTGGAGGCGGGCGTGGACGTGCGCGGCTACTTCGTGTGGTCGCTGCTGGACAACTTCGAGTGGGCCGAGGGGTACGCGCGCCGGTTCGGGCTGGTGCACGTCGACTTCGACACGCAGCGGCGCACGCCCAAGGCGTCGTACGGCTGGTTCCGGGACGTGCTGCGGGAGCAGCGGGGACTGCCGGGGCACCGGCTCCGGTGACGCCCGGTCACGGAGGGTGAACAAGCGTACGGGGTGAACGCGGGCGGTACGCCGGGCACCGGTCGGATAAAAGGCCTCGGCGCTGTCGGTGGGGAGTCGTACGCTGGAGACATCAGACACGCCAGTCACGCGGCGCACGCCGCAGAGGAGGACTTGCAGGCCTCGAGCGCCGGCCCATGACTCAGACACCCACAGCTCACACCCCCGCGCAGGGGCAGGCGAGAGCACAGTTCACCGTCCCCGCCCAGCACCCCATGGTGACCGTGCTGGGATCCGGCGACTCCCTCCTGCGCGTGATCGAGAAGGCCTTCCCGGCGGCCGACATCCACGTCCGGGGAAACGAGATCAGCGCGGTCGGCGACACCCGTGAGGTCGCCCTCATCCAGCGCGTGTTCGACGAGATGATGCTGGTGCTCCGCACGGGGCAGCCGATGACGGAGGACGCAGTGGAACGCTCGATCGCCATGCTCAAGGCGAGCGAGAACGGGGAGAGCGACGGCCAGGAGACCCCGGCCGAGGTGCTCACGCAGAACATCCTGTCCTCGCGCGGCCGCACGATCCGCCCCAAGACGCTGAACCAGAAGCGGTACGTCGACGCGATCGACAAGCACACCATCGTCTTCGGCATCGGCCCCGCGGGCACCGGCAAGACCTACCTGGCGATGGCCAAGGCGGTGCAGGCCCTGCAGTCCAAGCAGGTCAACCGCATCATCCTGACCCGCCCCGCGGTCGAGGCCGGTGAGCGGCTCGGCTTCCTGCCGGGCACGCTCTACGAGAAGATCGACCCCTACCTGCGCCCGCTGTACGACGCGCTGCACGACATGCTCGACCCGGACTCGATCCCGCGGCTGATGGCGGCGGGGACGATCGAGGTCGCGCCGCTGGCGTACATGCGCGGCCGGACACTGAACGACGCCTTCATCATCCTGGACGAGGCCCAGAACACCAGCCCCGAGCAGATGAAGATGTTCCTCACCCGCCTCGGCTTCGAGTCGAAGATCGTGATCACGGGTGACGTGACGCAGGTCGACCTGCCCGGCGGCACGAAGTCGGGTCTGCGCCAGGTGCAGGACATCCTGGAGGGCGTCGAGGACGTCCACTTCTCCCGGCTGTCGTCCCAGGACGTCGTCCGGCACAAGCTGGTGGGCCGTATCGTCGACGCGTACGAGCAGTACGACAGCAGGAACGGCACCGAGAACGGCGGCCACAACGGCGGTCGCGCACCCAGGCACGGTGCCAAGGCCAAGGGGAAGTAGACCAGCACGACCATGTCGATCGACGTCAACAACGAGTCCGGAACCGAGGTCGACGAGCAGGCGATCCTCGACATCGCCCGCTACGCGCTCGCGCGGATGCGCATCCACCCGCTCTCCGAGCTCTCGGTGATCGTCGTGGACGCCGACGCCATGGAGCAGCTCCACATCCAGTGGATGGACCTGCCGGGTCCGACGGATGTCATGTCCTTCCCGATGGACGAGCTGCGTCCGCCGGCGAAGGACGAGGACGAGCCGCCGCAGGGGCTGCTCGGCGACATCGTGCTCTGCCCGGAGGTCGCCGCCAAGCAGGGCACCGAGGCGCCGACGCGGCACTCCATGGACGAGGAGCTCCAGTTGCTCACCGTCCACGGGGTGCTGCACCTGCTCGGGTACGACCACGAGGAGCCGGACGAGAAGGCCGAGATGTTCGGTCTGCAGGCCGCCATCGTGGACGGCTGGCGTGCGGAGAAGGGCCTGACCGGCCCGTCCCCGGCTCCGACCGTCTCATGAGCCTTCCGCTGATCGCCGGCGCGGTCGCCCTGGTCGTGATCGCCTGGCTCGCCGCGTGCGCGGAGGCGGGGCTCGCGAGGGTCTCCGGCTTCCGCGCCGAGGAGGCCGTACGGTCCGGGCGGCGCGGCGCCGAGAAGCTCGCCAAGGTCGCCGCCGATCCGACGCGCTACCTCAACGTGGCGCTGCTGGTCCGCGTCGCCTGCGAGATGGCCGCCGCCGCGCTGGTCACGTACGCCTGTCTGAAGCAGTTCGACGGCACCGGCGAGGCGCTGGTGATCGCCATCGCGGTCATGGTGCTCGTCTCGTACGTCGCCGTCGGGGTCTCCCCGCGCACCATCGGACGCCAGCACCCGCTGAACACGGCGACCGCGGCGGCGTACGTCCTGGTGCCGCTGGACCGGATCATGGGCCCGATCCCGTCGCTGCTGATCCTCATCGGCAACGCCCTCACCCCCGGCAAGGGCTTCCGCCGCGGCCCCTTCGCCTCCGAGGCGGAGCTGCGCGCGCTGGTCGACTACGCCGAGAAGGAGTCCCTGATCGAGGCCGAGGAGCGCCGCATGGTGCACTCGGTGTTCGAGCTGGGCGACACGCTGGTGCGGGAGGTCATGGTCCCGCGGACCGACCTCGTCGTCATCGAGCGCTACAAGACCATCCGCCAGGCCCTCACCCTCGCCCTGCGCTCCGGTTTCTCGCGGATACCGGTGACCGGTGACAGCGAGGACGACATCGTCGGCATCGTCTACCTGAAGGACCTGGTCCGCAGGACGCACATCAGCCGGGACGCGGAGAGCGACCTGGTCTCCACGGCCATGCGGCCCGCGTTCTTCGTGCCCGACACCAAGAACGCCGGTGACCTGCTGCGCGAGATGCAGAAGGAGCGCAACCACGTCGCCGTCGTCATCGACGAGTACGGCGGCACGGCGGGCATCGTCACCATCGAGGACATCCTGGAGGAGATCGTCGGCGAGATCACCGACGAGTACGACCGGGAGCTCCCGCCCGTGGAGGAGCTGGGCGAGGACCGCTACCGGGTCACCGCCCGCCTCGACATCGGCGACCTGGGCGAGCTGTACGGCCTGGAGGAGTTCGACGACGAGGACGTGGAGACGGTGGGCGGTCTGCTGGCGAAGGCGCTCGGCCGGGTGCCGATCGCCGGTGCCTCGTCGATCGTGGAGCTGCCCGACGGCCGCGAGCTGCGGCTGACGGCGGAGGCCGCGGCGGGCCGCCGGAACAAGATCGTGACGGTCCTGGTGGAGCCGGTGGGCGCCGCGAAGCGCGCCGAGGAGGCCGCGTCGTCATGACCCCCGGGGAACTGCGCGACTTCTGTCTGTCCTTCGACGCCGCGGTGGAGGACTTCCCCTTCAGCCCCGAGATCTCGGTCTTCAAGGTGCTGGGCAAGATGTTCGCGCTGTCCTTCCTGGACGGGCGCCCCCTCACCGTCAACCTGAAGTGCGACCCGGACGACGCGATCCGGCTGCGGCGCGAGCATCCGGAGCTGATCGTCCCGGGCTGGCACATGAACAAACGGCACTGGAACACGGTGACCGTGGACGGCGGGCCCGGCGGCGGGCTCCCGGACCGTGTCGTCCGGGAGCTGGTCGAGGACTCGTACGACCTGGTGGTCGCCGGCCTGCCGCGCGCGGAGCGGCTCCGCCTCGACCGTCCCTGAGCGCCCGGCCCGGGGCCCGGCCGCGACCCGTACGGCCGCCGCCGGGCCCGGCTACGTATGCTCGCCTCATGACCGAGACCCCCGACCTCGACCCCGAGGACCGCAAGATCGTCACCCTGGCCCGTTCCGCGCGGGCCCGCAACGGTGTGCCCGAGGGGGCGGCCGTACGCGACGAGACCGGCCGCACCTACGTCGCCGGGACCGTCGGCCTGGACTCGCTGAAGCTGAGCGCGCTGCGGACGGCGGTGGCGATGGCGGTGGCGTCCGGCGCGAAGTCGCTGGAGGCGGCGGCCGTGGTGACGGAGTCGGCGTCGGCGTCGGAGGAGGACCGGGCGGCGGTGCGGGACCTGGGGGGACCCGGGACACCGGTTCTCGTCGCCGGGCCGGACGGCACGGTGCGCGACACGGTGCGCGCGGGCTGACCCGACCGTCGCGGGCCCGGTGGGCGACCGTGGTACGGCGGTGCTCCGTGGATCAGGGACAATGGGCGCCATGAGCGTTCGTACCCAGTCATCCGAAGAGTCGGCCGAGGCTGTCCACAGGGCCGGTTTCGCCTGCTTCGTGGGCCGCCCCAACGCGGGCAAGTCCACCCTCACGAACGCTCTGGTCGGGCAGAAGGTGGCGATCACCTCGAACCGTCCGCAGACCACCCGGCACACCGTGCGGGGCATCGTGCACCGCCCGGAGGCGCAGCTGATCCTGGTGGACACCCCGGGGCTGCACAAGCCGCGCACGCTGCTGGGCGAGCGGCTCAACGACGTCGTGCGCACGACGTGGGCCGAGGTGGACGTCATCGGTTTCTGCCTGCCGGCCAACGAGAAGCTGGGCCCCGGCGACCGCTTCATCGCCAAGGAACTCGCCGGGATCAAGAAGACCCCGAAGGTCGCGATCGTCACCAAGACCGACCTGGTGGACTCCAAGACCCTGGCCGAGCAGCTGATCGCGATCGATCAGCTCGGCCAGGAGCTGGGGATCACCTGGGCGGAGATCGTCCCGGTGTCGGCCACCGCGAACCAGCAGGTCGACCTGCTCGCGGACCTGCTGACCCCGCTGCTTCCCGAGGGGCCCGCGCTCTACCCCGAGGGCGACCTGACCGACGAGCCCGAGCAGGTCATGGTCGCCGAGCTGATCCGGGAGGCCGCGCTGGAGGGCGTACGGGACGAGCTGCCGCACTCCATCGCGGTGGTCGTGGAGGAGATGCTCCCGCGCGAGGACCGCCCCGCCGACAAGCCGCTCCTGGACATCCACGCCAACGTCTACATCGAGCGCCCCAGCCAGAAGGGCATCATCATCGGCCCCAAGGGCAAGCGCCTGAAGGACGTCGGCATCAAGTCCCGCAAGCAGATCGAGGCGCTGCTCGGGACCCCGGTCTTCCTGGACCTGCACGTGAAGGTCGCCAAGGACTGGCAGCGCGACCCGAAGCAGCTGCGGCGGCTCGGTTTCTGAGGCCTCCGGGAAGCGGGGCCGGTCAGGCCGGATGGCGGAAGCCGATGGTCGGGACGGCGCGGCGCAGGGGCCACGGTGCCACCAGTTCGGCCGGGACCAGGTCGGCCAGGAACGCGTAGCGGCGCAGGGCCGCCGGGTCCTGGCTCTCGACCGACTGGACCTCGCGCCACCAGGTGGCGATCTCGCACCAGCCGGGCGCCGACAGGGAGCCGCCGAACTCCTGGACGGAGAGGGCGGCGGTCAGACCGGCGAAGGCCAGGCGGTCGGCCAGCGGCCAGCCGGCCAGGGTGCCGGTGACGAATCCGGCGACGAAGACGTCCCCGGCGCCGGTCGGGTCCAGGGCCTCGACCTCGATGGCCGGAACCTCGGCGCTCTCCCCCGTACGCCGGTCCACCGCGTACGCGCCGTCCGCGCCGAGGGTGACCACGGCGAGCGGCACGTGCTCGGTCAGGGCGTGCGCGGCGGCGCGCGGGCAGGTGGCGCCGGTGTAGCGCATGGCCTCCTCCGCGTTCGGCAGGAAGGCCTCGCAGTGCGCGAGGTCGGGCAGCCCGGCCAGGTCCCAGGCGCCGGTGTCGTCCCAGCCGACGTCGGCGAAGACGCGGGTGCCGCGCGCGGCGGCCTGGGCGATCCAGGGGGCGCGGACGCCGGGCGTGAGGGAGGCGACGGCGGCGCGTGCGCTGGGCGGGCAGTCGGGGGACGGTTCCTCGGGCGGCGGCTCGTGGCCGTGGGAGACCATCGTGCGCTCCCCCTCGTACGCCATCGAGACCGTCACCGGCGAGTGCCAGCCGGGCACGGTGCGCGAGGGGGTCAGGTCGATGCCCTCGCCCTGTGCGAGGGCGTCCCAGCAGTAGTCGCCGTAGTGGTCGTCGCCGAAGGCCGCGGCCAGCGAGGTGCGCAGGCCGAGGCGGGCCAGCGCGGTCGCCATGTTCGCCACGCCGCCCGGGCTCGACCCCATCCCGCGCGCCCAGGACTCGGTCCCGCGCACCGGCGCGGAGTCCAGCCCGGTGAAGACGACGTCGAGGAAGACGGTGCCGGTCAGATACACGTCCCAGGGCGGGTCCTGCGGTGTGCGCAGGGCGGCGAGGGGATCGACCTGGGGGCGGTGGTGCGATCCCTCGTCCGAGGCGTGGCGGTGTGTTCTCTCGGCGGCCGGCATGACGGGCATGGCGGGCACGCCGGACGCGGTGGACACGGTGGACGCTGTCACGGTGCGCTCCCTGGCATGGTGCGGACCCCGCCAGTGTGCACCACCGCACCGACAGCGCGGTGGCGTTCGCGCCGGTGGTGTCGGGCGGGCGGTCGTGGTGTCCGCCGCCGCGCACCGGCAGTACGCTCAGCGCGCCGTCGGTCACCAACGCGGCACGGACGGGGTGACCCACTCGGGGTCGGCGACCCGCATCGCGGCCGCGTCGTCGCGGTCGCGCAGCGTGCCGTCGTCGTCGAGCCAGCGCCGATGGAGGAACTCCAGCCGTCGGCGGTCGAGTTCGACGCCGAGTCCGGGCGCGTCGGAGACGGTGACCTTGCCGCCGTCGAAGGTGAGCCGTTCGGTGAGCACGTCCTCGGACTGCCAGGGGTAGTGGGAGTCGCAGGCGTGGTGGAGGTTCGGGACGGTGGCCGCCACGTGGGTCATGGCGGCGAGGCTGATGCCCAGGTGGGTGTTGGAGTGCATGGAGACTCCGACGCCGAAGGTGCGGCATACGGCGGCGAGTTGCTGGGTGTTGCGCAGCCCGCCCCAGTAGTGGTGGTCGGAGAGCACGACCTGGACGGCGCCCTCGGTGAACGCCTCCTGGATCTCGGCGAACGTCGTCACGCACATGTTGGTCGCGAGCGGCACGCCGGTCTTCGCGGCGACCTCGGCCATGGCCGGGGTGCCGAGCGCGGGGTCCTCCAGGTACTCCAGGACGTCGCCGAGTTCCGCGGCGACCTTCAGTGAGGTTTCCACGGACCAGGCACCGTTGGGGTCCAGGCGGAGGGGGTGACCGGGAAACGCCTCGGCGAGGGCCTTGATCGCGGCGATCTCCTCCTCGGGCGGGAAGACACCGCCCTTGAGCTTGAAGGAGGTGAAGCCGTAGCGGTCGGTGAAGGCGCGGGCCTGCGCGACGACGCCGGCCGGGTCGAGGGCGGCGCCCCAGTCGTCCCTCTCGCACGCCACACCCGCCGGATGGCCGGCCCACCGGTAGAAGAGGTACGCGCTGTACTCGACGGCGTCGCGCACCTTGCCGCCCAGCAGCGCGTGCACCGGCAGGCCGAGCGCCTTGCCGAGGGCGTCGAGGCAGGCGACCTCGAAGCCGGAGACGACGGACAGGCGCAGCTTGTCGGCGGTCTGGACGCCGCGCAGCCCGCCGACGTCCACCCGTCCGGAGACCCGTGCGGCGTCGACGGCCACCTCGTCCGCGGTCGTGAACAGGCCGTTGAGGTCAAAGACCTGCCGGCCGACCAGCCTCGCGGCCAGGGGGCGGGCCAGGTCCAGGTACTTGGCGTCGCCGTAGGTCTCGCCGACGCCGGTGATCCCGTCGGCCGTCTCCACCTCGACGATCAGGCGCGGGGTGTACGGCTGGTGGACGCCCTGCGTGTTGAGCAGGGGCGGATCGGCGACGAGGATCGGGGTGAGGCGGACGTCGGCGATGGCGAGAGCGCGGGTCACAGGGCTGCTCCTACGAGGTCGATCCGGGACCGTCTCTGTATGTAAATGGCATCCATGTATGGAGATGGAGATTAGGCAGGCGGACGGGAGCCGTCAATGGGGCGGGGAGACCCTCGCGAGACGCGAGCGCGCGCTCCCCCCCCAGGCTCGAACCCCCCCCAGGCTCGAACCCCCCCCAGGCTCGAACCCCCCCCCAGGCTCGAACCCCGCGAACGCACCCGCGGTGGCACCCCGGCCGCCCTGGCCGCCGCCGTCCAGCGTGCCTACGACGCGGCGGGACCCCGGCAGGCGGCGGCCGCACCGGGGTCCGGGACGAGCTGAACGCGGCTACGCGAAGCGGTAGGCCTCCACCTCGGCGAGGTAGCGCGCCCGCAGCTCCTCGTCGTCCTCCAGGAAGGACGCGAGGAAGGAGTTGCGGGCCAGCTCCCGCAACCGCTCCTCGGTGAGTCCCAGGGCCTCGCGCACGGCGTCGAAGTTGTCGCCCGCGTAGCCGCCGAAGTAGGCAGGGTCGTCGGAGTTGACCGTGCACAGCAGCCCGGCGTCGAGCATCGCGGGCAGCGGGTGGTCGGCGAGGGTGTCGACCGTGCGCAGCCGGACGTTGGAGAGCGGGCACAGGGTCAGCGGGACGCGCTCGCGCACCAGCCGCTCGACCAGCGCCGGGTCCTCCACCGAGCGCAGGCCGTGGTCGACCCGCTCGACACCCAGGACGTCCAGGGCCTCGATGACGTACTCGGGCGGCCCCTCCTCGCCCGCGTGCGCGACCCTGCGCAGCCCGAGGGCGGCGGCGGCCTCGTACACCTCGCGGAACTTGACCGGCGGGTGGCCGACCTCGGCGGAGTCCAGGCCGACGCCGGTGATCCGGTCGAGGTAGGGCTTCGCGGCGCCGAGGGTCGCCAGCGCCGACTCGGCGGACTCGTCGCGCAGGAAGCACATGATCAGGCGGGTGGAGACGCCGTGGTTCTCGCGGCTGGTGCCCAGCGCCCGCCACAGTCCCTCCACGACCGTGCCCATCTCCACGCCCCGGGCGAGGTGCGCCTGCGGGTCGAAGAAGATCTCCGCGTGCCGCACGCCCTGTGCGGCCGCGCGGGCGAGGTAGGCATGGGCGAGGTCCTCGAAGTCCCGCTCCGTGCGCAGGACGGCCATGAGCTCGTAGTACAGGTCCAGGAAGGACTGGAGGTCCTCGAACCGGTACCCCTCGCGCAACGCGTCCTCGTCCGCGTACGGCAGGGACACGCCGTTGCGGGCGGCCAGCGCGAAGGCCAGCTCGGGCTCCAGGGTGCCTTCGATGTGCAGGTGCAGTTCAGCTTTGGGCAGCGGCATCAGAGAATCGTACGACCGCATTACCGACGTTTCGGAACCGGGACTCTCAGTAGGTCGTGGGCCACGGTCAGCTCCCCCTCGTAGCCCGCCGCCCGTGCCTGCCGTTCGAACTCCTCCGGGTCGGAGTAGCGCTGGCTGAAGTGGGTGAGGACCAGGTGCCGTACGCCCGCGTCCCGGGCCGCCCGCGCCGCCTGGCCGGCGGTGAGGTGGCCGTGGTCGGTGGCGAGGCGCTCGTCCTCGTCGAGGAACGTGGACTCGATGACCAGCAGGTCGCAGCCCTCCGCGAGCGCGTGCACGCCCTCGCAGAGCCGGGTGTCCATGACGAACGCGAACCGCTGCCCGCGCCGGATCTCGCTGACGGCGTCGAGCGGGACGCCGTTCAGCGAGCCCTCGCGCTGGACGCGGCCCACGTCGGGGCCCTTGATGCCGTGCGCGGCCAGCCGTTCGGGCAGCATGCGGCGGCCGTCGGGCTCGGTGAGGCGGTAGCCGTAGGACTCGACGGGGTGGGAGAGGCGGTGGGCGTCCAGGGTGTAGGCGGGAGTGACCGCGAGGACGCCGTCGGAGTCGACCGGGGCCTCGGTGAGGGTGACCGTCTCGCGGTAGGCGGTGGCGTACCGCAGGCGGTCGAAGAAGCGCCGGCCGGAGCGCGGGTAGTGGGCGGTGACCTCGTGCGGCACCTGGTCGAGGTTGATGCGCTGGATGACGCCGGCCAGGCCGAGGCTGTGGTCGCCGTGGAAGTGCGTGACGCAGATCCGGTTCAGGTCGTGGGCGGCGACCCCGGCGCGCAGCATCTGGCGCTGCGTGCCCTCGCCGGGGTCGAAGAGGATGCCCTCGCCGTCCCAGCGCAGCAGGTAGCCGTTGTGGTTGCGGTGCCGGGTCGGGACCTGGCTGGCGGTGCCGAGGACCACCAGTTCACGTACGGACATCGTGGCTCTTCCGGGTTATCCGGGGGGCCATTCGAGACCGCGGCCGCCGAGCACGTGGGCGTGCGTGTGCCAGACGGTCTGGCCCGCGCCGGTGCCGGTGTTGAAGATCGTGCGGTAGCTGTCCAGCTTCTCCTGGTCCGCGATCGCCTGGGTCTCGCGCAGGACGTCCGCGGCGAGTTCCGGGGCGCCGGCGGCGAGCGCGGCGGCGTCCCGGTAGTGGGCCTTGGGGATCACCAGGACGTGGGTGGGCGCCTGGGGGTTGATGTCCCGGAAGGCGACGGTCGTCTCGGTCTCACGGACGATGGTCGCCGGGATCGTCCCCGCGACGATCTTGCAGAACAGACAGTCGTCCTGCGGTTCCCCGGTCATGGGGCCTCCTCACGCTGGTGATCTTGTACAGGGGCATCGTATCGATCGGGCGCTCAGTCCGAGGCCGGCAGGCTCGGCGGGGTCTTCGCCGGGGTCTCCTCCAGCGCCGCCAGCGCGAGCCTGATCGCCTCGTCCAGCTGGGGGTCCCGGCCCGCCGCGTGGTCCTGGGGACGCTGCGGCACCTCCACGTCCGGATCGACGCCGTGGTTCTCCACGCCCCAGCCGTAACCCTCCAGCCAGAAGGCGTACTTGGGCTGGGTGATCAGCGTGCCGTCGACCAGGCGGTAGCGGCTGTCGATGCCGATGACGCCGCCCCAGGTGCGGGTGCCGACGACCGGGCCGATGCCGAGTGCCTTGATCGCGGCGTTGACGATGTCGCCGTCGGAGCCGGAGAACTCGTTGGCGACGGCGACGACCGGGCCGCGGGGCGCGTCCAGCGGATAGCTGGTCGGCCGCATACCGCGCGGCAGGTCCCAGCCGACGACGCGCCGGGCGAGCTTCTCCACGACCAGTTGGGAGGTGTGGCCGCCGCGGTTCTCGCGGACGTCGACGACCAGGCCCTCCCGGGCCACCTCGACGCGGAGGTCGCGGTGGATCTGGGCCCAGCCGGGTGCCTGCATGTCGGGGACGTGGAGGTAGCCGAGCCGGCCGCCGGACTGCTCGTGGACGTAGGCACGGCGATCGGCGACCCAGGCGTGGTAGCGCAGGGGCTCCTCGTCGGCGAGCGGGACGACGACGGCGTGCCGCGGTTCGCCGCCGCCGGACGGTGAGATGGTCAGCTCGACGGGCTTGCCCGCCGTCCCGACCAGCAGCGGACCGGGACCGGTGACCGGGTCGACGGACTGTCCGGCGACCGCGACGATCGCGTCCCCGGCGCGCACGGCGACACCGGGCGCGGCGAGCGGGGAGCGGGCGTCGGGGTCGGAGGTCTCCGAGGGCAGGACGCGGTCGATGCGCCAGGTGCCGTCCTCGTGCCGGGAGAGATCGGCGCCGAGCAGGCCCTGCCGGGCGCCGCCGCCGTGGCCGCCGCGCGGGGTGACGTAGGCGTGCGAGGTACCCAGTTCGCCGTGCACCTCCCACAGGAGGTCGACCAGGTCGTCGTGGGTGGCGAGGCGGTCGAGGACCGGCCGGTAGCGGTCGAGGACGCCGGCCCAGTCGACGCCGCTCATGTCGGGCCGCCAGAAGTGGTCCCGCATGATGCGGCCGGTCTCGGCGTACATCTGCCGCCACTCGGCGGCCGGGTCGACGGTCTGCCGCACGCGGCTCAGGTCGACGGTGATGTTGGTGTCGCTGTCCTCGTCGCCGGAGGCCCGCCGGTCGCTGGGGACCACCTTGAGGCGTCCGTCGGTCCACAGCAGCACCCGCTTGCCGTCGCCGCTGACCTCGAAGTGGTCGGCGTCGGCGGCGAGGTGCTCGACGCGCTGCTGGGCCAGGTCGTAGCGCTCCAGCTCGGTGTGCGGGTCGGGGGCGTCCGGGGTGGCGCGGGAGGCGCCGAGCACGCCGGTGACCGGGTGGCGCAGCCACAGGACGCCGTCCTTGGCGGCGCGCAGCCCGGTGTAGCGGGCGGCCTCGACGGGGAACGGCACGATGCGGTCGGCGAGGCCCTCGATGTCGATCCGGGTGGTCGGGGTCCCCTCGCTGTCGGGGGTCTCGTCCCGGTCCGGGGTCTCGAAGGGGCGGCCGTGGCGCTGCGGACCGAAGGGCGACGGGGTGATCGCGGCGAGCGTGATCAGGTACGGGCGGGCGCCCTCGACGAAGGCCAGGTCGAAGACGTGCTCGTCGTAGACCGGGTCGAAGGAGCGGGTGGACAGGAAGGCGAGGTGCTTGCCGTCCAGGGTGAAGGCCGGCGAGTAGTCCTTGAAGCGCAGCGGGGTCGCCTCGCTCACCGACAGGTCGGTGGTGTTGGCGAGCTTCAGCTGGCGCAGCGGGTCGGGGCCGGGGTGGGACCAGGCGAGCCAGGCGGAGTCGGGTGAGAAGACCAGCCCGGACGCGTCGCCGTTGTCGCTGCGGTCGACCTCGCGGACCTCGCCGGTCTCGCGTTCGACGAGCAGGACCCGCCCGTCGTGCGAGGCGACGGCGGCGCGGCTGCCGTCCGGTGCCATGGCGAGGGCGAGCACCCGGCCGAGCTGCCCGGCGGCGAGGCGCCGCGCGGTGGCGCCGGGCGCGAGTCCGGTGGCGGGCGCGAACTCCAGGGCGTCGTCGCCCTCGGCGTCCGTCACCCACACCACCCACTCCTCGCCGTCGGCGCGGAAGGTGCGCGGCAGCCGGGTGCGTACACCGGGCCGCGCGGCCAGCGCGCGGGCCGGTCCGGCGCGGTGGGTGACCCAGTGCACGCCGCCGCGGACGGCGACGGCGCTGCCGCGCGCGGTGTGGTCGGGGGACGCGGAGCCGAACCAGCGGGCGGCGTTCACCGGGTACGCCTGGAGGTCGACGCGCGAGCCGCCGAGCCGGATGTCGAGCCGGCGCGGTTCGGCCGCGTCCAGGTCGTCCAGCACCCACAGTTCACCGGCGCAGGAGTAGACGACGCGGGTGCCGTCGGTGGCGGCGTGCCGGGCGTAGAAACCGTCGAGAGGGGTGTGGCGGCGCAGGTCGGAGCCGTCGGCGAGGGAGGAGTAGAGCGCGCCGGTGCCGTCGTGGTCGGAGAGGAACGCGATCCGGTCGCCGACCCAGAAGGGGTACTCGATGTTGCCGTCGAGGTCGCTGTGCAGCCGGACGAACTCGCCGTCGCCCTCGGTGTCGTCGATCCACAGCTTGCCCGCCGTGCCGCCCCGGTAGCGCTTCCACCAGGCGGCCTCGCGACCCATCGGCGCGGACAGCAGCACGGTGCGCGGGCCGTACGCGACGTCGCCGACGGGCCCGTACGGCAGGGTGGTGGCCGGTCCGCCGTCGAGCGGGACGGCACGGGCCCAGCTGCGGCGCAGGCTGGCCTGCCCGTAGGTGCTGAGGGCGAGGACCTGCCCTTCCGGGGTCCAGCCGCGCACCTGGGTCCTCAGACTGCCCCAGTGCGTGAGGCGCTCGGCCCGGCCGCCGTCGGCGGAGGCGATGTGCACCTCGGGTGCGCCGTCGCGGGTGGAGGTCCAGGCGACCGTGGTGCCGTCGGGCGAGACGCGGGGGTGGTTGACGGGCACGTTGTCGGCGCTGATCCGCCAGGCCCGGCCGCCGTCGAGCGGGGCGAGCCACACGTCGTCCTCGGCGGTGAAGGCGACCAACTCGCCGTGCGGGTGCGGAAAGCGGAGGTAGGCAGGCGCTGCGGGCTGTGTCACCCTCTCACCCTATGCAGGGGCGTGGCCCGCCGACAGAGGTTTGGATCACTTACCGGCCACGGCACGCGCGCGTGCGGCTACTTGCCCTCCACCGGCCGGCAGTGCGGGTCGTCCGGGCACCAGATGGTCCGGGTGACGGTCACGGTGGGCCCCGGCTGGTGCCGGGTGGGCCGGTTCGCGGGCGGGGCGCTCGTCGCGTCGCAGTTCCCCAGCCCCTTGACGCGGAACCACTCCTTGCCGTCCACCTTCGCGGTCAGATCGCCGCGCACGCAGGCGCCGTTGACGACGCGGGTCACCTCGCCGTCGACGGTGATGTCCTGTCCGCCGTCGGTCTTCCCCTCGCAGTCGACGGAGGCGACGGTGTCCTCGCCGGCCGAGGCCGACTTCCTGTCGCCGTCGTCGCCGAAGGAGGCGGTGCAGGTGAGCCACCGCACCTCCGCCTTCTGCCGCTCCAGTTCGCGCGTCACGGTCTGGTCGGTCGTGTACGCCACGGACGCCGAGCTGAGCCCGCCCGGGTCGCACGCGCCGACACCGCCGACGGCGACGACCGCGCCGACGACCACCGGAGCCGCGCGCCGAATCCGCCTCAATGCCCCCATGAGGGGCAGCCTGCCACCGGTGCGGGGCGGGCGGTAGGGCGCATACGGCCACTCCTCACTACCGTGGGCGGATGGGCAACGACCGCAGGCTGCGCAGGCTCGTCGTGGACGAGCGGACGGCATACCTCTGGAGCCACCGGCAGAAACGGGGACGTGACGGTGTCTGGCGGGACGCGCTCACCCTCTACCGGGACGGGATCCGCGTCCGGTTCGTCTTCCTCGCGGGCGGTCCGGACTCGGGCCGGTACACCTCCGAGGGCGGCTACTGGTACGAGGGCTGCGTGGCCGACGGCCGCGGCAACCTGCTCAACCTGCGCGAACCCGGTGTCGTACGGCAGTTGGTGGACGAGGCCGGACGGCGCGGGCTGCTGCCCGGGGCCGGGGGCGGGCCGGTGGAACTGAACGGCTGGGAGTTGTTTCCCGCGTGGGGCCGGCGGCCTGACCGGGCTCAGGACCAGCGGCCGGTGCGGGCCAGGAGTACCGCCGTCGCCGCGGTGCCGGCGGTGGAGGTGCGAAGGACGCTGCGCCCCAGACGGTAGGGCTTCGCGCCGGCCTGGGCGAACAGGGCCAGCTCCTCCGGTGAGACCCCGCCTTCGGGACCGACGACCAGGACGATGTCCCCGGCGGTGGGGAGTTCGGTGGCGGCCAGTGGCTCCTCGCCGCTCTCGTGGAGTACGGCGGCGAAGTCGGCGTCGGCCAGAAGTGAGGCAACCTGCTTGCTCGTCGCCGCGTCCGCGACGTCGGGGAAGCGGACCCGGCGGGACTGCTTGCCCGCCTCCCGGACCGTCGCCCGCCACTTGCCGAGCGCCTTCAGGCCGCGGTCGCCCTTCCACTGCGTGACGCAGCGGGCCGCCGCCCAGGGCACGATCGCGTCCACACCGACCTCGGTCATCGTCTCGACGGCCAGCTCCCCGCGGTCACCCTTGGGCAGGGCCTGGACGACGGTGATACGGGGTCGCGCCTCGGGCTCCTCCCGGACGCTCTCCAGGTCCGTGACGACCAGGCGGTCCTTGCCCTCGGCGGCCTTCACCACGCCCTCGGCCCAGCGTCCGCGCCCGTCGGTGAGGACGACGTCCTCGCCGGCCCGCAGCCGCTTCACGGAGACGGCGTGCCGTCCCTCGGAGCCGTCCAGGACGTACTCGCCTCCGGGCAGGTCCCCCGGCTGGAGCGAGTCGACCACGAACACCGGCGCCGTCATCGGCCCGTACCTCCCGTCACGAACGCTGACAACGCTGTCCCCGCGGCGGCGAGTTCGGCCACCAGCACCTCCACCAGCTGCCCGGCGGGCAGCTCCCGGGCCATCCGGTGGCCCTGTCCCGCCCAGAGCGCCATGCCCTGCGCGTCGCCCGCCTTCGCCGCCGCCTTGCGCAGCGGGGCGGTGAGGTGGTGCACCTCCGGGTAGGCGGCGGGGGCGTAGGGGCCGTGCTCGCGCAGGAAGCGGTTGACCAGGCCGCGGGCGGGGCGGCCGGAGAAGGCACGGGTCAGTTCGGTGCGGACGAACAGGGGGTTGGTCAGCGCCTGCTTGTGCAGGGCGTGCGCGCCGGACTCGGGGGTGGCGAGGAAGGCCGTGCCGAGCTGGGCGGCGCTCGCGCCGGCCGCGAGGACCGCGGCGATCTGGCCGCCGCGCATGATGCCGCCGGCGGCGACGATCGGCAGGCTCACCGCCTCCCGGACCTGGGCGACCAGCGACAGCAGCCCGGTGCCGGCGCCGCCCGTCTCGACGTGGTCCCGGTGGGTGCCCTGATGTCCGCCGGCCTCGGCGCCCTGCGCGATCACCGCGTCGGCGCCGGACAGCTCCACGGCCCTGGCCTCCTCCGCGGTGGTCGCGGCGACCAGGGCGAAGGTGCCGACGCGGTGCAGCGAGTCGACGACCTCGCGGCTGGGCACGCCGAAGTGGAACGACACCACCGGTACCGGGTTGTCCAGCAGCACCGCGAGCTTGGTGTCGTAGCCGTCGTCCCGGCCGCACTCGGGGTCGCCGAGCTCCGTCTCGTACCAGGCGGCCTCGCCGGCCAGCTGGTGGGCGTAGAGGCCGACGGCGGCGGCATTCGAGGGCGCGGCGTCGGCCGCTCCGGTGGAGCCGGTGCCCGCACCGGGGGCCTCGGGCTGCGGCATGAAGAGGTTGACGCCGAAGGGGCGGCCGGTCAGTCCGCGCAGCTGCTTGATCTCCTGGTACATCCCGTCCGCGGTCTTGTACCCGGCGGCGAGGAATCCCAGCCCGCCCGCCTCACAGACCGCGGCGGCGAGCTGCGGCACGGAGACGCCGCCCGCCATGGGCGCCTGCACGATCGGGTAGGGGAAAAGATCGGTCAGTGCGGAGGACATGACGGCATGTTGTCACGTCCTCCGCACAAGTCCGAATCCAGGCTTCCGTTGGCATACGCCAGGAGCATCCGCATCGGAACGCCCCTGGCGCCGGCCGACATCAGCGCCCGTTGAAGGCGTCCTTCAGCCGCGAGAACAGCCCCTGCTGCCCCGGCTGGAACTGCCCCGTCGGGCGCTCCTCGCCGCGTAGCGCGGCCAGCTCTCGCAGGAGGCGTTCCTGCTCGGGGTCGAGCTTGCTCGGGGTCATGACCTCGACGTGGACGATGAGGTCGCCCCGGCCGCCGCCGCGCAGGTGGGTGACGCCGCGGCCGTGCAGCGGGATCGACTGGCCGGACTGGGTGCCCGGGCGGATGTCGACCTCCTCCATGCCGTCGAGCGTCTCCAGGGGCACCTTCGTGCCGAGGGCCGCCGCCGTCATCGGGATGGTGACCGTGCAGTGCAGGTCGTCGCCGCGCCGCTGGAAGGTCGAGTGGGGCAGCTCGTGGATCTCGACGTACAGGTCGCCGGCGGGGCCGCCGCCGGGGCCGACCTCGCCCTCGCCCGCGAGCTGGATCCGGGTGCCGTTGTCGACGCCGGCCGGGATCTTCACGGTCAGGGTGCGCCGGGAGCGGACCCGGCCGTCGCCCGCGCACTCGGGGCACGGGGTCGGGACCACGGTGCCGAAGCCCTGGCACTGCGGGCAGGGCCGCGAGGTCATGACCTGGCCCAGGAAGGACCGGGTGACCTGCGAGACCTCACCGCGACCGCGGCACATGTCACACGTCTGGGCCGACGTGCCGGGCGCCGCGCCCTCGCCGTTGCAGGTGTTGCAGACGACCGCGGTGTCGACCTGGATGTCCTTGGTCGTGCCGAAGGCCGCCTCGTCCAGCTCGACCTCGATGCGGATCATCGCGTCCTGGCCCCGGCGGGTGCGCGAGCGCGGCCCGCGCTGCGACGCCGTACCGAAGAACGCGTCCATGATGTCCGAGAAGTTCCCGAAGCCACCCGCGCCGAAGCCGCCCGCGCCACCGCCGGCGGCCTGCGAGAGGGGGTCGCCGCCGAGGTCGTAGACCTGCTTCTTCTGCGGGTCCGACAACACCTCGTAGGCGGCGTTGATCTCCTTGAACCGCTCCTGGGTCTTCGGATCGGGGTTGACGTCCGGGTGCAGCTCGCGGGCGAGCCTCCGGAACGCCTTCTTGATCTCGTCCTGGGACGCGTCGCGGCGTACGCCGAGTACGGCGTAGTAGTCCGTGGCCACCTACGACTCCGCCAGGATCTGTCCGACGTACCGTGCCACTGCGCGTACCGCTCCCATCGTTCCCGGGTAGTCCATGCGGGTCGGTCCGACCACGCCGAGCTTGGCAACCGCCTCGCCGCCCGAACCGTAGCCCACCGACACGACGGACGTGGAGTTGAGTCCTTCGTGGGCGTTCTCATGACCGATACGGACGGTCACGCCCGGATCCTTCGCCTCGCCGAGCAGCTTGAGGAGCACGACCTGCTCCTCCAGCGCCTCGAGGACGGGTCGGATCACCAGAGGGAAGTCGTGCCCGAAGCGGGTGAGATTGGCGGTGCCGCCGATCATCAACCGCTCCTCGTTCTCCTCGACCAGCGTCTCCAGGAGGGTGGAGAGCACCGTCGAGACCGTACCGCGGTCCTCGGCCTCGAAGGCCTCCGGCAGCTCCTCCACCAGGCTCGGCACGTCCGAGAAACGGCGCCCGGCGACCCGGCTGTTCAGCCGCGCGCGCAGGTCGGCGAGGGACGCCTCGCCGAACGGCGCCGGGCAGTCGACCATCCGCTGCTCGACCCGGCCGGTGTCCGTGATCAGCACGAGCATCAGGCGCGCGGGCGCCAGCGCGAGCAACTCCACGTGCCGCACGGTCGAGCGGGTCAGCGACGGATACTGCACGACGGCGACCTGCCGGGTCAGCTGCGCGAGCAGCCGCACCGTGCGGGCCACCACGTCGTCGAGGTCGACGGCGCCCTCCAGGAAACTCTGGATGGCACGCCGCTCGGGCGGGGTCATCGGCTTGACGCCGGCCAGCTTGTCGACGAAGAGCCGGTAGCCCTTGTCGGTCGGGATGCGCCCGGCGCTGGTGTGCGGCTGCGCGATGAACCCCTCGTCCTCCAGGGCCGCCATGTCATTGCGCACGGTGGCCGGGGAGACGCCGAGATTGTGCCGCTCGGTGAGCGCCTTGGAGCCCACCGGCTCCTCGGTGCCGACGTAGTCCTGGACGATGGCGCGCAGCACCTGAAGCCTGCGTTCACTGAGCATTCGCGCGCACCTCCAGGATGTCGTCCGCCCGGCGTCTTGCCTGTCTCACTGCCTGTCCTGGCACTCACGGCGTGCGAGTGCCAGACTTCCCCGGCCCAGTGTACGGCCGTGGGGTACGCCCCCGGCAAGGCCGGGGCCACGCCGCCGTGAACGGGGACGTCGCGGCGCTAGCGTCGTCGTCGTGACGGTGACTTGGGAAGACCTGGGATGGGAGCGCGTGGCGGCCGGGGTGGGACGGCGCCGGCTGCCGGTGTGGGACTGCACCGCGGGGCTGGTCGTCGGCGCCGGCGCGGCCCTGATGGTGGACGCGGGGTCGAGCCTCGGTGAGGGCGCCCGGTTGCGCGCGGAGGCGCAGAGGCTCGCCAGTCACCGTGTGACACATCTCGCGCTGACCCACCCGCACTTCGACCACGTCCTCGGCGCCGCGGCGTTCGCGGGCGCGGAGGTGTACGGCGCGGTGGGCACGGCATCGTTGTTCGCGCGGAGCGGACACGGGCGGGAGGCGCTGAGGTCGGACGCGGTGGCGGAGGGGCTGGACGCGCGGTCGGCGGAGGAGGCGGTCGACGCGCTCGTCCGCGTCCGCCACGAGGTCTGCGGCGAGTGGACGCTCGACCTGGGCGGCGGCCGGCAGGTCCTGCTCGCCAACGTGGGTCCGGGGCACACCGGCCACGACCTCGCGGTGCTGGTGCCGGGCGACCCGGAGGTCGTCTTCTGCGGCGACCTGGTCGAGGAGTCGGGTGAGCCGCAGGCGGGCCCCGACGCCGTACCGTCGCACTGGCCCGCAGCCCTGGACCGGCTGCTCGACCTGGGCGGCGAGGACGCGCTGTACGTCCCCGGTCACGGAGCGGTGGTGGACGCGGCGTTCGTCAGGGCCCAACGGGACGCGCTGGCCGCCCGCTTCGGCGTGTCGCACTGATCACGGCGCGGCCGCTCCTCGTATCGTCATCAGAATGCGCCAGTACTCCGCCGACCTGACCCCCTCGTGGAAGAAGCCGCAGCCGGTACCGGAGGTCCCGGCCGATCCCGGCCTGGTGGTCGAGGAGCCCGGCACCGGTTTCTGCGGCGCGGTGATCGGCTGCGAGGCGGGCACGGTGACGCTGGAGGACCGCTTCGGCAAGCAGCGGGTGTTCCCGATGGAGCCGCGCGGCTTCCTGCTGGAGGGGCGGGCGGTGACGCTGGTCCGGCCGTCGTCCGGTTCGTCCGGCGCATCCGGTCCGGTGCGTCCCGCCCGTACGGCGTCCGGGTCCGTGGCCGTCCCGGGCGCACGCGCGCGGGTGGCCCGCGCCGGGCGCATCTACGTCGAAGGGCGGCACGACGCCGAACTGGTCGAGAAGGTCTGGGGCGACGACCTGCGCATCGAGGGCGTGGTCGTGGAGTACCTGGGGGGCGTGGACGACCTGCCGTCGATCGTCGCCGACTTCGCGCCCGGGCCCGACGCGCGGCTCGGCGTCCTGGTGGACCACCTGGTGCCGGGTTCGAAGGAGTGGCGGATCGCGGAGGCGGTCACGAGCGAGCACGCGTTGGTCGTCGGTCACCCGTACATCGACATCTGGGAGGCCGTGAAGCCGTCGTCGCTGGGGATCGACGGCTGGCCCCGGGTGCCGCGCGGGCAGGACTGGAAGACGGGGGTGTGCCGGGCGCTGGGGTGGCCGTCCGAGAACACCGGGGCGGTGTGGCAGGCGATCCTGGCACGGGTGGGCTCGTACAAGGACCTGGAACCGGATCTGCTGGGCAGCGTGGAACGACTCATCGATCACGTGACCGTGCCATGAGCTTCGTCCGGTCGTCGACAGGTCGGGCCTGGTGGACCGCTCTCCGCCGCCGCGGAGATGGTCCGTCGATCAGCTCGTCCACGCGGCCGAGCAGGTCTTGCTCCCCGCCGGAGCGGGGATGACCCCTCAGTCCACCAGATCCCGCACCACCGCGTCCGCCAGCAACCGCCCGCGCAGCGTCAGCACCGCGCGCCCGTCCTCGTACGGCCCCTCCTGGAGGAGCCCCTGCGACAACGCCCGCCGCGACGCCGCGAGCCCCGCCTCCCGCAGCAGGGACAGCGGCACCCCCTCCCGCAGCCGCAGCTCCAGCAGGACGCGTTCCACGCGGCGGTCCTCGTCCGTGAGGACCTCCCGCCCGGCCCCCGGCGACTTCCCCGCCGCCAGCGCCCCCGCGTACGCGCCGGGGTGCTTCACGTTCCACCAGCGCACCCCGCCCACGTGGGAGTGCGCGCCCGGCCCCGCGCCCCACCAGTCGGCGCCCCGCCAGTACAGCTCGTTGTGCAGGCAGCGCCCCGCGTCCGAGGTGGCCCAGTTCGACACCTCGTACCAGTCGAAGCCCGCCGCCGACAGGGTCTCCTCGGCGATCAGGTACCGGTCGGCGTGGACGTCGTCGTCGGTCATGGGTACCTCGCCGCGCCGGATGCGGCGGGCGAGCTGGGTGCCCTCCTCGACGATCAGGGCGTACGCCGAGACGTGGTCGGGTCCGGCGCCGAGCGCCGCGTCCAGGGAGGCGCGCCAGTCGTCGTCCGTCTCGCCGGGGGTGCCGTAGATCAGGTCGAGGTTGACGTGGTCGAAGCCGGCCGCGCGGGCCTCGGCGACGCAGGCCTCCGGGCGGCCCGGGGTGTGGGTGCGGTCGAGCACCTTCAGGACGTGCCGCTTCGCGCTCTGCATGCCGAAGGAGATCCGGTTGAAGCCGCCCTCACGGAGGGTGGCGAGGTACGCCGGGTCGACCGACTCCGGGTTGGCCTCCGTCGTGATCTCCGCGTCCGCCGCCAGGCCGAACTCGTCGCGGATCGCGTGCAGCATCCGCACCAGGTCGCCGGCGGCCAGCAGCGTGGGCGTGCCGCCGCCGACGAAGACCGTGCGGACCTCGCGGGGGTCGTCGCCGAGCACCTTGCGGGCCAGGCGGACCTCGTCGGTGAGCGTCTCGGCGTAGTTGTCGCGGGAGGCGAGGACGCCGCCGGTGCCGCGCAGCTCCGTCGCGGTGTAGGTGTTGAAGTCGCAGTAACCGCAGCGGGTCGCGCAGTACGGCACGTGCAGGTAGAAGCCGAGGGGGCGGTCGGCGGCGCCGGCGAGCGCGGACGCCGGGAGGGCGCCGTCGGCGGGGACGGGCTCACCGTCAGGGAGTGCGGAGGGCATGCGTTCCATTGTCCCGTACCCCGCATGTGTCCCTGCCCCGCGTGTGTCCCCGCCCCGCCTGGTCCCCCGCCCTGCCTGGTCCCCCGCCCCGCGTGGTCCCTGCCAGCGCGTGGCCCCTGCCAGCGCGTGGCCCCGCCCGCGCGTGGTCCCCGCCCGCGCGCTCGATCCGCCCGCGCGCTCAATCCGCCTGGAGTACCAGCAGCGCCAGATCGTCCTCCGGGGGCCGGGGCCCGAACTCGTGCACCAGCCGCCTGATGCGCTCGGCGACCAGCCCGGCGTCCAGTCCCACGCAACCGGCGAGGGCAGTGGCCAGCCCTTCCCCGTCGTCGAACTGGCGGGAGCCGCTGCGCCGCTCGGTGACCCCGTCCGTGACGCAGAGCAGAGTGTCGCCGGACCGCAGCTCGAAGGTCTCGCTGGTGTACGTCGCGTCCTCGACGACACCGAGCAGGGTCTGCGGCTGCGCGACCGTGCGCACCGTGCCGTCGGGGTCCAGGAGCAGCGGCAGCGGATGCCCGGCGCTGGCGAGGGTGCAGCGGACGCCGCCGTCGAACGGGACGAGTTCGCCGTAGAGCAGGGACAGGAAGCGGGTCTGCGGTCCGTCGCCCGGGGCAACCGGAGGGGCGACGGCGACCAGGGCGCGGGCGGCGGCGTCCGCGGCCTCGGTGGCGTCGTCGAGGAGGAGCTGGTTGAGGCGGTCGAGGACGTCCGGGACGCCGTACTCCTCGCGGGCCAGCAGCCGCAGCCAGGGCCGGGCGAGGCCGATGACGACGGCGGCCTCGGGGCCCTTGCCCTGGACGTCGCCGACGGCGAAGCACCAGCGGCCTTCGCCGGCCGGGAAGAGGTCGTAGAAGTCGCCGCTGGGGCCGCCCTTGTCGCACGGTTCGTAGACGAGGGCGCTGCGCACGCCGGGGATCTCGGCGACCGCGCCGGGCAGCAGGCCGCGCTGGAGGACGGCGCTGATGGTGGCCTGCCGGGCGTACTGGCGGGCGGCGCCGATGGCGAGCGCCACCCGGCGGCTGAGGTCCTCGACCAGGCCGGTGATCTCGTCGGGGAAACCGGGGAAGCCGGGGGCACCGGCCCGCCCGATGACCAGGGTGCCCAGGGGCCGGCCGCCGGCCACCAGGCGGTAGGCGAGCGCGGCACCGTGCGTGCCGTCCGGGCCGAGCGCCACGCCGGGCCAGGGGTGGGCGACGGGGCCGGAGCGCCACGGGTCACGCGGGCGGGGCGGGTCCTTCTCCAGGGCCCGGCGCAGCTCCTCGACGTGGCTCTCGCTGCCGTGCCAGACGCGGGCCAGCCGCGCTCCCACGGCCGCCCCGGGGTCGTCGCTCCAGGCTCCCCGGCCCAGGGACTCGTCCTCCAGCCACACGGCGCACCAGTCGGCGAGCCGAGGCACGATCAGCTGCCCGGCGAGGGAGGCGACCAGATCCTCGTCGAGCTGTCCGGCCAGGAGGTCGGAGGCCTCGGCGAGGAAGGACAGCGCACCGCGCCCCAGCCACTCCCGGTCACGAACACCGCGCCGAACGGTCCTGGCCGTTCCGTCCCGCCGGTCGCCGCCCCTCTGGCTCTCCGAGCCGTACAGGACCGTAGGCCCCTCCAGGACCACTGGTCCCTCCAGCACTGGCTGGCCCTCCAGCACCGGCCGGCTCTCCAGGGCCGTCTGTCCGTCGGGAGCCATCTCACCGCCCGGGACACCCTGGTCCCCCGAGACACCCGGGCCCGCCGGAGCCCCCGGGCCGCCCAGCCCCGCCGAACCCCCGCCCCCCTCCCCCGACGGCTCCGTGCCCGCCGGCTCGGGGCGTCGGGCCCCACGGCCCCCGGCGTACGCCTCGATCTGTTCGGCGGTCTCGGCGCCCGCGGCCGGGAGCCGGGCCCACACCGTCTTGGTGCCCGGGCGGTACGTGATGCCCCAGGCCTCCGAGAGGGCGGCGACGAGCCGCAGACCGCGCCCGTACTCGGGCATCTCGTGCGGCGTCTCGTGGTCGCCGCTCCTCGGAGCGCGGGAGGGGTGGTGGTCCGTGGCCTCGACGACGAGGGTGCCCGTCTCCTCCAGCCGGCAGCCCACCTCGACGTCGGTGCCGGCGTGCACGACGGCGTTGGTGACAAGCTCGCTGACGACCACCAGGGCGTCGGCGGCGAGATGCTCGGTCAGCCGTTCCGTGCCGGGCAGGCCGAGTTCGGCCCAGTCGGCGAGCGCGACCCGCACCATCTCCCGGGCCGCGCCGGGCGCCAGGGAGCTGCCGAGCAGGGTCACGTGCGCCCGCGCGCACTCCTGGGCGTATGCCTCAGCAGTGAGCGCGGGCGCCCCACTGGCGCGGGAGACGGTCTCCCGTTGCGTCGGAATGGCCCCCATGGACGGCTCCCCGGGCAGTTCGTGCGAATACCTCGCAGTCGATGCCGACAGAGTGACAGACCGATCCCGTCCATAAGCGCGGAGTTACCGAAGTGGGCCTCCATGAGTGAGAACCGTGCTAGGCGAACGTTCGAAGACAGCCGGAAGACGGACAGTTCCGGGCATCGGCCGTGCGGACCCCGACGCCGGGCCGACCCGCACTACGCCTCGCGCGAGCCGTCGTACATCTCCTCGATCAGGTGCTTGTACTCCCGCTCCACGACCGGCCGCTTCAGCTTCAGGCTCGGCGTGATCTCCCCGTGCTCGACGTCGAGGTCGCGGGGCAGCAGGCGGAACTTCTTGATGGTCTGCCAGCGCTGGAGACCCTCGTTGAGCTGCTTGACGTAGCCGTCGACCATCTCGACGGTCGCGGGCGCCGCGACGATCTCCGCGTACGGCTTGCCCGCCAGGCCGTTCTCCTCGGCCCACTGAGTGATCGCGATCTCGTCGAGGGCGATGAGCGCGGTGCAGAAGTTCCGGTCGGCGCCGTGCACCAGGATGTTGGAGACGTAGGGGCAGACCGCCTTGAACCGGCCCTCCACCTCGGCGGGCGCGATGTACTTGCCGCCCGAGGTCTTGATGAGGTCCTTCTTGCGGTCGGTGATGCGCAGGTAGCCGTCGGGCGAGAGCTCGCCGATGTCGCCGGTGTGGAACCAGCCGTCGGCCTCCAGCACCTCGGCGGTCTTCTCGGGCAGCTTGTGGTAGCCCTCCATGATGCCGGGGCCGCGCAGCAGGATCTCGCCGTCGTCCGCGATCCGCACCTCGGTGCCGGGCAGCGGCTTGCCGACGGTGCCGGTGCGGTAGGCCTCGCCGGGGTTGACGAAGGACGCGGCGGAGGACTCGGTGAGGCCGTAACCCTCCAGGATGTGGATGCCGGCGCCCGCGAAGAAGTAGCCGATGTCTGGGGCGAGGGCGGCCGAGCCGGAGACGCAGGCGCGCAGGCGCCCGCCGAAGGCCTCGCGGATCTTGGCGTAGACGAGCTTGTCGGCGACGGCGTGCTTGGTGCGCAGTCCGGCGGGCGCGCTCGCGGTGCCGGTGCGCTTGAAGTTGTCCTGGGTGACCTTGGCGTACTCGCGGGCGACGCCCGCGGCCCACTGGAAGATCTTGTACTTGGCTCCGCCGCCCGCCCGGGCCTTGGCCGCGACGCCGTTGTAGACCTTCTCGAAGATGCGCGGCACAGCCGCCATGTAGGTCGGCTGGACGATCGGCAGGTTCTCGATGATCTTGTCGACGCGGCCGTCGACGGCGGTGACGTGACCGACCTCGATCTGGCCGGAGGTCAGCACCTTGCCGAAGACGTGCGCGAGCGGCAGCCACAGGTACTGCACGTCGTCGCCGGTGACCAGGCCGGTCGCGGCGATCGCCTTCGCCATGTACGACCAGTTGTCGTGCGGGAGGCGAACGCCCTTGGGCCGGCCGGTGGTGCCGGAGGTGTAGATGAGGGTGGCGAGGTGGTCCTTGGTGAGGGCGCCGACCCGCTTCGTGACCAGCTCCGGGTCCTTCTCCAGGCGGGCCGCGCCGAGGGCCTCCAGGTCGCCGAGGGTGAGGACCCAGTCCTCGGTGGTGTCGGCGCCGGTCGCGTCGATCACCACGACGTGAGTCAGCTCGGGCAGCTCGCCGCGCTTCTTCTTCGCCTTGGCCAGCTGCGCGGCGTCCTCCGCGATCAGCACCTTGCTCTCGGAGTCGGAGAGGATGTACGCCGACTCGTCGGCGTTGGTCTGCGGATAGACCGTGGTCGTCGCCGCGCCCGCGCACATGATGCCGAGGTCGGCCAGGATCCACTCCAGCCGCGTGGCGGAGGCCAGCGCCACGCGCTGCTGCGGCTGGAGGCCCAGCTCGATCAGGCCGGCCGCGATCGCGTGGACCCGTTCGGCCGCCTGCGCCCAGGTCAGCGACTTCCAGTCGTCCGGCCCCTCGCCGGAGGCCGACGGGACCGGGTAGCGGTAGGCCTCGGCGTCCGGCGTGGCCGCCACCCGCTCCAGGAAGAGTCCCGCCACGGAGGGCGGACGGTTCTCGATCAGTGTCTGTGTGTCGCTCACGACATCCTCCGTGGGCCCGCGACGGTGCGGCCTGCTCGTTCTGTTCGTTGCGGCCGGCTCGGGTGCGGCTGGTTCAGGTGCGGCTGGTTCACTCTCGGGCGGTGGTTCAGGCGTTGTTTAACTCGCGAGTAACTAGCGAGCAGGCATCAGAGTAAAGGGCGACCGGCCCGTGCGTAAGTCTCCGCGCCCTGTCACTTCGTACGGACGCACTCCCGTGACATGCGAAGGGGCCCGCCGCGCTTTCGCGCGGCGGGCCCTACGTGTCCGTTTTGCCGGGGCGGGCGGGACGCGCCGCGAGGACGGTCCCGGTTACTTCTTGCCCTTGCCCGACCCCGCGTTGTCATCACTGGACAGGACCGCGATGAAGGCCTCCTGCGGGACCTCCACGGAACCCACCATCTTCATCCGCTTCTTGCCTTCCTTCTGCTTCTCCAGCAGCTTCCGCTTGCGCGAGATGTCGCCGCCGTAGCACTTGGCGAGGACGTCCTTGCGGATGGCGCGGATGGTCTCGCGGGCGATCACCCGGGAGCCGATGGCGGCCTGGATGGGCACCTCGAAGGCCTGGCGCGGGATCAGCTCGCGCAGCTTGGCCACGAGCCGCACCCCGTAGGCGTACGCCGCGTCCTTGTGGGTGATCGCCGAGAAGGCGTCGACCTTGTCGCCGTGCAGCAGGATGTCGACCTTGACCAGGCTGGAGGTCTGCTCGCCGGTGGGCTCGTAGTCCAGCGACGCGTAACCACGCGTCTTCGACTTCAGCTGGTCGAAGAAGTCGAAGACGATCTCCGCGAGCGGGAGGGTGTAGCGGATCTCCACCCGGTCCTCGGAGAGGTAGTCCATGCCGAGCAGGGTGCCGCGCCGGGTCTGGCACAGCTCCATGATCGCGCCGATGAACTCGGTCGGCGCGAGGATCGTGGCGCGCACGACCGGCTCGTACACCTCGTTGATCTTGCCCTCGGGGAACTCGCTCGGGTTGGTGACGGTGTGCTCGACGCCGTCCTCCATGATCACGCGGTAGACCACGTTGGGCGCGGTGGCGATCAGGTCGAGGCCGAACTCGCGCTCCAGCCGCTCGCGGATCACGTCGAGGTGCAGCAGGCCCAGGAAGCCGACGCGGAAGCCGAAACCGAGGGCAGCGGAGGTCTCCGGCTCGTAGACCAGGGCGGCGTCGTTGAGCAGGAGCTTGTCCAGCGCGTCGCGCAGCAGGGGGTAGTCCGAGCCGTCCAGCGGATACAGACCGGAGAAGACCATGGGCCTGGGGTCCTTGTAGCCGCCGAGCGCCTCCTCGGCGCCCTTGTGCATGCTGGTGACGGTGTCACCGACCTTGGACTGGCGGACGTCCTTCACACCGGTGATCAGATACCCCACCTCGCCGACGCCGAGGCCGTCGGCGGAGAGCATCTCCGGCGAGTTGGTGCCGATCTCCAGCAGCTCGTGCGTGGCGCCGGTGGACATCATCCGGATCCGCTCGCGCCTGTTGAGCTGGCCGTCGATGACACGGACGTACGTCACGACACCCCGGTAGGAGTCGTAGACGGAGTCGAAGATCATCGCGCGGGCGGGGGCGTCCTTGACGCCGACCGGGGCCGGGACCTCGGCGACGACCTTGTCCAGCAGCGCCTCGACCCCGAGGCCGGTCTTGGCGGAGACCTTGAGCACGTCGGCGGGGTCGCAGCCGATCAGGTTGGCGAGTTCCTCGGCGAACTTCTCGGGCTGGGCGGCCGGCAGGTCGATCTTGTTCAGCACGGGGATGATCGTGAGGTCGTTCTCCATCGCCAGGTAGAGGTTGGCGAGGGTCTGGGCCTCGATGCCCTGGGCGGCGTCGACGAGGAGGATGGTGCCCTCGCACGCGGCCAGCGACCGCGAGACCTCGTAGGTGAAGTCGACGTGTCCCGGCGTGTCGATCATGTTGAGGATGTGCGTGCTGCTCTTGTCGTGGGTGGGGGCCCACGGCAATCGCACCGCCTGGGACTTGATCGTGATGCCGCGCTCGCGCTCGATGTCCATGCGGTCGAGGTACTGGGCGCGCATCTGCCGCTGCTCCACCACACCGGTCAGCTGGAGCATCCGGTCGGCGAGCGTGGACTTGCCGTGGTCGATGTGCGCGATGATGCAGAAGTTGCGGATCAGCGCCGGGTCGGTGCGGCTCGGCTCGGGCACATGGCTGGGGATCGCGGGCACGCAGGGTCCTGATTCTTGAGGCGTCCGCAGTGTCTGCGGTCTCGGGTCGGATCGATACGTAGCTTCCATCGTCCCACGGGTGGGGAGCTGGGATGGGTCGGGGACGGGCCGGGGGCGGGAGCAGGGCCGGATCGGGGGCGGGCCGGGGCCGGATCGGAGGCGGGCCAGGGCCGGATCGGGGCCGGACCGAGGCCGGGTTTGGGTGGCCCGGTGGGCCGCTGGTAGTGTGGGGGGCTGTGTCTCTTGCCCTCTCAGCGCGAGGCACTCCTTCAAGAAATCATCGGCACGGGACCCTCGCGGCCTCGTGCCTGAACCTGCAAAGGCTCATTCGTGGCGAACATCAAGTCCCAGATCAAGCGGAACAAGACCAACGAGAAGGCCCGGCTGCGCAACAAGGCCGTCAAGTCCTCTCTGAAGACCGCGATCCGCAAGGCCCGTGAGGCTGCTGCCGCGGGTGACGTCGAGAAGGCCACCGAGTACCAGCGCGTCGCTTCGCGCCAGCTCGACAAGGCCGTCTCCAAGGGCGTCATCCACAAGAACCAGGCCGCCAACAAGAAGTCGGCGCTGTCGCAGAAGGTCGGCGCCCTCAAGGGCTGAACCCCTCATCTGGTCTGATCGCCGGAAGGACCCAGAGCGGGCCCTCTCTCATCCGCTCCCGTCCGGCACCCAGGATCCGTGCGCGGCCTGCGTTCGCCACGCGGGCACGGATCCCCGAGCTTGATCCGAAGGCCCCGGTGACCGTCCTTCCCCAGGACGGACGCCGGGGCCTTCGGTCTGTGCGAGGCCTTACGCCCCTACGCCCGTCCCCGCGAACGCGCCGCGCGCGCGATGGTCACCACGGCCTTCTCCAGGGCGTACTCGGGATCGTCCCCGCCGCCCTTCACCCCCGCGTCCGCCTCGGCCACCGCGCGCAGGGCCACGGAGACTCCGTCCGGTGTCCAGCCGCGCATCTGCTGCCGGACGCGGTCGATCTTCCACGGCGGCATGCCCAGCTCACGGGCGAGGTCGGCGGGGCGTCCGCCGCGGGCGGAGGACAGCTTGCCGATCGCCCGTACGCCCTGTGCCAGCGCGCTGGTGATCAGTACCGGTGCGACTCCGGTCGCCAGCGACCAGCGCAGCGCCTCCAGTGCCTCCGCGGCCCTTCCCTCGACCGCCCGGTCGGCGACCGTGAAGCTGGAGGCCTCGGCCCGCCCCGTGTAGTACCGCCCGACGACCGCCTCGTCGATCGTGCCCTCGACGTCCGCGGTCAGCTGGGACACCGCCGAGGCCAGCTCCCGCAGGTCGCTGCCGATGGCGTCGACCAGTGTCTGGCACGCCTCGGGGGTGGCCGACCGCCCGGCGGTGCGGAACTCCGCCCGTACGAAGGCCAGCCGGTCGGCGGGCTTGGTCATCTTCGGGCACGCCACCTCGCGTGCCCCCGCCTTGCGGGCGGCGTCCAGCAGGCCCTTGCCCTTGGCTCCGCCCGCGTGCAGCAGAACGAGGGTGATCTCCTCGGCGGGCATGCCGAGGTAGGCCTTCACGTCCTTGACCGTGTCGGCGGACAGGTCCTGCGCATTGCGTACGACCACGACCTTGCGCTCGGCGAAGAGCGAGGGGCTGGTGAGCTCGGCGAGTGTGCCGGGCTGCAGCTGGTCGGGGGTCAGGTCGCGTACGTCCGTGTCGGCGTCGGCGGTCTTCGCGGCGGCCACCACCTCCCGCACGGCACGGTCGAGCAGGAGGTCCTCCTGGCCCACGGCAAGGGTCACCGGGGCGAGAGGGTCGTCATTCGCAGTCTTCCTGGCCATCGCGACAAGCATCGCACGCGCCACCGACAACGGACTTCGCCACCGGCAACGGATGTCGCCGCCGGGGCCACGGGCCTAGGGTTCCTCGCGCCAGCCCTCCCACTCCCCGGCGAACTCGTCGAGCTCGCCGGGATCCAGCCGCTCCTTCTCGTCGCGCAGGACGACGAGCCACTGGGCGTCCTCGGCGTCGTCCTCGCCGGCCAGGGCGTCCCGGAGCAGTCGGGGTTCCTCGTCGAGCCCGAAGCGCTCCCCGAGCGCCTGGGCCGCCTCCTCGGCGGCGTCGCGGTCGGGCAGCACCAGCACATGTCTCACATCACTCACGGGGGCCATTGTCGGACACCGCGCGGCAGGCGGAGCGTCAGGCCGGTGCCGGGTCAGCCCTTGGGCACGATCTGGATGTCCAGGGCGATCCTGATGCTGGGCCCGACCACGGCGATACCGCGCGCGAGCATCGTCTGCCAGCTCACCGTGAAGTCGTCGCGGTGCAGCTCGGTGGTGGCGCGGCAGGCCGCCCGCGCCTCGCCCTCCATGCCGTTGCCCAGGCCCAGATACTCGGCGTCCAGGGTGACCGTGCGCGTCACGCCGTGCAGGGAGAGCGCTCCCGTGACGGCCCACCGGTTGCCGCCCCGGTGCGTGAACCGGTCGCTGTAGAACTCCAGGGTCGGGAACCGCTGCACGTCCAGGAAGTCACCCGACCGCAGGTGGTCGTCGCGCATCTTCACGTTGGTGTCGATGGACGCCGCGTCGATGACCACGTGCATCGCCGACCGCTCCATGTCCTCGCCGATCCGCACCGCGCCCGCGAAGGAGTTGAACCGGCCGTGGATCCGGGCCAGCCCGATGTGCCGTGCGGTGAAGGCGATCGACGAGTGCGCCGGCTCGATCTCCCAGTCGCCCGGCGCGGGCAGCTCCGGAGGCTGGGCCACCTGGAGGGTCACGTCGCCGAGCGAGGCCGGCGCGTCCTCGGTGACGGTCGCGGACGCCCGGTACGGCGTGTAGCCCTCGGCGGACACCGCGATCCTGTACTCCCCCGTGGGCACCGTCGCCACGAACGACCCGAAGGGGTCCGTCCCGCCGCTGACCACCTTGCGCCCCGTGGTGTCGCTGACCGTGAACTCCGCTTGCGGAATCGCCTCGTCGACGGGGTTGAGGACCCGGCAGCTCAGCACTCCCGCGTTGGGCGGGGTCCGCACCGCCGCCAGGGGATCCGTCCGTTGCATCCGCTTCGTTCGGCTTCCCAGCCAGCGGCCGATCATCTGCGACACCCTCTGCACGACGCGAGAAAACTAGTTGACGAAGAAATATTCGATCACCGATGGGGGTTTCGAGGCAACACGGGGCCACTTCACGCGAAACCGGCACATGTGCTGGGAGTGCTCACGAGTGGCACGAGTAGCCCTGTGTGACCCGATATCGCCGCACCACCGGACGCCGCGCATCCTCACAGCCGGGGCACGGGCGGCACCTCGTCGAGGTGGATGCCGAAGTGCTCCCGGTAGGCCGCGAGTACCTCCTCGTCCGTGGCCGGCTCACGCTCCTCCCGGCTGCCGTCGGCGGCCGTCGACACGAGCCTGCGGCCGCTGAGCGTGATCCTCCCTCCGCCCTCCGTGACCCGCGAGCAGACCGGCGACTGGACGAAGTGCGACTGGGGCGAGGTGCTGTGCCACCACGCGCCGGACTCGAAGTCGCCGAGCACCCGCGGGCGCGGTTCCACCCGGTACACGGGCTTCCCGTCGCGCAGCACGTCCAGGTCGGCCGCCCGGGCCGAGTCGTGCCCGCCGCGCACCCCGGCCGCGTCCGGACCGGCCTCGACGACCTGGAACGTGCCTCCCGGATCCTTCTGCTCACCCCGCTCCGCGAAGGCCAGCGGACCGTGGCTGTGCGCCCCGAACCCGACGTCCGCCAGCAAGTCGCCCCCGTCCACCGTCCGCACCCGCAGCGCCAGATGGTCGAACGGGATCCCGAGCCGGCCCCCGTCCCCGTACACCCGCGCCGCGAGCAGCGTGACCTCGTACCCGAGCGCCGCGAGCAACGCGCCGAAGAGACCGTTGAGTTCGTAGCAGAACCCGCCCCGCCGCGCGCCCACCACCTTGTCCAGCAGCCGCCCCTCCTCCAGCACGATCTCCTCGCCCAGATGGACGGACAGGTTCTCGAACGGCACGGTCCGCAGATGGCGGAGGTGCAGGTCACGCAGGGCGTCGGCGGTGGGCCACGCCGGGTACTCGGCTCCCAGACGGCGGAGGTAGGCGTCGATCTGTGGTGCGTCCATGCCCTCAGTCTCGCGCCACCCGCAAGGCCCTGCCCGTGCCGGTGACCGCCAGCGCCCCGTCCCGGTCCGTCCGCAGCACCGTCGCGCCCTGGGCCCGCAGCGCCTCGACGGTGCCGGGGGCCGGGTGCCCGTAGGTGTTGTCCTCTCCGCAGCTGATGAGCGCCAGGCGTGGGGCCACCTTCCGTAGGAGGTCGGCATCCTGGTGAGCGGAGCCGTGATGGGCCACCTTCAGCACGTCGACCCCCTCCAGCGCCGCTCCCGCCGGTGATCTCGCCAGCTCCCGCTGTGCCGGGGGTTCCAGGTCCCCGAGCAGCAGCAGACGCAGCCCCGCCGTCCGCACCAGGAGGGTGACGCTGGCGTCGTTGGGCCCTTCCGGGCTCGCCGGGCTCGTCGGAGAGGCCGGCACCGCGGTCGTCGTCGGCGGGCTCGGGGGCGGCCACACCACCTGCCAGGACAGTGGGCCGGACCGCCGCTGTTCCCCGGCGGAGGCGTGGCGCAGGGGAATCCGCCGTGCCGCCGCCTGTCCGCCGACGGATTGGGCCTGGCCCGCGGGCTCTTCGAGGGCGGTCGTCTCGATCGCGCCCACCGAACGCCCCCGCAACACCCCCGGCAAGCCCGCCACATGGTCGGCGTGGAAGTGGGTCAGCACCACGAGCGGGACGCGGGTGATGCCGAGGGAGCGCAGACAGTGGTCGACCAGCGCCGGGTCGGGTCCGGTGTCCACCACGACGCCCGCGCCCTCACCCGCCGCGAGTACCAAGGCATCGCCCTGTCCCACGTCGCACATCACCATCCGCCAGCCCGGCGGAGGCCACCCCGTGATCACCCGGGCCAGTGGCGGTGGCCGCACCACCGCCAGCACCAGCAGCACCGCGCACACACCGCACCACCAGGGATGCCTCAGCAACCGTCGGCCCACGAGCAGTACGCCCACCGTGACCAGGGCGAGCAGCGCCGCCCCGGCCCAGCTGCCCGGCCAGTCCACTCCCGCGCCGGGTAGCGCGGCCCCGGTGCGGGCGATCGACGCGATCCACTCGGCCGGCCAACCTCCGCACCAGGCCAGCCCTTCGGCCACCGGCATCGCCACCGGTGCCGTCGCCAGCGCCGCGAATCCCAGCACCGTGGCCGGCGCGACCGCGAACTCCACGAGCAGGTTGCACGGCACCCCCACCAGGCTCACCCGCGCCGACAGCACGGCGACGACCGGCGCGCACAGGGCCTGGGCCGCACCCGCGGCGGCCAGCGCCTCGGCAAGCCGGGGAGGAACCCGGCGCCGGCGCAACGCCACACTCCAGTGCGGGGCCAGCGTGAGCAGCGCTCCGGTGGCCAGCACGGAGAGCAGGAAGCCGTAACTGCGGGCCAGCCCCGGGTCGTACAGCACCAGGAGCAGTACGGCCGTCGCCAGCGCCGGGAGCAGGGATCTGCGGCGACCGGTGGCCAGGGCGAGCAGGGCCACGGCCCCGCAGGCGGCGGCCCGCAGCACGCTCGGGTCGGGCCGGCACACGATGACGAAGCCGAGTGCCAGCACCCCGCCGAGCACCGCGGTCGTCCGCAGCGAGATACCGAGACGGGGCGCCAGCCCCCGGCGCTCGCTGCGCTGGGCCAGTCCGGGCGGCCCGAGCAGCAGGGCCAGCACGATCGTGAAGTTGGCCCCGGACACGGCCAGCGTGTGCGCGAGGTCGGTCTCCTTGAACGCCTCCTCCAGTTCCGGCGTGATACGCGATGTGTCCCCGACGACCAGGCCCGGCAGCAGCGCCCGCGCGTCCGCCGGCAGCCCCTCGGTGGCCTCCCGCAGCCCGGCCCGCAGTCGTCCCGCCAGCCGCTGCGCCCCCGACGGCTCGGCCACCACCTCCGGCGCCTCCCTACCGCCCCGTACCCTCAGCACGGCGGCGATCCGGTCCCCGCTCGCCCTCGGAGGCTCCGACCGGGCGGTGACGAGGAGCCGCGTCGTCGGCAGCAGTCCCAGCCAGCGCGAGGTGCCGGGCCCGGCACGGCTGAGCCGCGCGTCGTCCCCGTCCCCCGCGGAGGCCCGGCCCGATACCCCCTCACTCCCGCCCTCGTCCGATGCCCTCGCGCCCTCGCCCGACGCCCTCCCGCCCTCGTCCGATGCCCTCTCCTTCTCGCCCCCGCCCCCGCCCTCGCCCCCGGCCACGTCCACGAGCAACAGCACCGGCGTCCGCGTCGTCACCTCCCTTCCGCCCGCCTCCGTCACCCGTCGTACGTCTGCTTCGATCAGCACGGTGGGCGGCACGGCCCGGTTTCCCCGGACGCGGGGCCGGGTGAGGCGGGGGTCGGCGGTGATCTCCAACTCGGCGGTGACGGTGGCGTACTGCCGTGCCAGCACCGGCACGGGCCCGCGGTGCAGATCCGCACCGTGCAGTGCGGCCGAGGTGGCGGACGCGGCGACGCAGAGGAGCAGGGCGGCGACCGTCGCGCGGTGCCGACCGCGCGACGTGCGCTGCCTCCGCACCCCCAGCAGCAGCACGCCGGACAGGGTCAGAGCGCCGATCAGGAGGCCCACGGCCCACCCGGCCGGCACGTCCGGCATCAGCGCCGCCGTCGCCCAGGCCGCGAGCGCGGGCGGCACCAGCCGCAGGTCCACGGGCCCGTCCTGCCGGGGATGCGCCGCACCGAGCCGATGCCCGGAGGCGACGTGCACGGCTGCGCGCGGCGGCGCCGCCCGGTCGGTGGGCTCCGTCCGCCCGCCCGGCGGGCTCGTCCGCACGCTCATGGCCGCACGAGGTCGCGCAGGTCGGCGAAGCGGCGCTCGCCGATGCCGTTCACCTCGCGCAGTTCGTCCACCGAGCGGAAACCGCCGTGCCGGGTGCGGTAGTCGATGATGTGCTGCGCCAGCACGGGGCCGACGCCCGGCAGCGTGTCGAGCTGGTCGGCGGTCGCCGTGTTGAGGGGAACCGGAGCCGCGGGTGCGGCCCCCGCTGCCGGGGCGCCGGGCCCGCCGGGAGCGCTGCCGCCCGGGCCGGCCGCCGCGACCGGCGCGAAAGCGCCGACGATCACCTGCTCGCCGTCCACCAGGAAGCGCGCCCGGTTCAGCCCGTCGGTCTTGGTACCGGATCGGACGCCTCCCGCGGCACGCAGGGCGTCCGCGACACGTGACCCTGCCGGAAGGCGGTGGATTCCGGGCTTGCGGACCTTGCCGCCGACGTCCACCACGATCTCGGCCCCGACCGTGGCCGTGGCAGTGCCCTCGGCCGCGCCCCCGCGCCCGCCGGCCGCGGGGCCCGGGCCCTCTCCCGCCGCCTCGCCCTCACCCCCCGCGCCGTACGCCGCCGCCTCCCGCACCATCTCCGGTGCCGACACGGGCTGGGTGCGGCCGGTCCAGAAGTGCTGCGCGGCGAAGACCGCCGCGACGACGAGCAGCACGGTGAGCGCGGCCACGCTGCGCCGTTCCAGCCCGCACCGCGTCTGGAGCCATACCGGCATCCGCTCCCGCAGCGCCTGCCCGGCCCGTTCCCGCCAGGTCGCCGCGGTGCCATCGCCGGCGTCCGATGGCACTCCCCCTTCCTGAGCACGCTCCTCTTGCGCACTCCCTCCTCGCGCACCCCCTCCATGCGCACCCGCTACCTCGCTCCGGGCCGTGCCACCCTCGCCGGGCCCCTGCGGGCGCGCGGCACCGTGGGTCCAGGACGGCGGCGGCCCCTTCCCCGACTCGCTCCCCTGTCCGACAGGCCCGACAGGCCCGACGGGGCCGGCGTGTTCGGTGGGCACGCCGGGCCCGGCGTGCCCGACCCGCCCGGCGAGAAGCGCCTCCGCGCGCCGTCGAAGCTCCTCCGTCGGCGTGGGACGGCGCCTGTGCCGTGCTCGGCGGCGGGGGCGGGGCGGGCGGTGGCGGCGGAGACGGCCGTCGGAGGCCGGTCCGCGGCCCGGGCCGCTGGTGGCGGCAGCTGTGCGTGAGCCTGATCGAAGAACCATGCGACGAGGATCGGGCACCTCGGCACACCCGCGACGATCATGCTCAATTCCCGGGGACTACCCCCGGGTTGTGGATAACTCCGCCCCCCGCACGGGTGCCGCACAAGAGCGACCGCCCCTCACCGCGACGAGACCACGACCCCCAGCAGCCCGGGCCCGGTGTGCGCACCGATCACCGCGCCGACCTCGCTCACGTGCAGGTCGGCCAGCCCGGGCATCCGGTCCCGCAGACGGTCCGCCAGGGCCGACGCCCGTTCGGGGGCGGCGAGATGGTGGACGGCGATGTCGACGGGTGCGCTCCCCGCCCGGTCGGCGACGATCTCCTCCAGCCGGGCGATGGCCTTGGACGCCGTCCGGACCTTCTCCAGGGGCTCGATGCGGCCGCCGTCCAGCCTCAGCAGAGGCTTCACCGCGAGAGCGGAACCGAACAGTGCCTGGGCCGCCCCGATCCGGCCGCCGCGCCGCAGATAGTCGAGGGTGTCGACGTAGAAGTAGGCGGACGTCCCCGCGGCCCGCTTCTCCGCGGCCGTGACCGCTTCGTCCACCGTCCCGCCCGCCTCCGCCGCCTCCGCCGCGGAGAGCGCGCAGAATCCGAGGGCCATCGCGATCATCCCGGTGTCCACTACACGCACCGGAACCGCCGCCTCCCGCGCGGCGAGCACGGCCGCGTCGTGCGTACCGGAGAGTTCGGCGGAGAGGTGGAGGGAGACGATGCCCTCCGCGCCGGTCTCGGCGATCCTGCGGTAGGTCTCGGCGAAGAGCTCGGGGCTGGGGCGGGACGTGGTGACGGGCCGCCGTTTCTGCAGGGCCTGGGCCAGCGAGCGGGTCGAGATCTCGGTGCCCTCCTCCAGCGCCCGGTCGCCCAGGACGACGGTCAGGGGGACCGCGGTGATGCCGTGCCGCTCCATCGTCCGGGCCGGGAGGTAGGCCGTTGAATCCGTGACGATAGCGACATGACGGGACATGGGCTGGAGGTTACCTGCCGTAGCGCCCATACGGCAGCCCGGCCCCGACGACCGGGCGTTCACAGGGCCGTGGTCGGGTCGGGTCAGGTCGGGTCAGGTCGTGTTCTCCGGACGGGCCTTCTTCTGCCAGGGGTACACGGGGCTCGGGCCGGGCGGTGTGATGGCGGGCCGCGCGGGTTCCTCCGCCGTCTCCTGCCGCGAGGACTGCGAGGACTGCGAGGACTGGGGGGACTGCGAGGCCTGCGGAGGCTGCGAGGACTGCGGGGTCTCCGGCCAACTCTGCCGGGCGGCCGGGGCGTCGGTGGCCGGCGCCTCGGGCCAGGGCGGCGGCGCGGCGGCGGGCTCCGTCTCCGTCCAGTGCCGCAGGGCACCGGCCTCGACATCGATCTGCGCGCTCAGCGAGTCCAGGTCGTCGCCGGCGAAACGGTGGGCCCGGTCACGGGCCGCCCAGCGCAGGGACTCCGCCGAATGAACGATGCGCTCGGTGCGCTCGCGCAGCGCGGGAAGGCGCCCCCCGAGCGTGGCGCGGTCCGGCTCGGACTCCAGCCGCCTGAGCTCGCCGTCCAGTTCGAACCCGTGCGCGCTGAGCCGCTCGAAGAGGGCGAGGGACTCCTTGAGGGACTCGTCCTCGGCCACGCCCGCGTGCAGCGCGTCCTGCGTGGCCCGCATCGACGTGCGCAGCCTCAGCCGCAGCTGGGCGAGCTCGCCCGCCGGACCCACCTGGACGAGGGATTTGGCCCGCAGTGTGTGGTCCTCGACCGTGCGGCGGGCCTGGGTGATGCCGCGGTCCACGCTGCGTTTCGCCGCGCCGACGGCTTTCACCGTGGCGTAGGCGCCCAGTACGAGGGCGAGCACGAAAAGCAGACCGAGGACTGCGATCACTGCTTCCACGAAGCTCCTCCTCCGAGCGTCCGGCCCGCGGACCGGCAGGGCCGCGGCACGGCACCCGCCGCGCCGCTCTTCCACGGTAAACGCAACGGGCAGGCCCAGGGTTCCAGCAGAACCCCGAACCTGCCCGCACCGAACCCCGAACCTGCCCGTACCGGACCCCGAGCCTCCCCGTAGGGGACCACCCCGAGCTCAGCGGTACCGCGGCGGCGCGGCCCTACGCCGGAACGATGTTCACCAGCTTCGGCGCCCGCACGATCACCTTGCGGATCCCGGCCCCGCCCAGCGCGGCCACCACCTTCTCGTCGGCCAGCGCCGCCTTCTCCAGATCGCCCTCGGAGATGGAGGGGGCGACCTCCAGCCGCGCCTTGACCTTGCCCTTGATCTGCACGACGCAGGTCACGGTCTCGTCGACGACGTAGGCCGGGTCGGCGACCGGGAAGTCCTGGTGGACGACCGAGTCCGTGTGCCCCAGCTTGCGCCACAGCTCCTCGGCGACGTGCGGGGCCAGCGGCGCGACCAGCAGCACCAGGCGCTCGGCGACCGGGCGCGGGACCACGCCGCCCACCTTCGTCAGGTGGTTGTTCAGCTCGGTGACCTTGGCGATGGCGGTGTTGAACCGCATGCCCTCCAGGTCCTGCCGTACGCCGTCGATGGCCTTGTGCAGGGCGCGCAGGGTGTCCGCGTCGACGTCGGCGTCCGCGACGTCCGCCACCGTCACCTCGCCGGTGTTCTCGTCGACGACGTTGCGCCACAGCCGCTGCAGCAGGCGGAACTGGCCCACCACCGCGCGCGTGTCCCACGGCCGGGAGACGTCCAGGGGGCCCATCGCCATCTCGTACAGGCGCAGGGTGTCGGCACCGTACTCGGCGCAGATCTCGTCGGGAGTGACCGCGTTCTTCAGCGACTTGCCCATCTTGCCCAGCAGCCGGGAGACCTGCTCGCCCTGGTAGTAGTACGCGCCGTCGCGCTCCTCCACCTCGGCGGCCGGCACCGCGATGCCGCGGCTGTCCCGGTAGACGTAGGCCTGGATCATGCCCTGGTTGAACAGCTTGTGGAACGGCTCGGCCGAGGAGACGTGTCCCAGGTCGAACAGGACCTTGGACCAGAAGCGTGCGTACAGCAGGTGCAGCACGGCGTGCTCGGCGCCGCCGACGTACAGGTCGACGCCGCCGTGCGGCAGGCCCTCGCGCGGGCCCATCCAGTACTGCTCGATCTCCGGGTCGACCAGCCGCTCGCTGTTGTGCGGGTCCAGATAGCGCAGTTCGTACCAGCAGGAGCCGGCCCAGTTGGGCATGGTGTTGGTCTCGCGGCGGAACCGGCGCGGGCCGCGGCCGTCGCCCAGGTCCAGGGTGACGTTCACCCAGTCCTCGTTGCGCGACAGCGGGGTCTCGGGCCGGGTGTCGGCGTCGTCCGGGTCGAAGGTGCGCGGGGAGTAGTCCTCGACCTCGGGCAACTCCAGCGGCAGCATCGACTCGGGCAGGGCGTGCGCGATGCCGTCCTCGTCGTAGACGATCGGGAAGGGCTCGCCCCAGTAGCGCTGGCGGCTGAACAGCCAGTCGCGCAGGCGGAAGTTGACCGTGCCCTCGCCGGCGCCGGTCCGCTCCAGCCACTCGGTGATGCGCTCCTTGGCCTCGACCACGGGCAGGCCGTCCAGGCTGATCTCGTCGTTCGACGAGTTCATGATCTTCGCGTCGTACGACCCGAAGGCGTCCTCCCACGTCGCCGGGTCGGTCCCCCGGCCGTCGGTCGGCTCGACGACGCAGCGGATCGGCAGCTCGAAGGCGCGCGCGAACTCGAAGTCGCGCTGGTCGCCCGCCGGGACGGCCATGATCGCGCCGGTGCCGTAGCCCATCAGCACGTAGTCGGCGATGAAGACCGGGACCTGCTCACCGTTGACCGGGTTGGTCGCGTAGGCGCCGATGAAGACGCCCGTCTTGTCCTTGGCCTCGGCCTGCCGCTCGACGTCGGACTTGGACGCGGCCTGCGCGCGGTACGCCGCCACGGCCTCGGTCGGGGTCGCGTGACCGCCGGTCCACACGTCGTGCGTGCCCTCGGGCCAGGCGGCCGGGGTGAACTTCTCGACCAGGGGGTGCTCGGGCGCCAGCACCATGTAGGTCGCGCCGAACAGGGTGTCCTGGCGGGTGGTGAAGACGGTGATGCGCTCGCCGTCGACGGGGAAGTCGACGCGGGCGCCCTCGGAGCGGCCGATCCAGTTGCGCTGCTGCAGCTTGATGGCCTCGGGCCAGTCCAGCTCGTCCAGGTCGTCCAGCAGCCGGTCGGCGTAGGCGGTGATGCGCATGTTCCACTGGCGCAGCTTGGACTTGAAGACGGGGAAGTTGCCGCGCTCGGAGCGGCCGTCGGCGGTGACCTCCTCGTTGGCCAGCACGGTGCCCAGGCCGGGGCACCAGTTGACGGGCGCGTCGGAGGCGTAGGCCAGGCGGAAGCCGCCCAGCACGTCGGCGCGCTCGGCCTCGCTCAGGGCGCTCCACGCACGCCCGGGGTGGCCCGGGACCGCCCGCTCACCGGAGGCGAACTGCGCGACCAGCTCGGCGATCGGACGGGCCTTGCGCGCCTCGTCGTCGTACCAGGAGTTGAAGATCTGCAGGAAGATCCACTGGGTCCACTTGTAGTACTCGGGGTCGATCGTGGCGAACGACCGGCGCTTGTCGTGGCCCAGGCCCAGCCGGCGCAGCTGGCTCTGCATGTTCTTCATGTTGGCCTCGGTGGACACGCGCGGGTGCGTGCCGGTCTGCACGGCGTACTGCTCCGCGGGCAGGCCGAAGGCGTCGAAGCCCAGGGTGTGCAGGACGTTGTGGCCGGTCATCCGCTGGAAGCGGGCGAAGACGTCGGTGGCGATGTAGCCCAGGGGATGGCCGACGTGCAGGCCCGCACCGGAGGGGTACGGGAACATGTCCATGATGAACTTCTTGGGCCTGGCGACCAGCTCCGGGTCGCCCGCCAGGTCGCCCTTGGGGTTCGGCGCGGCGTACGTCCCCTCGGCGTCCCAGAAGTCCTGCCAGCGTGCCTCGATCTCGGCGGCCATGGCAGCCGTGTAGCGGTGCGGCGCGGCGTCCGCCGACACAGGGGCGGTCGCCGCGGGGTTCGTCTCGCTCATGATCCTCAAAGCTCCATCGATCGTCTCTGCCAGCGGCTGCGACATTCATGACCAGCGGCTGCGATGCCGGGAAATGAAAAATCCCCTCGCACAGGAGGGGACGCCGCGCCGATTCCGGCCACCGGACTACGACCGGGGTCGGGACTGATCAGCGCGGCTCGCTAAGCAGAAGGCGTACGGCACGCATGGCGTCAGGGTACCGCAGTCGTCGAGCGGGCCGCGACGGGCATACGGGCTTCCGGCCACCCGCACCGCGCTCACACACCGCGCCTCCCGCACCCCGCTCACGGCCGGTGAACCTGAACCAAGGTCAAAGGTTACTTCGCGTAACGACCGCTAAGGGACATCAGTGCGAACGCATTGTCGTTTGATAACAGCGCAATAACTCAAACCTCGTACCCACGGGTATGGCGCCACCTAGAGTGCGGCACCGGGACCGCTACCCCGAACCGCTCCGGAGTTGCCCCATGAACCCCTCGAATCCTCCCTCGATCCACCCCCGCAGCAACAGCTCGCCCTCTCCCCTCACGTCCGCGACGTGGGGAGGCCTGCCGTGGTGACGAACGACAGCACCGCGGACGACACCTTCGCGGAGTTCCTCAACTTCGGTGCCGGCGTCCTCTCCCTCGTCCTCCTCAGCTGCTCGGTGATCTGGGGACTCGTCGCCCAGGACCGGATCGTCCTCGACACCCGCCAGCGGATCCTGGCCCAGGCGGTGCACCGGATCACCGCGGTCGCCGCGGTCGTGTTCCTGCTGGTGCACATCGGGGTCAAGCTGGCCCTGGACCACACCACCTGGGTGGCCGCGGTGGTCCCGTTCGGGCTCCTGGCCACGGACGACGAGTCGTTCGGCGGCCGGAGCGTCCTCATCGGCTTCGGCACCCTGGCCAGCATGCTCATGATCTTCGTGGGCGTCACCGGCGCCCTGCGCAACCGCTTCGCGTCCGCCTCCCCGGTGGCCTCCCGCTGGCGGGCCATGCACATGCTGGCCTACCCGGCGTGGTGCCTGGCCCTGCTGCACGGGCTCTACGCGGGTCGCGCGGCGAAGCCGGTCTTCCTGATCCTGTACGGCCTGTCCATGCTCGGCGTCATGGCGGCCCTGGCGCTGCGCGCGGCGCCCCGCCCGGTCAAGCGCAGGGTCGCCGACAAGATCGCCGGGTTCCTCGGGACCGGGAAGCGGATGGCCCGCGAGGAGCTGGAGGAGAGCCGGACCCGCACGACGGCGTCGTCCGCGCTGCCGGGCTACGAGAGCGCCGGAGCGTCGCAACGGCGCGCGGCGCCCCCGGCCACACCCCTGTACGAGTCCGCGGAGCGCCTGACGCCTCCGGAGCCCGCGGGCGGCTTCGCGGCGGCCTACCGTGCCGTGTCCGGCTCCTCCGGCACGCGCCGGAGGCCACTGACGGCCGAGGCGACCGCGTCCACCCAACTGCCGCCGGACATGCGCCCCACCGAGGCGATGCCCCTCGTGGACGGCGGCGGCAGCACCTCGGGCAGCTGGCCCATCCCGTCGCCACCACCGGTCGGCGAGGCACCCCCGTCGGCCTACGACCCGCTCAACGACACCGGACACACCATCCCGGTCTACGGCAATACGGACGCGTCGGGCTACGGCTCGAGTGACGTGTACGACACCAATGAGACGAACACCGTCTACGACACGTACTACCCCAACGACACGTACAACAGCGGTCCCGCCACTGAACCAACCCCCGGTACGTCCCCCGGTGCGTCGCCCTACGACGCGTCGTACGACTTCGACGCACCGGGTTCGGGCGAACCTTGGAACACGCCTTCCGGAGGCTTTTAAGTGAACGAGGCCCTGCCCGACGTCCCCGAGGTCCGCGTGGTCGGACTTCCCCAGCTCACGTCGGGCTTCGACCTTGTCGAGCGCCTGGATCTGCCGATGCACCTCAAGGTGCACGGTCCGCTCGAACCGTTGGGCGGCGAGCAGCTCGCGCAGCTCTCCGAACGCATCAACCTGAAGGGCCGCGGCGGCGCGGGCTTCCCCTTCCACAAGAAGCTGCGCTCAGTCGCCGAAGCGGCGATCAAGCGCGGCGTACGGCCCGTCGTGGTCGTCAACGGCAGCGAGGACGAGCCGGCCTGCCGCAAGGACACGGTGCTCATCAACCGAGCCCCGCACCTGATCCTGGACGGCGCGCTGCTGTGCGCCGAGGCCATGGGCGCCCGCACGCTCGTCATCGGGGTCACCCGTGACTCCACCCAGCGCTCCATGGAGGCCGCCCTCGCCGAACGCGGACTGAGCAACGGACGCCGCTCGGCCCTCCGCGCGCGCGTGCAGCGCAACCCGGTCCGCATGGTCACCGGCGCGGCGGCCTCGCTGATCCGCTCCATCGACGGCGGCCCGGCGATCCCGCCCGGCCGCAAGGTCAGCGCTTCCAGGAGCGGCGTCGGCGGCGCGCCGACACTGCTCTCCAACGCCGAGACGTTCGCCCAACTGGCGATCGCCGCCCGCATCGGCCCGGAGCGCTACGGCAACACCGGCCTGTACGACGAGCCGGGCACCGTCATGCTCACCGTCTCCGGCGCGGTGGCCCGCCCCATGGTCATCGAGGTGCCGACGGGCGTGCCGCTGCGCTACGTCCTCCAGCTCGCCGGCGCCCCGCCGGTGCCGCAGGGCGTGCTGACCGGCGGCTACCACGGCAAGTGGATCGACGCGGCGACCGTCGACGAGGCGATCGTCTCCCGCAACTCCCTGCAGCAGGTGGGCGGCTCGCTGGGCGCGGGCGCGATCCTGCCGATCAGTCAGGACACCTGCCCGCTGGGCGAGTCGCTGCGGGTGGCGCAGTGGCTGGCGGAGGAGAGCGCGGGCCAGTGCGGCCCCTGCTATCTGGGCCTGCCGGCCGCCGCGCGCGGCCTGGAGGACATCCTGAACGGCGGCGGCCCGGCGGCCCTGGAGGCGGTCAAGCAGGTCGCGCGGAACGTGAAGCGGCGCGGCGCCTGCTCGCACCCGGACGGCTCGGCGATGTTCCTGGAGTCGACCGTCAAGGCGTTCACGGACGACCTCGCCGCCCATGTGCTCGGCAACGGCTGCGGCCGGCCCGTGCAGGGCGTTCTGCCGCTCCTGGAGGGCGGCGGGACCCCTACGGGCATCCCGGGCGGCGGCGGGGAGGAGAACGGGCCCAGCCGCCAGAAGATCTACGTCGACTGGACGCTGTGCCGAGGCCACGGCCTGTGCGCGGACATCCTCCCGGAGGTCTTCCAGCTCGGCGCCGACGGCTTCCCGACCGTCGCGCAGGCCGACGTACCGCGCTTCGCGGAGGCCAAGGCGGTCCGCGCGGTGCGCCGCTGCCCGGCGCTCGCCCTGCGCATCGAGGAGGACACCCGCGGCCAGGCCCCGTCCTCGCGCACCAACCTGCCGGTGCTGTCCCAGGGCCGCGGCCGCCGCGCGCTCGGCCGCTGAACACACGGCCACCGAGCGATCGGCCGCCGAGCACGAGGAAACCCCCGGATCGATGATCCGGGGGTTTCCCGTGTTCCTGTGGAGCTAAGGAGAATTGAACTCCTGACCTCCTGCATGCCATGCAGGCGCTCTACCAACTGAGCTATAGCCCCTTGCTGTCCGTCGCCCGGTTTCCCCGGCGGCGACGCCAACATTACACGGTCGACCGGGCACAACACCAAATCGTTTCCGGTTTGCCCGTTCTGCCCCCTGCGAGGACTGCTGCGCCGTGACGGCCCGGGCCGCTACGCCGTGACGAACGAATAGAACCGCTTGAGCGTGCAGTGCTCCTCGAGGAGCCGGCCGTAGATCGGCTCGCCCTCGAGTTCGCGGTACGTCTCGATCGGGTCGCCCTTTATGATCAGCGCCCGCGCGCACTCCTCGCACCAGTACTGGTAGTCCGGATTGACCGGCTCCATGTCTCGCACGATCGGTGTGCCGCTGCCGCACCAGTCGCACTTCCGCCTGTGTGCACCCATCGATCAGCTCCAGCTGTGGCCGCAGGCCGTGCACACGTACGAGATCCCGCCGTTGTCGCCGAGGACTTGGGCGACGTGCCCGGAACCGCAGGAAGGGCAGCTGAGACGGGTGACCGTGTTCCGTGTCACCGCTCCGCCGAGGAGGTGACCGACCTCCTCGTGGATGCTCGCAGGCATCGCCACTCCCTCCCGTCGGGTCGCGGTCCCCTTCCGGCCGTTTGATTCTGCCACGACCGGGCCAATACGGTCAGCGACGCCTCAGTACCAGTCCGGCCACGGAGTCCCACAGGGGTATACGCCTGTGGGACTCCTGTTGCTCAAGCGGGCGGATGCGAAAAATCCCGCCCCCCGAGGGGGACGGGATTCGTCCGTGGGCTGTGGAGCTAAGGAGAATTGAACTCCTGACCTCCTGCATGCCATGCAGGCGCTCTACCAACTGAGCTATAGCCCCTGGTGCCACGCGGCTGGGCCGCATGGTCTTTCGCTCCGCTCGGCGGGGCGAACAAGAAGAACTTTAGCCTGCGACCTGCCGGAAAGTGAAATCCGGGTACCGGGTCCGGTCTGCCGCTCCTCAGTCGTCGTCGCCGAGCACCGGTTCCGGCAGCGTGCCGGCGTTGTGCTCCAGCAGACGCCAGCCGCGGGCACCTTCGCCGAGGACGGACCAGCAGCAGTTGGTGAGGCCGCCGAGGCTCTCCCAGCTGTGCGGTTCCAGCCCGAGCAGGCGGCCGATGGTGGTGCGGATCGTGCCGCCGTGGCTGACCACGACGAGGGTGCCGTCCTCGGCGAGCTTCTCGGCGTGCCGGAGCACCACGGGGGCGGCGCGGTCGGCCACCTCGGTCTCCAGCTCGCCGCCGCCGCGGCGGACCGGCTCACCGCGCTTCCACGCGGCGTACTCCTCGCCGTGCCGGGCGATGATCTCGTCGTGTGTCAGCCCCTGCCAGACGCCCGCGTAGGTCTCCCGCAGGCCCTCCTCCAGAGTCACGTCGAGGCCGGTGAGCGCGGCCAGCTCGGCGGCCGTGTTCGCGGCGCGCGCGAGGTCGGAGGCGACGATGGCGTCGGGCCGCAGGTGCACCAGCAGCTGGGCGGCGCGGCGGGCCTGGGCGACGCCGGTCTCGGTGAGCTCGACGTCCGTGGTGCCCTGGAAGCGGCGCTCCACGTTCCACGAGGTCTGGCCGTGCCGCCAGAGGATGATCCGACGGCCGCGGCCGGGCTGCCCGGCCGTGACCTCGCCGGTGGCGCTCATCGCCAGTCCCCGTCGGTCTCCGTCGCCTCCTCGGCGGCCCGGAGCCTGGCGTGCTCCTCCGCCTTGCCGCGGGTCTCCTTGGCGTCGGCGGGCAGCTCCAGCTCGGGGCAGTCCTTCCACAGCCGCTCCAGGGCGTAGAAGACGCGCTCCTCGCTGTGCTGGACGTGGACGACGATGTCGACGTAGTCGAGCAGGACCCAGCGGGCCTCGCGGTCGCCCTCGCGGCGTACCGGCTTGGCGCCGAGTTCCTTGCTGAGCCGTTCCTCGATCTCGTCGACGATCGACTTGACCTGGCGGTCGTTGGGGGCGGAGGCCAGCAGGAAGACGTCCGTGATCGACAGCACGTCGCTGACGTCGTAGGCGATGATGTCGTGCGCGAGCTTGTCGGCCGCCGCCTGCGCGGCGGTGTTGATGAGTTCGATGGAGCGGTCGGTCGCGGTCACTGCCTGGCTTTCGGGTCGGCGGTCGGTTGACCTCAAGGGTCTCACGACCGCCGACGGCGGCCCACGTGATAATCACCCGCCCGCCAGGAGGCCGATCTCTAGGAGGCCGGTTCGTAGTCCTGGCCGAGCACGACGGAGACCCTCGCGTTCGCGGAGACCTTGCCCTGGGTGACGGAGCCGGTGGGCAGGCCCAGGGTCTTGGCGACCTGGACGGCGTTCTCCTGGTCGGCGGCCTCGGCGTAGACGACCTTCGACGTCGCCTCGGTGCCGGACGCGGTGCCGCCCTCCAGGAAGGTGAAGCCGCCGTTGAGGAGGACGACGCGGGCCTTGCCGGTGCGGTCCTCGACGCCGGTGGCGTTGCGGACGGAGACGCTGACGGCCGCGTCCTTGTCGGGGCTCTTGGCGGTGCCGCCGAGGACCTCCTTGACGACGCTGTCACTCGCCTCGGCGCTGAGCCTGCCGTCGTCCTGGACGGGCAGCAGCGCGGTCTTGTAGTCGCCGCCCTTGGCGCGGTCGGAGAGCCCGGCGAGGAAGGTGCCGAGGTCCTTCTCGGTCAGCGGCGGGTCGAGGATCAGCCCGAGGGTCTGGACGGTGGTCGTCGCGGCCGAGGGGTCCGAGGACAGCTTGCGCAGCACTCCCTGCATGACCTGCCCGAAGCGCCGCAGCTGAGCGTCCGCCTCCTCGCCGGAGCCGCGGTGGGTGGCGTAGGCGACGGCCATCTTGCCGCTGAGGGTCTGGCCCTCGCCCTCGCGTACGAGGGGTGCGGCGCCCTTGTCCTTGGCCTCGGGGTCGGGGACGTCGGCGTCGGTGTCCACCTCGATGTTGCCGACCAGGTCGACGAGGATCTGGAGGTAGGGCGTGTCCAGCCGCCAGGTGCCCTCGATGTCGGTGCCGAGGGCCGAGTCGAGCGCGGTCCGGGTGGCGTCGGGGCCGTCGTCGTCGACGGACTTGGCGAGCGTGGTGGTGCTGCCGTCGTCGCCGGTCAGGGAGAGGGAGTTGGGCACCAGCACGGCGGTGCCCTGCTTGGTGGTGGTGTTGTCGACCAGCAGCGCGGTGGAGGTGCCGCCGCCCTTGGTGTCGTGCAGGTGGACGGCGATCACGTCACGCTTCTGGGCGCCCGCCGCCGTCGTGCCGCCCGCCGGGTCGTCCGAGGAGGACAGCCCGGGCAGCTTTCCGGCGTACCAGAGGTAGCCGACACCGCCGACCGCGACCAGCGCCAGGACGACCACCAGGGCGACGACACGCGCGCGTGCGCGCCGCCGGGCCTCCTCTCGGCGCTCGGTGCGGTTCTCCGTGAACTTCATCCAGTCGATGACGTCCTCGGAGTCGTCGGTGGGCTCCTCGACGAAGGCGAACTGCTCGGTCCGGTACTCCCGGTCGGAGTCCGCGGCCTCCGCGGGGCCTGCCGTCTCCGGTTCGCCGGGCGGGCCCGCCTGCTGCGGGATGTAGGCGGTCTGCTCGGCCACCCGGGGCTGCCGGCCGCTGGTGGCCGCCTGTCCGTACGGGTCGTACGCCGGCTGCGCGTGCGGGTCGGCGGCGTAGCCGTCGTAGGAGTCGTAGGAGCCGTAGCCGGGGGCGGGCGGCTGCTGACCGGTGTCGTAGCCGCCCTGCGAGCCGTAGGCGTCATAGGTGTCGTACGACTGCTGGGCGGGCTGATGTCCGCCGGTGGCGTACAGGTCGTAGCCGTAGCCCTGCTGCCCGTACTGCTGGTTCTGCTGGTTCTGCTGGTTCTGCTGACTTTGCTGCTGCGCGTACGGGTCGTATGCCTGCTGGTCGTCGGGCTGGGCCGGGGCCTGGCCCTGGGCCTGGCGGTACACCGGCCGGCCGTACTCGTCGTAGCCCACGAGTTCGTACGGGTCGCCGCCGTACCCCGCGTCGTATCCGTCGTTCACCGGTGCCCCTCTCGGCTCACTCGCCGCGGTACAGCTGGCGCTTGTCGATATAGCGCACGACCCCGTCCGGCACCAGATACCAGACGGGATCGCCCTTGGCGACTCTCGCACGGCAGTCCGTGGAGGAGATGGCGAGGGCGGGGACCTCGACGAGTGAGACGCCGCCCTTGGGGAGTCCGGCGTCGGTCAGCGTGTGGCCGGGCCGGGTGACGCCGATGAAGTGCGCCAGGGAGAACAGTTCCTCGCTGTCGCGCCAGGTGAGGATCTGGGCGAGGGCGTCGGCGCCGGTGATGAAGAACAGGTCGGCGTCCGGGTTGAGCTCGCTCAGGTCGCGCAGGGTGTCCACGGTGTAGGTGGGACCGCCGCGGTCGATGTCGATGCGGCTCACGGAGAACTGCGGGTTCTCGACGGTCGCCACGACCGTCATCAGATAGCGGTCCTCGGCCGCGGAGACCGTGCGGTGGCTCTTCTGCCACGGCTGCCCGGTGGGCACGAACACCACTTCGTCCAGGTGGAACTGCGCGGCGACCTCACTGGCCGCCACGAGGTGCCCGTGGTGGATCGGGTCGAAGGTGCCACCCATGACACCGAGGCGGCGCTTGCCCGACGACGGGCCGTTGCCCCGGCCGGTGGCACGGGCGGGCACCGCGCGGTTCTGCGTGCCACGCACCGGCGCGTGCGCCGTGTCGTGCGCCGGACCGGTAGGCATGTCCTGCTCTCCCATGCGTGCAGACCCTACCGGCCCGGCCCGAGGGCTCCTGCCGGGCCCACGGCCCCCGCGCTCAGCGGTCGCGGTTGAACCGGGTGGTGATCCACAGCAGGAGCATCAGGATGACGAACGCGCCGATGCCGGTGACGTAGGGGCTGAGGCTCTCGTGGTTGCCGCTGTGCTCCTCGCCGCCCTCGGAGGCGAGGGTGACAAACTGGGCAGCGGTGCTGTGGAAGCTCATCTTCGGCAGGACCTATCCGGTGTGGGCGGGATAAAGACGTCCGCTCATCGTATGCGGGCGCCTCACGGGCGATCACGCCGACTCCGCCGTTGGTGACCGGCCGACGACCGGTCGGAGGGGTCCGGGGAACCTTCGGATCTCCTCAGTCGTCCTTCCGCTTGTACCCCCGCAGCAGGAACCACGCGGTCAGCACGCAGCCCACCACCATCACGATCAGCACGACCCGGAGCAGATTCCCCGGCCCTTGCTCCTCGGCCGCCGTCGCCGCGGTGGCGAGCCAGTCGGTGTGGGGGGTGTGCGCCATGACGTGGACTCCTTCGTTGCACTGCCCGTCCACGGTATCTCCGCCTAGGCTGGGCTCGGCTTCGGGGGCGCGAAGGGCCGCACAAGGGTTCGCAAAGGGCCAGACACACGCACAGGCCACACACACGCACATGGGGGAAGACATGTCCGAAGGCCACCAGCACAACGGGCACGAGAACGTGCCGAGCAGGCAGCGCAGGCGCTTCCCCGGAATCTCCTCGCGTGCGTACGAGCATCCGGCCGACCGTTCCGCCCTGGTGGCGCTGCGCAGGCTGAGCGGCTTCGACACGGTCTTCAAGACGCTGAGCGGCCTGTTGCCCGAGCGGAGTCTGAGGCTGCTGTTCCTGTCCGACTCGGTGCGCGTCTCGGACCGGCAGTTCGCCCACCTGAACGTGATGCTGCGCGACGCCTGCTACATCCTGGACCTGGAGAAGGTCCCTGCGATGTACGTCAACCAGGACCCGAAGCCGAACGCGATGTGCATCGGTCTGGACGAGCCGATCATCGTCGTCACCACGGGCCTGGTCGAGCTGCTGGACGAGGAGGAGATGCGGGCGGTCGTCGGGCACGAGGTCGGGCACGCGCTGTCCGGGCACTCGGTCTACCGGACCGTCCTGCTCTTCCTGACGTCCCTCGCCGTCCGGGTCGCCTGGATCCCGCTGGGCAACGTGGCGATCATGGCGATCGTGACCGCGCTGCGCGAGTGGTTCCGCAAGTCGGAGCTGTCCGCGGACCGCGCGGGTCTGCTGGTCGGCCAGGACCCGCAGGCCTCCATGCGGGGCCTGATGAAGATCGCGGGCGGCAACCACCTGCACGAGATGAACGTGGACGCGTTCCTGGAGCAGGCCGACGAGTACGAGGCCGGGGGCGACCTGCGCGACTCCGTGCTGAAGATCCTGAACGTGCTGCCCCGTTCCCACCCCTTCACGACGGTGCGGGCCGCCGAGCTGAAGAAGTGGGCGGCCTCCCGGGACTACCAGCGGATCATGGACGGCCACTACCCGCGGCGCGACGAGGACGAGGACACCTCGGTCCGGGACTCCTTCCGCGAGTCGGCGTCCAGTTACGCCACGCACGTACGCGGCTCCAAGGACCCCCTGATGAAGCTGGTCAACGACATCGCGGGCGGCGCCGGTGACCTCGGCGGCCGGATGCGGCGGGGCTTCGGCGGCTTCGCGGCCTCCCAGCCGAGGCCGTCCAAGGACGCGGACGGGACCGAGGGGTCCGGCGGGGCCGGCGGCCCGGGCGGCGGGAACGACGGACCGGAGGGTTCCGGCGGCCCGGGCGCTCCGGACGACCGCCCGCCGCGCGACGGCGTCTGAGCCTCCGGGACGGACCGGAAGGCGGCGCCCCCGCTGCTCAGCCCTCTGCTCGGGGCGCTCCCCCGCTGCTCAGGGCGGCGCCCCGCTGCTCACACCCTCGGCTGGGCGTCGGCCGCGAGGGTGCCGCACAGGGCCGTGGCGTTGTCCGTGGTGTACGGGTCGGTGCCGGCGGGGGCGCCGGTCCCGGCCGCCTGGCCCGCGAGCAGCGGGCGGAGGTGGTTCGCCGAGCCCTCGGCACAGGAGAGCGGCCCGGCCTGGACGTAGGCGGCGACGAGCTGTGTCTGGTGCAGCCGCAGGTCGTCCCGGTCGAAGCGGAAGTGCAGCTCGCGCCGGACGGTGAACAGCGACGCCTCGGCCCCCTCGTCGCCGGCGGGCCGCAGCGGGTACACCATGGTGTGGTCGGCGGTGACCTCCAGCGTGGACGCGTCGCTCTCCACGGCCCGCAGGCTGCCGTGCACCCTGATCTCGGCGTCGGCCAGCTCGGCCCGGGCCGGGTCGAAGCGCACCAGCCATCCGGTGGGCGCGTGCCGGCCGTCCGCGACGGGCCTCTCGAAGCTCCTGTCGAACTGGTCGAGCTGGGCCGGGTCCAGCAGCACCCGCACCGAGCGGACCTCTCCGCCGCCGAGCACGTCCGGGTCGAGTGCCGAGCGGACGATGTAGTTCTTGGCGGTGGTCAGCGCGTTCAGCACCTGGTCGTCCGAGAAGTGCGCGGTGCGCCGGGCCCCCGGCAGCGGGACACCCTCGGCCGCGGTCCGGAAGTGCGCCGCGGGGCTGTGTTCGTACAGGTGCACGGCGTCGTCGGCGCCGGGCACCCTGCCCTCGGGGGCGAGCGGGACGACGGTCATGCGCACCGGCTCCGCGGCCCGCTGCGCGTCGGCGCTCGGGTACGGGTGCCGTACGCCCATGTAGATGGCGGTGCCGAAGGCGACCGCGATCAGCATGACGAGGACCAGCGCCTGACGGGACAGTCCGGCCCGGCGCAGCGGTGTGCGGCGGCGTACCGCGGGCGCGTGGTCGGTCAGGCGCTCCTGGGCGGAGAACTCCTGAAGGCGGGCAGCGCGGACGAACGACTCGTCGAAGACGACGGATCGGTACTCTTCCTCACCGCCTCCGGACGCGCCCTCGGGCGTTCCTCCGGGCGGATCGCCAAGCCCTGCCATACCTTCAGGGTAGGTCTGCGGAAGGTCGCGTAAACGCGCCGGTGCAGGTCAAGTTGGGCCAGGTTCCCGACGGCAGGACGGCAGGTCAGGGGCTGCGCGGGATCACCGAGACGGCCGGCTGGGAGTAGTCGGCGGAGGCCGAGGGGGTCACGGTGCCGCCCTGCTCGGGGCCGGTCGAGGCGGGTGGCGGCACCCGCTGCGTGCCGCCGCCCGAGGACGCGCCCCGGTAGACGGCCACGAAGGCCAGCGCGACCATGCCGATGCCCATCACCAGGGCGAGCGCCCAGGCGACGGGCCGGTGCCAGCGCACCTGTCTGCCGTACGCCGCGGGAGCGCCGTAGGGGCGGTCGAGCGGGTCGCGGTCGTCGTCCGGGTCGTCGAGGTCGGGATCATGGCCGAAATCGCCGTACCCGTCGTCGAAGCGCTCGGCCCGGCCGCGGCCTCGGCGGGCCGCTTCCGCCTCGGTGGCCTCGGCTCTGGCCTGGGCGGCGGCCAGGAGGCGTTCGACGGCGGTCGGCTCGTGCACCGCGGCCGCCTGTACGAAGGCCTCGTCGAAGACCACGGAGGCGAACTCTTCGTCCGACACCCCGCGGTCGTGATCGTCGTCGGGCTCCCAGCCGTCAGGGAACGGCCTACCCCCCACGTCCTCCGGCACGGGTCCAGAGTAGACCTGGTGGGTCGATTTGGGCAGACGGCGGGGAAATTCATCCGGTGGGCGAGATGCCCCGATCGGTTCAGGGGCGCGGCCGGGGAAGCGTGCCGTTCGCATATGCCCCGGCGTGCACCGCGGCGCGCGCCCCGCCCCCTCGGCGCGCGCCCCTCACATCAGCGCCGCACGTGCCCGTCACCGGTGACGATGTACTTGGTGCTGGTCAGCTCCGGCAGCCCCATCGGGCCACGGGCGTGCAGCTTCTGCGTGGAGATACCGATCTCGGCACCGAAACCGAACTGGCCGCCGTCGGTGAAACGGGTGGACGTGTTCACCGCCACCGTCGTGGAGTCGACCAGCTGGGTGAAGCGGCGGGCGGCCTGCTGCGAGGTCGTCACGATGGCCTCGGTGTGGCCGGAGGTCCACAGCCGGATGTGCTCGACGGCCCTGTCGAGCGAGTCGACGACCGCCGCGGCGATGTCGTACGACAGGTACTCCGTCTCCCAGTCCTCCGGCGTGGCCTCGACGGCCGTCACCTTGGAGTCCGCGGCGTACGCCATCACCCGCTCGTCGGCGTGCACGGTGACCCCGGCCTCCGCGAGGGCGTCCAGCGCGCGGGGCAGGAAGTCGGCGGCGATGTCCTGATGGACCAGGAGGGTCTCGGCGGCGTTGCAGACGCTCACGCGCTGCGCCTTGGAGTTGATCAGGATGTCGACGGCCATGTCGAGGTCGGCCCGCGCGTCGACGTAGACGTGGCAGTTGCCGGTGCCGGTCTCGATGACGGGGACGGTGGACTCCTGGACGACCGTGTTGATCAGCGAGGCGCCGCCGCGCGGGATGAGCACGTCGACCAGGCCGCGGGCCCGCATCAGCTCGCGCACGCTCTCGCGGCTCTCGCCGGGCACCAGCTGCACGGCGTCGGCGGGCAGCCCGGCCCCGCCCACGGCGTCGCGGACGACCCGGACGAGGGCGGTGTTGGACTGGTAGGCGGAGGAGGAGCCGCGCAGCAGGACGGCGTTGCCGGACTTCAGGCACAGGGCGGCGGCGTCGACCGTCACGTTGGGCCGGCCCTCGTAGATGATGCCGACCACGCCGAGCGGCACGCGGACCTGACGCAGGTCGATGCCGTTGGGGAGGGTGGAGCCGCGCACGACCTCGCCGACCGGGTCGGGCAGCGCGACGACGTCGCGTACGTCCGAGGCGATGGCGCGGACGCGCTCCGGGGTCAGGGTGAGCCGGTCGATGATGGCCTCGCTGGTCCCGGCGGCGCGGGCCTTGGCCACGTCCTGGGCGTTGGCCTCGACGATCTCGCTCGTACGGACCTCCAGCGCGTCCGCCACGGCGAGCAGCGCGTCGTCCTTCGCCGCCCGCGGCAGCGGCGCGAGGTCGGCCGCGGCGGACTTGGCCCGGTAGGCGGCCCGGGTGACCGGGGACATCGAGTCGTACGGCGAGAGCGTGGTCATGGGGAAAGCGTAGTAGGCCGGACGGGGCCGTTCACCGGTCGTCCCAAACCCCGAGACACGGCCCGGACGGCAACAAAGAGGGTGAACTCCGGACCAAAAGGGGTGGCGGCTAAAAGGGGTGCACCCCGACCGGTGTCGCCGGGGCCGGTCCGTACCCCGCGGCGATGCGCTGGTGGTAGGTCGCCCGGTCGATGACCTCCAGGCCGACGATCTCCCAGGGCGGCAGCCCCGCGGTCTGCCGGTGCTCGCCCCACAGGCGCAGGGCGACGGCGGCGGCGTCGTGCAGGTCGCGGGCCTCCTCCCAGTACCGGATCTCCGCGTGGTCGTCGGCGTACCGGCTGGTCAGCAGGAAGGGGTGGTCGTGGGCGAGCTGCTCGAGGGCGCGCCGGACCTCGGTGAGCGGGGCCCGGGCGCCGGAGACGCTGAGGGTGACGTGCCACAGGCGGGGGGTGTGCTCGGGCTCTTCGCCCCGGAACCGGTCGCCGGCCGCGACGCTGGTCAGGGCGCGCTCCTCGCCGGCCGCGCGGGACGCGTTGCGGGAGCCGCTGCCGGGGCGGCCGCGGGACGCCGCCGTTCCAGGGCGCACTCCGCTCACGACGGCCTCCTTCACGCACACGGCTCGGCCCGGTGGTCGGCCGGGCTTGTCCCTGAGGAAAGTTGAGCAGGCCGCGCAAGATCGCGGGGCTGTTTTGCGGAACGTCCACCACCGATTCGGGGACGTTTCGACCCATTACGGGTGCAGGATCACCAGATCGTCCCTGTGTACGACCTCGCGTTCGTACGCCGGTCCGAGTTCCCGCGCCAGTTCCCGGGTGGAGCGGCCGAGCAGCCGGGGAAGCTCCTTGGCGTCGAAGCTGACGAGCCCCCGGGCCACCGGGCGCCCCGCGCCGTCCCGCAGCTCGACGGGATCACCCGCGGCGAAGTCGCCCTCGACGCCGGCGATCCCGGCCGGCAGCAGCGACTTGCGGCCCTCGACGACCGCGCGCACCGCCCCGTCGTCGAGGACGAGCGCCCCCTGCGGGGTGGAGGCGTGCTGGAGCCACAGCAGCCGGTCGGCGGAGCGCTTGCCGGTGGTGTGGAAGTAGGTGCCGGTGTCCTTGCCGGCCAGGGCGTCGGCCGCGTGGACCGCGCTGGTCAGCACCACGGAGATGCCGGCGGCGGCGGCGATCCGGGCCGCCTCGACCTTGGTGACCATGCCGCCGGTGCCGACGCCCGCCTTGCCCGCGCTGCCCATGTCGACGCCCGCGAGGTCGGCGGTCTCCCGCACCTCCGCCAGCCGCGAGGTGCCCGGCCTGCTCGGGTCGCCGTCGTACACGCCGTCCACGTCGGACAGCAGCACCAGCAGGTCGGCGCGGACCAGGTGGGCGACGAGGGCGGCGAGCCGGTCGTTGTCGCCGAAGCGGATCTCGTCGGTGGCGACGGTGTCGTTCTCGTTGACGATGGGGAGCGCGCCCATCGCCAGCAGCTTGTCGAGGGTGCGGGAGGCGTTGCGGTGGTGGGCGCGGCGGCTCATGTCGTCGCTGGTCAGCAGCACCTGGCCGACGCGGACGCCGTAGCGGGCGAAGGAGGCGGTGTAGCGGGCGACCAGCAGGCCCTGGCCGACACTGGCGGCGGCCTGCTGGCGGGCCAGGTCCCTGGGACGGCGGCGCAGGCCCAGCGGGGCGAGCCCGGCGGCGATGGCGCCGGAGGAGACGAGGACGACCTCCTTGTCCGCGCCCCGCACCTTGGCCAGGACGTCGACGAGCGCGTCGACCCGGTCGGCGTCCAGGCCGCCCGCCGCGGTGGTCAGCGAGGAGGAACCGACCTTGACGACGATCCTGCGGGCCTCGCCCACGGCCTGCCTTGCCCCAGCCACTGTTGCCGTCCGCCCTCTCCCGTCGACGCGCGCCGATCCGGGCGCTCGCCAGGCAATCTACGCGAACGGGGGCACGTCCCGCGCCGCGGTCCAGGCTGCGGACAGGGGCGGCGGCGCCCACCGCGTCGAGGGGCCGTCAACACGCGCGTGTCGTCCGGAGGTCGGCCGCCGTTAACCCGGATGTCCGATGCGCGACGAGCAAGCCTGGAGCGACCGCAGTGCCCCTATCCCTGCCCCGCCGCAGTCTTCCCCGCCGCCCGGCTCCCCGCAGGGGCCCCGTCCGGTTCACCCTCCCTCGCCCGTGTCTCCCCCGCCTCGCGCTCCCCCGCCGGCGGACCGTCGTGAAGCTGCTCGTCCTCGGTGTGCTGGCGGCCGCCTTCGCCGCGCAGGCCGTGGGGGCGCTGCTGCCGCACGTGCCGCTGCTGCTGGCCGCGACCGCCGGTTCACTGGCCGCCGAGGCGGTGCTGTACCGCTGGCAGCGGGGCATGGTGTCGCTGTTCGCCAAGTCGCACGCCGACGTCACGGTGCGGCACGTGCTGCGGGACCTGCTGCTCGTGGTGGGCCTGCTGCGGCTCGGCGAGCAGCACCGGGAGACGGTGTACGCCCCCCTCGTCGCCGGGCTGCTCGCCTTCTACGGGCTGCACTGGGCGATCCAGGCGGTGTCCGTGCTGGTCCGGCGCACTCGGACGCTGCCCGTGGTGACCCGGAACATCGACACCTCCGCGCTGCGGCTGACCCCGGCGCCCCCGGTGCTGCTGCGCCGCCCCGGGCACCGGCTGGCGGCCTTCGGGCTGCCGGCGACGGCGGGGCTGCTGGCCACGGCGGCCACCGACGCGCCGGTGTACGGCGCGGCCGGCCTCGCGTTGTCCCTGTCGGTGGCGGTGGGCGGCCTCGGCGCGCTGCTGCTGCGGCTGCTGCCGGGGCGCCGGCCGGCGGGCGAGCAGGAGGTGCTCGACTGGTTCGAGGCGTGGCTCGCGGAGTACCGGCCCACCGTCGGCCTGTACTTCTCGGGCGGAGCGTCCTCGGCCTACCAGGCCAACATGTGGCTGGAGCCTCTCGCGCGGCTGGAGGGGCGGCCGGTGATCGTGCTGCGGGAGCGGTTCATGGTGCAGCGGATCGCGGCGACGGACATCCCCGTCGTGTGTCTGCCGAAGGTGTCCACGCTGATGCGTCTGGAGCACTCCACGCTCCGGGTCCTCCTGCACCCCTCCAACTCCGGGAAGACCTCGCAGGTCCTGCGCATCCCCACGATCAAGCACGCCTTCGTCAACCACGGGGAGAGCGACAAGCTGTCCTCGTGCAACCCGTACGCGAAGGCGTACGACGAGGTGTGGGTGGCCGGTCCGGCGGCGCGCGAGCGGTACGCGCTGGCGGAGGTCGGCGTCGAGGACAAGGACGTGGTGGAGATCGGCCGCCCGCAGCTGGAAGCCGTACGGCCGTACGCGGGACCGCCCGCCCCGGGGGCGTTCACAACCGTCCTGTACGCGCCGACGTGGGAGGGCTGGGACGGCAACCCCGGCAACACGTCGGTGGTCGAGGCCGGCGAGAACCTCGTACGGGCGCTGCTCGCGGACCCGGGGGTGCGGTTGCTGTACAAGCCGCATCCGCTGACGGGATCGGTGGATCCGCGGGCCGGGGCCGCCGATCTGCGGATCCGGGAGCTGGTGCGGGCGGCGAACCGGGAGCGGAGCGGGCCCCGGCCGGGGGCGTCGGCGGCCGCTGAGCTGGCCCGGCGGACGGCGGAGCTGGACCGGCTCACCGCCGCGGGTTTCCGGTCGGGCGCCGATCAGGCGGAGCGGATGCTGCGCCGGTCCGCGCCGGAGCCCGGGCGGGCCGGGGAGGTGACGCGGGCGACGGCGGCCTGGGAGGAGGCGTACTGGGCCTCGCTGCCGGAGTGGGAGCACCGGGTCGTCACGGACGCCCGGCCGCCGCTGTACGCCTGCTTCAACCGGGCCGACCTGCTCATCAGCGACGTGTCGAGCGTGATCAGCGACTTCCTGGCGAGCGGCAAGCCGTACGCGGTGGCCAACACCAGCGGGCTGGCCGAGGACGGGTTCCGCAAGTCGTTCCCGACGGTGGCGGCGGCGACCGTGCTGACGCCGGACGCGGCCGGGGTGCCGGAACTGCTGGACGCGGTCCGGCACCCGGAACGCGACGAGCTGGCCGAGGCGCGCGCCGCGCTGGCCCTGCGCCTGCTGGGGCCGGCCGAGCCACCGTCCCAGGAGCGCTTCGCCGAGGCGGTGGGGGCGCTGTGCGCGGCGGCGGGGCAGCACCGGACGCGGCGGGCGGAGCGCCTCGCCACGGAACTGGCACTCCCCGGCCCACGACAGCAGCCCACGCCACTGCCCGCGGGCAGCCGCGGCGGGCCCCACGTCGGGACCTGATCACGCGGGACCTGATCCAGGCGGGACCTGATCCAGGCGGGACCTGGTCCGCCGGGGCAGGCTCCCGGAGGCAGGGGGGCGCGGGCGCCCGCAGGCGCCGAACGCCCAGCCCGCGCCGGAAGGGGCACGCGGGGCGCGCCTCGTGCCCTGCCCCGTTCGCCACCGGACGGACACCGCGGGCGGTCACGTCGGCCCCCGCGCCCCGCACACCGCGCCCCCGTCACCTCACCCGGCCCGACCCGGGGTGCGGAACCGACGGACGTCAGCCGTGGTGGTGGCGCCAGCCCTGCCAGGCGGACTCGATCGTGTCGTCCAGGTCGTGGCCGGCCGACCAGCCGAGTTCCGCGTGGGCGCGGTCGGCGGAGGCGACCACACGGGCCGGGTCGCCGGGGCGGCGTTCGGTCACGTGCGGGGCGACGTCCTGCCTGCCGGTGACCTTGAGGATGCGGTCCACCATCTCCTGGACCGAACTGCCCTCACCGCGCCCGATGTTGAGGATGAGCGACGTGCCCTCGGGGGCGTCCGTCAAGCGCCGGGCCGCCGCGAGGTGGGCGGAGGCGATGTCCTTCACGTGGATGTAGTCCCGTACGCAGGTGCCGTCCGGCGTCGCGTAGTCGTCGCCGAAGACGCGCGGGGCGTCGCCCGCCTCCAGGCGCTCGAAGACCATGGGGATGAGGTTGAAGACGCCGGAGTCGGCCAGCTCGGGGGCGGCCGCGCCCGCGACGTTGAAGTAGCGCAGGGACGCGGCGCGGATGCCGTGGGCCCGGGCGGCGGCGTTGATCAGCCACTCGCCGATCAGCTTGGTCTCGCCGTAGGGGCTCATCGGCAGGCAGGGGGTGTCCTCCGTGACGAGGTCCACATCGGGCATGCCGTAGACGGCGGCGGAGGAGGAGAAGACGAGGCGGCCGACGCCGGTCGACGTCATGGCCTCCAGGAGGGTCGCCAGGCCCGTCACGTTCTCCCGGTAGTAGTGGAGCGGCAGCTCCACCGACTCCCCGACCTGTTTCTTGGCCGCGATGTGCACCACACCTGTCACAGCATGGTCACGAATCGCGTCCTCCAGTGCCGCCCGGTCCAGCACGCTGCCGACGACCAGCGGCACCCCGTCGGGCACGCGGTCGGTGCTGCCGGTGGACAGATCGTCGTAGACGACCACGCGTTCACCGCCGTCGGCCAGGGCACGCACCACATGCGCACCGATGTACCCGGCTCCGCCCGTGACCAGCCAGCTCATCCTCATGCCTCCCAGGTCTTCGTCACTGGGTGCAGACTCGTCCGTGCGCCTCGGAAAATCGAGTCGGGCACATGGGGCGGAAGGCGACGGAAGTCAATAAAGAGGACAGGGGGGCCGAATGTGAGGAAGTTCTCCAGCCGCTTCGAAGCGATGGATTCGGGCCTCCCGTCCCGGCCATTTCCCGCTGTGACAGGGCACAGACGGTCCGACTACCGTGCCAGCGGAAACTCCGCGTGAATCCTTTACGCTGATGCGGCGGCGCGCTCCAGGCCCCAACGACGCCCGGAACGCGTTCCGGTCCCAGTCCGCGGTCCCGTGGTCAGTTCTCGGAACAGGTTGTAAGGATGCCCAAACTCTCTCTCGTGGTCCCCGTGTACAAGGTGCAGGGCTATCTGCCCGAGTGCCTCGACTCCGTACTCGGTCAGGACTGCGCGGACTTCGAGATCATCGCGGTCGACGACTGTTCGCCGGACGGGTCAGGGGCCATTCTCGACGAGTACGCGAAACGGGACTCCCGGATTCATGTGATTCACCTCACGGAAAACGTGGGCCTGGGGCGTGCGCGCAACGCGGGACTGGAAAAGGCCACGGGCGATTACGTGTTGTTCCTGGACAGTGACGACACGTTGTCCGACGGTGCCTTGTCGGCCATTTGCGACCGGCTCGACGCCACGGACAATCCCGAGATTCTGGTCTTCGACTACGCCCGCACCTACTGGGACGGCAGGGTCCGCCCGAACCTGCGGGCCGATCTCCTCAGGGAGGACGGCCCGGACGTCTTCTCCCTCGCCGAGCGCCCCAAGCTGCTCGACCTGCTGCAGATCGTCTGGAACAAGGCCTACCGGCGCGACTTCGTCGCCCGGACCGGGCTCACCTTCCCGCCCGGGTACTACGAGGACGCCCCCTGGACGTTCTGCTCCCTGATCAGCGCCGAGCGGATCGCCGTACTGGACCGGGTCTGCGTGCGCTACCGGCAGCGCCGCGAGGGCGGCAACATCCTCAAGACGGTCAGCCGCAAGCACTTCGACGTCTTCGACCAGTACCAGCGGGTCTTCGACTACCTCGACGCGCACGAGGAACTCGCCGAGTGGCGCGGCCCGTTGTTCCGCAAGATGGCCGACCACTACCTGACCGTTCTGGAGCGCCCGGGCCGCCTGCCGCAGGACGCGCGGGCGGAGTTCTTCCACCGCGCCTCGGCCGACTACCGCGCCCGCCTGCCCAAGGGGTTCACGCGGCCGGCCGGCGGTCGCGGGCACAAGTACGGGATGCTGGAGCGTGACGCGTACACGACCATGGTGAGCGCGCTGGCGGCGGTGAAGTTCCGCCAGCGGGTCAAGACCCGCACCCGTACCGCGCTCAACCGGTCCAAGCGCAGCGCGATGGGCGCCTTCTACCAGTCCCAGCTCAGGCTGCCGCTGGACGACAACCTGGTGCTGTTCTCCGCCTACTGGAGCCGCAGCGTCTCCTGCAACCCGGCCGCCATCGACGCCGAACTGGCCCGGCTGGCCCCGCACATGCGCCGCGTGTGGGCGGTCCGCGCGGAGAACGCGGCCCAGGTGCCCAAGGGCGTGCGGGTCGTGCGGGTGGGCTCGCGCGAGTACTGGGCGGCCCTGGCCCGCGCCAAGTACCTCGTGAACAACGTGAACTTCGCGGACTCCGTGGTGAAGCGGGACGGCCAGGTCCATGTGCAGACCCACCACGGCACCCCGCTGAAGACCATGGGCCTGGACCAGCAGAAGTTCCCGGCCTCCACCGACATGGACTTCGAGAAGCTCCTGGAGCGGTGCGACCGCTGGGACTTCAGCATCAGCGCCAACCAGTTCTCGACCGTGGTCTGGGAGCGGGTCTACCCCTGCTCCTACACCACGCTGGAGACCGGCTACCCGCGCAACGACGCCCTCGTGAACGCCACCTCCGAGGACGTGCGCGCGGCGCGTGCGGCACTGGGACTGGCCGACGGCGCCAAGGCGTTCCTGTACATGCCGACCCACCGCGAGTACCAGCCGGGCTTCACCCCGCCGCTGGACCTGGCGCGGCTCGCCGACGAACTCGGCCCGGACGTGACCCTGCTGGTGCGCGGCCACTACTTCTACGGCAGCTCCCCGCACGTCGCCGAACTGCGCCGCACCGGCCGCATCGTCGACGTCTCCGGGCACACCCGGGTGGAGGAGCTGTACCTCGCCGCGGACGCCCTGATCACGGACTACTCCTCGGCGATGTTCGACTACGCCGTACTGGACCGCCCGATCATCAGCTACGTCCCCGACTGGGACGTCTACTCGGCGGTGCGCGGCACCTACTTCGACCTGCTCCAGGAACCGCCCGGCGCGGTGGCCACCACGCAGGCGGAGCTGCTGCGGCTGCTCGCCTCGGGCGAGTACGACAGCCGGGACACGACCGAGCGCCGGGACGCCTTCCGCCGGCGTTTCTGCGAATTCGACGACGGACACGCAGCCGAACGCGTCGTGCGACGCGTCTTCCTCGGTGAAGAGAGCCTGCTGCCCATCGTCCCGTTCGACGAACGCCCTCACGCCCCGACCCCCGCCCAGGCGCTCGAACTGGTCGAGCGGGCCTGACCCCGAAAGGAGATCACCAAGCCATGGCCCCTCGGCTCAGTGTCATCGTCCCCATCTACGACGTGGAGCGTTACCTCCCCGCCTGTCTGGACTCGCTCGCGGCTCAGACCTTCCGCGACTTCGAGGTCCTGATGGTGGACGACGGTTCACCGGACGGCTCCGCCGCCATCGCCGAGGAGTACGCCTCCCGCGACTCGCGCTTCAAGCTCATACGCAAGGAGAACGGTGGCCTCGGCGCCGCCCGCAACACCGGCATGGCCCACCTGGCGCCGGAGTCGGAGTTCCTGACCTTCGTCGACAGCGACGACCTGATACCGCCGGACGCCTACCGGCTCATGGTCGGCAGCCTCGACGAGAGCGGCTCGGACTTCGCCACGGGCAACGTCTTCCACCTCAGGGGCGAGAAGTCCTGGCAGGTCCCGCTGATGCGGATGCTGGCCGGCGAGGCACGGGTGGGCACCCACATATCCCGCTACGCCAAGCTCGTCGCCGACCGCATCGCGTGCAACAAGGTCTTCCGCCGCACCTTCTGGGAGAAGAACGGCTTCGCCTTCCCCGAGGGCCGGCTGTACGAGGACACCCCCGTCACCATGCGGGCCCACTACCTGGCCGAGAGCGTCGACGTCATCTCGGAGCCCTGCTACTACTGGCGGCTGCGCGAGGGCGAGTCCGCCCCGTCGATCACGCAGCGCCGCACCGACCCGGCCGGCGTACGCGACCGCGTCACCTCCGTGATGGAGATCAGCGCCTTCCTCGCCGAGCAGCCCGGCGAGACCTACGCCCGCCTCAAGCGCGAGTACGACACCCGCGTCCTCCGCGACGACCTGCGGCTGTTCCTCAACGTGGTGCCGGACGGCGACGAGGAGTACCGGACCGAGTTCCTGCGCTCGGCGAACCGCTTCCTCGACAGCATCGACCCCAAGGTCGTCATGGACCTCCCGGCCGAACTGCGCGTGCAGTGGCTGCTGGTGCGCAAGCACCAGATGGAGGAGCTGATCGCCCTGCTGGCCGGCCAGCGCCGCCGGGAGACCCCCGAGGTCAGCGGCCTGGTCCGCAAGTACGCCTCCTTCCCCTCCCTGGAGGGTGCGGATCTGCACCTGCCCAAGGGGGCGCTGCGCATCGACCAGCACCTGAACATGCGCGCGCCGCTCCAGGCGGTGAGCTGGTCCGGGGGCAAGCTCCTGCTGTCCGGCAACGCCTGGATCGACAAGATCGAGCAGCCGTCGCGCAAGGCCTCGGTCAAGGTGCTCCAGCTGCGCAAGGACCGCTCCCGCCGCCGCATCCTGCTGCCGGCCCGCAACGTGCCGCGCCCCGAGGTCACCACCGACTCCGGCCAGGACCGCTACAACTACGACTGGGCCGGCTGGGAGGTCACCATCGACCCCGCCCGGCTCCGCAAGGGCGGCGAGTGGCAGGAGGCCGTGTGGCACGTGGGCCTCGGCATCTTCTCCTCCGGCCTGGTGCGGCGCCACGCCGTCCACTCCAGCGGCGGCGCGTCCTGCAACTTCCCGCCGTACCACTGGCTGAGCCCCGACTTCCGGCTGCTGCCGTCCGTCGAGCGCGGCGCCCTGAAGCTGCGCATCGAGAAGGTCCGCGCCCTGATCACCGGCCGCGCCCTGGAGGGCGACCGGGTCAAGGTCACCGGTGAGATCCGCGAGCCCCTCGCCTCGGACGAGCAGGTGACCCTGCGGGTCAAGAACCAGAAGGGCGCCGAGACCCTCGAGTACCCCGTCACCGTGACCCGCGAGGGCGGCGGACAGGCGTTCTCGGTCGAGGTGCCGGTGGCCGACGTGGCGCTCGTCTTCCACGAGGGCGTCGACGAGAAGGCCCAGCCGGAGAAGCGCACCTGGTCCACGGTGCTGGTCGCGACCGACCCGCAGGGCAAGGAGCGCCGGTTCGGCACCGTGATGCAGGAGGGGCTGTCCGACGCCGAGTTCCCGCTGCCCGCGTCGCTCGGCAGCCAGGCCCACCTGGTCCAGCTCGCCGTGGTGGCCGGCCACACCGGCTTCCTGAAGTTCTCCGGCCGCACCCGCCGTGCCGTGATCGACACCGCCACCGTGCGCGACGGTCGGATCAGCCTCACCGGTCACGCCGACCCGCGGCTGGCCGGCTCCCGCTTCCTGCTCAAGCCGCGCAACCGCTACGAGGAGCGGTTCGTCGAGACCCGCTGGCTGGAGGACGGCCGCTTCGAGGTGGCCTTCGACCCCTCCCGGCTCGGCGGCAACGGCGACGTCCCGCTGCGCGCCGGCCGCTGGAACCTCTTCCTGCGGACCGAGGAGGAGGGCACCCCCGACGTGCCCTTCGTGGTCGACCGCCTGGCCGCGGACTCCTTCCCGGTCCAGGCCGAACTCGGCGGCCGCCGCTACTGGCTGGAGAACCGCTGGGGCGACTTCCCGCAGCTCAACGCCCGCTCCGAGCTGAGCGACCTGGAGCGCGGCCCGTTCCGTCAGCGTCAGCTGCGCAAGGAGGTGTACGAGCCGCTGTTCCAGCAGCCGCTGAAGGACCAGGTCTTCTACCTGAGCTACAACGGCAAGCAGTTCTCGGACAGCCCGCGCGCGATGTACGAGGAGCTGAAGCGCCGCGACTCGGACCTGAAGCACCTGTGGGCGGTCCGCGACGGCCAGGTCGCGCTGCCGGAGGGTGTCGAGCCGGTCCGCATGTGGGGCCGGGAGTGGTACGAGGCGCTGGCCTCCAGCCGCTACATCGTCACCAACGCCCACCTTCCCGACTGGATCGAGCGCCGGCCCGGCCAGTCCATCGTGCAGACCTGGCACGGCACGATGCTGAAGAAGATCGGGCACGACATCGACACGCTGCACTTCGACCGGCGCTACCAGGAGAAGCTGGCGCTGGAGGCCAAGCAGTGGAGCCTGCTCGTCTCCTCCAACCGCTTCAGCACGCCGATCCTGAAGCGCGCGTTCTCCTACGACGGTGAGATCCAGGAGGCGGGCTACCCCCGCAACGACTACCTGTACTCGCCCGACAAGGACGCGATCGCGGCGCGGGTACGCGAGGCGCTCGGTCTGCCCGAGGGCAAGAAGGTCGTCCTGTACGCGCCGACCTGGCGGGACGACCAGTCGCACAGCGCCGGCCAGTACCTGTTCGACCTGCGCATCGACCTCGAGGACGCCCAGCGCCGCCTGGGCGACGACCACGTGCTGCTGATCCGCCGCCACTCCAACGTGGTGGACGCGGTGCCGGGCGCGGGCAACGGGTTCGTGTGGGACGCCTCGGAGTACCCGGACATCGCCGACCTGTACCTCGCGGCGGACATCATGATCACGGACTACTCGTCGGTGATGTTCGACTACGCGCACCTGAAGCGGCCGATGCTGTTCTTCACGTACGACCTGGAGCACTACCGGGACACGCTGCGCGGGTTCTACTTCGACTTCGAGCAGGACTCCCCCGGCCCGCTGATCGACAACTCCAAGGAGCTGGTCGACGCGATCCGGGACATCGACCAGGTCCAGGCGGAGTACCAGGACCGGTTCGACCGCTTCCACCACCTGTTCTGCGACCTGGACGACGGCAACGCGTCCGCACGGGTCGTCGACCGGATGCTGGAGCAGGCTCGGGAGAGCTGAGCCGCGAACGCGAGAGGGCGGGGCCCGGAGGAACGTCTCCTCCGGGCCCCGCCCTCTCGCGCGGTGTACCGCGGGTCAGAGCCGTACGGTCTTCACCGCGAACTGGCACGCGGCGGTGAAGTAGGGCCGCAGTTCCGTACGCCGGCGGGTGGGCGGCAGCGGCGCGGGCGTCTGGCCGAGCGCCCTGCGGGACTTGCGCACCGCCCGGGTCAGCACGGTCGGCCCCGCCGCCACGGTCTCGCTGATCACCGGGCGCGGGAAGGTGAACACGTTGATCGGCGCCAGCACGTCGGTGGCGAGCTTGGCCAGCTGCACGCGGGGCGCGCCGGGCGCCGGGCGCAGCGAGAAGTCCCAGATGACTTCCTTCTCGTCGGCGTCGGTGTGCTCGCGTACCAGCGCCGCGCAGTCGATGTCCACCGCCACCCGGCCGTCGCCCTCGTCCCGCAGCGGGAAGGACAGCATCCGCTCCTTGTCCCGGCGGTGCACGGCCTCCACGACGGCGCCCGCGGCCGGCTGGGCACCCCACAGGTCGGCGCGCACGGCGATGGTCCGCTCGTCGACCCTGACCGGGCCGACCTCGGCGTGGACGTCGCGCAGCGCGCTGCGCAGCCGCAGCCCGCCGTCCTCGTGCGGGTACGGCAGCAGTACCGCCAGGGACGGCCCCTGCGGGCGCGGCAGCTCCACGGCGAGCAGGTCCCGGGTGTCGCAGCCGTAGCCGTCGGTGCCGAGCGCCACCTCGCGGTCGCCTTCGCGGGTGGCCAGGGTCAGCTCCCAGGTACCGTGCGGCAGCCCGGCGTCCCAGGGCACGACGGCGTCACCCTCGGCGGAGAACGGGAAGCGGTGCTCCCCGGCCGCGGCGGCGCCCTTGCGCAGCACGAGATCGGCCTGCCCCGCGCTCGGCGGCAGCGCGCCCACGGCGACGTGGACGGAGCCCTCGCGGTCCACCCGGGCCGTGGCGTGGCGGGGCAGCTCCTTGCGGGCGAGGGCCTCCTCGATGATGGCCTCGAACCGTTCGCGGCTCGCCCGCTCGTGGAAGCGCTCGGCGTTGCGGACGGCGGCGGCGGCCATCTTCAGCCGCAGGCCGTCGTCCTGGACGAGGCTCCGGATCGCCTCGGCCATCGCGTCCGCGTCGCCGCGCGGGACGATCAGCCCGTCCTCGCCGTCGGTGAGGATGTTGCGCGGCCCGTGGTCGGCGTCCGTGGCGACGACGGGCAGCCCGGCGGCCATCGCCTCGACGACGACGTTGCCGAACGCCTCCCGCTTGGAGGGCAGTACGAAGATCGAGCCCTTGCCGAACTCGGGGGTGACCGGCGAGGTCTGCCCCATCAGCAGGATGCTGTTGGAGAGGCCCAGTTCCTCGATGCGGGCGCGCAGCTTGTTCTTCTCGGCGCCGTGGCCGTAGATGCGCAGCGTCCAGTCCGGGGCGACGGCGTGGACCTTGGCGAAGGCCTCGATCAGGAGGGCGTGGTTCTTGTTGCCGGTCAGGTGCCCGGCCGAGACGACGACCTTGTTGGTGCCGGTGGCCCTGATGGTGGAGGAGGGCACGCAGTTGGGCATCACCGCGAGGCGGTTGGCGACCGCGGGCACCTGCTTGGCGATGGCGGCGACCTCCTCCGGGGTGAGCGCCGTGAGGACGTCCAGGGACCGGTAGGCCGGGAAGAGGCGTTCCTTGATGTCCGTGGCGTAGATGGCGGGCATCGAGTGTTCCTGGGTGACCTTCAGGTAGTCACCGCGCGCCTGCGCCAGCATGATCGTGTTCCGCGGGCTGGAGCTGACGACCACGTCGGCGTCGGTGGTGTCGAGGTACTCCAGGAGCCTCAGTTCCGCGAGCCGGCTCACCACAGGCGTCTTGGCACCGGCGTTGAGCGGGTAGATCAGCGGGAACTTGTCGGACAGCGGGTCGTCCACGTCGGAGACCGGCGAGTGCGGACGCATGTCGCTGAGCACCCGGACGGAGACGCGCGGGTCCAGCGGGAAGTACGACTCGTCGCGCACCTTGCGCAGGGCCACGATCTCGACGTCGTGCCGCTCGGCCAGCGCCCCCGCTAGGTTCTGCGTCGCGCTGACCACACCCCCCATGTGGCAGAGGTCCCGGACGAGAAATGCGATCTTCACTTGGCGGCTTCTCTCTGCTTTCGGGAAACGGCTGGTCAGTCCGTCCTCCCACCCCTGGCCACACAGCTGCGGCCACATCCTCCTCACAACGTACACATCGCTGTTCGACAGCGGATCACAGCCCAGACACACCTGTGTAACCCTGCGGACGGCGTGCTGCCGCCCGCAGGGCCGGACCGTGTCCCGGGAAGCCGGGTACCGAGCCTAGAACGGCTCGAAACCGTCGAACTCCCGCTCCGCCTCGTCGCGTTCGGCATCGCGCTCCCGGCGCCGCTGGGCGGCCGGTCGGGGTGCCTCGAAGCGGTGGTCCTCGCCGCGGCGGCCGAGCATCTCGGCGCCGGCCGTCACCGACGGCTCCCAGTCGAAGACGACCGCGTTGTCCTCGGGGCCGATGGCCACGCCGTCGCCGTTGCGGGCGCCCGCCTTCATCAGCCGGTCCTCGACACCGAGGCGGTTGAGCCGGTCGGCGAGGTAGCCGACGGCCTCGTCGTTGCTGAAGTCGGTCTGTCGCACCCAGCGTTCGGGCTTCTCGCCGCGCACCCGGAACAGGCCGTCCTCCTCGCGGGTGACGGTGAAGCCGGCGTCGTCCACGGCCTTGGGCCGGATGACGATCCGCGTGGCCTCCTCCTTGGGCCGGGCCGCGCGCGCGTTGCCCACCAGCTCGGCCAGCGCGAAGGACAGCTCCTTCAGGCCCATGTGGGCCACCGCGGACACCTCGAAGACGCGGTAGCCGCGTGCCTCCAGGTCGGGCCGGACCATCTCGGCGAGATCCTTGCCGTCGGGCACGTCGATCTTGTTGAGGACGACGATCCGGGGCCGGTTGTCCAGGCCGCCGTACTCGCGCAGCTCCGCCTCGATGATGTCCAGGTCGGTGACCGGGTCGCGCTCGGACTCCAGCGTCGCCGTGTCCAGCACGTGCACCAGCACGCTGCACCGCTCCACGTGCCGCAGGAACTCCAGACCGAGGCCCTTGCCCTGGCTGGCGCCGGGGATCAGACCGGGCACGTCCGCGACGGTGTAGACGGTCGCGCCCGCCGTCACCACGCCCAGGTTCGGGACGAGCGTCGTGAAGGGGTAGTCGGCGATCTTCGGCTTGGCCGCGCTCAGTACGGAGATCAACGAGGACTTGCCGGCGCTCGGGTAGCCGACCAGCGCCACGTCGGCGACGGTCTTCAGCTCCAGGTGGATGTCCTGGACGTCGCCGGGCACGCCGAGCAGCGCGAAGCCGGGCGCCTTGCGCCGCGCGGAGGCCAGCGCCGCGTTGCCGAGACCGCCCCGGCCGCCCTGCGCGGCGACGTAGGAGGTGCCCTGGCCGACCAGGTCGGCCAGGACGTTGCCCGCCTTGTCGAGGACCACGGTGCCGTCGGGCACGGGCAGGACCAGGTCCTGCCCGTCCTTGCCGGAGCGGCTGCCGCCCTCGCCGGGCTTGCCGTTGGTGGCCTTGCGGTGCGGGGAGTGGTGGTAGTCGAGGAGCGTGGTCACCGACTGGTCGACGGTGAGGATCACGTCGCCGCCACGGCCGCCGTTGCCGCCGTCCGGGCCGCCGAGCGGCTTGAACTTCTCACGGTGGACGGAGGCACAGCCGTGGCCTCCGTTACCCGCGGCGACGTGCAGCTCGACGCGGTCCACGAAGGTGGTCATGGGATGTGCCTCCAGTTACTGCCTGCTGTGGGGATGTCTCTTGGGTAACACGCGAAAGGCGGACCCGCTTCCCCTGAGGGAAGTGAGGTCCGCCTCGCGAAAGTTTCCGATCAGGCGACCGGAACGATGTTCACGACCTTGCGGCCACGGTGGGTGCCGAACTGCACCGCACCGGCCTGCAGCGCGAACAGCGTGTCGTCGCCGCCACGGCCGACGCCGGCGCCCGGGTGGAAGTGGGTGCCGCGCTGGCGGACCAGGATCTCACCCGCGTTGACGGCCTGACCGCCGAAGCGCTTCACGCCGAGCCGCTGGGCATTGGAGTCGCGACCGTTCCGAGTGGACGATGCGCCCTTCTTGTGTGCCATCTGTTCTCAGTCCCTTACTTCGCGGCCGCGGGGATCTCAGTGACCTTGATCGCCGTGTACTGCTGGCGGTGGCCCTGACGACGGCGGTAGCCGGTCTTGTTCTTGTAGCGCAGAATGTCGATCTTCTGGCCCTTGTGGTGGTCCACGACCTCGGCCTGGACCTTGATGCCGGCCAGCACCCACGGGTCGCTGGTCACAGCGTCGCCGTCAACGACGAGCAGGGTCGAGAGCTCGACCGTGTCGCCGACCTGGGCGGTGGAAATCTTGTCAACCTCAACGATGTCGCCGACAGCAACCTTGTGCTGGCGACCACCGCTGCGCACGATGGCGTACACGCGGATCTCACTCTCTCGCTCTGGAACGGCACCCCCGCAGTCCAGCCGCCCGGTGAACACGCGAACGGCCTCTCCCGGCCGGGGCCCGTCGGGGCCCGCACCCGGAAGGAAGAAAGGTTTACGGGGATGTGACGCGTCAGTCGACACGCCGACGCTCAAGATTACGGGGCCGCACGACAGGGGTCAAACCGGGCCCCCGGGCCTCAGCCGGCGACCGCCGCGACGTACTCGGCGTACGCCTCCTTGGCCCGCGCGGGCGACAGGTCGAGATGCTCCAGGACCGTGTACCGGCCGGGCCGGGTCCGCGGCGCGAACTCCACGGCCCGCACGAACTCCTCGTCGTCGAACCCGATCTCCTGGGCCACCACGGGCAGCCCGTGCCGGCGCAGCGTCCCGGCCATCAGCAGGGAGCCCTCGTGGTCGCCGCGCAGATACGTCGCGAAGGCGGCGCCGATGCCCACCTGCTCCCCGTGGCTCGCCGCGCGCCTCGGATACAGCAGGTCGAGCGCGTGGCTGATCTCGTGGCAGGCGCCGGAGGAGGGCCGGGTGTGCCCGGCGATCGACATGGCGATGCCGGACAGCACCAGGCCCTCGGTCAGCACGGTCAGGAACCCGTCGTCGCCGCAGCCGCCGGGGTGGCGCAGCACCGCCTCGCCGGCCTGCCGGGCCAGGGCGGCGGCGAGACCGTCGACCTTCTCGCCGTTGACCCGGTGGGCCAGCTCCCAGTCGGCGACCGCGGAGATGTTGGAGACGGCGTCACCGATCCCGGAGCGCACGAAGCGGATCGGCGCCTCGCGGATCACCGCGAGGTCGACGACGAGCGCGATGGGCGTCGGCACACCGTACGAGCCGCGGCCGGCGTCGTTGTCGAGTATCGACACCGGTGAACAGATGCCGTCGTGGGAGAGGTTGGTGGCCACGGCGACCATGGGCAGGCCGACCCGGGCCGCGGCGAACTTGGCGCAGTCGATGACCTTGCCGCCGCCGAGGCCGACGATCGCGTCGTAGCGGCTCGCCTTCATGCCGTCGGCCAGCCGCACCGCGTCGTCGATGGTGCCGCCGCCGACCTCGAACCAGTCGGCGCCGGGCAGGGAGGGCGCCAGTCTCCGGCGCAGGCGGGCTCCCGAGCCGTCGCTGATCGCCACGGCGAGCTTTCCGGACTGGGAGATCCGCTGGTCCGCGAGGACACTCGCCAGGTCGTCGAGCGCGCCCGGACGGATGTCCACTACGAGCGGCGAGGGGATGAGCCTCGTCAGTACCGGCACGTGATCTTCTCTCCTCGCGGGGCGGGTCGGCGGGGACGGGCGGTGGCCCGGCTGTCCGGTGATGATGCGCCCGGGGACGTCCGGGGAAACGTGTGGTCCGAAACGTGTGGTCCGAAACGTATGGTCCTGGCCGAACGGAATCCGAGCGGATTCCGAGCCGGACAGGACCACACGTGCTGCGACAGACGGCCGGATCAGCCCTCGTCGGTGGCGGCCGTGACCGAGGACGGCGTCTGCTGGGCAGCCGCCGCGGTCTTCTTCGACGCCGTCTTCTTGGCCGTGGCCTTCTTGGCGGTCGTCGTCTTGGCCGCCTTCTTGGCCGTGGTCTTCTTCGCGGTCGTCGTCTTCTTGGTCGCGGTCTTCTTGGTGGCGGCCTTCTTCGCCGTCGCCTTCTTGGCCGTCTTGCGGGCCGCCGCCTTCTTGGCCGGAGCGGTCTCCTCGGCGGCGTCCGCCTCGGCCTCCGCCACGGCCGCGGTCTCGCCCGCGTTCTCCGCCGGGGCCGACGGGACGACCATGACGGCCGCCTCCTCGGACGCGGTGGACGTGGTGGGCTTGCGCACGGCCCGGCGCCGCGGACGCGCCGGGGCGGCGCTCTCGGCGGGCGACTCAGCGGGGGCCTCGGCAGCCGCCGGTGCTTCCTGAGGCGCCTGCTCGGCCCGCGGGGCCTGGGCGGCCTGCTCCGGGACCGTCAGCACGGCGGCCTCGGCACCCGCGGGCGAACCGGCCGGTGCGGACACCTTCCGGGTGGCCCGACGGCGGGTACGGCCCTTGGGCGCGGCCTCCTCGGCGGCCGGCGCCTCGGCAGCGGCCGGGGCCTCCTCGGTGACCGGGGCCGGGGCACCGGAGACGGCGTCCTCGACGGCGGCGGGCTCGGCGAGCACCTCGGCGGCGGACTCCTGCCGTACCGGACGCTCGACCTCTTCCTGGACCGTGACGTCCTGCGCGGTCGGGGCCTCGGCGCGCCGGGCCTCGCCCTTCGCGGCCTTCGGGGCGCCCGCCGGGGCCGACGCCCGCCGGCTGGAACGACGCCGGCCACGACCGCGCGTGGCGGCGGCCTCGGCCTCGGCGGCGCTGCTGTACAGCTCCTCGTCCGCGCTGAAGTCGGGCGCCGGGAGGGCGACCGGCTCGGCCGCCTCGGCGGCGACCTCGGACTCGGACTCGGTGTCCGCCTCCTGCTCCGCCGTCACACCGGTCTCGACGCCGGCCACGGCCTCGTGCTCGTGCGGCTGCTCTCCGCCGCCGGCCCGCGCCCGCTTGCGGCGCTTGCCGGCACCGCCGCCACCACCGGCGGCGGTCGGCTGGTCCAGATGGACGATGACGCCACGGCCGTTGCAGTGGACGCAGGTCTCGGAGAACGACTCCAGCAGCCCCTGCCCGACCCGCTTCCGCGTCATCTGCACGAGCCCCAGCGAGGTCACCTCGGCGACCTGGTGCTTCGTACGGTCGCGGCCCAGGCACTCCAGCAGGCGCCGCAGCACCAGGTCCCGGTTGGACTCCAGCACCATGTCGATGAAGTCGATGACGATGATGCCGCCGAGGTCGCGCAGCCGCAGCTGGCGCACGATCTCCTCGGCCGCCTCCAGGTTGTTCCTGGTGACCGTCTCCTCGAGGTTGCCGCCCTGACCGGTGAACTTGCCGGTGTTGACGTCGACGACGACCATCGCCTCGGTCCGGTCGATCACCAGCGAACCGCCGCTCGGCAGCCAGACCTTGCGGTCCAGCGCCTTGGCGAGCTGCTCGTCGATCCGGTACGTGGCGAAGACGTCGACCTCGCTGGTCCACCGGGACAGCCGGTCGGCGAGGTCCGGCGCCACGTGCGACACGTAGCCGTGGATGGTCTGCCAGGCGTCGTCACCGCTGACGACGACCTTGGTGAAGTCCTCGTTGAAGATGTCGCGCACGACCCGGACGGTCATGTCCGGCTCGCCGTAGAGCAGCGTGGGCGCGTTCGAGCTGCCGCCGCTCTTGGCCTTCTTCTGGATCTCCTCCCACTGCCCCTGGAGCCGCTCGACGTCGCGGCGCAGCTCGTCCTCGCTCGCGCCCTCGGCGGCGGTGCGCACGATGACGCCCGCGTCCTCGGGGACGATCTTCTTGAGGATGGTCTTCAGCCGGGACCGCTCGGTATCGGGCAGCTTGCGGCTGATACCGGTCATCGAGCCCTCGGGCACGTAGACCAGGTAGCGGCCGGGCAGCGAGATCTGGCTGGTCAGGCGGGCGCCCTTGTGGCCGATCGGGTCCTTGGTGACCTGCACGAGGACCGACTGGCCGGACTTGAGGGCGGACTCGATGCGGCGCGGCCCGCCGGACATGCCGAGGGCCTCGAAGTTGACCTCACCGGCGTACAGGACGGCGTTGCGGCCCTTGCCGATGTCGATGAAGGCGGCCTCCATCGACGGCAGCACGTTCTGCACCTTGCCGAGGTAGACGTTGCCGACGTACGAGGTGGCCTGCTCCTTGTTGACGTAGTGCTCGACGAGCACGCCGTCCTCCAGGACGCCGATCTGGGTGCGCTCGCCGTGCTGGCGGACGACCATGACGCGCTCGACGGCCTCGCGGCGGGCCAGGAACTCGGCCTCGGTGATGATCGGGACGCGACGGCGTCCCTGCTCACGGCCTTCCCGGCGGCGCTGCTTCTTGGCCTCCAGGCGGGTCGAGCCCTTGATGGACTGCACCTCGTCGGACGGCTCGCCCTTCTCCCGCGGGGGACGGGGCTCGCGGACCTTGACGACGGTGCGCTCCGGGTCGTCGGCGGCGGACGACGACTCGGCGTCACCGGAGCCGTCCCCGGCACGGCGACGACGGCGACGGCGGCGACGGCTGCTGCTGGAGCCGCCGCCCTCGTCCGAGGCGTCCTCGCCCTCCTCGGCGTCCTCCTCGGCCTGCTCGGCGGTGTCCGCGGCGTCCTGATCGGCCCGGTCGGCCTGCTCGGCGTACTCGTCGCCGTCGGCGGAGTCGCCCTCGGCGGCATCGCCCCGGCGACGGCGGCGGCCACCCCGGCGACGGCGGCGGCGCGAACCGGAGTCCTCGGAGCCCTCGGCGTCGTCGTGGTCCTCGCCGGACTCGTCGGCGTCGGAGTCGGCGTCGGCGTCCGTCCCGGCCTGGGCCTCGGCCTCCGGCTCGTCCCGCTTCACGCTGGCGGTGGCCCGCTCCTCGGCGGCCTCCTCGGCGGCGGCGCCCCGGCGCTTGCGGCGGCGACGCGACCCGGCGGACTGCTCCTCCGGAAGCTCCTCGGTCTCCTGCGGCGCCTGCTCCGGCTGGGCCCCGGCCGCCTCGGCGGCGGCCTCGGCGGCGGCCCGCTCGGGCGTCTGGAACTGGGGCTCGGCGAACACCGGCGCCTGGAACACCGCGACGGCGGGACGCGACGGGCGCTTGGGCGCATCCGCGTCGTCGGAGGCCGCGGTCTGCGCCGGCGCGGCGAAACCGGTGGCGGCCTTACGGGTGGACCGGCGGCGCGCACGACGCGGAGCGGCTTCCTCGACGGGCTCGGCGGACTCGGCGGGCGCGGCGGTCTTCTCGGTCTTCTCCGGCGTCTCGGGGGCCGTGGCGGACTCGCTCACCTCGGCGCTGGTGTCGGCGGGCGAGCCGCCGGTCGGGGCGGCCACACTGCGCGTGGCACGCCGCCGGCTACGACGCGGAGCGGCGTCCTCGGTCTCGGCGGGCGCGGGGGCCTCGGCGGGCGCGGGGGCCGTCACCGAAGCGGTGGACGCCTCCTCGCCGACCGACTCGGCCGGCGCGGTCACACTGCGCGTCGCACGACGCCGGCTACGACGCGGAGCGGCATCCTCGACGGGCGCGGGCGCCTCGGCGGCTGCGGAGGCCTCGACGGGCGCGGGCGCCTCGGCGGGCGCGGCGGCCGTCACCGAAGCGGTGGACGCCTCCTCGCCGACCGACTCGGCCGGCGCGGTCACACTGCGCGTCGCACGACGCCGGGTACGGCGCGGAGCGGCGTCCTCGGCGGGCTCGGCGGCCGGCTCGGGCTGGGCGGGCGTCTCGGCGGCGGTGGACGCCGGTACGACGGTCTCGGCCGTCTCCGCCGTCGTCGGGGCCCCGGCGGGCGCGGAGGCGCGGCGCACCGCACGGCGTCGCGGCCGGCCTGCGGACGCGGGCTCCGGAGCCGCCTCGGGCACCTCGGCGGCGGTCTCGGCTACCGCCTCTTCGGCCTCGTCGGTCACCACGGCCGGCGCGACGGTCTCCGCCTGCGCCTCGGGAGCACCGGACGGCGGGCCCGCCGGACGGGACGCGGCCCTGCGCCGACGGCGCGGCGGCAGGGTGTCGCTGGGGGTGTTCGATTCGGAGTCCGTCGAGGTGGTGGAGGACTCTGTGGGTTCGGTCGGTTCGAGCATGCGGGGGTTTCTCCCGTCAGGCTCCCGGGCGCCGCGCCTGGTCCGGCATCGATCATGTCGACCGCCGGTGACGTCCGCGGCTCGCGCGATGCGCGGTCGCCGCCGTCCGGGGCGCGGGCGCCGCTCGGAAGCTCTCCGTGTCTTGTCTCGCCGGTTCCGTACCCCTTGTCGTGCACGGCCTGGCGAAAGTCTTGTGGTCGGTGCGCTGCCCGACCCAGGTGGCTCCCGAGTTCGAGGGCGGCGCTACGACGTCCGTCCCTGAGCGGAACCTTCCTTACGCCGGTGCCTTCGCGGCGGCGGAAGCGGCGGCCGGTTGCGGCTCGGGCGCTTCTGCCTCGCGGTCGGGCGCGAGCGGGTCGGTCACCGCACCGGTCTCTTCATCGAACAGCCCCTGCGCCAGCCTGGTCACCGCTGCGGGGACCGGCGGCGCCAGGTCGGCCACGGCGCGAAGACCGGACAGGACGTCGTCGGGTCGTACGGCAGGCGTCACGTGCCGAACAACCAGCCGCAGTATCGCACAGGGCTGGTCGGTCGGCCTATCAGCCGGCGAACCGTGCGTGGTGACGCTCTCGAGGTGCGCAACGGCGGAACGGGCGTCGAAGGTACGGACGCCGTTCTTGGTCCGCCGCTGGACCTCCACGGCCGGGGCCGCGTTGAAGGCCGCCACGGCGCGTTCGGCCTCCGCGGACTCCACACCGGTCAGCCGCAGCTCCCACACGGAAGCCGTCAGCCGGTCGGCGAGTCCCGAGGTCCGGGCCTCGGCCGCCTCCACGATGTCGAGCCCGGTGGGCAGCGACTCGTCGAGCAGCAGCCTGAGCCGCTCCGGGTCGCGCGCTTCGGTGAGCGCGATCTCCAGATACTCCGCCTCACTGCCCGTGCCGGTGGGTGCGGCATTGGCGTACGACACCTTCGGGTGCGGCGTGAACCCCGCCGAGTACGCCATGGGCACCTCGGCGCGGCGCAGGGCACGCTCGAAGGCGCGCTGGAAGTCACGGTGGCTGGTGAACCGGAGGCGGCCGCGCTTGGTGTAACGCAGTCGGATGCGCTGCACCGCGGGTACGGGCGGCGGGCCTTCGGGCTGTCGCTTGCCCAGTGTCGTTCAGTCCTTCGTGAGAGCGGTCGTACTACTACCAAGAGTACGTGCCTCGGCCGCGGATGGTTCCCGCCGGGCCACCGGCCGTGCCTTCACCGGCTCCCCGAAAAGCATCCGGCGCACGTCGGCGCGGGCCTGCCGCACGGACAGCCGGGCTGAGTCGAGCGCCTGCCGGGCCGCCCGCCCCACGCCGCGCGCGCCCTCGGCGAGCGGCCGCAGGACGGTGTCCCGCACGGCGTGCCCCACCGGCGTCAGGACGCTCCGGTACGCCCATCGCGCCGGCTCGGCGACGGTCCACCGGAAGAGGGTGCCGAGGAACCGCCCGACGGCGCGCGAGACGTACCCCGCGATCCGCCAGGCGTGCCCGAGGGCGTCCCAGACCTCCCTCCCGATGACGGCGAGCACCCGGCCGACCGGCGTGAGCACCCACCACCACAGCGCGAGGGCGGGCAGCACCAGCAGCACCCGGACGGTCCAGTACAGGGCCGTGCCCACGCCGGTGACGACCATGCCCAGGCACCAGAGCAGCCCCCTGCCGCACCAGGCGAGGGCGTGTCCGACCGGAGTGAGCACCCAGGCGTAGAACCACGCCGCCGGTACGACGACGAGATACCGCGCGAGCCTGGCGAGACCGGCGTACAGCCCCCGCCCGACGGCGGCGAACACGGCGCCCACACCCGCGAGGAACCAGGCGAACCCGTGCCCGACCGGCGTCAGCAGCCACCGGTACACCCACACCGCCGGTACGACGAGCAGCACGTTCCCGAGCCAGGCGACCCCCTTGGCCAGCGGCACGAGGACATACCGCCACACCCCGACCAGCGGCCACACGAAGACGGCCCGCCCGAGCCACGCCAGCGCCCGCCCGAACGGCCGCAGCACCGTGTCCCGCAGCACCCGCCCGGCGACGACCAGCGCGTCCCACACGATCCGCACCGGCACGACCAGCACCAGGACCACGATCCGCACCGGAATCCGGATCGCCACGACCAGACACCCCTCGGCGTCCGACCGCCGCGCCGACTCCTCCCGCGGGCCCGCACCGGGCGCCTTCTCCAGATCCACCATGCCCATGAAGACGCCGCGAGACCCGATCCGGATCCCGCGGCGTCGCGCTGTGCGGCCCTACTTGACCACGGACAACGGCAGCAGCTTCTTGCCGGTCGGGCCGATCTGGATCTCCGTGTCCATCGCCGGGCACACCCCGCAGTCGAAGCACGGCGTCCAGCGGCAGTCGTCGACCTCGGTCTCGTCGAGGGCGTCCTGCCAGTCCTCCCAGAGCCACTCCTTGTCGAGGCCGGAGTCGAGGTGGTCCCAGGGGAGGACCTCCTCGTAGCCGCGCTCGCGGGTGGTGTACCAGCCGACATCGACGCCGAAGGGCTCCAGGGCCTTGTCGGCGCAGGCCATCCAGCGGTCGTAGGAGAAGTGCTCGCGCCAGCCGTCGAAGCGGCCGCCGTCGTCGTAGACGGCGCGGATGACGGCGCCGATCCGGCGGTCGCCGCGGGAGAGGAGGCCCTCGACGATGCCGGGCTTGCCGTCGTGGTAGCGGAAGCCGATGGAGCGGCCGTACTTCTTGTCGCCGCGGATCTTGTCGCGGAGCTTCTGCAGGCGGGAGTCGGTCTCCTCGGCGGACAGCTGCGGGGCCCACTGGAAGGGGGTGTGGGGCTTGGGGACGAAGCCGCCGATGGAGACGGTGCAGCGGATGTCGCCGGAGCCGGAGACCTCGCGGCCCTTGGCGATGACGCGGGTGGCCATGTCGGCGATCTGGAGGACGTCGTCGTCGGTCTCGGTGGGCAGGCCGCACATGAAGTACAGCTTCACCTGGCGCCAGCCGTTGCCGTACGCCGTGGCGACGGTGCGGATGAGGTCGTCCTCCGAGACCATCTTGTTGATGACCTTGCGGATGCGCTCGGAGCCGCCCTCGGGGGCGAAGGTGAGGCCCGAGCGGCGGCCGTTGCGGGTCAGCTCGTTGGCCAGGTCGATGTTGAAGGCGTCGACGCGGGTGGAGGGGAGGGACAGGCCGATCTTGTCCTCCTCGTACCGGTCCGCGAGGCCCTTGGCGACGTCGCCGATCTCCGAGTGATCCGCGGAGGAGAGGGAGAGCAGGCCGACCTCTTCGAAGCCGGTGGCCTTGAGGCCCTTCTCGACCATGTCGCCGATGCCGGTGATGGAGCGCTCGCGCACCGGGCGGGTGATCATGCCGGCCTGGCAGAAGCGGCAGCCGCGGGTGCAGCCGCGGAAGATCTCCACGGACATGCGCTCGTGGACCGTCTCGGCGAGCGGGACGAGGGGCTGCTTGGGGTAGGGCCACTCGTCGAGGTCCATGACGGTGTGCTTGGAGACACGCCACGGGACGCCGGAGCGGTTGGGGACGACGCGGGCGATGCGGCCGTCGGGGAGGTACTCGACGTCGTAGAAGCCGGGGACGTACACGCCGCCGGTCTTCGCCAGGCGGAGGAGGAGTTCCTCGCGGCCGCCGGGGCGGCCCTCGGCCTTCCAGGCGCGGATGATCGCGGTGATCTCCAGGACGGCCTGCTCGCCGTCGCCGATGACAGCGCAGTCGATGAAGTCGGCGATCGGCTCGGGGTTGAAGGCCGCGTGTCCGCCGGCCAGCACGACCGGGTCGTCGATGCCGCGGTCCTTGGACTCCAGCGGGATGCCGGCCAGGTCCAGGGCGGTCAGCATGTTCGTGTAGCCGAGCTCCGTGGAGAAGGAGAGGCCGAACACGTCGAAGGCCTTCACCGGACGGTGGCTGTCGACGGTGAACTGCGGGACGGTGTGCTCCCGCATCAGCTCCTCCAGGTCCGGCCACACGCTGTAGGTGCGCTCGGCGAGGACGCCTTCCTGCTCGTTGAGTACCTCGTAGAGGATCATGACGCCCTGGTTGGGCAGACCGACCTCATAGGCGTCCGGGTACATCAGGGCCCAGCGGACGTCACAGGATTCCCAGTCCTTGACCGTGGAGTTGAGCTCTCCGCCGACGTACTGGATCGGCTTCTGCACATGCGGGAGCAGAGCTTCGAGCTGCGGAAAGACAGACTTCACAGACTCGGCGGCTTCGGCAGGCATCTCACGGAACCTTCGTGTGCTGACAAGGGGGACCATCCAGCCTAACCCGGCGAAGGAGGTCCCCCGTACCGCCCGTCCCGCGGGCCCGCGCTCAGGCGGACATCGGTCTCTGTACCGTGATCGACTGGAGCAGCCCGACCGCCAGCCATACGGCGAACATCGACGAGCCGCCGTACGACACGAAGGGCAGCGGCAGGCCGGTGACCGGCATGATGCCGAGCGTCATGCCGATGTTCTCGAAGGTCTGGAAGGCGAACCAGGCGACGATCCCGGCGGCGACGATCGTGCCGTACAGGTCGGTGGTCTCGCGGGCGATCCGGCAGGCGCGCCAGAGCACCACGCCGAGCAGGGCGATGATGAGACCGGCGCCGAGGAAGCCCAGTTCCTCTCCGGCGACCGTGAAGACGAAGTCGGTCTGCTGTTCGGGTACGAAGCGGCCGGTGGTCTGTGAGCCGTTGAAGAGGCCGGAGCCGGTGAGGCCGCCGGAACCGATGGCGATGCGCGCCTGGTTGGTGTTGTAGCCGACGCCCGCGGGGTCGAGTTCGGGGTTGGCGAAGGCGGCGAAGCGGGCGATCTGGTAGTCGTCGAGGATGCCGAGCTGCCAGACGGCGAGCGCGCCGGCGGTTCCGGCGCCGATCAGTCCGAACACCCAGCGGTTGGTGGCGCCGGAGGCGAGCAGCACGCCCAGCACGATGATGACCATGACCATGACCGAGCCGAGGTCGGGCATCAGCATCACGATCAGCATCGGCACGGTGGCCAGGCCCAGGGCCTGGAGCACGGTCCGGTGGTCCGGGTTCGGCCGGTCCCCCGCGTCGACGCGTGCGGCCAGCAGCATCGCCATGCCCAGAATGATCGTGATCTTCACGAACTCCGAGGGCTGAAGGGAGAAGCCGCCGGGGAGTTTGATCCAGGAGTGGGCGCCGTTGATGGTCGAGCCGAGCGGGGTGAGCACCAGCAGGATCAGGAAGACGGACGCGCCGTAGAGGACCGGCACGGCGGTGCGCAGGGCGCGGTGGCCGAGCCAGATGACGCCGATCATCAGGGCGAGCCCGATGCCGGTGTTCAGCAGGTGCCGGGTCAGGAAGTAGTACGGGTCACCCTGGTTGAGCTCGGTGCGGTTGCGGGTCGCGGAGTAGACGAGCAGCGAGCCCATCAGCGAGAGCGCGACGGCGGCCAGCAGTATCGGCCAGTCGAGCCGGCGCGCCATCGAGTCCCGGGCGAGGAGTCGGGTCCACCCGGCTTTCTCGGGTCCGTATCCGGAGACCTGGAAGCTGTTGGAACCGGTCATGCGCGCGTCCTCCGGCTTCCGCTTCCGCCCGCACCGCGGGTTCGGCCGCCGCGCCGGCCCGCGCCGCCGCGTCGTCGGTGCCGGCGCGTGTCGCGGTTGTCCCCGTTCTGCGTCGGCGTCGTCGCTCCCTGTCCCGGTTCTTCGACGGGGGCGTACTCCTCCTCCGGGGAGACCTTCTCCTTCGGCTGCAGGTCCTTGACGGCGTCCTTGGACATCTTCGGGGCGGGGATGGTGCCGTCCGCCTTGATCGTCGGCAGCTTCGCCTGCGGCTCGGGCAGCAGACCCTTCTTGCGGTCGACCTCGCCGTCGTCCGAGACGCCGTACAGCGCGTCGTAGATGTTGCGGACGGCGGGACCGGAGGCGCCGGAGCCGGTACCACCCTGGGAGATCGTCATGACGATCGAGTACTCGTCGGTGTACGTGGCGAACCAGGAGGTGGTCTGCTTGCCGTAGACCTCGGCCGTACCGGTCTTGGCGTGCATCGGGATCTTGTCCTGCGGCCAGCCGTCCTGCGCGAACCGCCAGGCGGCGGTGCCGCGGGTGGCGACGCCTTCGAGGGCGCCGTCCATCTTGGCCAGCGTGGTCTTGCTTATCGGCAGCTTGCCGTGCGACTTGGGCTCGATCGGGCGGATCTCCTTGCCGTCGGGGCTGATGACCGCCTTGCCGATGGTCGGGTCGTACAGGGTGCCGCCGTTGGAGATGGCCGCGTAGATGGTGGCCATCTGGATGGGGGTGGTGAGGGTGTCGCCCTGGCCGATGGAGTAGTTGATGGCGTCACCGGCGCGCATCTTGTTGCCTTCGAGGCAGTTCTCGTAGGCGATCTTCTCGACGTAGGAGCCGTCCTTCTTGCCGGACTTGCACCAGGCGTCCTTGTTGGCCTCCCAGTAGTCCTGCTTCCACTGGCGGTCGGGGACGCGGCCGGTGACCTCGTTGGGGAGGTCGATGCCGGTCTTCTTGCCGAGGCCGAACTCGTGGGCGGCCTCGTAGAAGTAGTCGTTGGGGTTCTTCGGCTTCATGCCGCCGTCCTTCTTCCACTCCTGGTGGGCCAGGCGGTAGTAGACGGTGTCGCAGGAGAGTTCCAGGGCGCGGCCGAGGTCGATCGAGCCGTAGCTGGCGGACTCGTAGTTCTTGAAGACCTGGCCGCCGACGGAGTAGGAGCTGGAGCAGTCGTAGCCGCCGTTGAAGTCGTAGCCGGCTTCGACGGCGGCGGACGTGGAGATCACCTTGAAGATCGAGCCGGGGGCCGCCTGGCCCTGGGTGGCCCGGTTGAGCAGCGGGTAGTTGGAGTCCTTGCCGGTGAGCTTCTTGTAGTCGGCGGCGTCGATGCCGCCGACCCAGGCGTTCGGGTCGTACGTCGGGTTGGAGGCCATGGCGACGACGCGGCCGGTCTTGGCCTCCATCACCACGACGGCGCCCGCGTCGGCCTTGTAGTTCTCGCCGGTGTTGTCGTCGTATTGCTTGCGGGCTTCCTTCATCGCCTCGTTCAGCTCGTACTCGGCGACCCGCTGGACGCGGGCGTCGATGCTGGTGACGAGGTTGGAGCCGGGCACGCCGGGGTCGGACTCGGCCTCGCCGATGACGCGGCCGAGGTTGTCGACCTCGTAGCGGGTGACGCCGGCCTTGCCGCGCAGCGCCTTGTCGTACTGGCGTTCCAGGCCGGAGCGGCCGACCTGGTCCGAGCGCAGGAAGGGCGAGTCGGTGTCCTGGGCCTTCTTGATCTCCTCGTCGGTGACGGGCGAGAGGTAGCCGAGGACCTGCGCGGTGTTGGACTTGCCGGGGGCGGCGTAGCGGCGCATCGCCTCGGGTTCGGCGGTGATGCCGGGGAAGTCCTCGGCTCGTTCGCGGATCTGGAGGGCCTGCTTGGGGGTGGCCTCGTCGGTGACGGGGATCGGCTGGTAGGGCGAGCCGTTCCAGCAGGGCTGGGGGGTCTCGGCGTCGCACAGCCGGACCTTGTCCATGACGTCCTTGGGCTTCATGCCCAGGACCCCGGCGAGCTTGGTGAGGACGGCCTTGCCGTCGTCCTTCATCTTGAGCAGGTCGGTGCGGGAGGCGGAGACGACCAGGCGGGTCTCGTTGTCGGCGAGCGCCACGCCGCGGGCGTCCAGGATCGAGCCGCGGGGCGCGGGCTGGACGACCTGCTGGACGTGGTTGCCGGAGGCCTCCTTGGCGTACTCGTCGCCCTGGCGGATCTGGAGGTACCAGAGTCGGCCGCCGAGGGTGCCGAGGAGGGAGAGGACGAGGATCTGGATGACGACGAGCCGGGTCTGGACGCGTGTGCTGCGGCCGGTCTCGGGGATGTTGGTCACCGCGGCTGCCTCCCCCTCGTGCGGTGCGTGGTCCTTGGGTACGGCCGCGTCGCGCACGGCCGCTTCGTGTGCTGCCGCGTCGTCACAGCCGCTTGACCCCCTTGATGCGTCCGGCCCGGGCGACCCGCGCCCGCGCCGCCTTCACCCGCAGTCCGTTGCGCTGGTTGCCGATGCGCAGGCCGGTGCCGCCGGAGAGCCAGCCGGAGGCGATGTCGGTCTTCTGGCCGGCGGAGTTGGTCTCGGCCAGCGGGTCGTTCTCGGCGCGCCTGGCCAGGGCCATGATGCCGGGGACGACGAAGGGCGCGAGCAGCAGGTCGTACAGGGCGGCCGTGAACAGCAGGCTGGGCAAACCGACATGGCGGGCGGCGGTGTCGCCGACGAGGGCGCCGACGCCGGCGTACAGCAGGGTGGTGCCGAGGGCGGCGACGACCACGACGGCCATGGGGCCGGTGGCCGTCCTGAGCCGGCCGTTCTCCGGTTTGGCGAGGCCGGCGAGGTAGCCGATGACGCAGAGCACCAGGGCGTAGCGGCCGGCGGCGTGGTCGGCGGGCGGGGCGAGGTCGGCGAGCAGTCCGGCGCCGAAGCCGACGAGGGCACCGCCGACGTGGCCGTAGACCAGGGCGAGGCCGAGGACGGTGAGGAGCAGCAGGTCGGGGACGGCGCCGGGCAGGTGCAGGCGGGCGAGGACGCTCACCTGGAGCACCAGGGCGACGACGACCAGGGCGACGGACAGCAGGATCCGGTTGACGCGCATGGGGTGAGACTCCTACTGCTCGTTCTGCTGGTTCTGCTCGGTCTGCTGGTTCTGCTCGTTCTCTTCGTTCTGCGGCTGGCCGTCGGTGCCGGCCCCGGCGGACGGGGTCACGGTCACCGTGACGGTCGGCGTGGGCTTCGGCTTCGGCTTGTCCGGGAGCACCGTGTCGCGCGGGTCCTTCTGGGGGGCCTGGACGACGACGCCGACGATGTCGAGCTTGGTGAAGCTGACGAACGGCGTGACGTCGAGGGTGCGGGTCAGGTCGCCGCCGGAGGGGTCGATGCGGGAGACGACGCCTACGGGCACGCCGGGCACGAACGGCTTGTCGGCCTGGGAGCCGAAGGTGACCAGGCGGTCGCCCTTCTTGACGTCGGCCTTGCCGTTGAGGAGTTCGACGCGCAGGGGCCGGCCGCCCTGGCCGGAGGCGAAGCCGAGTTCGTCACCGGCCTCCATCCGGGTGCCGACGGTGAAGTCGGGGTCGTTGGCGAGCAGCACGGTGGCGGTGCCGGGGCCGACGGTGGTCACGCGTCCGACGAGGCCGTCGCCGTTGAGGACGGTCATGTCGCGCTTGATGCCGTCGTCGGCGCCGGCGTCGATGGTGATGGTCCAGGAGAAGCCCTGCGCGGCTCCTATGGCGATGACCTGGGCGCCCTTGATGCCGTACTGGCCGGCGCCGGCCAGCCCGAGCATCTTGTCGAACTGCTTCAGGCGGCTGCGGCCGCGCTCGTCGCTGCCGAGCTTCGCCTTCAGGGCCGCGTTCTGCGTCTCCAGCTCGGAGAGCCGGTCGTGCCGGTCTCCGGAGTCGCGGATCGCGGAGACCGCGTTGCCGACCGGGTCGACCGCGGACGACACCCCGTTCTCGATCGGACCGAAGACGCCCGCCGCGGCCTGCCGGGCACCGTCGACCGGGGAGTCCTCCCCACCGCGGATGTCCACCGTGATCAGTGCGAACGCGATGGCGATCAGCAGCACCAGGAGCAGCCGGCTCTCTTTCGTGTCCCTCACGTGCGGCGGCCGTGCCTTCCTCGTCGAATTCGGGAATCTCGGAATGTACGTGGCGGTGTTCGGGAATTCAGGTGATTCGGTACGCCGGGCGCTTCACGCGCATCCGGTACCGCACCCCTCTATATCAACGATCCGCCGCACGAGAGGAGATCGTCTCGTACGGCGGAACCGAAGTGTTACGTCATCTGCGGGGTGAGGCGTCCAGCACCTGCTGGAGTGCCTCGAACTCCTCGACGCACTTACCGCTGCCGAGCGCCACGCTGTCGAGCGGGTCCTCGGCGATGTGGATGGGCATTCCGGTCTCCCGGCGCAGCCGTTCGTCGAGCCCGCGCAGCAGCGCGCCGCCGCCGGTCAGGACGATGCCCCGGTCCATGATGTCGCCCGACAGCTCCGGCGGACACTTGTCGAGGGTCGTCTTGACGGCGTCGACGATCGCGTTGACCGGCTCCTCGATGGCCTTGCGCACCTCGGCGGCCGAGATGACGACGGTCTTGGGCAGCCCGGACACGAGGTCCCGGCCGCGGATTTCGGTGTGCTCGTCAGCGTCGAGGTCGTACGCCGAACCGATCGTGATCTTGATCTGTTCGGCCGTGCGCTCACCCAGCAGAAGGCTGTACTCCTTCTTCACGTGCTGGATGATCGCGTTGTCCAGCTCGTCACCCGCGACGCGGATGGACTGGGCGGTGACGATGCCGCCGAGCGAGATGACCGCGACCTCCGTGGTGCCGCCGCCGATGTCCACCACCATGTTGCCCGTGGCCTCGTGGACCGGCAGGCCGGAGCCGATGGCCGCGGCCATGGGCTCCTCGATGATGTGCACCTGACGGGCGCCGGCCTGGGACGACGCCTCGATGACGGCGCGGCGCTCGACGCCCGTGATGCCCGAGGGCACGCAGACGACGACCCGCGGGCGAGCCAGATACCGCCGCTTGTGGATCTTCAGGATGAAGTAGCGGAGCATCCGCTCGGTGATCTCGAAGTCGGCGATGACGCCGTCCTTCAGCGGGCGCACGGCAACGATGTTGCCGGGCGTGCGCCCGATCATCTTCTTCGCTTCGGCGCCGACCGCGAGGATGCCACCGGTGTTGGTGTTGATCGCGACGACGGACGGCTCGTTGAGTACGATCCCGCGACCCCTGACGTACACCAGCGTGTTGGCGGTCCCGAGGTCGACAGCCATGTCACGGCCGATGAACGACATTGAGTTCCCCATCAGGATTCGACTGGCCTTCCCAGGAGCTTTTGAGGGCTTTTCAGGTAGGCGAAGTGGGTGCAGTGACGCGTGGAGGCTTCCATCGTAGACGCGCTTTCGCGAACACTGCGCGAGGGTCTTCGCCATTGTCAGCAGATGGCGCGGCGCCTCGCTTGTGGAGACGGGCCAACGGGGGCATCCGTTCCCCCGATCAGGCGCGCATATGCCACAGGGCGGTCGCTTCTACGCGACCGCCCCGGCTCCGTCTCGGCCATTCGACTGACGGCGTGTCAGAAAAAAGGCCGTCCGGCGTGTCCTGAAGAAGGTTCAGACCCGACCGGGGAAGAAGATCTTCAGCTCGCGCTCGGCGGACTCCTCGGAGTCGGAGGCGTGGATCAGGTTCTCCCGGACGATCACGCCGAAGTCCCCGCGGATGGAGCCGGGAGCGGCGGCGATCGGGTCGGTGGGGCCGGCCAGCGCGCGCACGCCCTCGATCACCCGCTCACCCTCGACGACCATGGCGACGACCGGACCGGACGCCATGAACTCGACCAGCGGCTCGTAGAAGGGCTTGCCCTTGTGCTCGCCGTAGTGCTGCTCCAGCGTCTCGGCGTCCAGGGTGCGCAGTTCCAGCGCGGTGATCTGCCAGCCGGCCTTGCGCTCGATACGGCTGATGATCTCGCCGGTCAGGCCACGACGGACGGCGTCGGGCTTGAGGAGGACGAGGCTGCGCTGGGTCACGACGGGCTCCCTTGGGGGTGTGCGGTTGTGCGAGGTGATGACTGAGGTTACCGGGCGTGTCGCGGCGCCTGTCACGCAGCGTCGGACGGCGTCGGACGGCCTCAGGCGGCGTCGGGGGCGGCGGCGTCGGCCTGGGCCGCGAACCTCGCCTTCGCCTCGTCGATCTTCCGCCCGTAATGCACGGAGGCCCACCACAGGGCGGCGAAGATCGCGCCCAGGAAGAACATGGACGGCACGACGAAGCCGGAGGCGATCAGCGCGATCTGCAGGGCCCAGCCGAAGGCGATGCCGCCGGGCCGGGTGACCACGCCGCACAGCGCGACACACAGGAACATCGCGATGCCGCTGACCGTCCACACCGTCCCGACGGACAGGTCCGGGTCCTTCATGGCGACCAGTCCGGCGAAGCCGATCACGAAGAACTCGCTGATCAGAGTCGAAGCACAGAGCGTACGCACGGTTTCTCAGCCCCTCCCGAGGAGCAGTCGGGCCTCGCCGACGGTGATGACGGAACCGGTGACGAGCACACCGCCGCCCGCGAACTCGCCCTCCTCCTCGGCCAGCGTGATCGCGGCCTCCAGGGCGTCCGGCAGCCGCGGCTCGACCTGGACGCGGTCCTCGCCGAACACCTCGACGGCGATTCCCGCCAGCTCGTCGGCGTCCATCGCGCGGTGGCTGGAGTTCTGGGTGACGACGACCTCGGCGAAGACCGGCTCGAAGGCCTCCAGCAGCCCTCGCACGTTCTTGTCGCCGCTCGCGCCGACCACGCCGATGAGCCGGCTGAACTGGAACGCCTCCCCGACCGCCTCGGCGGTGACGCGGGCCCCGGCGGGGTTGTGCGCGGCGTCCAGCACCACGGTCGGCGAGCGCCGGACGACCTCCATCCGGCCCGGCGAGGCGACGGCGGCGAAGGCCTTGCGCACGGTGTCGATGTCCAACGGGTCGGGACGCTGCGCGCCGACGCCGAAGAACGCCTCGACGGCGGCCAGCGCCACGGCCGCGTTGTGCGCCTGGTGGGCGCCGTGCAGCGGCAGGTAGACCTCGGTGTACTCGCCGCCGAGGCCGCGCAGGGTCATCAGCTGCCCGCCGACGGCGACCTGCCGGCCGACGACGCCGAACTCCAGCCCTTCGCGCGCCACGGTGGCGTTGACGTCCACGGCCTTCTTCAGCAGCACCTGCGCCGCGTCCACCGGCTGCTGGGCCAGGATCACGGTGGCGTCCTGCTTGACGATGCCGGCCTTCTCGGTGGCGATCGCGCCGGGCGTCTCGCCGAGCCGGTCGGTGTGGTCCAGGTCGATGGGGGTGACGACGGCGACGTCCCCGTCGATGACGTTGGTGGCGTCCCAGGAGCCGCCCATCCCGACCTCGACGACGGCCACGTCGACGGGCGCGTCGGCGAAGGCGGCGTACGCCATGCCGGTCAGCACCTCGAAGAAGGAGAGCCGGTACTCCTGGCTGCCGTCCACCATCTCGACGTACGGCTTGATGTCCTGGTACGTCTCGATGAACCGCTCGGCGGAGATGGCCGCGCCGTCCAGGCTGATGCGCTCGGTGACCGACTGCACGTGCGGCGAGGTGTACCGCCCGGTGCGCAGCTCGAAGGCGCCGAGCAGGGCCTCGATCATGCGGGCGGTGGTGGTCTTGCCGTTGGTCCCCGTGATGTGGATGGACGGGTACGACCGCTGCGGCTCGCCCAGCACGTCCATCAGCGCGGCGATCCGGGCGACGGAGGGCTCCAGCTTGGTCTCGCCCCAGCGCGTCGCCAGCTCCGCCTCCACCTCGCGCAGGGCCTTGTCCACCTCGGGGTCCTCGGGACGCGCGGGCACGTCCGCCTCCGGGGGGCCGCCCTGGGTGCGCAGGGTGCGGCTGCCTGCTTCGATGACGGCGAGATCGGGGTCGCGGGTCGTCTCCGCGTCGATGATCTCGTCGAAGGAGTCGAGGGGATCCTGGGGGTCGGGCTGGTCGTTCTCGCCGGGGATGTCGCTCACGGGAACAGTCTACGGAGGCCGGCCGACAGGGCGCCCACGGAGTGGGGTGGCCCGTCCGCGGCGGCGCGTGCGGCGCCGTTGTGGCCGGTCGCGCGGGTCCCGCGCCCCCTGAACGGCGAAGGTCCCCGGAGCCGAATGCTCCGGGGACCTTCGCCGTCGTACCGGCGTTCACGCCTCCGGCAGCTTCTCCAGCTGGGCCTGGATGCGGGCGATGTCCTCGTCCGCCTTGGCCAGCCGGCCCCGGATCTTGTCCACGACCTGATCCGGCGCCTTCGCGAGGAACGCCTCGTTGCCGAGCTTGGCGTTGGCCTGCGCCTTCTCCTTCTCGGCGGCGGCGAGGTCCTTGGCGAGGCGCTTGCGCTCCGCGGCGAAGTCGATGACACCGGAGAGGTCGAGAGCGACCTCGACCCCCGCGACCGGCAGGGTCGCCGTGGCCGTGAAGGAGTCACCCTCGGGCTGGAGCCGCAGCAGCTGCCGGACGGCCGCCTCGTGCGCGGCGAGCGCGGTGCCCGCCAGGGTCAGCCTGGCCGGAACCCGCTGGCCGGGCTGGAGGCCCTGGTCGGCGCGGAACCGGCGGACCTCGGTGATGACGGACTGGACGGTCTCGATCTCCCGCTCGGCGTCCGCGTCCCGGAAGCCCCCCGGGGCGTCAGCCCCGGGAACAGACACGGCGGCCGGCCACTCGGCGATGACGACCGACTCGCCCCCCGTGAGCGTCGTCCACAGCGTCTCGGTGACGAAGGGAACGACCGGGTGCAGCAGCCGCAGCGTGACGTCGAGGACCTCACCGAGGACGCGCTTGCTGACCTCGGCCGGCTCGCCGCCCGCCTGGAACGTCGTCTTGGACAGCTCGACGTACCAGTCGAAGACCTCGTCCCAGGCGAAGTGGAACAGCGCGTCGGACAGCTTGGCGAACTGGTAGTCCTCGTAGAACGCGTCGACCTCGGCGACCACCGAGTTCAGGCGGGAGAGGATCCAGCGGTCGGTCGACGACATCTTCGAGGCGTTAGGCAGCGGGCCCTCGACCGTCGCGCCGTTCATCAGCGCGAAGCGGGTGGCGTTCCAGATCTTGTTGGCGAAGTTCCGGGAGCCCTGGACCCAGTCCTCGCCGATCGGCACGTCGACGCCCGGGTTGGCGCCGCGCGCCAGGGTGAAGCGGAGCGCGTCGGAGCCGTACTTGTCCATCCAGTCCAGCGGGTTGACCACGTTCCCGAAGGACTTGGACATCTTCTTGCCGTTCTGGTCACGGACCATGCCGTGCAGGGCGATGGTGTGGAACGGCGGGGTGCCGTCCATCGCGTAGAGGCCGAACATCATCATCCGGGCGACCCAGAAGAAGAGGATGTCGTAGCCGGTGACCAGGACGGAGTTCGGATAGAACTTCGCGAGCGAGTCGGTCTGCTCCGGCCAGCCCAGCGTGGAGAACGGCCACAGGCCCGACGAGAACCAGGTGTCCAGGACGTCGGAGTCCTGGTGCCAGCCCTCGCCGCTCGGCGGCTCCTCGTCCGGTCCGACGCAGACGACCTCACCCTCGGGGCCGTACCAGACCGGGATGCGGTGGCCCCACCACAGCTGGCGCGAGATGCACCAGTCGTGGAGGTTGTCGACCCAGTCGAAGTACCGCTTCTCCATCTCCTGCGGGTGGATCTTGACCTTGCCGTCGCGGACGGCGTCACCGGCCGCCTTCGCCAGCGGGCCGACCTTGACCCACCACTGCATGGACAGGCGCGGCTCGATGGTCGTCTTGCAGCGCGAGCAGTGGCCGACGCTGTGGACGTAGGGCCGCTTCTCGGCGACGATCCGGCCCTCGGCGCGCAGCGCGGCGACGATGGCGGAGCGGGCCTCCAGCCGGTCCAGGCCCTGGAAGGGACCGTGGGCGGTGATGACCGCGTGCTCGTCCATGACCGCGATGGCGGGCAGGTCGTGGCGCCGGCCGATCTCGAAGTCGTTCGGGTCGTGGGCGGGCGTCACCTTGACGGCGCCGGTGCCGAACTCGGGGTCGACGTGCTCGTCGGCGACGACCGGGATGGAACGGTCGGTCAGCGGCAGCTTGATGAGCTTGCCGATCAGGTGCTTGTAGCGCTCGTCCTCGGGGTGGACGGCGACGGCCGTGTCACCGAGCATCGTCTCGGCACGGGTCGTGGCGACGACGATGGTGTCGTCCCCGTCGCCGTACTTCATCGAGACCAGCTCGCCGTCGTCGTCCTGGTACTCGACCTCGATGTCCGAGATGGCCGTCAGACACCTGGGGCACCAGTTGATGATGCGCTCGGCGCGGTAGATCAGCTCGTCGTCGTAGAGCCGCTTGAAGATGGTCTGGACGGCCTGGGACAGGCCCTCGTCCATCGTGAAGCGCTCACGCGACCAGGCGACGGCGTCGCCGAGGCGGCGCATCTGGCCGCCGATCTGCCCGCCGGACTCGCCCTTCCACTGCCAGACCCGCTCGACGAACGCCTCCCGGCCGAGGTCGTGCCGGGACTTGCCCTCCTTGGCCAGCTCCCGCTCGACGACGTTCTGCGTGGCGATACCGGCGTGGTCCATGCCGGGCTGCCACAGCGTCTCGTACCCCTGCATCCGCTTGCGGCGGGTCAGGGCGTCGATGAGGGTGTGCTCGAAGGCGTGGCCGAGGTGCAGGCTGCCCGTGACGTTCGGCGGCGGGATGACGACGGTGTACGGCGGCTTGTCGCTGTCCGCGTCGGCCTCGAAGTAACCCCGTTCCACCCAGCGCTCGTACAGCTGCCCCTCTACCTCGGCCGGCGTGTACTGGGTCGGCAGTTCGGTGGTGGGCGCGGGCTGCGGCTGCTGAGAGTTCTCGGTCACGGGGGTCAGTTTAAGGGCGTCACGACCCTGTCCCGAAACGCGTTTCGTTTGTAACGGTGCGGCCCCCGGTGACCTGCGCACGCCAGGTCTGGGACAGGATGTCAGCACCACGTAAGCATCTGGAGGGGAACCCAGGAATGAGTCACAACCAGCCGGGCCCGTACGGCGGGCAGCCCCAGCAGCCCGGACCGTACGGCCAGCCGGGCCCGTACGGCCAGCAGCCGCCGCAGGCCCCCCAGCCCGGCTACGGCTACCCCCAGCAGACGCCTCCCCCCGCGCAGCCGGGCTACGGCTACCCGCAGCAGCCGCAGCAGGGCGGCGTCCCGCCGCAGCAGCCGCCGTACGGCCAGCAGGCCCCGTACGGCCAGCAGCCCCCCTACGGCCAGCAGCCGTACGGCGTGCCCCAGCCCCCGGCACCGGGCGGCGGCAAGAAGAAGACGGGCCTGATCATCGGCGCGGTCGCTGTCGTGGCGGCGATCGGCGTCGGGGCGTACTTCGTGTTCGGCGGGGGCGGGGGTGCGGGCGGCGGCCTGGAGGACGACGGCGCGCACAAGCTGACGACGCCGAAGACGGTGCTCGGTGACTACACGCTCGCCAGTGACGAGTCCGCGTCCTCCGACAGCGACGCGGAGGACCTCGCCAAGTCCGGGATCGAGGACGGCAAGGGGGTGACCGGGTTCTACTCCACGGCGGACCTGAGCGGCTACGACCCCTCGGACCCGAGCACCGCGCCGGACCCCGCGGAGATGGCGACGGCGAAGGGCATCACCTTCATCGGCGGCTACGGCAAGATCTCCGACCCCGAGGCGACGCTCGACAAGTTCTTCGCGGAGTTCAAGAAGCAGTCCGAGAAGAGCTCCTCGTCCGGCAGCGGCACCGGCGGCAAGGTGCTCGGTGAGCCCGAGTCGGTCGACCTGGACGGCGCGGTCATGAAGTGCCAGGGGGTCGAGGGCACCAACCAGGTCACCAAGGAGGAGAAGACCGACTGGATCTGCGCCTGGGCGGACTACAGCACGGCCGCGGTGGTCTCCCCCGGTGACGCCACCAAGGGTGTGACGAAGGACATCGCCGTCGACATCACCACCAAGCTCCGCAAGGAGATCCGCGTCGAGGCCTGACGCCCGCGCGCAGGACATCGAAGGGGCCCCGGTCGGTCGACCGGGGCCCCTTCGTCGTTCGTCGTTCGTACGGTTTCGTCGTTCGTACGGTGACGGCTACGCCGTCTTCTGCTCCCCCGGGCCCCGCCCCCGCGAATCCCGCGGGATCAGCGTCGGGTTGACGTTGGAGAGGACCACGTCGGCCGTGATGACGACGCGGGCGACGTCCTTGCGGGAGGGGACCTCGTACATGACGCCCTGGAGGACTTCCTCCATGATGGCGCGCAGGCCGCGGGCGCCGGTCTGGCGGAGGATGGCCTGGTCGGCGATGGCCTCCAGGGCCTCGCGCTCGAAGTCCAGCTCGACGCCGTCGAGTTCGAAGAGGCGCTCGTACTGCTTGACGAGGGCGTTGCGCGGCTCGACCAGGATCTGGAGCAGGGCCTCGCGGTCGAGGTTGTGGACCGAGGTGATGACGGGGAGCCGGCCGATGAACTCGGGGATCATGCCGAACTTGACCAGGTCCTCGGGCATGACGGCCTCGAACTGGTCCTTGGACTCCAGCTCCCGCTTGGAGCGGATCGTCGCGCCGAAGCCGATGCCCTTGGCGCCGGCCCGGCCCTCGATGATCTTCTCCAGGCCCGAGAAGGCGCCGCCCACGATGAACAGCACGTTCGTCGTGTCGATCTGGATGAACTCCTGGTGCGGGTGCTTGCGGCCGCCCTGCGGCGGGACCGAGGCCGTGGTGCCCTCGAGGATCTTCAGCAGCGCCTGCTGGACGCCTTCGCCGCTGACGTCGCGTGTGATCGACGGATTTTCACTCTTCCGCGCGACCTTGTCGATCTCGTCGATGTAGATGATCCCGGTCTCGGCCTTCTTGACGTCGTAGTCAGCCGCCTGGATCAGCTTGAGCAGGATGTTCTCGACGTCCTCGCCGACGTACCCCGCCTCGGTGAGCGCCGTGGCGTCGGCGATCGCGAAGGGGACGTTCAGCATGCGCGCCAGGGTCTGGGCGAGGAGGGTCTTGCCGGAGCCGGTGGGGCCCAGCAGCAGGATGTTGGACTTCGCCAACTCGATGGCGTCCTCGCGGCCTTGGGCGCCGCCGTTCTCGCCGGCCTGGACGCGCTTGTAGTGGTTGTACACCGCTACGGAGAGCGCCTTCTTGGCGGCTTCCTGGCCGACGACGTACCCGTCGAGGAACTCGTAGATCTCGCGGGGCTTGGGGAGCTCCTCCCAGCGCACCTCGCTGGTCTCCGCCAGCTCTTCCTCGATGATCTCGTTGCAGAGGTCGATGCACTCGTCGCAGATGTAGACACCGGGCCCTGCGATGAGCTTCTTGACCTGCTTCTGGCTCTTGCCGCAGAACGAGCACTTGAGCAGATCGCCGCCGTCACCGATGCGTGCCACGGTGTGCTTCCCCTTCGCCTGGGAGACTCCCGGACGTCGACGTCACGTCAACGGCCGGCGGACTCCTGGTGCTGCCTTATGTCCGACGGTACCTTGCCGGGCCCCCCGTCCGGGCCCCCCTTGGCACGGTTCACTTTGACGTGGACCGTGCCAAGGAGCAGCAGACGATACCCGCTCCGTGTCAGCGAACCGACTCGTTGTTCATCTTCCGGGTGGAGATGATCTGGTCGACCAGGCCGTAGGCCAGGGCGTCCTCGGCCGTGAGGATCTTGTCGCGCTCGATGTCCTCGCGGATCTTCTCGACCGGCGTGGTGGAGTGCTTGGCCAGCATGTCCTCGAGCTGGCCGCGCATCCGGAGGATCTCGTTGGCGGCGATCTCCAGGTCGGAGACCTGACCGCGGCCGGTCTCGCTGTACGGCTGGTGGATCAGCACGCGGGCGTTGGGCAGCGCCATGCGCTTGCCCGGCGTGCCGGCGGCCAGCAGGATCGCGGCGGCGGAGGCCGCCTGGCCCATGCAGACCGTCTGGATGTCGGGCTTCACGAACTGCATCGTGTCGTAGATGGCCGTAAGCGCGGTGAAGGAGCCGCCGGGGCTGTTGATGTAGATCGAGATGTCCCGGTCGGGGTCCATCGACTCCAGGCACAGCAGCTGCGCCATGACGTCGTTGGCGGAGGCGTCGTCGATCTGGACGCCGAGGAAGATCACCCGCTCCTCGAAGAGCTTCGCGTACGGGTCGTACTCGCGAACGCCCTGGGAGGTGCGCTCGACGAAGCGCGGGATCACGTAGCGGGACTCGGCGGAGGGGCCGGTGTACTCGGCACGCATGCGGTCGTGCAGGCCGCTGCCGGGGAAGTCGTTCACAGTGTCTCCTGGGAAGGGGCTGAGGCGGTCGGCTCGGGGCCGGCTGGACGGGCGCGCTGGGCCCGCGGGGGCTGGACTCGGCTCCGCGGGGCCCGGGAGGCCCGGGAGGCCCGCGGGGAGCGGCTCAGGCCCCCGTGCCGCCGCCGCCCGGCATGCCGGCGGCCGTGGGGATGACGTCGTCGATGAGGCCGTACTCCTTGGCCTCGAAGGCGTCGAACCAGCGGTCGCGGTCCGAGTCACGCGTGATCTGCTCGATCGTCTGACCGGTGTGCTGGGAAGTCAGCTCCGCCATGCGCTTCTTGGTGTGCAGCAGCCGCTCGGCGTGGATCTTGATGTCCGAGGCGGAGCCGGCCAGGCCGGCGGAGGGCTGGTGGATCAGGATCTCGGCGTTCGGGAGCGCGAAGCGCTTGCCCGGGGTGCCCGCGCTGAGCAGGAACTGCCCCATCGAGGCCGCCAGCCCCATCGCGATCGTCACCACGTCGTTCTTGATGAACTGCATGGTGTCGTAGATCGCCATGCCGGCCGTGATCGAGCCGCCGGGGCTGTTGATGTACAGGAAGATGTCCTTGTCCGGGTCGGCGGCAAGGAGCAGCAGCTGTGCGGTGATCTTGTTGGCGATGTCGTCGTCGACCGGCTGGCCGAGGAAGATGATCCGCTCGCCGAGCAGCCGGTTGTAGACCTGGTCGCCGAGGCCACCACCGATGGAGGGCTCGCCGGCGGCGGAGGGCATCAGATTCGTCACGTATCCACCTGCTCGTCTTACGACGGCGCCGGGCCGTCTCACGTGTTCTGCCGGGGCTCGGGGCCGTCCGGCCGGTTTCGGGGACTCCCCTGCCCTCGTATTCATGGACCCTAACGCGCAGGCCCCGCGGTGCCATCCCGGTTCCGCGGGTGTTCGCTGTGAGCGCATGTCGCTCCGCTGGGTGAGCAGGGGTCCCGTCCGCGTCGTGGGCGGTCGGGCACGTCCCCGGCCGCGGGCCGTGCGGGGTGCGCGCGTCCGCGCGGCGGAGCCGCACGCCGGCACGGCCCCGCGCCCCGCCCCCCGCCGCGCTGCCATGGCCCCTCGGCGCGCTGCCGTGCCGTACGCCGACGGGCTCCGGGGCGATGCCGCCCCGGAGCCCGTCGCACGTCTTACAAGGTGCCGTGGGGCTCAGCCCTCGGTCTTCTCCTCGGCCTTCTCCTCGGCCTTGTCGTCACCGGACTCGGCGGACTCGGCGGCGGCCTCCACGGTCTCCGCGGCCTCCGTCTCGTCCTCCTCGTCCTCCAGGTCGACGATCTCGCCGTTGGTGTCCTTGACCGTGGCCTTCTCGACCACGACGGCCAGGGCCTTGCCGCGGGCGACCTCGCCGACGAGGAGCGGGACCTGGCCCTGCTCGACGACGGCCTGGGCGAACTGGTCGGGGGACATGCCGGAGGAGGCGGCACGGCGCATGAGGTGCTCGGTGAGCTCCTCCTGGCTGACGTTGAGGTTCTCCCGCTTGACCAGCTCGTCGAGGACGAACTGGGTCTTGATGCCCTTGACCGCGGCCTCGCGGGTCTCGGTCTCGAACTCCTCGACGCTCTTGCCCTGGAGCTCCAGGTACTTCTCGAGGTCCAGGCCCATCTGGCCGAGCTGGTGGTGCTCCAGGTTGTGCTTGCGGGTGTTGACCTCGTCCTCGAGGAGCTTCTCGGGGACGGGGACCTCGACCAGCTCGAGGAGCTTGTCGAGCACGCGCTCCTGGGCCTGCGTGGCCTGGTCGTACTGCTTGGTGTTGGCCAGGCGCTTGCGGCTGTCGGCCCGCAGCTCCTCCAGCGTGTCGAACTCCGACGCGAGCTGCGCGAAGTCGTCGTCCAGCTCGGGCAGCTCGCGCTTGGCGACCTGGGTGACCTTGACGGTGACCTCGGCCTCCTTGCCGGCCGCCGAGCCGCCCTTGAGCTCGGAGGTGAAGGTGGCCTCGCCACCGGCCTCCACGCCCTTCACGGCGTCGTCGATGCCTTCCAGCAGCTCGCCGGAGCCGATGGTGTAGGAGACGCCGTCGGCGACGCCGTCCTCGAGGACCTCGCCGTCGACCTTGGCCTGCAGGTCGAGGGTGACGACGTCGCCGTCCTCGGCGGCACGCTCGACCGGGGAGGTGGAGGCGAAGCGCTCGCGCAGCTGCTCCACCGCCTTCTCGACGTCCTCGTCGCTGACCTCGACGGCGTCGACCTCGACCTCGATGCCGGAGTAGTCCGGGATCTCGATGGCCGGGCGGATGTCGACCTCGGCGGTGAAGTTCAGCGTCTCGCCGTCCTTCAGCTCCGTGATGTCGACCTCGGGCTGGCCGAGCGGGTTCAGCTCGGCCTCGTTGACCGCGTCGGTGTAGAACTTCGGAAGCGCGTCGTTGACCGCCTCCTCCAGAACCGCACCGCGGCCGAACCGCTGGTCGATGACTCGGGCCGGGATCTTGCCCTTGCGGAAGCCCTTCACCGTGACCTGCTGGTTGATCTTCTTGTACGCCGCGTCGAGGCTGTCCTTGAGCTCCTCGAAGGGCACCTCGACAGTGAGCCGAACCCGGGTCGGGTTCAGGGTCTCCACGGCGCTCTTCACGGTTCGGTCTCCTTGGTGGCTGACTTCTTGGGTTCTGCCGGAGCCAGAGCGGCATCCGGCAAATTACGCCGCCCGGAGACTTCAGACGCTGAGACACACGGGCGTGCAGCTTGCATAGTAACGGCAGCGACTACACGGCCCAAAAGGCGATCACGGGAATCACCGCCGATCACAGCGGGATCTTCCGGGCCGGCCGGCCGGACGACCCGACGGGGAGACCCGGGATCGGCCGCGGATGGCCGGTGAGCGGCCGGTGAATGAACGATGCCGGCCGATGGGTGGCCCATACCGGCCGATGCCGGCCGATGGGTGGCCGCGACCGCGGTCTCGGTGGTTGGTCGGGGTGGCGGGATTTGAACCCACGGCCTTCCGCTCCCAAAGCGGACGCGCTACCAAGCTGCGCCACACCCCGTCTGGTGCGACACGTAGGGTACATGCCGCCAGGCGTCGGGGACCGCCGAGTTTCCCGAGCGCCCGTGAAGGTCCGGCGCGGACCGGAAGGGGTGTGCGGTGAGGGGGGCCGACCCGCTACGATGCCTCCAGTGCCGCGGTCAGCGACCTGCGGCGCGCGCTGTGCGGGCGTAGCTCAATGGTAGAGCCCTAGTCTTCCAAACTAGCTACGCGGGTTCGATTCCCGTCGCCCGCTCCATACGACTCAGGGCCAGGTCGGAGGATCATTCCTCCGCCTGGCCCTGATCGCTTTCCGGGGTCCCGATCAGTCCGCCGTGTCCCCGGCGTGCCCCTTGGGCTTTCGATCTTTCTTCTTCGTGCCCTTGCGGCCCTTCTTCCGGCCCTTGTCGACGAGCCCGGACACGGCGTCGGCGATCAGCCGGTCACGCTCGGCACTGGCGTGCTGGTAGATCAGCGCGGCCCGGGCGGTGCTGTGGCCCATGCGCGCCATCAGCTCCCGGGTGCTCGCGCCGGTCGAGGCAGCGAGGGTGTTGCCGGTGTGCCGGAGATCATGGAAGTGCAGACCCTTGACGCCGGCGTCGTCGCACGCGGTACGCCACAGCCGGTTGAAGTGGTTGCGACGCGGGGTCGCACCCTTTGCACCAATGAACACGCGGCCGTCGGCGCCCGGCTCGGCGTACCGCTTCAGGTGCTCGCGGATGTCCGGGACGATCGCAGTCGGGATGGACACCGTACGCTTACCGGCCGCACTCTTCGGGGCTTTGATCTCGCGTTGTCCGTTGTTGAGTTCGGCGACGGACCGGCGGACGCGCACGGCGCCCTGGTCCAGGTCGACATCCCGACGGTGCAGGCCGATCAGTTCGCCCCAGCGAAGACCGAGGAAGCCGGCCATGAGGACGAGCGCCCGGTAGCGCGGCTGGATGGCGTCCGCCAGGTCGTAGACCTCCTGGACGGTCGCGGTGGGACGCTCTGGGGTGTGCACCACGCTCGCGCCCTTGATCGTGCACGGGTTGCGCCGGATCATCTGATCGGCGACGGCGGTGTGGAGAATCGCGCGGAGCAGGGCGTACGCCTTCGCGACGGTCGTCGGGCCGGTGCCGGCGGCGAGCTTGTCGGCACGCCAGCGACGCACGAGCGGGGGCGAGATGTCTGCGACGTTTACCCCGCCGAACGTGGGTTCCAGGTGGTGGCGCAGGAGCGAGCCGTAGAGCTGTCGCGTGGTGGCGGTCAACTCACGCTCCTCGATCCAGGCAGCGGCGTACGGGCCGAACGCCACCTTCCCGGCGTCGGGGTCGCGCCAGTCTCCACGCCGCATCTCGGTCTGTTTGTCGGCGAGCCAGGCGTCCGCGTCCTTCTTCGTGCGGAAGGTTTCCGGAGCCGGGCGGAGCATGCCATCAGGACCGACGTACCGGGCCTGATAGCGACCGGAGGGGAGCTTGCGGACCCGCCCGAACTGTCGACGCTTCCCCGCCATCAGGCAGCCACCTCCCGAAGAGCGGCGGCACCACGCCGGCGAGGCTGAACCGTGTTCGCGGCGATGTACTCCCGTACGGCGCTCTCCGGTATGCGCACGTGACTGCCGACCTTCACGTACGTGATGCGGCGCTCCTCGATCAACCGGCGCGGGAAGCGCACGGTCGTGCCGAGCAGTTCGGCGACCTGATCCACGTTGAGGTATCGCTCATTCATGGGCTTGCTGTCCTTCCTGACGCAGGGATGCGAGTTCTTCGCGGGCGATTTCGCGGTTGAGCTGGAGATCCCGGGCGATCGTGGCGGCGAGGACGGATTCGCCGGGGGTGTGACCGTGGCCGGCGTACTGCCAGTCCGTGAGGACGAGCACGGTGTCCGGCTCGCGGTCGTCCAGGCCGAGGGCGGCGTGTTCCTGTGCGGCGCGGTAGTCGGCGCGTGCCTGGCGGAGGGCGCCGAGGGTGGTGGAGTAGCGGCGGCTCTTGCTGGAGAAGTGGCCGCGGAAGCCGAGCATGTGAGCCCAGGCCCAGAGGCGCCGGTCGGGGTAGAGCGGATCGAGGCTCTTGCACGCGGTGATGAGGCGGCGGGCGTGGTCGGGGACGCCGTGACGGTCGAGTTCGGACAGCTCCCCCACCCGGCGATCCAGGGTGCCAGTGTTCTCAGCCGCTTTGGTGGCGTACTTCGCGACGTAGGAGGCGACGGCCTGTTCCGTGATGTCGGAGCCGTCCCCGAACGCCTTCACCGGGCGCACGTCGAGCTGCTTGCCCCACCGGAAGGTGCGGGCCGGTTGGTCGGCGGCGGCCGGGACCGAGACGGACGTGTAGGAGTGCGCGGCGGCAGCGCGGATCGCGTCGGCGAGGAGATCGACCGTGGCCCAGAACGGCGGCGGGGTGTCGGGGCCGTCGGGCCCGTCGATGCGGATCACGGCGTGGAAGTGCACGGCACCGCGCTTCTGGAACTCTGCGACCTTGCCGTACGAGAGCCTGGCGCACTCCTTGAGTTCGCGTTGGGTGATGCCGGCGCGGGCGGCGATCTCGCGGCGCAGGCGGTTGGTGAAGCGCTGCCAGAGCTGTCCGGCGTGGTTGTTGAACAGCACGGCGCCCGCGTAGTCGTATGTGCTCGGGTCGAGGGCAGTGCCCAGCTCCGGGGCGTCCGGTGTGTGGCGGGTGCCGCAGCGGCAGGTGCCTCGGTCGGGCCGGTTGTGGACCGGGCCGAACGACGGAGCGGTGAGGGTGGCGAAGACCCGCGGATGATCCCGGACCGTGGCGGGAATGTCCCGTCGGTCGTCGCCAGCCAGGCCCGCACGGATGAGGTGGTAGGTGTCGCCAGCGTAGGTCCAGGCGCATGCCGGGCAGCGGGAAGCACGGCGGTTACCGCACGCGACGCGCAGCCGTCCGCCGGGTTCGTCGGCGGTGGTGTAGTGGTGCAGGGTCTCGCCGGTGATCTTGTCCTTGTGGAGTGTCCAGCCGGTCAGGTGGATGGGGTCGGAGCAGCCGCCGGTGCGCTTGATCTGGTCTTGCCATCGGTCGAAGCCGGGAGACCCGGCCACCCGCAGCAGGTCGGCGAGGGTGGTCGGGTTCAGGCCCGCCGGGGTGGCGGTGTCGGTCACGCGGCCACCTCCAGGGCGGCGGGGACCAAGGGACGCAGGGCAGCGGTAGCAAGGACGGGTGGGACGGCGTTGCCGATCTGCTCGAACTGTTTGGTCTTGGTGCCCTGGAAGGGGTAGCCGGGGCGGAACGTCTGGAGGGTGGCCGCCTCGGCGACGGTGATACGCACGGGTTCCGGCTTGTGCGAGCCGTCCGGGTACCAGGAGACGTCGTTGCTGGCCCGGCCGAAGAGGAGGGTGGCGGCGGGTTCGTCCGCACGGCGCACGGTGGCGTTGGCGCGGTTGCTGTGGCGCAGGACCCAGGCGCCGCGCCGCTGAGCGTCCACCAGGGCTTTGCGGGCCTGTGTGGGGAAGGGTTCGGGGCCGCCGCTCTTGCCTCCGCCGGCGGTGACGGTCGGGGTGGGGCGGTCCGAGGCGCCCCAGCCCAGGGCGTCAGCCATGGACACCCAGGGCTTAAGGGCGGGGCCGAACAGGGTGTCAGGGCCGGGGTCCTTGGTGTGGGTGGGTTCGGGAGGTGCCACGGGCAGGGTGCGGGAGGCGAGGAGGAAGGCCCGGCGGCGGGTCTGGGGGACGCCGTAGTCGGCGGCGTTGAGGACGCCGGTCCATACCGAGTAGCCGTGCTCGCGCAGGATTCCGGCGGAGTGAGCGAACAGCGGTGCTACCGCGGGGACCTCTTCCAGGGCGATCCATTCGGGGCGCAGGTCGAGGGCGTACCGGAGAGGTTCGACGACCAGCAGAGAGCGCGGGTCGGTGCAGGCCGCGCGGAGGGCGGCGCGGGTGTCCCGCCCGCGGGCGAGGTCGTCCAGACCCTGGTGGCACAGGTCGCGGTCGGCGTTCCCGGCGCGCAGCCCGGCGGCGCTGAAGGTCTGGCACGGCGGCGAGGCGATCAGCCCGGACACCTTCCTCAGGAGAGCGGTGCTCGGGTAGGCGGCGACGTCGGCGCGGATGGTGGTGTGTCCGGCGGCGGCGCGGGTGGCGCAGGCGGCGGGGTCGGTCTCGATACCGACGTCTCGCAGACCGAGCGTGCGCAGTCCCTCGGACCAGCCACCGGGGCCGGCGAACAGGTCGAGGACCAGAGGGCGGGTGGTCATCGCTGGGCCCCCTTGGCGTGTGCGGAGCCGTGGTTGGCCTCCCAGCCCTGGACCAGGCGCTGGACCTGTGCGTCGCCGGTGGCGGTGGCGGAGGCGCCGCAGTGGCAGACGGCGGAGCCGGTGGCGGGGGCGTCCGGGGAGGGCTTGCTGATGTGCAGGCCGGGGGTGGCCTGGGTCGGGGTGAGGTCGCCCATCGTCGTCACCGCCCGATGCGGTGCAGGTTGGCGGCGGGGGCGGTGGTGCCGGTGCCCTTGCAGGTCGGGCAGGTGACGCGGAGGGTGGCGCGGGTGCCGTCCGAGTGGCGGGTGCCGGTGGTGATGGCGACCGTCGGGAATCCGTCGCAGTCGCGGCAGACGCGCGCGGTCGGGGCGTGCTGGGGCATCATGAGGGTGCCTTTCGGGTCCGTTGGGTCTGGAAGGTGGGAAGGCGCCCGGGGCGGCGGTTCTTTGGCGAGAGAGCCGCCCCGGGGGCCGTTAGCGGCGCCGGTTGTCGGAGGCGAGCAGGGAGCGCAGGACGACGGCGCAGACGGCGACCGAGGCGCCGGTGATGGCGACCGCCAGGAGCATGGAGACCAGGACGGCGCCGACGACGAGGACGATGGCGGTGCCGCCCCCGACGAGGGCGAGCGCGGTACCCGGGGTGAGCTGGACCGTGGGCCGGGTCGAAGCCGGGGCCGGGGTGGCCCGGGCCGTGGGCGTGGTCGGGGTGCCGGGCGTGATCGTGGTCGGTTCGATGACGGCGGGCGGGGTGACGCTGCCGGTGGGCTGGGGCATGGTCGGGAGCTTGGGCCGGAACATGAACGTTCCTCCTTCCTTGACTACTTGAGGGCGGCGTCGATGACCGGGGCGAGAACACTGTCGGCGAGGAGGAACCCGCCGAGCAGGAGCACGCCGATCAGCCACCAGGGCGGGCGGATGAGCTTGACGCCGAGGGCTCCGACGCAGAGCAGGGCGAACCAGAGCGGGACATCCATCACGGCCTCCTAGCGGACCTTGCAGCGGTGGGTGCGGGCGGCGAGCTGGGCGGCGGACTGGCTGGAGTAGTCGGCGGACCAGCCGCAGCCGTCCGAGCTGCACACGGCGGCGTGCTTGGTCTGGCCGTGGCGGTCGCGATGGGTGCCGATCTGCACCGGTCCGATACGCATCACGGAGTGGAAGAAGTCGCGGGCAGGCATGACGGTGATCTCCTCTCAGGCGAGTTGAGCGGCGATGGCGTCGGCCATGTGCGGCGGGACGCCGAGGCGTGCGCGAAGGGTGTCGGTGTCGATCCGGGCGCCGGTGCGGGTCTCGTGGTCGGCGGCGACCTTGCGGGCGTGGTCGACCAGAGCGGCCGGAACCGGGACGGCCGGCGGCGGTGCCGGGGCCGGGTCGGCGGGCGGGAGAGCCGGGGCGTGGTCGGCGGAGTCGACCGGTTCTGGGGTCACATCAGCAGCGGGGGCCGGTTCGGGCTCTACCTCGGGAGCGGGCTCCGGGTCCGGGGCGGCGGGTGCCGTCGGGGTCGAGGAGCGGTCGGCGGGTGAGTGGACGAGCAGGGTGCCGCCCATGAACGCCAGGGCAGGCCAGGCGGCGACGAGGATGCGCAGCCAGGCCGGGACGTTGCTCAGGTCGAGGAGTCCGGCGGTGGCGACGTTGGCGCCGAGCGAGGCGATCAGAGCGATCAGGAACCAGCACCAGGCCAGCCGGGACGGTCCGTCGGAGCGCAGGCGGCGCCAAGCGGCGACCAGGAGCAGGTCGACGGAGACCGGGTAGGCCCAGGCTTTCCAGCCCTCCTGTCCGGCAGCGGCGGCGAGGTCGTGCAGGTGAGCGAAGGACAAGGCGCCGGCGATGACTGCTTGCACCAGGACGGCATCCACGCGGAGCACGGTGCGGGGCATGGTGTCCTCCTTCCTGGTCAGTCGGTGGCGTGGCCGGTGCCCCAGCAGGTGAGGCACAGAGCGGTTTGGTGGTCGTCGGTCACACGGCCCTTGCGGGCGCCGACGCGGACGGTTTCGCGGGTCTCGCCCTTGCCGTCGCAGTCGGGGCACATCGCGGGTTCCGGCGCCGGCGGCGTGGTCTTGCGGCGAGTGTTGGGCTTCTTCGCGGTGGGCATGAGGTGCCTCCCGGGCGGGGTCAGGCGGCGGCCGGGGCCGACTCGACAGCCGGGGCCGGAACCGGCGCGAGGGTGCCGATCGCGGGCCGGAACGGCGCGAGGGCGGGAAGATCCGGGGTCAGGTCGGCGTGCCGGTTGCAGACGTTCACGGCCTGACGCAGCGAGGTGTGCGGGGCACGGATGCGGGCCCAGCCGCCGGACGAGTCGCCGGTGACGGCAACGCCGGGGGTGTCGGTGGGGATCTGGATCGCGGCCAGCACGGCGTCCGGGGCGATGTCGCCGAAGGCCATGTTCGCCGAGGATTCGTCGTTGACGCGATGCGCGGTCCGGCCGGTGAGCTGGGCGCGGAGCATGGTGATGCCCTTGCCGAGTTCGGAGCCGAAGCGCTGCCCGCAGATCTCCAGGTAGACGCCGGCGGCGCGGCCGAGCTGAGCCAGCCGGGCGAGCGCGGTGATGATGCGGTCGCGGCGCTTCTCGTCGTCCTTGGTGGCGAAGAGGGCGAGTTCGGCGACCTCATCGACCAAGACCACGATGGGCACCGGGCGCAGGTCTTCGGGCAGGTCCCAGATGTCGGCGGCGATCTCGGCATCCGGCACGTCAGCGGTGATCCGCTGGTGAGACCGGATGAGCTGATACACGTCCTGCATGTGGGACACCAGGGCGGCGAGGAGTTCGGCGGCGGTGTCGGGGTTGTCGGCGAGCGCGGAGAACCGGCGTGCCAGCGGGAACAGCTCCACCCCCTGCTTGCAGTCGATGCCGACCAGGGCGACCCGTTGCGGCGCGAGCGCGGCGACGAGGGTGCGCTGATAGACGGACTTGCCGGACTCCGTGGCGCCGAGGGTCAGCCCGTGCGGGACCGTGCGGTAGTCGCGGTAGTGGACCGCTCCGTCCTCGCGCAGGGCGACCGGGACCCGCATCGGCCGGCTGTCGACGCGCACGGGCATCTGCACCCGCTTGAGCACGTCGTAGCCGGTCATCCGCAGCTCGACCACACCCGAGCGCAGCTCACTGGAGGTGACGCCGTACATGGCGAAGGAATGCCGGAGCCGGTCGCACGAGGCCGCCACGTCGAAGGCGTCCTGCCCCGGGCGGAGCTTGAGCCGCAGCACCAGGCCGGTCCGGGTCACCCGCACCCGCAGGACGCGCGGGGCACGAGGACCGGGAATCGGCCGGTTGGTCACCCGGGCCAGCGTCAGGCGCCAGCGCGGGGCCGGGACCGTGAGCCCGCAGGCGTCCATGACCGAGCCGTAGCGGACCAGGACCCGCAGCGCGGCGAGGGTGACCCCGAAGGTCAGCCAGTACCAGGCGGGACGCCGCCACCGCAGAAGACCCGCAGCGGCGACGACCAGCACCAGGGCGACGGTCAGCCACGCCATGGCTCAGGCCGCCTTCGAGGACGAGGCGCCGGCGGCGAGCGAGGTCACCGCGACCGCACGGAAGGCGATCCCGTGGCGCTTCTGACCGTTGAACTCGTTCTCCCACGGCCGGGCGATCAGACCGGTCAGCGCAACCGGGGTACCCATGGCCAGCTCACCGGAGATGCCGGACTCCGGGACGGTCACGGACAGGATCTCCACCTCACCGTTGGCCGCGAACATCACGTCCACGGTCGACAGCGCGGCGCCGGTCTCGGCGTCCATCGCACGCTCGCCGGTACGGCGGTCCTTCACCTTCGGCTGCGGGGACTGAGCCACCATCACGGTGGCGGCGGACGTGTCGACGGGAATCTGACGCATCGTCTGTTCTCCTGATCTCAGTCGAGCCGCAATGTGCGGCGGTGAGATCAGGAGACCGCGAGAGGTAGTGGACGCATCACGGTCCGTATGGACGTTTGGGGACGTCTGAGCTATCGTCAAAACGTCCCTACGGCGTCCGTGAAAGGACCGTCATGGCGAACGAGCGTCTGCGCGCGGCGATTTCAGCGAAGGGCGAGACGATCCAGTCTGTGGCACAGCACGTCGGGGTGGACCCCAAGAGCGTGGAACGGTGGATCACGACGGACCGCACGCCGCACCGGGGACACCGCTGGAAGGCCGCAAGCTTTCTGGGCGTCGACGAGGTCTACATCTGGCCCGCCGTTCAGAAGCAAGCCGAGTCGGCGAGCACTTCCGAGCTGATCACGTACTACCCGCATCGTGGGGCAGTGCCAGCCACACTCTGGTCATCACTGATCGAGAAGGCGCGGGACCACGTGGACATCCTTGTGTACGCGGGACTGTTCCTCTTCGACAGCCACCCGGACCTCCCGGACCAGTTGGCGGAGAAGGCAAAGGCCGGCGGGCAGGTACGCATACTGCTCGGTGACCCGGACTCGGAGATGGTTCGCCAGCGCGGCGAGGAGGAAGGCATCGGCGGCGATCTGGCCGCCCGCGCCAGGATCACCCGGCGATACCTCGAACCGGCACTGACGACTCCGGGCGTCGACGTCCGGCTGCACGACACGATCCTCTACAACTCGATCTACCGGTTCGATGACGACGTGTTGGTGAACCCGCACGTACTCGGTGCGCCCGCGGGGCAGAACCCGGTGCTGCACTTCCGCTACATCCCGGGGGCCCGGACCTTCCGGCATTACATGCGGAGTTTCGACTACGCATGGGAACGCGGCCGGCCCGAGTAGGCAGCCAGGGCACGCGACCACCTGACGGAGCGTGCAAGGCTTGGAGCATGGCCCGAGTCGACTACTTCAACGATCCGAACGCCCCGAAGGCGAACAGCATCGTTCCATCCGTCACCGCAGTGGCGCTCAACGATGCCGGTGAAGTCTTGCTGATCCACAAGACGGACAACAACCTGTGGGCACTCCCCGGGGGCGGCGTCGACGTCGGCGAGTCAGCCCCCGATGCCGCCGTACGCGAGACCAAGGAAGAGACCGGGTTCGACGTCGAGGTGACGGGACTCGTCGGCATCTACACCAACCCGGCGCACGTCATGGCGTACGACGACGGCGAGGTGCGCCAACAGTTCTCGATCTGCTTCCGCGCCCGCATCGCTGGCGGCGAACTACGCACGAGCAGCGAGAGCAAGGAAGTGGCGTTCGTCCACCCCAGCCGCCTGGACGACCTGAACATCCACCCGTCGATGCGGATGCGGATCGATCACGGGCTGACCGACAACCGCGAGCCCTACGTCGGCTGACCAGCGAGGCGAGAGCGCGTCCGCTCAACGGCAGCCCCGAGGTACGGACGCGCCTTGCTGATCGCGTTGTGCACCGCACTGCCCGGCTCGTACCGCACCAGGATCTCGTCAATGCGGTGATCGAAGTCGAAGGACTGTCCGGCCGGCCCGGTCGTCATGTCAGCGTAGATCAGCGCGTCGAGGACGGGAGAGTCCTCCCGCTCATAGGCGTCAAGCTCAGCAGACAGACCGCGTTGCTCAGCCTCGTACACGGCCCCAGAGTGGTGGGCGACGAGGCGGACGAGCCGCGAGGGCGCCCCGAGGGCTTCCAGGTGACGAGCACCATCGAGCGGGTGAAATCCTGTGTCCCGCAGCTCCGGGGCGTAGCCGATGTCGTGCAGCCAGGCGGCGGCGACGAGCAAATCACGGTCCTCTTCGGACACAGCCCCGGATACTTCTCGTGCCATGGCCGCCACCGCCTGAGTGTGCAGCCAGCGGTTCCCGAGCGGAGGCAAGAGCGACTCAGCCAGTTCAGCCGCGCCGTGAGGCGTGTCCAGTCCAGAGGGCATAGACCGCACGGTAGCCCAGATCAACGCGTTGCCGACACCCCGGGATCAGCCGCTCAGGCATGGCGCGGTAAGAGTTTCCCTACATCATCAAGGCTCGCTTCGCTCGCTGTCGCGCCCGGCCTCCTGGAACTGCAAGCAGTCCGATCACAGATCGGAGGTGCCGCGCACAGCGCGGCGGCGCCGGCCGGTCGCCGCCGCGCCGCCCCTCCTTGCCTTCGTCACCGGGGCCGCGCGCCGGCGCCCGCCCGCGCCCACAAGGGGGCGAAGACCAGGCCGGGGCGAGGGTGAGAAAGCAATGCCAAGGTCAGAACTCCGTCGTGGCTGGGGCGGTCGGCTCCACGGCTTTAGGCAGCCACTTTGGGGCGAGCCTCTAAGATCATGGCCCCAACGTCGTGCTTTACCGGGCAGGTCCACAGACTGCCCGACTCGCCGGAAGCTTACGGGGCCATGATCACTCGCCCCAAAGCAGCTCCAGCCCAAAGCCGCTCCACCGACCTGGCTCATCTTTGCGTATCGAGTCGGACACGGGTCGACCAAGAATAAGTAAAGATGGAAGGCTGATTGGGTGCTCGGTCAGTACGCTCCGTGATCGGAGATCAGCGTAGCGACGGAGCGTACTGACCGAGCACCCGCAGACCGTTAAGACCCGCTACGAACAGTGATTACCGCAGGTCAAGGGCAACGAACCCCTACGTCGTCGTGAACCAGTACTGCATCCCTGGGGTCTCCGTGCAAGGAAAAGGGGCCAGCTCCAGCTGATGTTTCAGCGCCATCATCTGACTACGTTCGTTGCGTTCATGGATCAACGCAAGAACGAGAGCTTGCTCCCCGGACTCCCGCTCATCAATATCGTCGAACGCCGTGTCCATAGCTTCGTGCCCAAGGCCGCGTCCTTGGTGATCTAGAGCGACTGCTATCACCCTCAACAGACGGACTGGCCCTTCCCAGCCCATCCTCTCGTGCACCCATGCTGCATATGCGTCATCAGGACGTGAGTGTGCGACGACGGCTCCGAAGCGCCTCGACGGCACCACTTCCGCAACCAAGACGCGTTCATCCAGCGGCCCGCTGCACTCCTTGCGAGCCTCGCTTCGCACCCAGCTCTGAACCACCCACTCCCAGTGAGCAGGATGCGGGAGCGGGCGCCCGGTCGGGCCCTTAGGGTTTGGCTGTGTGCATGTAAAGCTTTCAAACGCTCGTCTATCAGTGCTTCTCGCGGCCCGCCACGAGACGTGGCTCAAGCGTCAGACCTGGCCCTTCGACGTCGCGGCGGGCCCGAAGCGAGGCGTTTCCTTATGTAGTCAGCAGCCTCTGCGGAGGGGGGCGTGCGCAAGGCCTTCGCGTAGGCCAGAGCAGCGGCCCGCTGAGCACCTTCCGGCTCGGGCGCCGACGATGAAACCGCCAGCTCAACCACGTGCCTATCAAGGTTGGGCCTGCTCTGAGCCAGCGGCATGACAAGCGAAGACGCCAGGCTCTTCAGCGTACTCACGAACGGCGCAGCCACTGGAGTTAGCTCATGTGGTGCCGGCATCGGTGTCGTCATCCGTCAGCCCCCCAGACCGTCGCATGTTGTCGTACTTGTCAGCTGCCTGCTGCAAGACTTGGATGAGTTCCGCCAACCTTGCCCTGGTTAGAACATAGCGTCCAAGTGTCTCCACTGGAAGGGTACCCAGTTCGCGCAGATCCTGCTCCATCTGCTCTGGTGATCCGCTGATGACGGGCGGGTCCGCCTGGCCCAGGGTCAAGTGGATCGCATCGGCCTGACCTGCCAAGTTAGGCAGACTCATGGAGACAATGAACTGGTTCGCAGGACGGCTAGGCACGTCCGTATTGCGCCATTTAAGCCGCACCTCAAGGACGTCGGGCACATTCTCAGGCGTGGTCACAGCAGTAGTGTGCCATCGCTCAAGGTTCACGGCGCTTGCAACCTCAGCCAACCCCACCAGCGACTGAACACTGAACATCATGCGTGCCTGGGCTGCCCGACCTCGGTTGATCACTTCAGGTAACCGCGCGGCCTAGTCCGATCACGCCCCCAAATAACCAGCCAATCGCTCTCCACCTCAAAGGCTCGGCGAACGCCACTCGGACCGACGGCGTCCTAGCATCGCGGCAGCGTGCCCCTCGCGTGCCCGACGGAGCAGTACCCCACAGGGCTGAAGAGGGACTCACGGGGAGCGCCCCGCAGAACACCAGGTCAAGCTCCCCTCAGGTGAGACCCGCGCGCGTACGCGATCTTCCAAACTAGCTACGCGGGTTCGATTCCCGTCGCCCGCTCCGAGAGGCCTCCGGCCCGGCCCCCCAGGGGACCGGGCCGGAGGCCTTTGTGCGGCCCCGGGCTAGAACTGGATGGAGTTGAGCGTCTCCGCTATCGAGTCCAGGAACCGCTGGATGTCGTCGGCCATGCCCGTCGAGGCCAGGAAGAAGCCGAAGAGGACCGCGACGATCGCCGGGCCCGCCTTGATGGAGCCTCCTCGCAGCAGCACCACCAGGATGATTGCCAACAGCAGCACCACTGACAGCGAAATGGCCACAACTGATCACACCCTAGGTCGGTCCGCTCTCCCGGCCCGGAGGTGCAGCGCAGCACACCCCCGCCAGAACCATCGTGCCACCAACCGGGCCCCGCTATGCGGCGGGTGACACATCGTCCGGCCGGGTTCCCGGGGCGGCGCACCTCCCCCGCGCGCGGGCGTACCCAACCATCGCACCCCGTACAGAAATTCGACAGGGCACTCGTGTGGGGAATTCCGGCCACTTCGTTTCGATGCCCACACAACCCGTTCGCAGTTATTTCGAATTGTCGCGGGGCGCACATCGACGGGCGCCTCACAGGGAGTTCACAGAGACGCCGGCGGGCCACGTAAGCGCATTGAAGGGGACATTCCAGGGGAGTCGCCTGCCGGTCTTATGCACTGTTTAGTCATGACGAGTCGTGACAACCGGGGTGCCCAGAGGGCTGCTTCCATGCCCGGCGACGCCGTTCGGTGTGGGAGCCGTCACGCGACCGGAGAGGTCGAGTTCCCCGAAATACCGGGCACTCGCAAGGTAGTCGGTAGACGAATGCAGGAATGGCATCAAGGGTTTTACGGAAACACGAGGAGAACGCTAGGGTGCCTCAGATGTTCTACGCTGCCTCGTCCCCCTCCAGAGCAGCGAGGTCCTGCTACGACCCGCCGAGTTTTTGGCGGGGGGTTGCATGACTAGCTCGCTGCGACCGCACGGCGACCGGAAGTCGCCGTACCGCTCGGACCAGCAGGCACCGGACCGGCAGGCACAGCCGAGTCGGCGACGCGACGCGTTCTTCGACAACGCCAAGTACCTGGCGATCGTCCTGGTCGGTGTGGGTCACGCCTGGGGACAGATCCTGGACGGGAACCGGACCGTCGAGACCCTGTACCGGGTCCTGTACACGTTCCACATGCCGGCGTTCATCATCATCTCCGGCTACTTCTCGCGCAGTTTCGATCTGAGCCCCAAGCGCGTCAAACGGCTGATCACCGGTGTCGCCGTCCCCTACCTCGTCTTCGAGGTCGCCTACGCGCTGCACCGCCGCGTCAGCGAGGACCCGGCCAACGACATCAGCCTGCTGGATCCCACGTACCTTCTGTGGTTCCTGTGCGCGCTGTTCGTCTGGCGGCTGACCACACCCATCTGGCAGACGGTCCGCTGGCCGCTGCCGATCGCGCTGGGCATCGCCGCACTGGCGTCCGTGACGCCCACGGTCGGCAACGACCTGAACATGCAGCGGGTGCTGCAGTTCCTGCCCTGTTTCGTGCTGGGCCTGGTGCTGCGCCCCGAGCACTTCCAGCTGGTACGGCGCCGCTCGGTGCGGATCCTGTCCGTGCCGGTGGTCGCGGCCGCGGTGGCCGTCGCCTGGTGGTCGGTGCCGCGCATGGAGACCGGCTGGTTCTACCGCAACGCCGCCGTGCAGGACACCGGCGCCCCCTGGTGGACCGGACCCGTGCTGACGCTCGCCCTCTTCGGCTGCTCGCTGGTGCTGTCCGCGTGCTTCTTCGCCTGGGTGCCGGGCCGGCGCATGTGGTTCACGGCGCTCGGCGCGGGCACGATCTACGGCTACCTGATGCACGGCTTCCTGGTGAAGGAGGGCAGCTACGCCGGCTGGTTCTCCCACCCCGTGCTGGACCGGCCGCTCGGTGAGATCGGACTCACCGTCCTCGGGGCCACCGTCATCACCCTGCTGTGCACCAAGCCCGTCCAGCGGGTCCTGCGGTGCGTGGTGGAGCCGAGGATGGAGTGGCTGTTCAAGCGGGATCCGGGCGAGGCCGCCCGGGGTCGCGAGAGGCGGGAGAAGGCGGAGAAGGCCGGGGAGACAGAGGTGCGCGAGGCGCGTGCGCCGAGCGAGGCCGGCGAGAAGGTCTCCGTCTGAAGCCGGCTTTCCGCTTCAGGCACCCTCCCCCACGTCGACCGGACCGAGAAGTGCGCGCATCCGTGCGTACTTCTCGGTCAGTCGTGTGCGGGTGTTCTCCTCCAGGACCGCGAGGCGCGCCGGGTCGGCGTTGTGTGCCAGGTCCGCCTCCTTGACCAGCTGGGCGCCGGGCGTGGCGAGGATGCGCGCGGCGTACGCCTCGGGCGGTTCCCCCGCCCGCTTGGTGAGGGCGAGGACGATGTCCTTGGTACGGCGGCTCAGTGCGGCCTCGCGCAGCCATCGCTCCGACAGCGCGTCGTCCTCGACGGCGTCGTGCAGCCAGGCCGCCGCGATCTGCTCGTCGTCCCCGCCGCGCCGCCGCACGCCCTCGGCGACGGCCCGCAGGTGTTCGGCGTACGGCCGCCCCGCCTTGTCGGTCTGTCCGGCGTGGGCGGCACGGGCGGTGGCCTCGACGTCGGCCAGGGAGAGCGGCTCGGTGGGCGGTGAGGGCGGTGACGGGAATGACGGAGTGTGGGACACGCGGTCCAGTGTGTCAGTCCGCCACCGTCGGGGACTGGGCCGTCGGGCCCTCCCGGCAGAGCAGCAGGAGCGCCCGGTCGTCGTTGACGTCCTTGGCGACCGCCTCGATCAGATGCCAGGCGGCGCCGTGGAAGCCGCCCGCGACATAGCGGTCGGCCTCGCCGGTGAGGCGGTCGATGCCCTCGGCGATGTCGCGGTCCGAGGTTTCCACCAGACCGTCGGTGAACAGCATCAACACGTCTCCGGGGCGCAGTGAGCCCTTCACCGGGTCGAACTGCGCGCCGTCGTACACGCCCAGCAGCGGCCCCTCGGCCGTCTTCTCCTCCCAGCGGCCGGTGCCCGCGCTGAGCTGGAGGCCCGGCGGATGTCCGGCGGAGTACAGCTCGTAGTCGCCGGAGTCGAGGTCCAGTACGAGGTGGATGGAGGTGGCGAAGCCCTCGTCCCAGTCCTGGCGGAGCAGGTAGCCGTTGGCGGCCGGCAGGAAGGCGTGCGGGGGCAGGCTGCCCAGCAGTCCGCCGAACGCGCCCGACAGCAGCAGGGCGCGTGAGCCCGCGTCCATGCCCTTGCCGGAGACGTCGGTGAGGACCACCTCGAGCGTCCGGCCGCCGTTGGTGCGGGCGGCGACGACGAAGTCGCCGGAGAAGGACTGGCCGCCGGCCGGGCGCAGCGCCATCTCCCGGTGCCAACCGGGCGGCAGCTGGGGCAGCTTGCTCTGGACCCGGATGCGTTCGCGCAGGTCGAAGAGCATGGTGCCGCCGCGCCGCCAGGGCACGCCGACCCGGCTGCGGAACTGGGCGACCAGCAGCCCGAAGAAACCGCAGGCCGCGACGACCAGGACCACGCCGGGGGTGACCCGGGAGGGGCCCTCGGTGTACGGGCCCAGTTGCACCGACTCCACGATCAGCGCCGTGGCCGCCGCCGCGTACAGACCGAGCAGGCTGGCCGGGCGCAGCAGCAGACCGCCCGCGACAATGGGCAGGACCAGTGCGGAGGGGGCGCACCACACCGAGTTCATCATCGTGGTGGCCGCGATGACGGGGATCGTCAGCAGCAGTCCGGCCAGGGCGATCCAGTCCGAGCCGTCGCCGCGGAAGTAGTCGACGGCGGATCGGCGCATGCCGACGCGGGCCCGGTGCCACTGCTTCTTCCACCGGGCCGTGAACGTGTCGGCTTCCGCGCGCCGCTGTCGTCCTGCTGCCATTAGTTCGGGACCCTATCCATCGGACCGGGCGCTTGGCACGGGAGGTCCTGCTTGTCCCCCGTCCGGGGCCCGACTTCACAGTGAACTTCACGAACGGCCGTCGCGCCGCAACCTGGCGGAAATTGCCTCGCCCGGTCCGAGCGGCCCTGGTACGCATGGTCCATGGGACGTTCCATGGGAAACGGCGACGACGACCTGATGACCGAGCTGCGAGTACTGCGGCAGGACGAGTGGCACCAGTGGTACGGGACGCTGATCCGTGCCTTCGGCGGGGTCCCGGAGTCCACCGAGGAGTTGGAGCTGTACAACGCCCTGACCGAGGTCGACCGCTCGCTCGGCGTCTGGGAGGGCGACGAATGCGTCGGCACGGCGGGGGCGTTCAGCTTCCGGATGACCGTGCCGGGCGGTACGGAGGTGGCCGCGGCGGGCGTGACGATGGTGAGCGTCGCCGCCACGCACCGGCGCCGGGGTGTGCTGACGTCGATGATGCGGCGGCAGCTGGACGACGTACGGTCCTGGGGCGAGCCGCTGGCCGTGCTGACCGCCTCCGAACCGGCGATCTACGGCAGGTTCGGGTACGGCGCCGCGACCTTCCAGATCAACGCGGAGATCGATACGAACCGGGTCCGGCTGTCCGTGCCGGACGGCACGGACGACGTACGGCTCCGGTACGCGGCGCCCGCGGACGTACTCGACGCGTGCGAGGCGGTGTACGCGCGGCTGGTGCCCGGACGGCCCGGGATGCTGGCCCGGCGGCCCGGCTGGGAGCGGGTGGGGCTGCTGGACCCGGAGAGCGAGCGGGAGGGCGCGTCACCGCTGCAGTGCGTGGTCGCCCGGCGGGACGGCGAGGTCACGGGGTACGCGCGGTTCCGGGTGCGGCCGGCCTGGGGGAACGAGGGGCCGGGCGGCACGGTGGTCGTGGAGGACCTGGCCGGGCTGGATCCGGCGACCGAGGCGGCGCTGTGGCGGTTCCTGTTCGACATCGACCTGACGTCGGTGCTGACCGTGCGCGGGCGGCCGGTCGACGAGGCGTGGCAGCACCAGGTGTCGGACATCCGCCGGTGCCGGCCGGTGCTGCGGGACGCCTTGTACGTGCGGCTGGTGGACGTGGGGGCCGCGCTGTCGGCGCGGACGTACCAGGCGCCGGTGGACGTGGTGTTCGAGGTCGAGGACGCCTTCTGTCCCTGGAACGAGGGGCGTTGGCGGCTGACCGGGGACGCGAAGGGGGCGTCCTGCGAGCGGACGTCCGACGCGGCGGATCTGGCCCTGACGGTACGGGAGCTGGGGGCGGCGTACCTCGGGGGCGTGAGCCTGGTCTCGCTGGGCGCGGCCGGGCGGGTGCGGGAGCTGCGGCGGGGGGCGCTGGCGGAGGCTTCGGTGGCGTTCGGGTCGGACGTCGCGCCGTGGTTGCCGCACGGGTTCTGACGGCGGTCGCCTACCGGGGACCCCGCTGGCAGGTCGGGCACCAGAAGAGGTTGCGGGCGGCGAGGTCCGCGGTGCGGATCGCGTCGCCGCAGAGGTGGCAGGACCGGTTGGCCCGGCGGTAGACGTAGACCTCGCCGCCGTGGTCGTCGACGCGGGGCGGGCGGCCCATGGCCTCGGGGGTGTGTTCCGGGCGGACGGTGTCGATGCGGTTGTTCCTGACGCCCTCGCGCATGAGGTCGGTGAGGTCGCGCCAGATCGCGTCCCACTCGGCGGGGGTGAGGTCCCTGCCGGGGCGGTACGGGTCGATGCCGTGGCGGAAGAGGACCTCGGCGCGGTAGACGTTGCCGACGCCGGCGATGACCTTCTGGTCCATGAGCAGGGCGGCGATGGTGGTGCGGCTGCGGGAGACGCGGCGGTACGCGGCCCCGGGGTCGGCGTCCGGGCGCAGGGGGTCGGGGCCGAGGCGGTCGTGTATCGCCTGCTTCTCCGGGTCCGTGATGAGGGCGCAGGTGGTGGGGCCGCGGAGGTCGACGTAGGCGGTCTCGTTGGCGAGGCGGAGGCGGACGGTGTCCGTGGGCGGGGGCGCGGGGGTCGCCCCGAAGGTGACCTTGCCGAAGAGGCCGAGGTGGATGTGGATCCAGTCGGCGGGCTCGGCGGGTTCTGCGGACGCGAAGGGCTCGGCGGGGTCGGCGGGGTCGGCGGGCTCGGCGGCGCCGAAGCCGAGGAAGAGGTGTTTGCCGTGGGCCTCGGTGCGGGTGAGCGGCGTGCCGGTGAGGAGGGCGGCGGCGTCGGCGAACTTCCCCTGGGGGCTGGTGACGCGCGGGGCCGTGCCGGTGGCGAAGGCGGCGGCGTAGTCCCTGGCCAGCCGGTGGATCGTGTGGCCTTCCGGCACGGGAGTGTCCTTCCTGCGTTCCTCGACCGTCGGTCCCCGTCCGGGCGCGGGCAGGGGGCTCCGCCCTCTGCACCCCTGCGGGACGCCCGGCCGCGGACCGACGGTCGGGCAAGCAGCGGGACTCGCCCCGGGGCCCCGCCCAGGACCCCGGCGGGGTCTCCGTCCCCTGCGCCCCTGCGGGCACCGTGTCCCGCGCTCTCCGGAGGGACTGGCGCCGCACCCTCCCGGGCCCGGCGCCGCACCCCTCCGGCGGGGGCTCCTTCGTCCTCCCCCTCGCGCTCACGCACCGGAGGAAGGAGGCACCACGCGGCAGCGCTACTGCTGCGGGTGGTGCGGCGGGATGGGGGGGAGGTCGCCCGTCGTCTCGTAGGACGTGAGCATGTCGATGCGGCGGATGTGGCGGTCGTCGCCGGAGAACGGGGTGGCGAGGAAGGTCTCCACGAACTTCGTCGCCTCCTCCCGCGTGTGCATGCGGGCGCCGACCGCGACGACGTTGGCGTCGTTGTGCTGGCGGCCGAGGGACGCCGTCTCCTCGCTCCAGGCCAGCGCCGCACGCACGCCCTTCACCTTGTTCGCCGCGATCTGCTCGCCGTTGCCGGAGCCGCCGATCACGATGCCGAGGGCACCGGGGTCCGCGGCCGTCCGCTCCGCGGCGCGGAGGCAGAAGGGCGGGTAGTCGTCCTGGGCGTCGTAGATGTGCGGGCCGCAGTCGACGGGGTCGTGACCCGCCGCCTTGAGCCACTCGACGAGATGGTTCTTGAGTTCGTAGCCCGCATGGTCGGAGCCGAGATACACGCGCATGGGTTGAGTGTGACACGCGGACCACGGGGCGGCAGCGTCGGGTGTCGGATTCGAAAAGGGCGAGTAAAACTTTGGAAGCTCAGGGAAAGCTCAAGTAACGATCTGAAATCAAAGGTTCCCGAACTCGTTCACCTCCGTTTCACTGGTCCGGCTCGTACACCGCTCGTACGGGAAACTGCTCGACCGGCACAAAGGAAAACACCACCCCATGACTTCGCAGCCGACCCTGACGAAGCCCGAGAACGGACCCGAAGGCCCCGGAGAACCCGGGTCCGGGCTCCAGGCGGGGCTCAAGAACCGCCATCTCTCGATGATCGCCATTGGCGGTGTCATCGGGGCCGGGCTGTTCGTGGGATCAAGTTCGGGAATCGCCACCGCGGGCCCCGGCATCCTTCTCTCGTACGCCCTTGTCGGCACTCTTGTGGTGCTGGTGATGCGGATGCTCGGGGAGATGTCCGTCGCACATCCGACCTCGGGTTCGTTCTCCGCGCACGCCGACCGGGCGCTCGGGCCCTGGGCCGGGTTCTCCATCGGCTGGCTGTACTGGTTCTTCTGGGTCGTGGTGCTGGCGGTGGAGGCGACCGCCGGGGCCAAGATCCTCGAAGGGTGGATACCGGCCGTGCCGCAGTGGGGGTGGGCGCTGATCGTGATGGTCGTGCTGACCGCCACCAACCTGGCCTCGGTCGGCTCCTACGGCGAGTTCGAGTTCTGGTTCGCCGGGATCAAGGTCGTCGCGATCGCCGCGTTCATCGTCGTCGGCGGGCTGGCCGTCTTCGGGCTGCTGCCCGGCGTCGACAGCGAGCAGGCGGGGCTGGCCAATCTGACGGAGCACGGCGGATTCCTGCCGAACGGGGCGGGGGCGATCCTGACCGGTGTGCTGCTCGTCGTCTTCTCCTTCATGGGCAGTGAGATCCCCACCCTGGCCGCCGGCGAGTCCGAGGACCCGCAGCGGGCCGTCACCAAGGCGACCAACAGCATCATCTGGCGTATCGCCGTCTTCTACCTCGGTTCGATCTTCGTCGTCGTCGCGCTGCTGCCCTGGGACTCGCAGTCGATCATCGACCAGGGCTCCTACGTGGCCGCCCTCGACTCGCTCGGGATCGCGAACGCCGGTCAGATCATGAACTTCATCGTGCTGACGTCCGTGCTGTCCTGTCTGAACTCCGGGCTGTACACGGCCTCTCGGATGGCCTTCTCGCTCGGTGAGCGCGGTGACGCGCCCAAGGCGTTCGCCCGGACCACCCGGCGTGGTGTGCCGCGGACGGCGATCCTCGTGTCCGTGGTGTTCGGCTTCGTCGCCGTGTTCTTCAACTACGAGTTCCCCGACTCCGTCTTCCTCTTCCTCGTCAACTCCTCCGGCGCCGTGGCCCTCTTCGTGTGGCTGGTGATCTGCTTCTCGCAGCTGCGGATGCGGAAGATCATCCAGGCGGAGGCGCCGGAGAAGCTGGTGGTGCGGATGTGGCTGTTCCCGTACCTGACCTGGGCGGTCGCCGGCGTGATCGTCTTCGTGCTCGGCTACATGCTGACCGACACCGAGCACAACGGGCGTACGACCGTGCTGCTGTCGCTGCTCGTGGCGGCGCTGGTCCTCGCCGTCGCCTTCGTCAAGCAGAAGGCCGTCGCACGCAAGGCCGCCGAGCAGAAGGCCGTCGCCGGGAAGGGCTGACGGCCGCTGTCGGCGTGGGACGCGCAGACGCGAAAGAGGCTCGCCGGGTCGCAGTGCGACCCGGCGAGCCTCTTCGGCGGGAACCGAGGCGGTACTACCGCTTGTCGGCCAGCTTCCAGGCGGCGGGCAGCACGCCCATCGCCAGGGCCGCCTTCAGCGCGTCCCCGATCAGGAACGGGGTGAGACCGGCCGCGATCGCCGCGGTGAGGGACATGTCGGCGGCGAGGGCCAGGTACGGAACGCCGACGGCGTAGATGATCGCCTCGCCGAGCAGCATCGCACCGGCCATGCGGAGCATCGAGCGGTCGGCGCCGCGGCGGGCCAGCGCGCCCACGACGGTGGCGGCGAGCAGCATGCCGAAGACGTAGCCGAGGGACGGGGCGCCGGTGCCGGAGCCGCCCTCCGCGAACCACGGCACGCCCGCCATGCCGACCAGCGCGTACAGCGCGAGCGAGAGCAGGCCGCGGCGGGCGCCGAGCGAGGTGCCGACGAGCAGCGCCGCGAAGGTCTGGCCGGTCACCGGCACCGGGGAGCCCGGCACGGGCACCGCCACCTGGGCCGCGACGCCGACGAGCGCGGCGCCGCCGGCGACGAGCGCGACGTCCCGGACACGGGAGGAGGGAATGAGGTCGGCGAGGACCTGCCCGGATCGGGCGGGGACGGCAGCGGTGCTCATGGGGACTCCGCGGTGGTGTGGACATGTCGGGACACCGCGACGCTATCCCAGCGGATCGGGCCCGATCACCAGCAGCGCCCGACAAAGGCCTGATCACCAGCTTGGTGGGCTCCCGACAAAGACGGCCGGATACACGTGCTTGCGCGTGACACCGGTCACCGAGGAGGAGAGGCGAGCGTCACCCCAAGCGGAACGGTGCATTCGGACGATCACGTTCCGTATCGAGACCGTCCGCATCGTGGGCAGCCGCTGTCGCCGACCGGCGCGAGACCGGAGACTGTGGGCGTTTTTGCCGCCCCCCGCCCTCCACGCATCGGACCAGCCGCTCCATGTCCAACAGCACCACCACAGGTAAGCCGCCGCAGTCGGACGACGCCTCCCTCTCCCACGGCCTCAAGCAGCGCCATCTGTCGATGATCGCCCTCGGTGGCGTGATCGGCGCCGGGCTGTTCGTCGGCTCCGGGGCCGGCATCGCCGCCGCCGGGCCGTCGATCGTCGTCGCCTACACCCTCTCCGGCCTCCTCGTGATGCTGGTGATGCGGATGCTGGGCGAGATGTCGGCGGCGTATCCGTCGTCGGGTTCGTTCTCCGCACACGCCGAGCGGGCGATCGGCCCCTGGGCCGGCTTCACCGCGGGCTGGGCGTTCTGGGTGCTGCTGTGCACGGCCGTCGGCCTGGAGGGCATCGGCGCGGCGCACATCGTCCACGGCTGGCTGCCGGGCACGCCCGAGTGGGCCTGGGTGGCACTGTTCATGGTGGTGTTCTGCGGGACGAACCTGGCCGCCGTGAAGAACTTCGGCGAGTTCGAGTTCTGGTTCGCCGCCCTCAAGGTCGGCGCGATCTCGCTGTTCCTGGTGCTGGGCGTACTGGCGATCGCCGGGATCCTGCCGGGCACCGACTCCCCCGGCACCTCGCACCTGGGCGACTTCCTGCCGAACGGCGGCAACGGCCTGATCATCGGCCTGCTGGCCTCGGTGTTCGCCTACGGCGGCCTGGAGACGGTGACCATCGCTGCGGCCGAGTCGGAGAACCCGGTCAAGGGCGTGGCGAGCGCCGTGCGGACGGCGATGTGGCGGATCGCGCTGTTCTACATCGGCTCGATGGCGGTCATCGTGACCCTGGTGCCGTGGGACTCCAAGGAGGTCGTGGAGAAGGGCCCGTACGTCGCCGCCCTCGACGAACTCGGCATTCCCGGCGCCGGACAGCTCATGAACGTCGTCGTGCTGGTCGCCCTGCTGAGCGCGATGAACGCCAACATCTACGGCGCCTCCCGGATCGGCTACTCGCTGGTGGAGCGCGGCCAGGGCCCGAAGGCGCTGGGCCGGGTGTCGGGCGGGGTGCCGCGGATCGCGGTGCTCGTCTCCTCCCTCTTCGGCTTCGGCTGCGTGCTGCTGAGCTACTGGCGGCCGGACGACGTCTTCTCCTGGCTGCTGAACATGATCGGGGCGGTCATCCTGGTCGTCTGGATCTTCATCGCCGTCTCCCAGCTGCGGCTGCGCCGCCGGCTGGAGCGGGAGGCGCCCGGGAAGCTGGTCGTGCGCATGTGGGGCTTCCCGTACCTGACCTGGGTGGCGCTGGCGGGCATGGCCGCGGTGTTCGTGCTGATGGCCCGGGAGCCGGACACCCGGGTGCAGCTGTACTCGACGGGCGGGATGACGCTGGTCCTGGCGGCCGCGGGCTATGCCCGGCAGCGGCGGCGGGCGCGCGGTTAGCCCCACCGCCCCTGGCTCCACGAGGGCCCCCGCACGGAGACGGATCCGTGCGGGGGCCCTTTCGCGTGCCGCGGCACGCCCGGCCGTCCCCCGCACTGCCCACCCGGTCACTTGCTGCTAGCGTGCACTTGCAAGCCTTTTGCAATAAGAGGTCGGAGGGGACCCGCCATGCCCGTCTACACACTTCCTGAACTGCCGTACGACTACTCCGCGCTGGCCCCCGTGATCAGCCCCGAGATCATCGAGCTGCACCACGACAAGCACCACGCCGCCTATGTGAAGGGCGCCAACGACACCCTTGAGCAGCTCGCCGAGGCGCGCGACAAGGAGACGTGGGGATCGATCAACGGCCTGGAGAAGAACCTGGCCTTCCACCTCTCCGGGCACATCCTGCACTCGATCTACTGGCACAACATGACCGGCGACGGCGGCGGCGAACCACTGGAGGCGGACGGCGTGGGCGAGCTGGCCGACGCGATCGCCGAGTCCTTCGGCTCCTTCGCCGGCTTCAAGGCGCAGCTCACCAAGGCCGCCGCGACCACCCAGGGTTCCGGCTGGGGTGTGCTGGCGTACGAACCGCTGAGCGGCCGCCTGATCGTCGAGCAGGTCTACGACCACCAGGGCAACGTCGGCCAGGGCGCCACGCCGATCCTGGTCTTCGACGCCTGGGAGCACGCCTTCTACCTCCAGTACAAGAACCAGAAGGTCGACTTCATCGACGCCATGTGGGCCGTCGTCAACTGGCAGGACGTGGCGAAGCGTTACGAGGCCGCCAAGTCCCGTACGAACACGCTGCTGCTGGCGCCCTGAGTTCCTGAGACGTCCTGCCTCGTGATCGTCTTCTCACCCTTCACGGCGGCAGGCGGAATGAGGGAAGCCCCCGCGAGGACGTGACTCGCGGGGGCTTTCTGTACGCCCGGAACGCCCGGGACGACCGGAACAGGCGGATCGGGCAGGTCTGAGGGCGGTGCGGCGGGACAGGTCCAGGGTGCGGCCGGCGCCTCCAGGACGCGCTCCGGCATGACCGCCACCGGCGCGCGGGCCTGCCCCGCGCGCCGCACGGGCCCCTGTTCCTGCCGCACGGGCCCCTGTTCCTCCGGTCCCGCCTCTGGCGCGGCGCGCGGGCCACGCGCTGTACTGCCGTCCCGGGCCCGGCGCCACGTCGGCCGCCCGGTCCCACGGGCACCGCGGAGGAGCCGATGAGGAAGAGCCTGGCCTGTCCCACCTGCGGGGGGATGCAGGACTTCCGCCCGCTCGACGACGCCGAGAAGGCGGCCGTGAAGGAGCAGCTGAAGATCCCGTACGTGCACGACTACTGGCGCTGCGACGTCACCGGCTGTGTGCGGTTCCAGCGCTGGGACAAGCAGCGCGACGGCGGCCTGCTGCCGGAGAGGTTCCGGAGGCAGGCCGCCGACGGGGAGAAGTGACCGTGGTGGCGGTGGCCGCTACAGGTTGCTGAAGTCCGGGCCCTTGGTGCGGGTGCGCTTGATCTCGTAGAAGCCGGGCACCGAGGCGACCGCGAGGGTGCCGTCCCAGAGCTTCGCGGCGTCCTCGCCCTTGGGGGCCGGGGTGACGACCGGGCCGAAGAAGGCGAGCTGCTCCCCGTCGGCGCCGGGGACGGCGATGACCGGGGTGCCGACCTCCTGGCCGACCTTGTCGATGCCCTCCTTGTGGGAGGCGCGCAGCTGGGGCTCGTAGGGGGTGGAGTCCCAGTGGTCCATGAGGGACTCGGGCAGGCCGACGTCCTTCAGGGCGGCGGCGACCGGCTCCTTCTCCGGGCCCTCGCCCTGGTTGTGGAAGCGGGTGCCGAGCGCCGTGTAGAGGTCGCCGAGCACCTCGGCGCCGTGCTCCTCCTGGGCGGCGATGACGACCCGGACCGGCCCCCAGGCCTTGGTCCGGAGCATCTCCTGGTACTCCTCGGGCAGCTCGTCGATCTTGTCCTCGTTCAGGACGGCGAGGCTCATCACATGCCAGCGGACCTCGATGTCCCGGACCTTCTCCACCTCCAGGACCCAGCGGGAGGTCATCCAGGCCCAGGGGCACAGCGGGTCGAACCAGAAGTCGACGGGGGTCTTCTCTGACATGTCTCTCCTCAGTACGCGACGCGGCCGAGCCTTTTCCCCTGGCAACCGGCCGACGGCTCCGGCCATTCCCGGCTGCCGCCCGTCAGGGCCACATGGCAGGATCGGTGCTGTCCGCATACTGAACACCATCCGAGGGAGTGCCGCCCGTGCCCGGTGAGAATCTGTCCCGCGACGAGGCCCGGGAGCGGGCCGCCCTGCTCTCCGTCGACGGGTACGAGGTGTCCCTCGACGTGCGCTCGGCCACCGGAGAGCCGGAGGGGGACGGTCCGCGCACCTTCCGGTCCGTCACCACGATCCGCTTCCGCTGCAACGAACCCGGCGCGAGCAGCTTCGCCGACCTGATCGCGCCGAGCGTCACCGCGCTCTCCCTCAACGGCCGCGACCTCGACCCGAGCGAGGTCTTCGACGGCTCCCGGATCGCCCTGGAGGACCTGGCCGCCGACAACGAACTGGTCGTGGACGCCCAGTGCGCCTACTCCCGCACCGGCGAGGGCCTGCACCGCTTCGTCGACCCGGAGGACGGCGAGGTGTACCTGTACACGCAGTACGAGCCGGCCGACTCCCGCCGGGTCTTCGCCAACTTCGAGCAGCCGGACCTCAAGGCGCCGTTCCGCTTCGAGGTGCGGGCGCCCGAGGAGTGGACGGTGTGGAGCAACGGCGCGGGCGAACGCATCGAAGAAGGGCGCGAAGCGCTTCCGCAGAAGGGCGGCGGTGGGCGACGGGCGGGCGGGGTGTGGCGGTTCGCGGAGACGAAGCCGATCTCGACGTACATCACGTGCGTCGTGGCCGGTCCGTACCACTACGTGACGGACTCCTACGAGCGCGTCCTCGAGGACGGTACGCGGCTGGAGATCCCGCTCGGCGCCCTGTGCCGCAAGGGCCTGGCGCCGCACTTCGACGCCGACGACGTCTTCCTGGTCACCAAGCAGGGCCTGGACTTCTTCCACGACCACTTCGACTTCCCGTACCCCTTCGGGAAGTACGACCAGGCGTTCGTGCCGGAGTACAACCTCGGCGCGATGGAGAACCCGGGGCTGGTCACCTTCCGGGAGGAGTTCATCTTCCGCGGCAAGGTGACCCGGGCGTCCTACGAGGGCCGGGCCAACGTCATCCTGCACGAGATGGCGCACATGTGGTTCGGCGACCTGGTCACCATGGAGTGGTGGGACGACCTGTGGCTCAAGGAGTCGTTCGCCGACTTCATGGGCACCTTCGGGAACGTCGGCGCGACCCGCTTCAAGGACGCGTGGATCACCTTCGCCAACCGCCGCAAGGCCTGGGCCTACCGCGCGGACCAGCTGCCGTCCACCCATCCGATCACGGCCGACATCCGCGACCTGGAGGACGCCAAGCTCAACTTCGACGGCATCACCTACGCCAAGGGCGCCTCCGTGCTCAAGCAGCTCGTGGCGTACGTCGGCCAGGACGCGTTCCTGGAGGGCGCCCGGCGCTACTTCAAGCGGCACGCGTACGGCAACACGCGCCTCGGCGACCTGCTGTCGGTGCTGGAGGAGACCAGCGGGCGGGACATGGGCGCCTGGGCGCGGTCCTGGCTCCAGACGGCGGGCGTCAACTCGCTGACCCCGCAGGTGCTGCTGAGCGAGGCGGGCACGGTCGACGAGCTGGCCGTGGTGCAGGAGGCCGCCGCTGTGCTCAATCAGCCGACTCCGTCGGCGGGGCACCCGGAACTGCGCCCGCACCGCGTCGCGGTGGGCCTGTACCGGCGTACGGGCGACGGCGCCCTGGAGCGGTACGCGCGCGCCGAGGTGGACGTCGACGGGCCGCGCACGGTGGTGGCGGAGCTGGCCGGCGCGGAGGCGCCCGAGCTGGTGCTGGTCAACGACGACGACCTGACGTACTGCAAGACGCGCTTCGACGAGACCTCGCTGGCGACGCTGCGCGACCACCTGGGCACCCTGACCGACCCGCTGGCCCGTGCCCTGTGCTGGTCGGCGCTGTGGAACATGACCCGGGACGCGCTGCTCCCGGCGCGCGACTTCATCGGCCTGGTGCTGCGGTTCGCGGGCCGCGAGTCCGACATCGGCGTCGTCCAGATGCTGCACGCCTGGGCGAACTCGGCGCTGACGCACTACGCGGCCCCCGACTGGCGTCGGGCCGGCGGCCGGCTGCTCGGCGAGGGCGCGCTGCGTCAGCTGCGGGACGCGGCGCCGGGCAGCGAGCAGCAGCTGGCGTGGGCGCGGTTCTTCGCGGCGGTGGCGTCCGACGAGGCCGAACTGGGGCTGTTGCGCGGACTGCTGGAGGGCACGGAGAAGATCGACGGCCTGGACGTGGACCAGGAGCTGCGCTGGGCGTTCCTGGAGCCGCTCGCCGCGCACGGCGAGGCCGACGAGAGCGTGCTCGCCGCCGAGCTGGCCCGCGACGACACGGCCTCCGGCAAGCGCCACCAGGTCCGCTGCCTGGCGGCCCGTCCGTCGGCGGCGGTGAAGGCGCAGGCCTGGGCGCGGGTCGTGGAGTCGGACGCGCTGTCGAACGCCCTGGTGGAGGCGACCATCGCGGGCTTCGCGCAGCCCTCGCAGCGGGAGCTGATCGCGCCGTACGCCGAGAAGTACTTCGCGGCGATCGAGCGGGTGTGGGCCGAGCGGTCCATCCAGATCGGGATGGACGTGGTCCGGGGCCTGTTCCCGTCCCTGCGGGACTCCCAGGACACCCTGGACGCGACGGACGTCTGGCTGTCCGCGCACGAGGGGGCCGCGCCCGCACTGCGCCGGCTGGTGCTGGAGGCGCGGGACGACCTGGCGCGGGCGCTGCGGGGTCAGGCGTGTGACGCGGCGGCGGGCCGCTGATCACACCGACCTCTGGCCAATGATTGGGCGTTCCGTCATCGTTACGGAATTCAGTCAACAGCAGCCGTAACCCCTGGCCCCCACCTCGGCGGACCAGGGGTTTTCGGCATCCGAACACCCGTCCTTTAGGGCGGTCCTGTCCGGATTCGGCGATGAGCGTGTAACAGCGGTTAAGGGGCGGTTCGGACGCGGGAAACCCCCGGTCATGACGCACAACACCCCGCTCTCCCCCCGCCCGCTCCACCACCTGGCCAGCGGCCGGCGCCGGCTGATGACGGCCGCCCAGCTGCGGGCGCACGGTGTCTCCGCCGCCGAGACCGGCGAGCAGTGCCGGCCCGGCGGCCCCTGGCAGCAGCTTCTCCCCAACGTCGTCCTGCTCCACCCGGGCCCGCCGACCAGCGAGGAGCGCCTGCACGCGGTACTGCTGTACGCGGCGCGGGAGCGGACCGCCGGTGCGAACGGCGGCGCGTCCGCCGGTGTCCCCGCCTCCGTGCCGGTCCAGCCGGGCGGGGAGGAGACACCCGCCCCCGCCTACGCGGAGGCGATGATCACGGGCCTGGCCGCGCTGACGCTGCACGGCTTCTCCGCCGCTCCCCCGCTGCCGTCCCTGGACGCCATCGACGTCCTGGTCCCGAGACTGCGCCGGCTGCGCACGACGGGCTGCGCGCGGATCGTCCGCACCACCGCACTGCCCACCCCCCTGCAGGTGACCGGGGTCCCGGTGGCTCCGGTGGCGCGGGCCCTGGCCGACGCGGTGGCGGAGCTGACCGACGCGGGCGTCGTCCGCCGGCTGCTGACGGAGGCGGTGCGCGGCGGTCACTGCGAACCGGCGGCGGTGGTACGGGAACTGAACCGGGCCCGGCTGCTCAGCCGCCCGCACGTGGTGGACGCGGTGGACGCGCTGGTCGCCGAGGGGCGGGCACTGGCCGAGCAGCGCCTGTACCGGACGGTGCGCGAACACGGGCTGCCGGAACCGGTCTGGAACGTCGACCTGCGCCTGCCCGGCGGCCCCCACCTCGGCGGCGTCGACGCCTTCTGGCCCGAGCACTCGGTGGCGCTGGAGCTGGACACCCGCGCCCACCGGCAGCAGGAGGACGACGCGGTCTGGGCGGAACACGCCCGCAAGCGGGAGCACTTGGAACGGCTGGGCATCACGGTCGTGCACCTCACGCCGCGCAAACTGCGGGACTGCCCGGAACACCAGGCGGCCGTCGTCCGTACGGCGTTGATGGCGGCCGGAGACAGGGAACCCGCCGCGTATGTCGTGGTGCTGCCCCGGGAGTGACGGACCGGGGCGGCATCAGGAGGGGAGAGGAGGGGCCACCGGGGCCACCGCTGTGCCGGTGGCCCCTCCTCGTGCGTGGTGCCCCTGCTCGGCGCAGAACTCCGCCTCGATCACCGCGTCGCTGTCGCCCGACCAGTCGCCGTTGAAGTTGAAGGCGAGCGCGTGCCGGCCGTCCCTCGTCGTCACCGCCTCCGACGAGGAGCCGTGGATGCCGCCGCCGTGGCCCCAGACGGTCACTCCGCAGCCGAGTTCCCTCTTCATCAGGCCGAGGCCGTAACTCGCGCCCTTCGCCACCGGGACCGTGGTCGTCATCTCGGCCAGCTGCTTCGCGGGCAGCAGCCTGCCGCGGAGCAGGGCGGTGTAGAAGCGGTTCAGGTCGGCGGAGCTGGAGATCATCTCGCCCGCCGGACCGGCGATGGACGGGTTGAGCCGCGTCACGTCGTACGTCGGGCCCGTGGCCGTCCCGTCCAGCTTGGAGTAGGCGCGGCTGCTGGGCCGCGGCAGGCCGGCCCGGGTGCCGGGGACCGACGTGGCGCGCAGCTTCAGCGGCTCGATGACGCGGCGGCGCACCTCGTCGCCGTACGGGCGCCCGGTGACCTCCTCGATCACCATGCCGGCCAGGACGTAGTTGGTGTTGGAGTAGTTCCAGGAGGCGCCCGGTTCGAAGTCCGGCTCGTGGGCCATGGCGACCCCGACCAGTTCCCGCGGTGTCACCGTGTCGTAGCGGTGCTCGAAGAAGCCGTCCTCGGCGAAGTGGGTGCGGGCGAACTCCTCGTCGGCCGTGTAGTTGTAGACGCCGCTGGTGTGGTTGAGGAGTTGGCGCAATGTGATGCGGCCGCCGTCGTGGCCGTTGCCCTCGACCACGCCCGGCAGCCACTCGTCCACCGTGTCGTCCAGCGAGAGCCGGCCCTCGGCCTCCAACTGGAGCAGGACGGTGGCGACGAAGGTCTTGGTGATGCTGCCGACCCGGTAGCGGTCCCGCTCCGAACGCGGCTCGCCGGTCCGGAGGTCACCCACCCCGGCGGTCTCCGACCACGTGCGGTGACCGTCCCGGGCGGTCGCGGTCACGCCGGGCACGCCGTCCGCGACCGCGGCCTCCATGGCGCGGCGGGTCGCGTCGTGGCCTCCGCCGGCCGGCGCTGCCACCGCGGGGCCCGCCACCGCCACCGACAGTGCCACGGCGGTGGCCGCCACCAGGGTGGTTCGTACGCGTACGGTCATGTCTTCCCCCATCGTCTGCGGGCTGTGCGCTGCTCGGTCGGGGGGAGGGACCGGACGGGCGGCGCGAAGGTTGCCGCGCACCGGGGTGGTTGAGCGCCATTCAGCCCTCCTCGGCCCGCGGGCGTTCCGCCCGTCCCGACGGCGGCCTCTCCCGCCACAGCCGCAGCCCGATGTCGACCATCGGCACCCGGGTCAGCCCCGGGACGGCGGTCAGGTCCTGCCAGGCCGCCAGGTCCGTGGAGCCGCCGACCTCGAACCGCAGGTCACCGCCGGTGACCCGGACCTCGTAGACGAGCTGTACGCCGTGCTGGTCGACGGTCCGCCGCAGCAGCCCGCCGAGCCCGCCGCGGCTCGTGAGGGTGACGCGGCGGGAGCCGACGCCGAGCAGGGCGGTGGGCTCGACGCGGTAGCCGGTCTCCTCCTCGACCTCGCGCACGACGGTGTCGTGGGGGTCCTCGCCGTGCTCCATGCCGCCGCCCGGCAGCACCCACTCGAGGACCCCGCCGGGCCCCGGCGACCGGGCGAGCAGAACCTGTCCGTCACGGACACATATGGCGTAGGCCGCCACCCTCAGCTTTCGGCGCACTCCGGAACGTTAGCCCGCCGGCGCGGGCCGCGGTGCGGCTCACGGGATTGTCACAGCGCGCCCCTTGTGTCCCCGATGGCGTATGGCGGAAGTACGCCATGGCTCCATCCCGCCCCGGACAACTCTCCCCAAACAGTGAACCCTTACGTAAAGCTGAGCGGTCGTCCGGGATCGGATTCCGGACTGCCGCGGCCAGGACCGATCGGCCCCGGTCGTTCACGCACGTTCCTTTACCTACAAGGGATGCCGATGACCCACACCCCCCAGCGCGAACCGATACCGGGCGCGAGACGCGCGGCCCGCATCGCCGTCGCCACGGGCCTCGTCGCCGCGCTCTGCGCCGTCGGGCCGATACCCCTCGCCCTGGCCGCCGACGGCCCCGGGGCCACTGCCCCCGTCGACGCCTCCGTCAAGTCCGCGCCCGACAAGCTCGGTTCGGACGACGCGGACCTGCTCGCCGAGGCGAAGGCCGACGGCACCAAGAACGTCACGATGATGGTCGCCACCGCGCCGGGCCAGACCGAGGAGGTGGCGAAGAAGCTGGACGCGGTCGGCGGCGGTTCCGTCGGCCGTACGTACGACAAGCCCGGCTACGTCCGCGCCACCGTGCCCACCGCCGAGGCGGACTCGGCCATCGCCGCCGCCGTCAAGCTCTCCTCCGTGCACGGCATCGACCTGCGCGACGAGATCCCGCTGGACGACCCGACTCCGGGCGCGGACCGGGCGAAGGGCGCCGAGCACCACAAGGGCCGCTCCTACCCGGCGCCGGACCGCCGCACCCCCGCCGAGAACCCGTACAACCCGTCCTTCGAGACGGGCGCCGTCGACTTCGTGAAGAAGTACCCGAAGGCGGACGGCCGCGGTATCACCATCGGCATCCTCGACTCGGGCGTCGACCTCGCCCACCCGGCGCTGCAGAAGACCACCACCGGCGAGCGCAAGATCGTCGACTGGGTCACCGCGACCGACCCGGTCGTCGACGGCGACCGGACCTGGCGCCCCATGCTCACCTCCGTCTCCGGGCCGACGTTCACCTTCGGCGGCGAGACCTGGACGGCGCCCGCGGGCTCGTACCAGGTGAGCACCTTCCTGGAGTCGTACACCACCGGCGGTGACGCCGGGGGCGACGCCAACCGGGACGGCGACACCACCGACTCCTGGGGCGTCCTCTACGACGCCGAGGCCGGCACGGTCCGCGTCGACCTGAACGACAACCACGACTTCGCCGACGACACCCCGATGAAGCCGTACAAGGACGGCTTCCAGATCGGGTACTTCGGCACCGACGACCCGAAGACGGACGTGGCGGAGCGCCAGCCGTTCGTCGTCGAGATCCGCGAGGACGTCGTCTACAACGGGGCCGGCGCGAAGGCCGACTTCGTCAACATCGGCGTCATCGAGGGCTCGCACGGCTCGCACGTGGCCGGACTCGCCGCCGCCAACGGCCTGTTCGGCGGCCGGATGGACGGCGCCGCGCCCGGCGCGAAGATCGTCTCGTCCCGCGCCTGCACCTGGAGCGGCGGCTGCACCAACGTCGCGCTCACCGAGGGCATGATCGACCTCGTCGTCAACCGGGGCGTCGACATCGTCAACATGTCGATCGGCGGCCTCCCCGCGCTCAACGACGGCAACAACGCGCGTGCCGCGCTGTACACGCGCCTCATCGACACCTACGGCGTCCAGCTCGTCATCTCCGCGGGCAACTCCGGCCCCGGCGCCAACACCATCGGCGACCCGTCGCTCGCCGACAAGGTGATCTCGGTGGGCGCGTCCATCTCCCGTGAGACCTGGGCCGCCAACTACGGCTCCGCGGTGAGGACCAGGTACGCGATGATGCCGTTCTCCTCGCGCGGCCCGCGGGAGGACGGCGGCTTCACGCCGACGCTGACCGCGCCCGGCGCCGCCGTCAACACCATCCAGACCTGGGCCCCCGGCGCCCCGGTCCCGGAGGCGGGCTACGACCTCCCGGCCGGCTACGGCATGCTCCAGGGCACGTCGATGGCGTCCCCGCAGGCCGCCGGCGCCTCGGCGCTGCTCCTGTCGGCCGCCGAGCAGGCGGACATCGACCTCACCCCGGCGAAGCTGCGCACGGCGCTGACCTCCACCGCCGACCACATCAAGGGCGTGCAGGCGTACGAGGAGGGCGCGGGCCTGATCAACATCCCCGACGCCTGGCGGTCGATCCGCAAGGGCGCCACCGCCCACGAGTACACGGTCAAGGCGCCGGTCGACACCGCCATCGACCAGTTCCTGAAGACCCCGGGCCACGGCACCGGCCTCTACGACCGCGAGGGCGGCCTGAAGGCCGGCGAGCGCAAGACGTACGACATCACGCTGACCCGTACGTCCGGCGCGGACCGGGCGATCCGGCACGAGCTGCACTTCGAGAACAACGCCGGGCGCACCTTCCGGATCGTCGGCTCCGACGAGGTTCGGCTGCCGCTGAACGAGCCGGTGACCGTCAAGGTGCAGGCGCAGCCGCGCTCCGAGGGCCTCAAGAGCGCGATCCTGGAGGTCGACGACCCGCGCACCGAGGGCACCGACAAGCTGGTCCTGACCACGGTCGTGGCCTCGGCCCCGCTGGAGTACGACTTCTCCGCGAAGGACTCCGTCCAGCGCAACGACACCGAGTCGTACTTCGTGACCGTCCCCGAGGGCGCGAAGACGCTGGAGGTGGCGATGAGCGGGCTGAGGGACGGGAGCCAGACCCGGTTCATCGCCATCCACCCGTACGGCGTCCCGGTCGACAGCACCTCCACGCCGTACTGCTACAACAACTACCTCGACGGCAACGGCTGCCGGCCCGACGTGCGCGCGTACGTCGACCCGCAGCCCGGCGTCTGGGAGATCGAGGTCGAGTCGCGGCGCACCTCGCCGCTGCTGGACAACCCGTACAAGCTGGACGTCACCGTCCTCGGCGCCACCTTCGACCCGGAGGTCGTGACCGTGCCCGAGGCCAAGGTGGGCACCCCCGCCGACGCCTCCTGGAAGGTGACGAACCAGTACGGTCCGATCGACGGCAAGCTGGTCGGCGGCCCGCTCGGCTCGGCCGAGACGTCCCGTCCGTCGATCGGGCAGGGCGGGACGACCACGTCCACGGTCGAGGTGCCCGAGGGCGCCGAGTCGCTGGACGTGGCCATCGGGGGCGTCTCCGACGCGGCCGCCGACCTGGACCTGACGGTCTACGACAAGGACGGCAACGTCGTCGGCCAGTCCGCCGACGGCGACTCGGAGGAGTCGGTCTCGGTGCCGAAGCCGGCCGCCGGTGCCTACACCGTCGAGGTCGTGGGCTACGCGGTGCCGTCGGGCAGCACGGAGTACGACTACCGGGACGTGTACTTCGCCGCGTCCCTCGGCTCGGTCGCCGTGGACGGCTCGGCGTCGGTGAAGCTCGGCGCGGGCGGCTCCGCGACGGTCTCCGCCGGCGTCACGGCGCTGGCCGCCGCTCCGGAGGGCCGTGAGTTCTTCGGGCAGGTCCAGCTGGTGAACGCCCACGGCACGACCGCGGGCCTCGGCAGCGTACGGATCGGGAAGGTCGTGCCGTAGTCCGGTGCGGCACCAGGGAGGGCGGGTGCTCCGTAGGGGCGCCCGCCCTCCCGCGTGCCGGGGGTCAGTCGCAGGTGAGGGTGCGGGATTCCGGCAGGGACGCGGTGATCCAGGCCCGTTCGGCGGCGATGGCCTCCTCGCCGGTGATCACGGAGTCCGGGCGGTCGCCGTGCAGGGGGACGCCGATCAGCGCGCGGTCGCCCACGGCGAGCCGGGCGGTGGTGTCGTCCAGGACGAACGTGATCCGCTCGCCCGCCTTCCCGGGCCCTTCCCCCGGCTTGTAGGAGCGGGTCACGTCCAGGGTGATCCGGTGCTGCCCGGCCTCCGGCACCGGTTCGGCGCCGGTCACCGTGCCCTCGGCCACCAGACGGGCGCAGGCGAGGTAGCGGGGGCTGCCGAAGGCGACGCCACCGGAGTCGGTGGAGCCCGCCTGCTCGTCGCTCGCCGCGGCCTTGCCGCTCGCCGCGTCGTCGCCTCCGTTCCCGCCCTGCACCACCAGCCACCCGAGCCCCGTCACCACCGCGCCGGCGCATGCCACCGCGAGGGCGCCGAAGGCGACGGCGAGCGGACGGCGACGGGGGCGGCGGGAGGGCTCCCGCGCCGGGGCGGCCTCGGGGCGGGGAGGCGGCTCGCCCAGCGACCGCCCGATGATCCCCAGCTGCTCCCGCAACAGCGCCACGTCGGCCGCCGCCGACCGGTACTCGGCCTCGGCGTCCGCGCCCGCCCCGGGCGGCGGCGGTTCGCCCGTGATCGCGGCCATCAGCGCGTCGTGCCCACCGGGATGCTGTTCGGCGGCCATCTCACACCACCTCGTCCTCGTGCAGGCGGGCCCGCAGCGCCCGTACCGCCGTGTGCAGCCTGCTCTTGACCGTGCCCTCGGGGATGCCCAGCTCCTCGGCGATGCCGCGCACCGGCAGGTCGGCGTAGAAACGCAGGACGAGGACCTGACGCTGGGCGTCGGGCAGCTCGTCCAGTCCCTGGGCGACGGCGAGGGAGAGCAGGCTGGTGTCCTCGCCGGAGGGGTGCTCCGCCTGGCGCAGCGCCGCCAGGCGCTCGCCGAGCCGGTCCTGGCGGCGCCTGGCCCGGTGCCAGTCCATGGCCAGGTTGGAGGCGACGACCGCCGCCCACGCGGACACGTCGCGCGGCGCCTCGCGTCCGCTCGCCGTCCGCTCCAGCAACCGCAGGCGGACCTGCTGCACCCCGTCCGGCAGGTCCGCCTGCGGCACGCCGCCGAGCGCGAGCACCGCCCGCACCCGGCGTTCCTGGGCCGCGTCCAGGGGGTCGTCGAGCACGCCGTCCCCCTGGCCGCGGCGGGCCTTTCTGCGCAGCACAGCCACCCCTCCCCCAGCCACGTTTCCCCTATGACGCCGACGGGGCCCGAAACGTTCGCCCGGTCGGCGGAGACCCGGTGCGAGGCGTACGTCACATCGTCGTGTGGGGTGGGAAGGGATGGGCAGGGGCGGAACAGCACAGCTTGCGGCGCGGGGCCCGGTGCAAGGGAATTCGTGCAGCTCAGCCCGGGTTGCCGCCGAAGGACCGCGCCCGCTGTCCTCGCCGCCGCGTCCCAGGGTGCGGGCACACCGCGCAAAGAATTGGACAGGCGGGCCGGGCTTCGCCCCATGATGGAAAAGTCTCGGCCGAGCAAAGCGCGCGTGAAGACACGCGCACAAACGGAGAAGGAGTCACCGTGAGGGTCGGAATCGTCGGAGCCACCGGTCAGGTCGGCACGGTCATGCGCAGGATCCTCACCGAACGGAACTTCCCGGTCACCGAGCTGCGCCTGTTCGCCTCGGCCCGCAGCGCCGGCAAGGAACTGGACGGCGTGACGGTGGAGGACGCGGCCACCGCCGACTACTCCGAGCTGGACATCGTGCTGTTCTCGGCGGGCGGCGCCACCTCCAAGGCGCTGGCCGAGAAGGTCGCCTCCCAGGGCCCGGTCGTGATCGACAACTCCTCCGCCTGGCGCCGTGACCCCGAGGTCCCGCTGGTGGTGTCCGAGGTGAACCCGCACGCGATCACCGACCGCCCCAAGGGCATCATCGCCAACCCGAACTGCACGACGATGGCCGCGATGCCGGTCCTGCGTCCGCTGCACGCGGAGGCGGGCCTCGAAGCGCTGGTCGTCGCCACCTACCAGGCCGTGTCCGGTTCCGGCCTGGCCGGCGTGGACGAGCTGTTCGAGCAGGTCCAGAAGGTCGGCGCGGACGCCCCCAAGCTCACCCACGACGGCTCGGCCGTGGAGTTCCCGAAGCCGGACAAGTACGTGGCGCCGATCGCGTACAACGTGCTGCCGCTGGCCGGCTCCATCGTGGACGACGGCCTGCACGAGACGGACGAGGAGCAGAAGCTCCGCAACGAGTCCCGCAAGATCCTGGAGATCCCGGAGCTGAAGGTCTCCGGCACCTGCGTGCGCGTGCCCGTCTTCAGCGGCCACTCCCTCCAGATCAACGCCCGCTTCGCCCGCCCGATCAGCGTGGAGCGCGCCAAGGAGCTGCTGGCCGGTGCCCCCGGCGTCGCGCTCACCGAGGTGCCGACCCCGCTGGAAGCGGCCGGTCAGGACCCCTCGTACGTCGGCCGCATCCGCCAGGACGAGACCGTGGACAACGGCCTCGCCCTGTTCGTCTCCAACGACAACCTGCGCAAGGGCGCGGCCCTGAACGCGGTGCAGATCGCGGAGCTGGTGGCGGCGGAGCTGAAGGGCTAGCCCCGCCTCACCTCGTAGAGGAAGCAGCCGTACTCGACGGCCCGGACGTGGACGAACGCCACGGCCGGGTCGTCGAACGCTTCCCGGAGGGCGGGTCCGAAGCCGTCGGGCCCTTCGGCGGCCTCGACCAGCCGCCCGCCGAGGATGCGCCCCTCGGCCGAGTAGCGGCGCAGCGTGCGGTGGGCGCCGGTGAAGGCGAGGCCGTCACCGTCCGGTCCCGCGCACTCCTCGGCGTGGACGAAGACCGGGCCCTGCTCGTCGTACGCGCCCGGGTCGACGCCCGTGCCGGCCGCCCAGCGGCGCAGCGGGGCGTAGGAGACCAGGGCGATCAGCTCGCCGGGGCGGCTGCGGCGCAGGCAGCAGCGCAGGGGCGCGCCGCCCTCGTCGTCGGTGACCGGGACGGGCACGCGGCCCGCGTCGTCGGTGGCGCGCAGTTCCGTAAGGACGGCCGGCGCGATGGGCCGTGCGGTGTAGCTCTCCATGCGTCCAGGCTCGCGCCCGTCCGGCCCGTCCACCGGCGGTAAATGGACATCGCGTTCCGTGCGGGCCACGTGGAAGGATGGCGCAACCCACACATAACGAGGAGATGACCGCGTGCCTGGCACAAACCTGACTCGCGAAGAGGCGCGGCAGCGGGCGAAGCTGCTGACCGTTGACTCGTACGAGATCGATCTCGACCTCACCGGCGCGCAGGAGGGCGGCACCTACCGGTCCGTGACCACGGTGCGCTTCGACGTCGCGGAGACCGGCGACGGGAGTGGCGGCGAGTCCTTCATCGACCTGGTCGCGCCGACGGTCCACGAGGTGACGCTGAACGGCGACTCCCTCGACGCCGCCGAGGTGTTCCAGGACTCCCGCATCGCCCTGCCGGGGCTGCTGCCGGGCCGCAACATCCTGCGCGTGGTCGCCGACTGCGCGTACACCAACACCGGTGAGGGTCTGCACCGGTTCGTCGACCCGGTCGACGACCAGGCCTACCTGTACACGCAGTTCGAGGTGCCGGACGCGCGCCGCGTCTTCGCGAGCTTCGAGCAGCCGGACCTCAAGGCGACCTTCCAGTTCACCGTGAAGGCGCCCGAGGGCTGGACGGTCATCTCCAACTCGCCCACGCCCGAGCCGCGGGACAACGTCTGGGTCTTCGAGCCGACCCCGCGCATCTCGTCGTACATCACGGCGCTGATCGTCGGCCCGTACCACTCGGTGCACAGCGTGTACGAGAAGGACGGCCAGTCCGTGCCGCTCGGCATCTACTGCCGGCCCTCCCTGGCCGAGCACCTGGACGCGGACGCCATCTTCGAGGTGACCCGGCAGGGCTTCGAGTGGTTCCAGGAGAAGTTCGACTACCCGTACCCGTTCAAGAAGTACGACCAGCTCTTCGTGCCCGAGTTCAACGCGGGCGCGATGGAGAACGCGGGCGCGGTGACCATCCGCGACCAGTACGTGTTCCGCTCGAAGGTGACGGACGCCGCGTACGAGGTGCGGGCCGCCACGATCCTGCACGAGCTGGCGCACATGTGGTTCGGCGACCTGGTCACCATGGAGTGGTGGAACGACCTGTGGCTGAACGAGTCGTTCGCCACCTACGCCGAGGCCGCCTGCCAGGCCGACGCGCCCGGCTCGAAGTGGCCGCACTCGTGGACGACGTTCGCCAACCAGATGAAGACCTGGGCGTACCGGCAGGACCAGCTGCCGTCCACGCACCCGATCATGGCGGACATCAGCGACCTGGACGACGTGCTCGTCAACTTCGACGGCATCACGTACGCCAAGGGCGCCTCGGTGCTCAAGCAGCTCGTCGCGTACGTCGGTGAGGACGCGTTCTTCCGGGGTGTGCAGGCGTACTTCAAGCGGCACGCGTTCGGCAACACGCGCCTGTCGGACCTGCTGGGCGCGCTGGAGGAGACCTCCGGCCGCGATCTGAAGACCTGGTCGAAGGCGTGGCTGGAGACGGCCGGCATCAACGTCCTGCGCCCGGAGATCGAGACGGACGCCGATGGTGTCATCACGGCCTTCGCGATCCGCCAGGAGGCCCCGGCGCTCCCCGCGGGCGCCAAGGGTGAGCCCACGCTGCGTCCGCACCGCATCGCGATCGGCGCCTACGACCTCGACGCCGGCGGCAAGCTGGTGCGCGGTGAGCGCGTGGAGCTGGACGTGGACGGCGAGCTGACGGCCGTGCCGCAGCTGGTGGGCAAGCGGCGTCCGGCCGTGGTGCTGCTCAACGACGACGACCTGTCGTACGCGAAGGTCCGCCTCGACGAGCAGTCCCTCGCCGTCGTCACCGAGCACCTCGGCGACTTCACCGAGTCGCTGCCGCGTGCCCTGTGCTGGGCGTCCGCCTGGGACATGACCCGGGACGCGGAGCTGGCGACCCGCGACTACCTGTCGCTGGTGCTGTCCGGCATCGGCAAGGAGTCCGACATCGGTGTCGTGCAGTCGCTGCACCGCCAGGTGAAGCTGGCCGTCGACCAGTACGCCGCCCCGACCGCCCGCGAGGCGCTGCTCACCCGCTGGACGGAGGCCACGCTGGCCCATCTGCGGGCCGCCGAGGCGGGCAGCGACCACCAGCTGGCGTGGGCGCGCGCGTTCGCGGCGACGGCGAGGACGCCGGAGCAGCTGGACCTGCTCGACGCGCTGCTCGACGGCACGACGACGATCGAGGGCCTCGCCGTCGACACCGAGCTGCGCTGGGCGTTCGTGCAGCGGCTCGCGGCGGTGGGCCGGTTCGGCGGGTCGGAGATCGCGGCCGAGTACGAGCGGGACAGGACGGCCGCCGGTGAGCGCCACGCCGCCACCGCGCGTGCCGCCCGCCCGACCGAGGCGGCCAAGGCGGAGGCCTGGGAGTCGGTCGTGGAGTCCGACAAGCTGCCGAACGCCGTGCAGGAGGCGGTCATCGCCGGCTTCGTCCAGACCGACCAGCGCGAGCTGCTGGCGCCGTACACGGAGCGGTACTTCGAGGCGCTCAAGGGTGCCTGGGAGTCCCGTTCGCACGAGATGGCCCAGCAGATCGCGGTCGGCCTGTACCCGGCGGTGCAGGTGTCCCAGGAGACCCTGGACCGCACGGACGCCTGGCTGTCCTCCGCCGAGCCGAACGCGGCCCTGCGCCGACTGGTCTCGGAGTCCCGCTCGGGCATCGAGCGCGCGCTGAGGGCGCAGGCGGCGGACGCGGCGGCGACCGAGTAGACGACGCCACCAGTACGCCCCCGGGGGCGCCCGGCACCGTGCCGGGCGCCCCCGGTGTGTCCGGGACCCTGTACGCGTTCAGCGACCGGCCCTGGTGTCTCCTCTCCGCGTGCGGGCCCGGTGTCCTCTCCGCGAACCCCCTGGGCGGCCTCGTCCGCTGACGTCCTGGCGGCTCTCCGCAGACGCCCTGGGCGGGCCCTCTCCACGGCCGCGCTCGCCGGCCTCCCCGCAGCCGCTTCCCCCGTGCGTTCAGGGGCGGGCGTCCGCCACCGCGCGCAGTGCCGTCAGGACGGTGCCGACGGCGGCGCCCTCCGCCGCGCCCTTGCGGACGGCCGCGACAACGTGCCGGACGGGGCGGTCGGCGTGCAGTTCGCGCATCACCACGCCGTCCCGCGGCACGGCCGCCATGCGCGGTACCAGGGCGACGCCCATGCCCGCTTCGACCATCGCGAGGATCGCCGTCCAGCCGGCCGCCGCGTGGGCCTGGTCGGGCCGGAACCCGGCCGCCTCGCAGGCTCCGCGCGTGATGTCGGACCAGGGCCCGCTGCCGCCGAAGATCCACGGCTCGGCGGCGAGGTCGGCCAGCCGCAGCCCGTCCGCGCGGGCCAGCGGGTGGCCGCCGGGCAGGGCGACGTCCAGCGGGTCGGCGAGGAGCGGGACGCGGGTGAAGCGCGGGTCGGCGGCGCTCGGCGCCTGCGCGGCCAGCGACAGGGCGAGGTCCACCTCACCGGCGGCCAGCAGCTCGTACGCCTCCTGCGCCTCGGCCTCCCGCACGCGCACCGCGACCCCCGGGTGCGTCGCCCGCAGCGCGGTCACGGCCGGTACGACGAGGGCGGGCACGGCGGTGGAGAAGGCGCCGACCCGCACCTCGCCGGCCTCCCCGTGGACGTAGGCCGCCAACTCGGCGTCGGCGCGTTCCAGTTGCTCGAACACCGCCTCGGCGTGCCGCAGCACCAGCCGGGCCGCGTCCGTCAGCCGGACCCGTCTGCCGTGGGCCTGGAGCAGTTCCACTCCGAGCTGTCTGGAGAGGTTCGTCAGCTGCTGGGAGACGGCGGACGGCGTCATGCGCAGCGCCTCGGCCGTCGCGGTCACCGTGCCCCGTTCCCGCAGCGTCCGCAGGATGTGCAGCTTGCGGATGTCCCAGTCGGCCATGGCGGCAACCTGTCCGCGGGCGGCCCCCGTCACCGCCGCCGCCCTGCCCCCGTGGCCGCGCCGAGGACGACGCCGCCGAGGATCAGCGCCATGCAGCCCGCCTGCGCCCAGCCGGTCGGCTCGGCCAGCAGTGCCCAGGACAGCAGGGCGACGCACACCGGCTGGAGGTAGTAGACGACTCCGGCGCGGGACGGACCGATGAGGGAGATCGCCTTGTTCCAGGCGAAGAAGGCGACCGCGGAGGAGGCGACGCCGACGTAGAGGAGGGGCAGGACGGTGTCCGGTGTCGGGCTGAAGCCGCCCTGGACGGCGAGGCTGACGCCCTGGGCGGGCAGCAGCAGGACCGTGCCGAACAGGAACGTGGTGAAGAGGAACCCCGCTCCGTCCAGACCGGCGGGCCCGCGGCGCAGCAGCGCGCTGTACGACCCGAAGCAGCAGGCGGCGGCGATCATCCACAGGTCGCCGGCCGAGAAGGACGCCCCGCCGGAGACCAGCAGCAGCACGCCCGCGCAGGCGACGAGCAGCCCGGCGGCCCGGCGGGCGCCGAGCCGTACGCCGCCGGCCCGTTCGAAGACGGCCATCAGGACCGGGGACGCCGCCATGATCATGCCCATGTTGGCGGCGGGGGTGGTGACGCCGGCCTGGTTGACCAGGGTGTTGTAGACGGTCACGCCGAGGAGGGAGGCGAGGAGCACGAAGCCGAGGTGGCGCCGGATCAGGTCCCGTTGCCGCCAGGCCCGCCGGGCGCCGAAGGGGGCGACGACCGCGAGGGCCACCACCCAGCGCCAGAACGCGTGCTGGACGGGCGGCACGCTGTCGCCGAGGGCCCGGGAGGTGACGAAGCTCCCGGACCAGACGAGGGTGGCGAGCACGGCCAGCCCGATACCGAGGGCGACGGGTGCGGCAGGACCGGCGGGTGCGGCAGGACCGGCGGGTGCTGTGGCGGGGGCGTGAGCGGGGGTGGTGCTGGTCCGGGGGTCGGCTACGGCCACGGAGGTCCTTTCAGGTGGGCGGTGGGCGACGATCGCGGTGGGACTACCGTCGCAGCGCCGAACCCGTCAGGTCCATCGAATCTTTTCGACCGTTCTTTGAAGAGGAACTGAAAGGTGTGGCGGAACGCCCGGCCGCCTCCGCGCGCGGCGCGAGCTGCCCCGCGGCCGTCGCCCCGAAGGCCAGCGCCATGCCCACCAGTTGCACCGGCGTCAGCGCCTGGCCGAGCGCCGCCCAGCCGACGACGGCGGCGGTCAGCGGCGAGAGCGGGACGAGGAAGGTGACCTGGGTGGCGGAGAGCCGGCCGATGCCGCGGAACCAGAGCCAGTACGCCACCGCCGTGTTGGCCAGCGCCAGGTAGAGGTAGCCGCCGACCGCCGGGGCGTCCAGCGCGGGCGGGGCGCCTTCGACCAGGAGGGCGAGCGGCGCGATGAGCAGGCCGCCGGCGGTCAGCTGCCAGCCGGTGAGCGCGAGCGGGCCGACGCCGTCCGGGCGGCCCCACCGCTTGGTGAGCACGGTGCCGGCCGACATGGAGGCGGTGGACGCGAGGGCCGCCAGCACGCCGAGCGCGTCCAGCGCCCCGGCCGCCTTCAGCACCACCAGGCTGACGCCGAACGCGGCGACGACGCCGGTGAGCACGGACCGGACGGTGGGCCGATGCCCGAGCAGCAGCGCCGAGAGCCCGACGACGAACAGCGGGCCGACCGAGCCGACCGCGGCGGCCGTGCCGCCCGGCAGCCGGTACGCGGAGAGGAACAGCAGCGGGAAGAAGGCCCCGATGTTCAGGGCGCCCAGCACCACCGCCTTCCACCACCAGGCCCCGCGCGGCAGCACCCGGGCGAGGGCGAGCAGCAGCAGACCGGCGGGCAGGGCGCGCATCAGCCCGGTGAACAGGGGCCGGTCGGCCGGCAGGAACTCGGTGGTCACGGCGTAGGTGGTGCCCCAGGAGACGGGGGCGAGGGCGGTGAGCGCGATGAGGGCGGGGCGGCCGGCGGCCATGAGGGACCCCTTCGGGAGACGGGCAAGCAAGAAGCTCGATGGAAAGTAGCTTACCTCTAAGCAAGATTCCGTCAAGCTACTTTCTTGCGGCCGAGCGGAGTTGTCCCGATACTCATGGCATGACCGAACGCCCCGAGCCGCGCAAGGACCCCGTCGACGCGATCATCGACCAGTGGGCGACGGCGCGGCCCGACCTGGACACGGCCGCCATGGAGGTGTTCGGCCGCGTCTTCCGGCTCGCCCGCGCCATGGGCGACCGGATGGAGAAGGCCTACGCGCGCTTCGGGATCTCCCGCGGGGAGTTCGACGCCCTGGCCACCCTGCGCCGCTCCGGCGAGCCCTACACGCTCTCCCCCCGGCAGCTCTCGGCCACGCTGATGCTCACCACCGGCGGCATGACCGGCCGCCTCGACAAACTCGAACGGGCCGGACTGCTGCGCCGCTCCCCCGACCCGCACGACCGCCGGGGGCTGCGGGTCACGCTCACCGACCGGGGGCTGGAGCTGATCGACGAGGCGGTCGGCGCGGGCCTCGCCGCCCAGACGGAGGCCCTGTCCGCCCTCGACGACGAACAGGCCGCCCAACTGGCCGACCTGCTGCGGGACCTGCTCGCCGGCACCGAGAAGTAGGCGGCCCGCTCAGCCCACATGCGCGGCGACGGCCGCCTCGGTCTCCACCGGGTCCGCGCCGTCCGCCGCCCAGGCCACGTATCCGTCGGGCCGCACCAGCACCGCCGTACGCCGTCCGCTCGCCCAGCGCTCCACGGCCAGCCGGTCCGTCGCTCCGGGGGCCGGCCCCGGGGTGATCAGCACGAACCGGCCCCCGCGCAGCGCCTCGTACAGCCGGCCGCCGCCCGCGAGGGCCACGTCGGGAACGCGGGTGCCGGTCAGCCGATGGGCACCGCGGGGTGCGGGGTAGCGGTAGCCGATGCCGGCGATCTGGCCGGCCACCCGGCGGCGGGCCGGACCCACGTGGTCGAGGACGGTGGTGGTCCCCGCCCGGAGCGCCAGCGTCCAGGGGCGCTTGGCCATGGCGAGGCGGATGAGTCCGCCGCTGCTGCGCAGCACCGACCTGCCGACGGGGTGCCGCTCGGTCTGGTAGGTGTCCAGCAGCTCGGGGCCGGCGTGCCCGTGCAGCACGGCCGCCAGCTTCCAGCTCAGGTTCGCCGCGTCCTGGAGTCCGGTGTTCATGCCCTGACCGCCGGCCGGGGTGTGCACGTGCGCCGCGTCACCGGCGAGGAAGACCCGGCCCACGCGATAGGCGGGCGCCTGGCGTTCGTCGCTGTGGAAGCGGGACATCCAGCGGGCGTCGCGCATCCCGAAGTCCCGGCCCAGGGCGAGCCGGGTGATCTCCTTGATCTCGTCGAGCTCGAGCGGCTCGCTGTCGGGGACGTTCCGGCCGCGGTGCCAGCCGATCACACGGTGGTACCCGTCGCCGAACGGCGCGAGGAAGGCGAAGGCGTCCCCGACCGCGTTGACGGTGAGCAGTGTCTCCGGCGGCTCGGCGAGCCGTACGTCGGCGAGCACGACGGACCTGATGACGGAGCGGCCGGGAAAGGGCAGCCCGGTCGCCTCGCGCACGGTGCTGCGCATCCCGTCGGCGCCGACGACGTACGCCGCCCGCAGGGTCGCCGTCTCCCCGCCCGGGCCGCGGACCTCGACACCCACGCCGTCGTCCGGGTCCGCACCGCCACCGGCACCCTGCGCCAGGCCGGTCACCTCGCTCTCGTAGCGGAACTCCACCCCGGCCTTCACCGCGCGTCGCTCCAGCACCCTCTCCACCTCGTACTGCGGGACGACGAGGAGGTGGTTGAAGCGGGAGGGAAGGGCGCCGAGGTCGACGGTGAGCCGGCCGAAGAGACCGAGCCGTTCGAGGGGCCGGCCCACGGCCTCCAACTCGTCGGCGAGCCCTCGGGCGTCGAGCTGTTCGAGGGTGCGGGCGTGCACGGCGAAGGCGCGGGAGAGGTTGCTGATCCGGTGCGGGCGCTTCTCGACGAGGGTGACGGGAACACCGGCGGCGGCCAGGTCGCCGGCCAGGAGGAGGCCGGTGGGGCCGGAGCCGACGACGATCACGGAGCGGGTGCCGTTCATGTGGCCTCCTGAGAGATGCGCAGGCACGCTGCTCACTCCTGCCCAGCCGACGCGGCCGTCACACGCACGCCGAGGGCGCCGGTTCCCGCCCGCACACCGCTGACGCGCGTACGTGCGAGGGGACCGGCGCCCTCGGTGGAGGTGGGGTGGGCCGTCAGACCTTGGCGTCGGCCTTGGGCCGGGTCTTGATGTTGCGGGAGGTCACGCGGTGCTCTTCCTTGGACCTGTCCAGGACCAGGACCAGGCCCGCGATGATCACGAACAGCGCGATCGGGGCCACGACGTAGAGACCCAGCGTCTCGACGACGCTCAGGCCTGTGCCGGGGTCGTCGCCGTCGTCGCGGGTCAGCGCGAGCGCGGGGGACGACATGAGCAGCATCATCAGCGTCGTACCGGCTGCCAGGGCGCCGGCGCGCAGGGCGTTCTTCTTGTCCACGGTGCAAAGTTAGCGAACGGCCGGAAGGGCCGCGCGCCCGGGGTGCCGTACGGGGGCCGCGAGTGGTCTCCGGGCGGGCCCGCTCAGCCGCCGGCGCGGTCCCGTACGACGTCGATCAGGGCGTGCAGCCGGGCCGAGGCGGCCAGGTCCTCCAGGGTCACGGGGCGGCCCTCGGCGTCGGCGACGGGCAGGCGCCAGTTCGGGTACTGGTCCCAGGTGCCGGGGAGGTTCTGCGGGCGGCGGTCGCCGACGGCGTCCGGGAGCCAGATGCCGGCCATGCGGGCGGGGGTGCGCAGCAGGAAGCGGTGGACGGCCTGGATGCCGGCCTCCTCGGAGGGCGTACCGGTGTCGCCGCCGGTGCCGTGCAGCAGACCGAGCCGGGCCAGTGCGTCCAGCCACTCGGCCGTGTCCGCCGCCGCCTCGGCCCGCTCCTGCTCCAGCGGGCGGGTGAGCAGGCCCAGGCGGTCGCGGAGTTCGACGTGTTCGCCGGTGAGGCGGGCGGCGGTGGACGGCAGGTCGTGGGTGGTGGCGGTGGCCAGGCAGTCGGCGCGCCAGCGGTCGGGGGGCAGGGGGCGGCCGTCGCCGGTCCAGTCCCGTTCGAACCACAGCACGGACGTGCCGAGCACCCCGCGTTCGCGCAGCGCCTCGCGCACGCCGGGTTCCACGGTGCCCAGGTCCTCCCCGATGACCACGGCGCCGGCCCGGGCCGCCTCCAGGACGAGGACGGCGAGCATCGCCTCGGCGTCGTAGCGGACGTAGGTGCCCTCGGTGGGCGGGTGTCCGTCGGGGACCCACCAGAGCCGGAACAGGCCCATGACGTGGTCGATGCGCAGGGCTCCGGCGTAGCGGAACAGGCCCCGCAGCAGGCGCCGGAAGGGCGCGTAGCCGGACTCGGCGAGGCGGTCGGGGCGCCAGGGCGGCAGGCCCCAGTCCTGGCCGCGGGCGTTGAAGGCGTCGGGCGGTGCGCCCACCGACATGCCGTCGGCGAAGTACTCCTGCTGCGCCCAGGAGTCGGCGCCCCGCGGATGCACCCCCACGGCGAGGTCGTGGACGATCCCGACCGGCATTCCGGCCTCGCGGGCGGTGCGCTGGGCGGCGGTCAGCTGGGTGTCGGTGAGCCAGGTGAGGCGGGAGTGGAAGTCGACGCGGTCCATCAGCTCGGTGCGGGCGCGGTCGGTCTCGGCCGAGCGGGGATCGCGCAGGCCCTCGGGCCACCGGTGCCAGTCGGAGCCGTGGACCTCGGCGAGCGCGCACCAGGTCGCGTGGTCCTCCAGGGCCGTGCCCTGTTCGGCGAGGTAGTCGCAGTAGGCGGCGCGGCGGCCGGGGCCGAGGGGGACCTCGCGGAGCAGTTCGAGGGCCTCGCGCTTCAGCTCCCACACGGCGTCCCGGTCGATCAGGGCGTCCTTCTCCAGCACGGCCTCGCGCAGCCGTCCGGCCCGTTCCTGGAGGGCCCGGGCGCGCACGTGGTCGGTGACGTACGCGAACTCGGGCACGTCCTCGATCCGCAGGTGGACCGGGTCGGGGAAGCGGCGCGAGGAGGGCCGGTACGGGGAGGGGTCGGTGGGCGCGCCGGGCACGGCCGCGTGCAGCGGGTTGACCTGGACGAACCCGGCACCGAGGGCACGTCCGGCCCAGGCGGCCAGTTCGCCGAGGTCGCCGAGGTCGCCCATGCCCCAGGAGCGGCGGGAGAGGAGGGAGTAGAGCTGGACGAGGAGTCCGTAGGAGCGCGTGGCGGGGACGGGCAGCCGGGCGGGCGCGACGATCAGGTGGGCCAGGGCGGCCCGGCCGTCGGGCGCGGTGGCGGTCAGGCGGTGGACGCCCGGCGGAAGCCCCCCGGCGTCGGCGCGGGTCTCACCCTGCTCGGTGTCGACGCGCAGCCGGGTGCCCTCGGGCAGGGCGGCCAGGGCGGCGGGTGTGCCGCCGCCGCTCCAGGCGACCACGGCGGGCGGCAGCAGGCGTTCGCGCAGCACGGACTCGCGGGCGGCGAGCGCGGCGCGTACGGCCTCCGGCGTGCTCGTGTCCACGCCGAGGGCGGCCAGCGCGAGGGTGACAGCGGTGGCCGAGGCCGCGACGGTGCGGTCCGGGGACGGGCTGTAGGAGGTGGCGACGCCGTGCAGGGCGGCGAGCCGGGTCAGATCCTCGGGAAGGTCCTCGGCGGGGGGCTCGGCCGGCCGGGCTGCTGGCATCTGTGACCTCTACGACCTCGTGGGTTCCGGGACGGCGAAGGAGGGGCCGCCCTGGTCCGGCACGTCCGCCGTGAGTTCGGGCGAGGATTCGCTGGTCAGCGGCACGGCGTCGGCGAACGGCGACTCGCTGGTGAGGGGCTCGGCGTCGGGCAGTGGCGGTTCGCTGGTGAGCGGTGCGTCGGCGCAGCTGCCGGTGGCGCCGAAGACGCAGTAGTGCGGGGTGTCGGAGGCGGCGGAGGGCTCCGCCCAAGGAGTGGACGGCTCCGCCACGGGTTTGGACGGGGCCGGGAGCAGAAGCGGTGCCAGTGCAACCACGGGGGTCTCCTTCGTCGAGCGTTGTTTCGAGCACGCTTTTGGCGCGTTACGGCAGCCCTACCCAGTCCGCGCGAGGACAGGCACCCCAGCACCGACAACGTGGCCCTGGTCACATTCCACGCTCGCGAGATCTCCACGAATCCGGGCAGAACAGTCACCTATCCCGCGCGAAGATCATGCAAACCGGCCGCTCCCGAGGCAGCCGAAGCACCCGAAGCACCCGAAGCACCCGGGCGCACCTCCCCGCCGGCTATCGCGCACTCGCATGCGACACCGACCCGACCTGTGGCTGGATCCGACACAGGGACCGGTGATCGAGGCATACCGCGGCGGTCGCGCCCGACCGGACGCCTCACCGGCCCCGGCGGGGGCCTTCGTCGGCCAGGGCGAACGGGCCGACGCCACCCCCGTCCTCATGGCCGTCGAGGCCACCTCGTACGACGGTGCGCTGAGCGAGCCCGACCCGGCGTACACGAAAGCCCGGACCGTCAGGCGGAAATGCCGTCGATCCGGGCCATGGCGTCCTCCGCGCCGTACGGCTGCAAGTACGGCAGCCAGCGCGGATCCCTATGGCCCGTGCCGATGATGCGCCAGGCCAGGCCGGTGGGCGGGGCGGGTTTGTGGCGCAGGCGCCAGCCGATCTCGCCGAGGTGCCGGTCGGCCTTGACGTGGTTGCAGCGGCGGCAGGACGCCACGACGTTGTCCCACGCGTGCAGACCCCCGCGACTGCGCGGGATGACGTGGTCGACGCTGGTGGCGACGGCGCCGCAGTACATGCACCGGCCTCCGTCGCGCGCGAAGAGCGCCCGCCTGGTGAGCGGGACGGGCCCCCGGTAGGGAACCCGCACGAATCGCTTGAGCCGGACCACGCTGGGTGCGGGCACGGTGACGGTCGCGCTGTGCAGATAGGCGCCGGACTCCTCAAGGCACACGGCCTTGTTCTCGAGGACGAGGACGAGCGCGCGGCGGAGCGGTACGACGCCGAGTGGCTCGTACGACGCGTTGAGAACCAGGACATGCGGCACGGATGCCTCCTTGTACGCCGGCGGCGCGTGGCTCGCGCCGGGACGATCCGTAGTCAGTCTCCCCTCATGGCTGGCGGAAGCGCCACCATGTCCCGGTAACGGGCTGGGAGTGTTTTCGACCACACGGAATGCATCCCCACGACCGTGACCAGTTCAAGCGCGGGTGAGTACCGTCTCTCCCGACCGTTTCGGGCCGATCCGCGCCCGGTGCCCCGTTAGTGTGGTGCTCCTGCCCGTCCAGTGACCTTTCCGTGACCTCGGAGCGGACCTCGGCCGGACCTCGGACCGGACCCGGCCCGGACCTGTGAGGACGGGTCGCCGCACCTGGAGGTATCCGCCGTGTCCCTGTCCGCCGCCGTCCTGCCGGCCGCCGGTTCGTCGCCGTCCCCGTCGCCGACGGCCCCGGCGGTGCCCTCGCTCCAGGACGCCCAGGAGAGCGCGACGAACGCCGCCGGCTGGGTCGAGGAGAACTGGTCGACGTGGCTCGCGATCGGGCTGCGGGTGCTGCTGATCATGGTGATAGCGGCGGTGCTCAGGGTGGTGGTGCGGCGGGCGATCACCAAGCTGATAGACCGGATGAACCGCAGGGCCGGGACGGGCGCCAGCACCGCGCTGAGCGGCCTGCTGGTCAACGCCGAGCGGCGCCGCCAGCGCTCGGAGGCCATCGGCTCCGTACTGCGCTCGGTGGCGAGTTTCCTCATCCTCGGCACCGCGGCCCTGATGGTCCTCGGCACCTTCCAGATCAACCTCGCGCCGCTGCTCGCGTCGGCCGGCGTCGCGGGCGTCGCGATCGGCTTCGGCGCCCGCAATCTGGTCACCGACTTCCTCTCCGGCGTCTTCATGATCCTGGAGGACCAGTACGGGGTCGGCGACAGCATCGACGCGGGCGTGGCCTCCGGCGAGGTCATCGAGGTCGGGCTGCGGGTGACCAAGCTGCGCGGCGACAACGGCGAGATCTGGTACGTCCGCAACGGCGAGGTCAAGCGGATCGGCAACCTCTCCCAGGGCTGGTCGACGGCCGGCGTCGACGTGACCGTCCGCTCCGACGAGGACCTGGACAAGGTGAAGGAGTCCATCGCCGCCGTCGGCGAGCGGATGAGCAAGGAAGAGCCCTGGAACGAGATGCTCTGGGGCCCGATCGAGGTGCTCGGCCTGGACTCCGTACTGCTCGACTCCATGGTGGTGCGGGTCTCCGCCAAGACCATGCCCGGCAAGGCCCTCACCGTCGAGCGCGAACTGCGCTGGCGCATCAAGCGGGCCTTCGACGCGGCCGACATCCAGATCGTCGGCGGTCCCGAGATCCCGGGGCAGACCGCCGCGGCCGCCGACCCGACGGCCGGCGTCGCGGCGCCGTCGGCGTACGCGAGCACGGTGTCGCCGCAGTCCATCGCGGCGTCCCCGATTCCCCCGACGAGCACCACCAAGTAGCGGGCCCGGCCCCCACCCCGCCCCCGAGGGACGACCGCGTCGCCTCGGGGGCGGTCTCTTGACGCCCGTCCCCGGCGGGCCTACGTTTCTCAGCCAACAGGAAACTTTCCTAACAGACCGACCCCCCTCGCACCCGGAGGGCGGCCGGTGGACTTCCCCCACCGGACACTGAAAAACTGAGCGGCCGAGAGGCAGGTGTGGACACGCATGGCAGGAACCGCCGGCACGCCGGGCACCCCGCGCGTCCTGCGCGCCATGAACGACCGGGCCGCCCTGGACCTCCTGCTGGAGCACGGACCGCTCTCCCGCACCCGGATCGGCAAGCTCACCGGCCTGTCCAAGCCGACCGCCTCCCAGCTGCTGGCCCGCCTGGAGGCGGCGGGACTCGTGCTGGCCGGCGGAACGACCGAGGGACGCCCCGGCCCCGGCGCCCAGCTGTACGAGGTCAATCCGGCCGCCGCGTACGCCGCCGGACTCGACGTCACCCCGGACCGCGTCCTCGCCGCGGTCGCCGACGTCACGGGGCGCACGGTCGGCCGGTACGAGCTGGCCACCCCGGGACGGCGCGCCGCCACCCCCGTCGTCCAGCAGGTCACCGACGCACTCGACGGCGCGGTGAAGGCCGCCGGACTCGCCCGGGACGACGTCCGCCGTCTCGTCATCGGCACCCCGGGCGCCTTCGATCCGGGCACCGGGCGGCTGCGCTACGCCGCCCACCTGCCGGGCTGGCACTCCCCCACCCTGCTCGACGAACTCGCGGCCGCCCTGCCGATGCCGGTCGAGTACGAGAACGACGTGAACCTCGCCGCCGTGGCCGAGCAGCGCCTCGGCGCGGCCCGGGGCCACGAGGACTTCGTCCTGCTGTGGAACCAGGAGGGCCTGGGTGCCGCCCTGGTCCTCGGCGGCCGGCTGCACCGCGGCTGGACCGGCGGCGCGGGCGAGGTCGGGTTCCTGCCGGTGCCGGGTGCCCCGCTGGTCCGCAAGGTCAGCCGTACGGGCAGCGGCGGCTTCCAGGAACTGGCCGGTTCCCAGGCCCTGGCCGGGCTGGCCCGGGAGCTAGGCGTCGCCCCCGTGCCCTCCGGGCCGTACTACGAGGTGGCCGCCGCCCTCGTCGCCCGGGCCGCGCGGACCGACGACGACAACGACCCGCACCGCCGCCTGCTCCGGACGTACGCCACCCGGCTGGCCACCGGTCTCGCGTCCCTCGTCTCCGTCCTGGACCCCGAACTGGTGGTCCTGAGCGGCACCTCGCTCGCCGCGGGCGGTGAGGCGCTGCGCGCCCTGGTCCAGGACGAGCTGGAGGAGCTGGCCGCGTCCAGGCCCCGGCTCGTCGTCGGTGACGTGACCGAGCATCCCGTACTGCGCGGCGCGCTGGAGAGCGCGCTGGCGACCACCCGCGACGAGGTCTTCGACACCTCGCGCTGAGCCCGCACCACCCGCCCCCGTCCCGCCACGCCCTGCCCCAGGGAGATTCGCCATGCCCGGAATATCCAGGAAAGCGGCTTTCGCGGTCGCCGCCTCCGCCTCCCTCACCCTCCTCGCCACCGCCTGCACCGGCCAGTCCGGCACCGGCGCCACGGACGACCCGAACGCCGAGACGACCATCACCTTCTGGCACGGCTGGAGCGCGCCCGCCGAGGTGAAGGCCGTACAGGCGAACGTGGACCGCTTCGAGAAGGCGCACCCCAACATCAAGGTCAAGGTCGTCGGCAACATCAACGACGACAAGCTCAACCAGGCCCTGCGCGCGGGCGGTTCGAACGGCCCGGACGTGGTGTCGTCGTTCACCACCTCCAACATCGGCAAGTTCTGCTCCTCGGGCGCGTTCCTCGACCTGAAGCCCTTTGTCGAGAAGTCGAAACTCGACCTGGACGCGCTCATCCCGAAGCCGATGCTGGACTACACGCGGTTCGAGGGCACGCGCTGCGCCCTGCCGCTGCTCGGCGACGCCTACGGGCTCTACTACAACAAGGACGCCTTCGAGGCGGCCGGGATCAAGGCGCCGCCGAAGACCTGGTCGGAGTTCACCGAGGTGGCGAAGAAGCTCACCGAGCCCAAGGGGGACGGCTACGAGCAGCTCGGCTTCATGCCGAACTACCACGGCTACGAGACCGTGGTCGACCACTACATGTCCCAGTGGGACCACGCGTACTTCGACGAGGACGGCAAGTCCAACGTCGCCGAGGACCCGGCCTTCGCGGAGATGTTCACCTACCAGAAGAAGCTCGTCGACGAACTCGGCGGTTTCGGGAGGCTGGAGAGGTACCGCAACACCTTCGGCGACGAGTGGGGCGCGAAGCACCCCTTCCACACCGGTCAGGTGGCCATGCAGCTCGACGGCGAGTGGCGGCTCGGCATGGCGAAGGACGCGGGCGTCGACTTCGAGATCGGCACCGCGCCGATGCCGGTCGCCGACGACGAGGTGGACGAGTACGGCAAGGGGTTCCTCTCCGGCACGGTCATGGGCATCGCCCCGCAGAGCGAGAAGCAGAACGCCGCCTGGGAGCTGGTGAAGTACATGACGACCGACACCGAGGCCGTCGTCGCCTTCGCCAACGCGATCCGCAACGTGCCCTCCACGTTCCCGGCCCTGAAGTCGCCCGATCTGAAGACCGACCCGGCGTTCGAGACCTTCATGGACATCGCCCAGCACCCCGAGTCGAACTCCCCGCCCGCCTCCGTCAACGGCTCCACGTACCAGCTGACGCTCCAGGACTTCGGCTACCAGTACGAGTCGGGCAAGGTGAAGGACCTGAAGGCCGGACTGGAGAAGACCGCCGCGCAGATCGACCGCGACATCGAGCAGACGAAGTAGCGGCTCATGACGTTCATGACCGCGAACACTCTCCGCGCGAAGCGCCGGTCGTCGGCGCTTCGGACGGTGGCCTTCATGTCACCGTGGCTCGTCGGGTTCGGCGTCTTCTTCGCCTATCCGCTGGTGTCCACCGTGTACTTCTCCCTGATGAGGTACGACGGCTTCGGCGTCCCGGAGTTCCGGGGCCTGGACAACTGGGTGTACGTCTTCCAGGACTACCCGCTGTTCTGGCCGGCCCTGCGCAACACCCTCTGGCTGGTCCTGGTGATGGTGACCTGCCGGGTGGTGTTCGGGCTCGGGGTGGGTCTGATCGTCACGAGGATCAGGACGGGGGCGGGCGTCTTCCGCACCCTCTTCTACCTCCCCTACCTCGCCCCGCCGGTCGCCGCGACGCTGGCCTTCGTCTTCCTCCTCAACCCCGGCACCGGCCCGGTCAACGCCGTCCTGGAAGGGCTGGGCGTACCGGCTCCCGGCTGGTTCACGGACCCCGCGTGGTCCAAGCCGGCGCTGACCGCGCTCGCGCTGTGGGGCGTGGGCGACCTCATGGTCATCTTCATGGCCGCGCTGCTCGACGTACCGAAGGAGCAGTACGAGGCGGCCGAGCTGGACGGGGCGTCGGCCCGGCAGCGGTTCCGGTTCGTCACGCTGCCGAACATCTCGCCGATCGTGCTGTTCGCGGTGGTCACGGGCGTGATCCAGACGATGCAGTACTACACGCAGCCGCTGGTCGCGGGAAAGGTCGCCTCCGGGATCATCGGCGGTTCCGGCCAGTCCTTCGAGCCGGGCTACCCGGACAAGTCGACCCTGACCCTCCCCCAGCTCGTCTACAACCTCGGTTTCCAGCGCTTCGACTACGGCTCCGCCTGTGTGGTCGCCCTGGTGCTGTTCGCGCTGGCCATGGCGTTCACGGCGCTGCTGATGCGCCGCCGGGGCGGTCTGATCCAGGCAGGTGAACGATGACCCGGGTACTGGAACGGCCCGCGGTGGCCGGGGGCACGCCCCCCACCGAACGGCGCGCCGCCCGCCGGCGCGTCCTGCTGGAGTGGATCGCCGTCCACTCCCTGGGCGTGGCCGCCGCCCTCTTCTTCACCCTGCCGTTCGGGTTCGTGGTCCTCACCTCGCTGATGAGCGACCAGCAGGCCCTCACCCGCGACCTGTGGCCGCACACCTGGGAGTGGGGCAACTACCGCACGGTCCTGGACACGCCCGGCTTCCTCACCTGGTGGAGGAACACGCTGCTCTACGCGGGGCTGGGCACCGTCCTGACCGTGGTGTCGTCGATCCCCGTGGCGTACGCGCTGGCCAAGTTCCGCTTCCGGGGCCGGCAGCTGTCCCTGATGCTGGTGATCTCGATGATGATGCTGCCGCCGCAGGTGGTCATCATCCCGATGTACCTGTTCTGGGCGAAGCAGCTCGACCTGTCGGGCACGCTCTGGCCGCTGATCATCCCGATGGCGTTCGGCGACGCGTTCTCCATCTTCCTGCTGCGGCAGTTCCTGCTGACCATCCCGGACGAGTACCTGGACGCGGCGAAGGTGGACGGCTGCGGCGAGCTGCGCACCTTGCTCAAGGTCGTCCTGCCGATGGCGAAGCCGGGCATCGCGGCCGTGGCCCTCTTCCAGTTCTTCTACGCCTGGAACGACTACTTCGGCCCGCAGATCTACGCCTCCGAGAACCCCGGCGCCTGGACCCTCTCCTACGGCCTGGAGTCCTTCAAGGGCGCCCACCACACCGACTGGAACCTCACCATGGCGGCGACCGTGCTGGTCATGGCCCCCGTGATCCTCGTGTTCTTCTTCGCGCAGAAGGCGTTCGTGGAGGGCGTCACGCTGACCGGAGTCAAGGGATGAGCAAAGGGATGAGCAAGGAACGAGCGAAGGATTGATGACTGGATGAAACTCACCGTGGTCGGCGGCGGTTCGACCTACACGCCCGAACTCGTCGACGGCTTCGCCCGCTTGCGGGACACCCTGCCGGTCGAGGAGCTGGTCCTCGTCGATCCGGCGCCGGACCGGCTGGAGTTGGTCGGGGGCCTCGCCCGCCGCATCTTCGCCAGGCAGGGGCACGAGGGCCGCGTCGTCACCACCTCCGATCCGGACGCGGCCGTGGACGGCGCCGACGCCGTCCTGCTCCAGCTGCGCGTCGGCGGCCAGGCCGCGCGCGAGCGGGACGAGACCTGGCCCCTGGAGTGCGGCTGCGTCGGCCAGGAGACGACCGGCGCGGGCGGCCTGGCCAAGGCGCTGCGCACCGTGCCGGTGGTGCTGGACATCGCCGAGCGGGTCCGCCGGGCCAACCCGGACGCGTGGATCATCGACTTCACCAATCCGGTCGGCATCGTGACCCGCGCCCTGCTCCAGGCGGGGCACCGGGCGGTCGGCCTGTGCAACGTGGCGATCGGGCTGCAGCGCAAGTTCGCCGCCCTGCTGGGGGTGTCACCCGCCGACGTCCACCTGGACCACGTGGGCCTCAACCACCTCACCTGGGAGACCGGTGTCCGCCTCGGCGGCCCCGAGGGCGAGGACGTGCTGCCCCGCCTGCTGGCCGAGCACGGCGAGACGATCGCCGCCGACCTCCGCCTGCCCCGGCCCCTCCTGGACCGCCTGGGCGTCGTCCCCTCCTACTACCTGCGCTACTACTACGCCCACGACGAGGTCGTCGACGAGCTGCGCACCAAGCCCTCCCGGGCCGCCGAGGTGGCGGAGATGGAGCGGCGACTGCTGAAGATGTACGGCGATCCGGCCCTGGACGAGAAGCCCGCCCTGCTGGCGAAGCGCGGCGGCGCCTACTACTCCGAGGCCGCCGTCGACCTCGCCGCCGCCCTGCTCGGCGGCGCGGGCTCCCCGTACCAGGTGGTGAACACGTACAACCGGGGCACGCTGCCCTTCCTCCCCGACGACGCGGTGATCGAGGTTCCGGCGGCGGTGGGCGGCAAGGGCGCCGCTCCGCTGCCGGTGCCGACCGTGGACCCGCTGTACGCGGGCCTGATGGCCAACGTGACGGCGTACGAGGACCTGGCCCTGGACGCGGCCCTGCGCGGTGGCCGGGACCGGGTGTTCCGGGCGCTGCTCGCCCATCCCCTCGTCGGCCAGTACACGTACGCCGAGCAGCTCACCGACCGGCTGATCGCACACAACCGGGAGCACCTGGCGTGGGCCTGACCGCAAGCCTGCTCGCCGTCGACGCGGGCAACAGCAAGACCGACGTGGCCGTGGTGACGGCGGACGGGGAGGTCCTCGCCACGGCCCGCGGCGGCGCCTTCCGTCCGCCCGCGGTCGGCGTCGAGCGGGCCGTCGACACCCTGGCGGAGGCGGTGCAGCGGGCCTTCACCGCGGCCGGGGTCACCTCCGTCGACCACGTCTCGGCGTGCCTGGCCAACGCCGACCTGCCCGTGGAGGAGGAGCAACTGGCCGCCGCGCTGGACGCGCGCGCGTGGGGTACGAGCGTGGACGTACGCAACGACACGTTCGCCATCCTGCGGGCGGGCATCGACGAGCCTCTCGGCGTCGCCGTCGTGTGCGGGGCCGGCGTCAACTGCGTCGGCATGCGCCCCGACGGCCGCACCGCCCGCTTCCCGGCCATCGGGCGCCTCTCCGGTGACTGGGGCGGCGGCTGGGGACTGGCCGAGGAGGCGCTGTGGCACGCGGCGCGGGCGGAGGACGGCCGCGGAGAGCCCACGGAACTGGCCCGCACCCTGCCGGCCCACTTCGGGCTCGGCTCGATGTACGCCCTCATCGAGGCGCTGCACCTGCGGCACATCGAGCCCGTCCGGCGCCACGAACTGACCCCCGTGCTGTTCGCCACGGCGGCGGACGGCGACCCGCTCGCCCGTGCGGTCGTCGACCGGCAGGCCGACGAGGTGGTGGCCATGGCCACGGTCGCGCTGACCCGGCTGGACCTGCTCGCGGAGGAGACCCCGGTCCTGCTGGGCGGCAGCGTCCTGGCGGCCCGCCACCCCCAACTCGACGACCGCATACGTCGACTGCTGACGGCCCGCGCCCCCAAGGCCGTACCGCGAGTGGTGACGGCGCCGCCCGTCCTGGGCGCGGTCCTGCTGGGACTCGACCGATCGGACGCGGCCCCCGGCGCCCACACGCGAGCACGGGCACACTTCGCTGCCTGAGACCCCGCTGCCCGAAGCCCACTCCGCGGCGGGCACGTCCCGGGCCCGGGTTCGGGTTCGGGCCCGGACCCGAACCAGGCCCGGACCCGGTTCCAAGCCCTTCCCGTGCCCGGCCAGGCCCAAGCCGAACCCGGGCCCGGGACCAGCCCGGGTGCGGGTCCAAGCCCGGGCACGGATACAGGCCCGCCCGGGTCCGGGCCGGGACCCGCCCCGCACGGAGTCCCGCCCGGGGAACCGAACCGGTTCCGGTGGCGTATTCATGGGCAGGGGTGGTGCGTTACACCCGGATCGGACCAAGATCGGGTGAAGCCCGGTGCGAATCTCGGTGCGGGCAGGGATACTTGCGGCGACGGATGACCATGGGGGAGGTCAGCAGTGACTCGACCGCCGAAGGGCAGCGCGGCGCCGCCGCCGGGCACCGGCGCGCCCGCCCTGCCGGCCGTACCGCCGCAGCCCCGGCCGCTCCCTCCCCAGCGGTCGGGCGGCGCCCCCGCCGGCCCCCCGCCCTCGGAGCCCCGCCGCACCGCGTTCGCCGAAGGCGTGGACCGGCTGCGCGCGGCGGCCGTCACCGAGCCGGGGCGGCTGCGGATCATCGGCGCACTGCTCGCCGCGCTCGTCGTCGCCTTCGGCACCGTCACCGCCTGGCAGATGAACGAGCGGTCCCAGGCCGCCGACGACGTGCTCATCCGCAGCCAGCCGCTCACCTCCGACGCGGCCGACATCTACCGCTCCCTCGCCGACGCCAACACCGCGGCCTCCAGCGGCTTCCTGGCCGGCGGCCAGGAGACCAAGGCGTCCCGGGACCGGTACGAGAAGGGCGTCCGCACGGCCGCCGAAGGGCTCGTGACCGCCGCTGCCAACTCCGACGCCGACTCCCCCTCCGCCGCGACCATCACCAAGCTCAACCGCCTCCTGCCCGAGTACAAGGGCCTCATCGAGCGCGCCCGCACCTACAACCGCCAGGGCTTCCCGGTCGGCGGCGCCTACCTGCGCTACGCCAACGAGAAGATGCAGCGGGACATGCTCCCGGCGGCGGAGGACCTCTACAAGAAGGAGAACCAGCGGCTGCGCGCCGACTACGCGGACGCCAGGCCCTACCCCTGGGCCGCGCTGGCCCTCGGCGTCCTCGCGCTCGCCGCCCTGGCCTGGGCGCAGCACCGCAACTACCGGCGCACCAACCGGGTCCTGAACCACGGCCTGGCCGCCGCCACGGCCACCGCCACGATCGTCCTGCTCTGGCTGGTCGTCGGCCACAGCGTCGCGCGGTCGAACCTGGGCGACTCCTACGACCACGGCGTACGCTCCCTGGACGTGCTGCACGACGCCCGCATCGCCTCCCTCAAGGCCCGGGGCAACGAGAACCTCACGCTGGTGGCGCGCGGCGCGGAGACGAAGAAGGTGGGCGACGAGACGTTCGACGCCTACGACTTCGACTTCGAGAAGAACATGGACACCCTCGGCAAGGGCCTGGCCGAGGCGAAGGGGCTCGCCGACGACGAGGCGGGCGAGCGTCCGGTCGCGGCGGCGAACAGCAACATGGCGGAGTGGAAGAAACGCCACGCCTCGGCCCGTGATCAGGACGAGAGCGGCAACTACCAGCAGGCGCTGGACCTGGTCATCGGCGGCAAGGGCGCCACGGTCGAGTGCTTCGACGGCGTCGACGCCTCGCTGGCCGCCGCCATCGCCCACGAGGAGCGGGAGTTCGAGCAGGCCGCAGGAGACGGGCTGGACGCGATGGGCTACCTGCCGCAGGGCGCCGGCGTCCTGGCCGGGCTCGGCGCGGCGGGCGCGCTGCTGGGCATCGGCCGCAGGCTCTCGGAGTACCGGTGAAGCGGGGCGTGGACCCGGCGGACGGGCGGGAAGGGGCACCCGTGGAAGGAGGCGCGAGGATGCGTGCACGACGACTGCGGGCCGGCCTGAGGGGCTGGGGCGGTGTGGGGGCGATGGCCTTCGCCTGCGCCCTCGCCGTGCTCTTCGCCCTGCTCCTGCCGGTGGTCCGCTCGCACGGCGAGGGCGGCGGCGCGGGCACCGGCACCGGCGCCGGCGGCCACGGAGTCGCCCACGGCAGCCAGGCGCGCGCCGCCGAGGAGTGCACGGCCCCGGAGAAGCAGACGCTGTCCCCGGACGACGCCGACGGCCCCACCATCGACGAGATCCAGAGCCGCCGGGGCGAGAAGCGCAAGCTGATCGTCGGCGTCGACCAGAACAGCTACCGCTGGGGCTACCGCGACCCGAACAGCGGCGGGGACGCCGAGCTGGAGGGCTTCGACATCGACCTGGTGCACCGCATCGCGGAGGACATCCTCGGCGACCCGGACGCCGTGCAGTTCAAGGCGATCCCCACCGACCAGCGCATACCCGCCATCCAGGACGGCCGGGTCGACATGGTGGTCCGCACGATGACCATCAACTGCGACCGCATTCAGGACGTCGCCTTCTCCGCGCCCTACTTCGAGACCGGCCAGCAGGTGCTGGCGCCCAAGTCCTCGGACATCACCGGGTACGACGACACGCTCGCCGGCAAGAGGATCTGCACGGCGGCGGGTTCGACGGCGTTCAGCACGCTGGAGCAGGACCAGCTGGACGGCAGGCCGGCCGCCGACGCCGACCTCAGCACCACCGTGCCCAACCAACTGGACTGCCTGGTGCGGCTCCAGCTCGGCGAGGCGGACGCGGTGGTCACCGACGGCGCGCTCGCCGCGAGCCAGGCCGCGCAGGACCCGACGGTCGAACTGCGGGGTGACGCCTTCACCACCGAGTACTACGGCGTGGCGATGAAGCAGGACGCCGACGATCTGGTACGCCGGGTCAACCAGATCCTCGTGGAATGGCGCGCCGACAAGGCCGAGGGCTGGCAGAACTCGTACGACGAGTGGCTGTCGGAGACCATGGGCGACGACTCCGGGAAGTCGGAGCCACCGCCCCCGCAGTATCTGCGCCAGAACTGAGACGACCGCCGCAGCGCAGGGAAAAGCACGCACAAGTCCGCGACAGCGAGGGGTGATCGATGGGCGACACGGGACCCACCGGGCCGGTGATGGACCGGGACGAGGTGGACCGTGCGCTGGCGCGGCTCGGCGCGGAGCACGAGGCGGTCGAGACCTCGCTCCTCGCCCTCCAGGACCACGCGGGCCGCAGACTCCTCGAAGGCGCCGAACTCACCGGGGTGACCGGCGAGCGCTGGGCCGCCGCGGAGGCGTCGATCACGCTGCTGTGGACGTACTTCGACGCGTACACGGGCGCGCTGCGCACGGCACGGGAGATCCGCTCCCGGCGCCGCTGGTCCAGCCGCGAGGACCTGGCCGAGCTGACCGAACTGCTGCGCGGCGACGCCGTCACGGTGGCCGGCGGCGCCACCGCCACGGCCGCCGCGCCCACCCTGGACGGCGGCCCGGGCCGGCTCAGCGAGCGCTACTCGCTGGCGGCCCTGGTCGACCGGATGAACCAGCTGTACGCGACCTCCCTCGACATGGTGGTCGCCGCCGACGCGGTGTGGTCGGCGCTGCCCGCGCGGATCGATTTACTCGCCGCCGAGCTCCAGCGCACCCGCCGCCTCGCACACTCCGTGGGCGTCCGCCCCGGCGAGCACCCGGCCGGTGACGACCTGGAGCGGATCACCCGCACCCTGACGAAGCTGCGCGAGCGGGTGGTGTCCGACCCGCTCGCCTATTGGCTGCCCGCCGAGGGCAGTTCGGCACCGGGCGGCGGCCGGCCGGACACCACGGTGTACGACCGGGAGGCGCGCGCCCTGGAGGACGTGCGCCGCGAGATCGACGCCGTGCTGACGGTGCGCCAGGACGCGGAGCGCCGGATCGTGGCCCTGCGGGACGTGCTCTCCCGCGCGGACCGCACCCTCGCCGAGGCCCGCACCGCGCGCGGCGAGGTGCTGGCGAAGATCGCGGCGACGGAGGTGCCGGTCGTCAGCGGACCGCCGACGGTGCTCCAGGAGCAGTTGGCGGCGGCCGCCGAGTACCGCAGACACGCGCAGTGGCACCGCCTGTCCCCGCTCCTGGAGTCCCTGGAGGAGAAGGCGGAGGACGAGCTGCTGCGCGCCCGCGAGTCGTTGACGGCGGTCACCGCGCCGCTCGCGGTCCGCGCGGAACTGCGCGGCCGGCTCGACGCGTACAAGGCGAAGGTGGCCCGGCTCGGCTTCGCCGAGGATCCCGAGCTGGTCGAGAAGTACGAGAAGGCGCGCCGCATGCTGTGGAGCGCGCCCTGTGACCTGCGCGTCGCCGAGCAGGCCGTGCTGCGCTACCAGCACGCGGCGGCCGACCTGCTCGGTTCCGCCCCGCGCGTGCCCGGTCAGGGCGGACCGGTGGACCGGACGGGGCCGGGCTCGTGAGCGACAGGGGGTGTCGTTCGGATCAGGCCGGCTCCGGGCAACGGTGCCCGGCAACCGACCCGAGCGGGGTCTGGGGCGTGCGGCCGCGAGGCGGAGGAGGGCGACAGGGCGGAACCCTGGCAACCGACGACAACGCCGCTGGGGGCACCTCCCGCGGCCTTCAGGCAATGGGGGAGCGCGTGCCCGACCCCGCGACCCGACCCCGGCAAGATCCGAACGACACCCCCTGGGGGGAGGCAGCGTCATGAGTGAGGCACAGCGGACGTGTCAGCGTCCCGGCTGCGGTGGGACCTACGAGGACATGGGCGGCGGCGAGCTGTACTGCGACATGTGCGGTCTCGCACCGGTCGTCGCCTCCAACGGCATGGTGGGCTCGACGCCCACCGGGATCACCGGCGGCGGCCGGGGCTCGCGCGGATCACGCGGCTCGGCGGGCAGCGGCGGTTCGCGGTCCAGCGGCCGCGGTTCGCGTACGTCGTCGCAGTCGTCGCGCTCGTCGAGGTCCCGGCGCTCGGTGTCGGGACGGCTGTCGCGTTCGGTGTCGGGACGGTCGACGGGCCGGTCGGTGTCGGTGCGCAGCTCGGGGTCCCCCGCCGGTTCCTCCGCGCGCGGGCGCCTCGGTGTCGGCCTGGTCGAGGTCCCGGCGATCCCGCGGCCCGATCCGCGCGCGATGGTCCTGGACAATCCCGAGGTGCCCGAGCGGAAGCGATTCTGCTCGCGCTCGGACTGCGGGGCGCGGGTCGGGCGGGCGCGCGGGGAGCGGCCCGGGCGCACGGAGGGCTTCTGCACCAAGTGCGGCCACCCGTACTCGTTCGTGCCCAAGCTGAAGGCCGGGGACGTCGTGCACGGCCAGTACGAGGTGGTGGGCTGCCTCGCGCACGGCGGGCTCGGCTGGATCTACCTCGCCGTGGACAGGGCGGTCTCCGACCGCTGGGTGGTCCTCAAGGGCCTGCTGGACACCGGCGACCAGGACGCGATGGCGGCGGCCATCTCCGAGCGCCGCTTCCTCGCCGAGATCGAGCACGCCAACATCGTGCGGATCTACAACTTCGTCGAGCACCTCGACCAGCGCACCGGCTCCCTCGACGGCTACATCGTCATGGAGTACGTGGGCGGCAAGTCGCTGAAGGAGATCGCCAACGCGCGGCGCTCCCCCGAGGGCAGACGCGACCCGCTGCCGGTCGAGCAGGCCTGCGCGTACGGCATCGAGGCGCTGGAGGCGATCGGCCACCTGCACAGCCGCAACCTGCTCTACTGCGACTTCAAGGTCGACAACGCCATCCAGACCGAGGACCAGCTCAAGCTGATCGACATGGGCGCGGTGCGCCGGATGGACGACGAGGAGTCGGCCATCTACGGCACGGTGGGCTACCAGGCGCCGGAGGTCGCCGACGTCGGCCCCTCGGTGGCGTCCGACCTGTACACCGTCGGCCGCACCCTCGCCGTGCTGACGTTCGACTTCCAGGGCTACACCAACGTCTACGCCGACTCCCTGCCGGACCCGGACACCATCGACGTCTTCCGGCGGTACGAGTCGTTCTACCGGCTGCTGGTGCGCGCCACCGACCCGGATCCGGCCCGCCGCTTCGCCTCCGCGCAGGAGATGGCGGAGCAGCTGACGGGCGTGCTGCGCGAGGTGGTCTCGCTCCAGACGGGCCGCGCCCGGCCCGCCGTGTCCACGCTGTTCGGACCGGAAGTCAAGGTGACGGACACGGAGTTGTTCCCCCGGCTGGATGGCGACGTGTCGCGGCTGGGAGCCCGGGCGCCGGGTACGAAGCGGCGCGGCTCCGCCCCGGCTCCGGCGCTGCGGCCGGGCGGCGCGGGCAGCGGCCCCGCGCTGCCGGGCGGGACGAGCGCGGCGGTCGGGGCGCCGGGCGGGACGGGCTTGGGGGTCGGGGTACCGGGCGGGACGGGCACGGGTCACGGCGCGCCCGGCGGGCCGGGCACGAGTACCGGACCGGCCGCAGGAGCGGGCGCGAGCGCCGGGCTGCCGGGTGCGGTGAGTTCGGTCGGCGAGGTCGGTGCACTCGGCGGCGTCGGCGGACCCGGCGGTATCAGCGGCCCTGGCGGCATCAGCGGGTTCGACGCCGGTGCCTCGGGCCTGGTCAAGCCGGCCGACGCGCCCACCGCCTCCCTCGCCCTGCCGGTGCCCCGGGTCGACGCGGGCGACCCCAACGCGGGTTTCCTGGCGGGCCTCATGGCGTCCGCGCCGGGTGAGCTGCTGACCGCGCTGGCCGCCGCCCCGGCGCCGTCGACCGAGACCCGGCTGCGGCAGATCCGGGCCCGGCTGGAGAGCGGCGACGCGCCCGGCGCGCTGGAGGCCCTGGAGACCCTGGAGGGCGAGCGGCCCGATGACTGGCGGGTGGTCTGGTACCGGGGACTGGCCGCGCTGGTGACCGGGGATCACGAGGTCGCCGCGCTGGCCTTCGACGCCGTCTACGACGCCTTCCCGGGCGAGATCGCCCCCAAGCTGGCGCTCGGCCTGTGCGCGGAGGTGCTGGGGCAACTCGACAACGCCGCCGAGTACTACCGCCTGGTGTGGTCGTCCGACCCGAGCCATGTGAGCGCGGCGTTCGGGCTGGCCCGGGTGCAGCTCGCCGGCGGCGACCGGGCCGGCGCCGTACGGACGCTGGAGTCGGTGCCGGAGTCGTCCGTACACTGCACGGCCGCGCGTGTGGCGGCCGTGCGGGCACGGCTGCGGCAGCGCACGGCGGGCGCCGGCGACGTCGCCTTCCTGGACGATCTCCTCGCCGCCGCGCGGCAGGTCGAGGCGCTGGACGTGTACGGTCTGGATCCGGCGCGGCGCGAGCAACTGTCGGCCGAGGTCCTCGGCTGCGCGCTGGACTGGGTACTCTCCGGAGGTCGGGGTTCCGTCCCACCCGCCGCCGGGGGACGGACGCTGCTCGGCAGCGGCCTGGACGAACGCGGCCTGCGCTTCGGCCTGGAGCGTTCGTACCGCACGCTGGCTCGGCTGGCGCGGGGCGGCGAAGAGAGGATCGACCTGGTGGAACGTGCCAATCGTTACCGCCCCCGGACGTGGGTGTAGTTGATGTCGCAGATGCCCCAGCAGGCCGCCGTGTCGAAGTGCCCGAGCTGCGAGGAACCCCTCGAGTCGGGCGACCGCTTCTGCGGTGCGTGCGGATACGACCTGTCCGCGGTGCCCGCGCGGCCCGACGACAGCCCGACGATCGCCATGAACGGCACGGTGCCCGCGCCGTCCTCGCCGCCGGACGGCGTGGACTGGCCGGTGGCCCGGGACTCGGACGGCTCCGGCCGGCCCGCCCCGGTGCACGCGGCGGCCGAGGTGCCGGGCACCGACTCCGGCGGCTCCCCGCTGCCACCGACCCCACCGCCGATGCCGGCCGCACCGACCCCACCGGCCGCACCGCCGATGCCGGCGGCGCCGCCGGAGCCACCCGCGGCCGGCGTGCGGTTCGACCGTCCCGACCGGCCGCGGGAGCCCGAGGAGTACCCGCTTCAGGCACCCGACCCGCGACTGGCCACCGAGCCGCAGGCCCCCGCCGGACCGGTGCGACCGGCACCGGCCGCGGGCGACAAGGTGTGCGTGGCCTGCCGCGCGGGCCGGGTCGACGATGACGGCTACTGCGAGAACTGCGGGCACGCCCAGCCCCGCGAACGCGACCACATGGAGCAGGAGTCGGGCCCCGTCGCCGCGGTCAGTGACCGCGGGCTGCGCCATCACCGCAACGAGGATGCGTTCTCCGTCGGCTGCACCGCGCTGCCCGACGGCGCGCCCGCGACCGTGGCGATCGTCTGCGACGGCGTGTCCTCCGCGACCCGGCCCGACGACGCCTCGCTCGCCGCGTCCCGGGCGGCCGGCGAGTCGCTGCTCACCGCCCTGCCGCGGGGCACGCATCCGCAGCAGGCCATGCACGACGCCATCCTCGCCGCCTCGCACGCCGTCAACGCGCTGGCGGACGAACCCGCCACCGCCCGCGAGCAGGCCCCGCACCAGAACGCGCCCGCCTGCACCCTGGTCGGTGCCGTGGTGACGTCCGGGCTGCTGGTCGTCGGCTGGGTCGGCGACAGCCGCGTCTACTGGGTGCCGGTCGACCGGAGCACACCGCCCGCCCGGCTCACCGAGGACGACTCGTGGGCCGCGCAGATGGTCGCCGCCGGCCTGATGAGCGAGGCCGAGGCGTACGCCGACGAGCGCGCCCACGCGATCACCGGCTGGCTCGGCGCCGACGCCTACGAACTGGAGCCGCACACCGCGTCCTTCAAGCCGGACCGCCCCGGCGTGGTCGTGGTCTGCACGGACGGCCTGTGGAACTACGCCGAGTCCGCCGAGGAGATGGCCGAGGCCACACCCCTCGACGCCGCCGCCCGGCCCCTGCACAGCGCCCGCGTTCTGGTCGGCCACGCCTTGGACGGCGGGGGCCACGACAACGTAACAGTGGCCCTCCTGCCGTTCCCGGCCCCGCCGCAGGGGGCAGGATCGGCCTGAGGCCCGCCGCGCGGGACAGGTACGGGTACGGGCGCGGGGCGGCCTCGCGGGCCGCAGGGGGCGGTCCGCGCCGGCAGCCAGACACCCCACCGGTGTGGGGACGTAGAGGGGGATGCGATCCGGCATGGCCAATTTCTCGAAGTCGAACGTGCCGCGGTTCTCGGTGGACGTCTACCAGAACGAGTACCTGCCCGAGGGCGGGCGTGAGGTCAACGCCATCGTGACGGTCACCGCGACCGGCGGCGGCACGGTCGGGAGCGCGGTCGCCGCGCCCCATCTGTACTCGCCGGGCCAGGGTCCGTCCGCGGCCGTGGCGCTGATGGTCGACTGCTCGGGCTCGATGGACTACCCGCCCACCAAGATGCGCAACGCCCGCGACGCGACGGCCGCCGCGATCGACACCCTGCGCGACGGCGTGCACTTCGCGGTGGTCGGTGGCACGCACGTGGCCAAGGAGGTGTACCCGGGCGGCGGCCGGCTCGCGGTCGCCGACGCCACCACCCGGGAGCAGGCCAAGCAGGCGCTGCGCAAGCTGAGCGCGGGCGGCGGCACCGCCATCGGCACCTGGCTGCGGCTGGCCGACCGGCTGCTGTCCACCGCGGACGTCGCCATCCGGCACGGCATCCTGCTCACCGACGGCCGCAACGAGCACGAATCTCCGGAGGAGCTCAAGGCGGCACTCGACGCCTGTGCCGGGCGCTTCACCTGTGACGCCCGCGGCGTGGGCACCGACTGGGAAGTGAAAGAAGTCACAGGCATCGCCTCCGCCATGCTCGGAACCGCCGACATCGTCGCCGACCCGGCCGGGCTCGCCGCCGACTTCACGCGGATGATGGAGACGGCCATGGGCAAGGAGGTCGCGGACGTCGCGCTGCGCCTGTGGACCCCGGTCGACACCACGGTGAAGTTCGTGAAGCAGGTCGCCCCCACGGTCGAGGAGCTGACCGGCCGCCGCACTGAGGCGGGCCCGCGCGCCGGGGACTACCCCACCGGTTCCTGGGGCGACGAGTCCCGTGACTACCACGTCTGCGTGGAGGTACCGGCCGCGGACCTCGGCCAGGAGATGCTGGCCGCCCGCGTCTCCCTGGTCATCCCGGAGCCCGACGGCAGCGTCCAGAACCTCGGCGCGCAGGGTCTCGTACGGGCCGTGTGGACGGACGACATGGCCGCCTCCACGTCGATCAACCCGCAAGTGGCCCACTACACCGGGCAGGCCGAACTGGCACAAGTCATCCAGCAGGGGCTGGATCTGCGCAAAGCGGGAGACTTCGACGGAGCAACGGCCAAACTGGGCCGCGCGGTTCAGCTCGCCGGAGCCTCCGGAAACGCGGATACCGCGAAACTGCTCGCGAAGGTGGTGGACGTCGTCGACGCGGCGGAAGGTACTGTGCGACTGAAAGCGAAGGTCGAGGAGGCCGACGAGATGACTCTCGAGACTCGGTCGACAAAGACTGTTCGTGTAAAGAAGTGACGCAGGACAACACACTCCACAAGCCCGCAAGAGGGGGAAGCTCCGACATGCCGACCTGCCCGAACGGACACCAGTCGGGTTCCGACGACTGGTGCGAGGTCTGCGGTCACCGCATGGCCGGTGCCGTGCCGCCCCCTCCCCCGCCCCCGCCCCCGGGCGGCGGCTACGGCTTTCCGCCGCCCGGCGGTCCCGGTGGTCCGGGCGGACCTGGCGGACCTGGCGGCGGCCCCGGCGGCCCCGGCGGCCCCGGCGGCCCCGGTGCCGAGCCTCAGCTGTGTCCGCAGTGCCGCACGCCGCGTGAGGGCGGGGCGCCGTTCTGCGAGGAGTGCCGGTGGAACTTCCTCACCAACACCGCCACCTCGTACACCCCGGCAGCCCCGCGCCCGCCGGCGCCCGGTGGTCCGGCGCCGCACTTCCAGCAGCCGCCGACGGGTCCGTCGTACGGCGGCGGTGACTCGTACGACTACCAGGGCTCCCGCCCGTCCCAGATGAACCGCCCCGCCGAGCCGATCCCACCGGGGCCGCCCTTCGGCGGTGACCCCTCGGGTCCGGGCGGTCCGGGCGGTGGCCCTGGCGGCCCGGGCAGGGGTCCCGGGGGTCCGGGGGGTCCGGGCAGTGGTCCTGGTGGTCCGGGCAGTGGTCCTGGTGGTCCGGGCGGTCCGAATGGTCCCTCGGGTCCCTTCAACCCCGGCGGTCCCAGTGGCCCTGGCCGCCCCGGCGGTCCAGGCGGTCCGGGCAGTGGCCCCGGTGGTCCAAGCGGTCCGGGCAGTGGCCCCGGTGGTCCGGGCGGTCCGAATGGTCCTTCCGGCCCCTTCAACCCCGGCGGTCCCGGTGGCCCAGGTGGCCCGCACGGTCCCGGAGGCTCTGGCGGCCCCGGAGGCCCGCCGCCCCCGCCCGGCTTCGGTGCCGACCCGTCGCGGCCGGTTCCGCCGGCGTCCGGGCCCGGTGGGCCGGGGGGCGCCCCGCAGGCCTACCAGCAGCAGTCCGGTCCGCCGGCCCCGCCCGCCTTCCCGCGGGAGACCAACCGCCCGCAGCAGGGCGGCCCGTCCTTCGGCGGCGGTGACGACGACTGGGTGCTCTCTCCGCCGTCGTCCACCGGACAGGGAGGACCGGGCGGAGCGGGAGGACCGGGAGGACCGGGCCAAGGGAACGGCTACGGCTACCCGCAGCCCGGCGCCACCCAGGCTCCGCCGCCCCCGCCGGGCGGCGGCTACGGGTTCCCGCAGCAGCCCCAGCAGCCTCAGCGGCCTCAGCAGCCCCAGCAGCCGACGACCTGGACGGCGACCATCGGCCCGGACCGCGATTACTTCATGGCGATGATGCAGCGCTCCGGCCCCGAGGCCGCGGGCCTGAACCTGCCCGCGTACTCGCCCGAGCAGCAGCGCACGCTCACCGGCAACCAGTTCACGATCGGCCGCCGCCGGCACTCCACCGGCGACACCCCGGACATCGACCTGGCGGTGCCCCCGGAGGACCCGGGCGTCTCGCACCAGCACGCGGTGCTGGTGCAGCAGCCGGACGGCAGCTGGGCGGTCGTCGACCAGAACTCGACGAACGGCACGACGGTCAACGGCGGCGACGAGCCGATCCAGCCCTTCGTGCCGGTGCCGCTCCAGGACGGCGACCGGGTGCACGTCGGCGCCTGGACGACGATCACGATCCGCCGGGGCTAGTCAGCGCCGTACGTCAGGTGAAGGGCCAGGCGTACGGGCCCTCCGGGTCGTCCAGCCAGGCCCAGGCCCGTTCGCCGCTGACGGTGATCCCGTAGCGCTCGCGCCGCGGCGCGTCCTCGCGGTCCCACAGGGCGTACGCCTCCTGCGGGTCGAGGCGGCCCCGGCCGAGCGCCAGCAGGAAGCGGAACAGGTCGTCCTCCCGGGCCCGGCGCGGCACCCCGCCGAGGCCCGGCGTCTCGGGCTCCGACCGTTCGGCGCCGCGCAGTGGCACGAAGTACGCGGGCGTGTGCAGGAAGCGGCCCTCGGCGTGCCCGGCGTCGCGGACCGTGAGGACGACCAGTCCCGTGGCGAGCGGGGTCAGGATCCGGCCGCCGGGACGGCACTGGGCGAGCCAGGCGCGCGGGATCGAGGGCAGCGCGCAGGTGGCGAGGATCCGGTCGTAAGGAGCGCGTTCGGGCACCCCGCGGGCGCCGTCGCCGGTGACGACGGCCGGGTGGTACCCGGCGGCGTCCAGGTGCCGGCGGGCCGACTCGGTGATGTCGGCGTCCAGGTCGACGGTGGTGACCAGATCGTCGTCGCCGAGCCGGTGGGCGAGCAGGGCGGCGTTGTAACCGGTGCCGGCGCCGATCTCCAGGACCCGGTCACCGTCTCTCACCCCCAGCTCCACCAGCATCATCGCCATCAGCGACGGCTGGCTGCTGGAGGAGAGCAGTTCGCCGTCGCGCAGCCGGGTGGCCAGCGGGGTGTCGGCGTAGGCGCCGTGCACCCAGCGCTCGCGAGCGTGCCGGTCGGGGTGTTCGCCCCAGCGGCGTTCGTAGCCGCCCCGGACGCCGACGTAGTAGTAGGGCACGAAAAGGTGGCGCGGGACCGTCGCGAAGGCCTCCCGCCACACCGGCTCGGCCGCCCAGGCGCCGCTCAGCTCGATCTCCCGCACCAGCTCCGCCCGCGCGGAGGCGGCGAGGCCGTCCAGATCCCGGTGCCCGCCCATGCCTCCACAGTACGGGCCGGGCGGCGGACGGCAGGGGTCCTAAGCCTCAAGACCTATGTCCACGCGTCTGAGACCATGGACGACGTGAATGAGATTCGGCGCGGCACGCTTCAGGAGCAGACCTTCTACGAGCAGGTCGGCGGGGAGGAGACCTTCCGCCGGCTCGTCCACCGTTTCTACCAGGGGGTCGCCGAGGACCCGATCCTGCGGCCGATGTACCCGGAGGAGGATCTGGGCCCGGCCGAGGAGCGTTTCGCGCTCTTCCTGATGCAGTACTGGGGCGGCCCCACGACGTACAGCGACAACCGCGGCCACCCGCGGCTGCGGATGCGTCACGCCCCCTTCACCGTCGACCGGGCGGCGCACGACGCCTGGCTGAAGCACATGCGGGTCGCCCTCGACGAGCTGGGACTCTCCGAGGAGCACGAGCAGACGCTGTGGAAGTACCTGACGTACGCGGCGGCCTCGATGGTCAACACCCCGGACTGACCCCGCGGTCGATCGGTCGATCGGCGAACGTGCGGCGGCGGGCTCAGCGCACGCTGATGCCCAGCGCCCCGGTCCCCGCCCGCCGCAGGACGACCGACCCGAAGGGCGTGCGCAGCCGCAGCCACGCGCCCGAGGAGAACAGCCTGGGCGCGGCCTCACCGGACAGGGGCTCCCCGGCAGGCGCCCGCAGGAACCCCAGTGACTGGGCCGCGTGCACGGCCCGCACCGGCAGCCCGGTGTCCCCGACCGTCCGGGACCATATCTCCCGCCCGATCCGGTCCAGCTCGGCCCGCGTACGGCCCTCGGGCGCCAGCTCGCCCGTGCGGGAACGGAACTCCGCCACCGCGGCGGCGACCAGCGCACGCAGGGCGTCCGGAGCGGGCAGTCCCGGCTCGGGCCGCCAGCCGCCGCGCGGGGGCAGCACCCCGGCCCACGGCGGCCCGGTCACCGCGCCCGGCACACCGGCGGTGGCGGCCGCCTCGTCCACCGTCTCCAGCAGCTCACCGGCGGAAACGGTCACGTCCAGCGTGACGTCGAGCCCGTTCTCGTACGGCTTGGCCAGCCGCACCGCGCGCACGGCCAGCACCTCGAAGGAGGGCGGCCGGCCGAAGACGGCGAGGGCGGTACCGGCCGCCTGGAGGCGCACCGCCGCCGAACGGTCGTAATGGATCAGCCGGGAGAGGAAGGCCGCGAGATCCGCGGCCTCCCCCTCGTCTGCCAGATGGAGCACCGTCATGCGGCGACGGCCTCCTCCTTGTCGTCCGTGTACTCCCGGAGGAACTCCCGTTCCTCCGCGGTGATCCGGCGGGGCCGCTGCGTCTCGAAGTCGAACGGCACGATCACCGTCGAGGCGCGGACGTAGACCTGGTCGCCGTCCTTGACCTCGTAGGTGAGCGTGAAGGAGGCGGCCCTTATCTCCGTGACCCACAGCTCGATGTCGACCGGGTGGTGCCGGTGGACGAGCTGCCGCTTGTAGTCGATCTCATGGCGTGCCACCACGGACCCCTGCTTGAAGTCCTTCTCCGGGCGGAACAGGAAGTCGATACGGGCCTCCTCCAGGTAGCGGAGGAAGACCACGTTGTTGACGTGGCCGTACGCGTCCATGTCCGCCCAGCGCAGTGGGCAGCGGTAGATGTGCCGCAAGATCAGCCCCGGGTCAGCTTCTTGTAGGTGGCGCGGTGCGGACGGGCCGCGTCCGCACCGAGCCGCTCGACCTTGTTCTTCTCGTACGAGTCGAAGTTGCCCTCGAACCAGAACCACTTGGAGTCACCCTCGTAGGCGAGGATGTGCGTGGCGACGCGGTCCAGGAACCACCGGTCGTGGGAGACGACCACGGCGCACCCGGGGAACTCCAGAAGGGCGTTCTCGAGGCTGCTGAGGGTCTCGACGTCGAGGTCGTTGGTCGGCTCGTCGAGGAGCAGCAGGTTGCCGCCCTGCTTGAGGGTGAGCGCGAGGTTGAGCCGGTTGCGCTCACCACCGGAGAGCACGCCGGCCGGCTTCTGCTGGTCCGGTCCCTTGAAGCCGAAGGCGGAGACGTACGCCCGCGAGGGCATCTCGACCTGGCCGACGTTGATGTAGTCCATCTCGTCGGAGACGACCGCCCAGAGCGTCTTCTTGGGGTCGATGTTCTCGCGGCTCTGGTCGACGTAGGAGATCTTGACCGTGTCGCCGACCTTGATGGTCCCGGAGTCCGGCTCCTCGAAGCCCTGGATCATCTTGAAGAGGGTGGTCTTGCCGGCGCCGTTGGGGCCGATGACACCGACGATGCCGTTGCGCGGCAGCGTGAAGGAGAGGTCGTCGATGAGGACCTTGTCCCCGAAGCCCTTGCTGAGGTTGTTGACCTCGACGACGACGCTGCCCAGGCGCGGGCCCGGCGGGATCTGGATCTCCTCGAAGTCCAGCTTCCGCATCTTGTCGGCCTCGGCGGCCATCTCCTCGTACCGCGCGAGACGCGCCTTGGACTTGGCCTGCCGCCCCTTGGCGTTGGACCGCACCCACTCCAGCTCGTCCTTGAGCCGCTTGGCGCGCTTGGCGTCCTTCTGGCCCTCGACCTTGAGGCGGGTCTGCTTGGTCTCCAGGTACTTGGAGTAGTTGCCCTCGTAGCCGTGCAGCCGGCCGCGGTCGACCTCGCAGATCCACCCGGCGACGTTGTCCAGGAAGTACCGGTCGTGGGTCACGGCCACGACGGTGCCCTCGTACTTGGCGAGGTGCTGCTCCAGCCAGTTGACGGACTCGGCGTCGAGGTGGTTGGTGGGCTCGTCGAGCAGCAGCAGGTCGGGCGCCTCCAGCAGCAGCTTGCACAGCGCCACACGCCGCTTCTCACCGCCGGAGAGGTTGACCACGGGCCAGTCAGCGGGCGGGCAGCCCAGCGCGTCCATGGCCTGCTCCAGCTGGGCGTCGAGGTCCCAGGCGTTGGCGTGGTCCAGCTCCTCCTGGAGCTTGCCCATCTCCTCCAGCAGGGCGTCCGAGTAGTCGGTCGCCATCTGCTCGGCGATCTCGTTGAACCGGTCGAGCTTGCCCTTGACCTCGGCGACGCCTTCCTGGACGTTCTCCAGGACGGTCTTCTCCTCGTTCAGCGGGGGCTCCTGCAGCAGGATGCCGACCGTGTAACCGGGAGACAGGAAGGCATCCCCGTTCGAGGGCTGCTCGAGCCCCGCCATGATCTTCAGAACGGTCGACTTACCGGCACCGTTCGGTCCGACCACACCGATCTTCGCGCCGGGCAGGAAGCTCAGGGTGACGTCATCAAGGATCACCTTGTCGCCGTGCGCCTTGCGCGCCTTGCGCATGGTGTAAATGTACTCAGCCAAGAGAAACCGTCCGGCAGCTTGATCAGGCAGTGGGCAGATACACCCCATCTTGCCGCACCGCCACCCCTGGGAGAAAACGCGTTCCGGGCGGGGGCTCTGACCTGGGGTTTCCCGGATGCCGCCGGAGCCTCGCCTGTCACTGCCGGTCACCGTCGGTCGGCCTCGGGCACCCTCGCACGGCCCAGAGACGGCCCAGCCCGAGGGTGCCGCTCCCCCGCTGCGCGGGGCTACGGTGCTGCCGTGACCAGCTCGTCGGAGCGCCCCCTCCTCTTCCTCGACGTCGACGGCCCACTGATCCCTTTCGGGTCGTCGGCTGGCCATTCGGAGGTCGCTGCCGCCTCCTCGACGACCGTCGATCAGGGGAACCCGTTGCTGGTCCGACTCGACCCCGGGATTGGGGCGCGCCTCATTGCTCTGCGCTGTCAGCTCGTGTGGGCGACGACCTGGATGGAAGAAGCGAACGAAGTAGTCGCCCCGCGCATCGGCCTGCCGAGGCTGCCGGTGCTGGAGTGGCCGGACGCCGATGCAGGAGGAACCCCGCGCGGCCTCCACTGGAAGACTCGCCCCATGGTCGAGTGGGCCGCCGGCCGACCCTTCATCTGGGTCGACGACGAGATCAGCGCCATGGACCGCCTCTGGGTCGACGCCAGCCACCCCGGGCCTTCACTCCTGCACCAGGTCGAGCCGACCAAGGGCCTCAATGGCGCCGACTTCTCCGCGCTCGCCGGATGGCTCGATGCACAAGGCCACCCGACTTCAGGGGCTGCCTGCGCTCAGAGCAGGACGGAGAATCATCGGCCATACGGCGGACCCTAGACGTGGCTATCGATTGATCGGGATCTCATAGACGATCTCGCAGTGAGCCGCGGGGACCACGATGTCCGCTGTCTCCACAGGCCGACCGTCGTCGCTGTAGTACGTCCGCCGAATGTGCGTGACAAGGGCAGCTTTCTGGATGCCGAGTAGCGACGCCTCCTCGGCGGTCGCCTGCCTCGGCTCTGGCTGCTCCACGGCATGGCTGACCGTGATGCCGATCGCGGCCATACGGTTCACGACACCCGCTCCAGCATGCGGCCCGCCCTCGGGGAGAACGACGAGAGTGCCGGCGGTGAGTTCGTACGGCTCCCAACTCGTCGACAGCTGCACCGGCCTGCCGTCCGCCAGGAACTCGTACGCGGTCCGCACGCACAGTTCGCCCTCGTCGATCCCGAGTCGCGCCGCGATGTCTGCGGGGGCCGGCACCTTGGCGTCCGTCCGACTCTCCCAGTCCCCCTGCCTACCCACGGCCTTCATGTCAGCCCGGAAGGGCGACCCGCTCGGCTGCTCACGCGCCGACGAACGCACCACCCGCACCCGCTGCCTGGGCTCGGCGACGTAGGTTCCCGACCCAGCGCGGCCTTCCAGCACACCTTGGGAAATCAGCAGCTCTTGCGCCCGACGGACCACGTTCTCACCGACGCCGCACTCCTGGCCGATCTGAGCGCGGGAAGGCAGGCGGTCTCCCGGCTCCCACGCGCGCTCCGCGATCCGCCGCCGTAGTTCGTCGGCGATGCGGAGATAGGGCGGTTGCTCAGGCATATGGAAAATCTAGTCCACTAGCTCTAATCTAGTTAACTAGCTTCACTCAAAGTGATCGCCGGTGACGGAGGCTGCCCTGTGCCCGCTTCGGGAGTTAGCGCGGCGGCCCTCGCCGCCCAGCTGTCCGCCCTCGGACTTCCCACGCGAGTGGAGGAACACCCCCGGCACACGTCGGTGGAAGCGGAGGTGCCGGACGCGCTCTCCGCCGAGTCATGGCGGGAGGTCCTGGACGTGGTGGCTGAGGCCGACCGATTCGGGCTTCTCGCCACCAGCTTGAACGGCCGCACCTTATGGGCGGTCGTACGCAAAGCGGTCCCCACGACGGGCGATGTCGGGGGACCGAGCCATCAGCGATAGGAGCTGAACAGCGTGCTCAACCGTATCCGCCGCGCCTTCTCCCTCACCAGGGCGCGGAACTCCCCAAGAGGCAAGCACCGCCGGCCGTTAGTGCCCGACTTTCCTCACCCGCCTCTTCCCGTCTCTCGTAGGCCCAATGGCACGTCGGCCCCGGTCTTGGGCCGTACAGCCGACGACGCGGCATCTCACCGCAACCTGCTCAGAGGAGAGGACGTGGCCCTGGTCCGCCCGTACGTCCTGGCGGTGGAAGGACGCGTCCGGACACGTGCGATGGTCATCGCCCCTCATCTCTCGGCGGACGCCTGGTCAGCGCTGACGGGGGTGCACTGATGCCGCATCGTCGACAGCCGCACATCGCAGACGTCCCGTCCGTCCCCTACCGCTCGACTGCATGCCGGCTCGGCACGCACCACGTCTGCGTCGACGCCTCCCCGATGCCGGTCCCGGCTGACATTCCAGTGATCTGCGAGGCGTGCGACTGCCCTTGCCACTCGGGCGTTGACCCGTCCGCAGTCTTGGGGGTGACGCGGTGAGGGCGTATGCCCCCGGCGGCGCACTGGTCTCCAACATCGAGGTCACAGCGACGACCGTGCAGCGCGGCGACATCATCCAACTCGGGGGCCATGCCTTCCGGGTGAGAGACCTCTTCCAACTCCCCCAGGGAGCGAAGCAACTGGTCTTCGAGTCGGGCGAACTGCTGACCATACATGCGCGTACCCGACTCGTCGCCGTGCGAATGCTGAGAAGGCGGTGACCAGCTCCATGCGCTCGAGCCACCACGACATCGCCGACGACCTCCGGCAGGAGATCACAGCCGGCCGCCTCCTGCCGAGCGAACGCCTTCCATCCGAGGCTGCCCTCGCCGACCGCTACGGGATCAGCACGGTGACGCTGCGAAGAGCACTCGCCGTGCTCCAGAGGGAAGGCCTCATCGAGAAGATCCACGGCAAAGGCAACTTCGTCCGCCGCCCTCACCGCAAGATCATGTACGTCGGCGGCTGGGGCACCCTGGACCCGTGGACCGCCGGCGAGCCGGACTTGCGCGTCACCATCCGCAGCACCACAGTTCAGGCTCAAGCGCACTTGACGACCTTGTTGAAGGTGCCCACAGGCAGCCCCGTCGTGGAGTTCACCTGCGTCAGCCGCGAAGGAGAGTCACCTCACGGCCTGGCGCGCGTCTACATGCCGCACGACCTGGTCCCACCCGAAGCGCTCGACGACGCCTCCACATTCAGAGAGGCAGTCAGAAGGTTCGCCTTCCTCGCTCCACCCCCGACTGCTGCTCGAGAGACGGTGAGCGCTCGCTTCCCGACACCGGACGAAGCCTCGGCCCTCCGGGTCGGCATCGCCTCCGTCGTCCTCTCCATCACTCGTATCGCCACCGACTCCACGGGCCGCGTCATCGAAGCCGCGCTCCTGGCCTTCCCGGGGGATCGAGTCGACGCCGTCTTCACCGCCCACCACGTGATCGACGAAAGGCAGAGCCAAGGATGACAGCACCGAACGAACTGCGACTCCTCCCCTGGTCGGGCCCAGGAGGCAAGCCCTGCTACCTGAGCACCGACGCCCAGGGCGGCTACATGTCCCGATTGGCGGACAGCATCGAATCAGCCCAACTCGACACAGCGGTTGAACTGCTGACGCTGGCATCAGAGACTTTGAACAGCCAGGATGCTGCCCTTGGCGACGTACGGACGCTGGCCATGGAGCTGACCGAAGCTTTGCGGGACGTACTCCGCGTCGCATCCAGCCGCGGTCACCTCCTGGCACTGCGCGACCCGGCCCTCCAAGAGAGCTAACCCCGCCAACTACGCCGCCATCTCTTGACCACGCCCTACGTGTCCTGTCTCCCAGGTCGGCGTATCCGTCGAAGCCCACGACGTCACGGGAAGCCCACGGCTCTGACAAGCCTCAGAGGCCGTGGGCTTCTGGCATGAGGGCTCCTTACCGGGCTTCCAAAGACGGCAGCATGGTGCTCAGCAGCCACGCAGCACCGTTCGCTTGTTCACCGTCCCCGTGAGCTGCTTCTACCATCGCCATGAGCGCAGCACCCTCGCCTGTCCCGAGGCGGTACACCAGCACCACGCGATCTTGACGCTTGGGTATTTCGAACGGTACGTGACCAAGTCCGGCCGCCCGCAGGCCAGCAGAGATCTCGGCTACTACGTTCTTCTTCGCCCGGGCTGCCCCCACAGCGTTGCGAAGTGTCTTGACGCTGACAGCTGCATAGCCTTTGCCTGCGTCTACGGCCTTCTCGACCTCGCTGAGATCCAACGTTCCCTCCACCTTTGGCGGGCTGTGACCCTACCCAGTACATCGGGGCTCCATCCACCCCGAGTGCCACGCCAGGATCCCGCAGGGTGGGATCGGCCAACGGCTCCGGAGGGTCCTTGCGGCTCACGCATTACTGCTGTTCAGAGGCGTGCGAGGGCTGACACATGCAACTGCCGTCCACGAGTCGGCCACGCCGCAGTTGAGCAGATCGGGATGGTTCTCTGGGGCACCGGGGCCACCTTCGTGTATGTCAGATCCCAGCTGGCGGCAGTGCACCATCCGTCCGGACTGTCTCCACGCGTGAGAGGAAGTCACGATGTGCCCTCAGCGTGTCGTCAAGGAGCTCATGCCAGCCTCGGATGTCAATTCGATGATCGTTTTGCATTGAGGAAATAGAAACGCTGCTGAGCTTATCCGTGTGATCCGCGATGAATGTGAGCTTCCGTACCGGGAACTGTTGTCCGAGTGTCGGGTTTGAGTCCAGGAAAGTATCCAGATCGGTCAAATAGTTGACTGCTCGTAGATACTCCGCGTCAGTCAGGTGGTAGTCCATCCGCTTGATTTCAACGATCCATAGAGTGCCGGAGTCGTGAAGCATGACGAAATCAGGCTCGCGACGGTGACGGTTAATGGCAGTAGTTACAAGGGCCACGCCTTCTTTCTTGAAATACCACGCTTCGAATGACTTCCTGACTCGCTCAAGTGATTCGTTCATTCCAAGAGGGGTCCATTCTGGCGCCAGTAGCCAGGGGGCTTGCTCGAGGAGCTCCTGCAATGGCTGCTCCAACGTCGTTCCGTCGTTGATGAGAGAGGTCAGACGGTTTACGACCTCGATGCGCTCAGAGGCCACTTGGCCGAGCGAGTACATCTCGGCGATCCGGGCCTTCTGGAACAGTCCAAGGATGATGTCCAGGGGGCTTTCTGAGACCTCGGCGACCTGGTGAAGTGTTTCGAGGAGGGTCTTGTGCGGGCCGATCACCTTAGAGAGCTCGAATACCTTTTCTGCGTGTTCGGGATTGGATACCGACTCCCGATCTCGATCCGAAACGAGGAGGCGAGCGGCTTGCTTGACGGAATCCTGGTACTCTTTGTCCCCTGGAGCTTCCAATTCAAGGCGCTCGCTGATTTTTGAAGTTTCCTGGAAGTCTTCCCATGTCTGCTTAGAGAGTGCGGTTTTCCCTCTCTTCGCCAGTTCACGAATAACAGCCTGCCCCCACCTCTTCAGGGCATCGCCGGCTTCCGAGCTCCAGATGATATCTTGGCGATCGGAACGAATTAGGTCGTCGTTTTCGTCCAACCATTCAGCGTGGATTTCTCCCACGAGGTACGAGCGAATGCTGTACTCGCCGTGAAACCCTGAAGGAATTCCGAAGTCGCGAGTCTGGGAAACAATCTTGCCTCGCGAGAAGATTCGAACTCCCGCCATCGCTTCATCTTTGTACGGTTTCCGCGTGTAAGCAAGCCACCCCGAGATGGGAAGCATTTCTCCGACCTCCGTTTCCACGCAGCGGTCATCGAGGATCATCTTGGTTTCTTCCAAAATATCGATGTCCAGTTCCCCGAGGTGCAGCGATTCAGGGAACAGGGTGCCCTCGGTGTTGTGCAACTCCACGTTCCAGTCGGCTCGCTTGATTCCAAACCGAGCAGAGAGCTGCCGATGAAGCTCTGTGCCCGACGGAACCCGCTTCCGTCGAAAGTCTCGCAGCTTGATCGTGGTGCCGTGGTCAGGCGCCCAAGTGCCGTCCAGAGGGCCGGGAGTCGGGTGATATACGTTGTGGGTATCGTCGAGGATGTCATTCAATGACAGGATGAGGTGAGCCACCTCGTATCCCTTGTCGATCTTATCTCCGCCAGCGGTGATAACTTCGACGGTTTCACAAATTCCGAATGGCGCCAGCTTGCCGATGCCTTTGCGTCCCATCACGGGCCTGTTCTTGTCCCGAGAGGAGTCTTTCCCGAAGCGCTTCCTGCGGTCAGATCCGACTGTAAGGTAATGGCTATTGACTTCGGCGGCAGTCATACCGTGGCCGTCATCCGTGATCGTGATCTCGTATGGTCCGACCGCCGCGCCTCCCGCCTTTGCGGCCAGGAACACGCCCCAAGGGAGGTAGACCTTCACGCTCTCGGCGTCGGCGTCGTAGGCATTGGCGATGACTTCAGCGAGCACGGCGGACACGCGGTCGTACATCTTGATGCCCAGCTTGTCAACAGTTAGGCGACTGATCCGCATTGTGTACGGTTCGCCCGAAGGGGCAGCGTCGCTGGGTGTGAAGTCGTCGTGCCCCGGCGCGCTTTGATTCGGGATCGCTGCGAACAGAGCCCCTTCGTCGGCCCCTTGGTCGTTGGCCTCGTACCCGCTGTGCTGCTCCACCCTGTGCCCCTCCCGTGACGGCCGCCCACCTCGGTGATGGTCGGTCACCTTCAGTGCACATAGTGTGATCCAGTAGCGGTCAACGCGCCAGGGCTGCTGGTGCTTTGCTACCTCTGCAGGGCTAAGATCCCTCCATGCTCAGACCCAGTGCCGTCGACCTGTTCGCTGGGGCCGGGGGGGCTACTCGGGGCCTTCGAGACGCCGGCCTCAACGTTCTCGCTGCTGTAGAGAACGACGCGGAAGCTGCCGCAACTTACCGGCAGAACCATCCGAGGGTGAAGCTCCTGAGCTGCGACATCCGCCAGGTTGATCCGGTCGATCTCCTGCACTCGATTGGGCTCCGGCGGGGGCAGCTCGATGTCCTGAAGGCGTGCCCTCCATGTCAGGGGTTCTCGACTCTGGCCAAGGGAGAGGTCGATCAGGATCGCAACGACCTCGTGCTTGATGTGGCCAGGTTCGTTGACGGGATGCTGCCGAAGATTCTCCTTCTGGAAAATGTGCCCGGGTTGCAGCGCGATGCCCGTCTTTCTGCCCTTCTGGACCATCTTCGCAGTAAAGGGTATACGTTTCGAGGGGCTGCGCTAGACGCCACATCATTTGGGGTTCCACAGAGGAGGAGGAGGTTCATTCTATTTGCCGTGCGTGAAGACTTGCGCTTTTCTCCTGATGAGGAAATTCTGGACCTTCTGCCAGGGTCCTTCGCGACGAGTAGGCGGACAGCGCGTAACGTTCTAGATCACTTGAAGCGGCACCTGCGTCCTGGGGACCCGCTGGACGTGCATCGTGAAAGCAGTCTTTCTGTGAGGCGGCGGATTGAGTCCATCCCTATCAATGGGAATAGGTTCGATCTGCCAGAGGAGCATCAGCTCGACTGTCATAGAAAGTTGAAAAATAGGTCGGCTGCCAGCTCGTACGGCCGTATTAAGTTGGATGAACCTGCGCCTACGATGACCACGCGATGCACCACGCCGGCTTGTGGCAGCTTTGTGCATCCAACCGAGCATCGCGGGTTGACGCTGAGGGAAGCTGCTACCTTTCAGACATTCCCAGTTAGCTATAGGTTCTCCGGAAACTATGGATCAATCGAACGTCAGATTGGCAATGCTGTTCCGGTTCGTATGGCCAAGGGTCTTGGGCTGATCGCGTCTGCCATCCTTAAAAGGGGCGTTACAGCTTCGGTGAGTGACGTCGCTCTGGTGTAGGGGCCAGCTCAGCCCACCAATCACCCCAGCTCTCATCCCGTCCGCCGTCGACCCACACATCGTGGAGCGGGCGTGGTTCAGGGGCGTCAAGGTGGAGCGCGCCACTGTACGAACGACCTTGACGCCCCTGGGCCGCGTCTGCTCGGCTCTGCCTGGGTCGACGGTGGACGGGATGGGAGCACCCCGCGCGCACCCCTACGGGTCCGCAGTCAGCGACGGCTCCCTCCATCCCGGTGCCGGCCGATCCCCCGCCGGAGGCATCATCTTGTACCCGCGGATGACGTCCCGCCCTTGCCCGCATGCACGCAGCGCGCCGCCGGGCGCGGCCAGCCGGGGCGAAGACAGGAGGCGGGCCGCGCCGTAGAGGCGGCGCGCGCCCGCGCCGTGCGCGGGCCTTGATGAAGTAGGGAAAGTCTTATCCCGCTGGGATGAGGTGCTTGCCATCGTGGCTTCGCACGTGGGGGCCGTTGCCGTCCAGGGCATCCAAGAGCCTGACTGCGTAGACCTCGGCCATGTACTTGCTCACCTCGTCGGGCGTGAGCCAGGAGACGGCTGTCGACTCGCTGGATGTGCGCTCGGTGCCGCCGGAGGGCTTGCACCGGAATACCAGGGCGACGATGCCTCGGGTGGTGTTCTTGTAGACGCCGGTGAGTTCGTCGACCTCGACGTGGATGCCTGTCTCTTCCCAGACTTCGCGGGTTACGCCGGCTTCTGGGGTCTCGTTGAGTTCGAGTACGCCGCCGGGGAGTTCCCAGGTGCCGTTGTCGGCTCGGCGGATGGCCAGGAGGCGGCCGTCTTCGCGCACGACGACTCCGGCTACGGATACGGAGTGCAGGGGCGGCGACGTTGCTTCCTGTGGTTGACTCATGTACAGGAGCATAGGAGGCATGGAAGGACTATGGGAACTGCGGTAGAGGGGGGCAGGTCCGGGCCTCGGTACGTGCAGATCGCGGACGAGATCGTGCGGCAGATCCGGGCGGGTGTACTCAAGCCCGGTGACATGGTGCCGAGTGAATCGGAGCTGGTGGATCGCTACGGCGTGTCCGGCGGCACGATCCGCAAGGCCATGGTCGAGGTGCGGGCGAGTGGGCTGGTCGAGACCCGGCACGGCAAGGGCTCGATCGTGAAGGACCGGCCGCCGGTACGGCACCGTTCCTCCGACCGTTTCCGGCGTTCGCTCCGACAGGGCGGCAAGGCCGCGTACCTCGCGGAGTCCGCGCAGTCCGGTGCCACGGCCAAGGTGAGCGTCCTCTACATCGGGCCTATGGAGGCCCCCGCGGATGCCGCTCAGCGGCTCGGTGTCCCCGCCGGCACTCAGGTGCTTGCCCGGCGGCGCCTCTACTTCCGCAACGGCACCCCGGTCGAGACCGCCTCCTCCTACCTCCCGTGGGACGTCGTCAAGGACATCCCGGAGCTGTTCGCAGAGAACCCCGGCGGCGGTGGCATCTACGCCCGACTCGAAGACCACGGGCATGAGTTCGCCGAGTTCGTTGAGACGCTGCAAGCGCGGCCGGCCTCCAAGGCGGAAGCCTCCGAGCTGGCGCTGAGTCCGGGTGCGCCGGTGGTTCATCTGATCCGGGAGGCTCGTACGACGGCTGGGCTCGTGGTGGAGGTCTGCGACACGCTCATGGCTGCTGACCAGTTCGTTTTCGAGTACCGGATCCCTGCGGCTGACTGACGCCCGCTCAACTTCTCCCAACCCGTCGTGACTTCGGTGTCCCGGCGGGTTGACTCATATACAGGAGTGATGCACTCTTCTTCATGTCACTCATGTACATGAGTGGTGGAGTTCAGCACCTATAGAGGAGTGATCCGCTGTGCGTCAGATTCCCGTAGACACCTCCGCTGCGGTCGTGATGGTCGCCAAGACCCCGGAGCCCAAGGTGAAGGACCGCCGGACCGGCGAACTGGCCCTCGACGCCGAGACCGGCGCGAAGCTGATGACCGTGAACGTGATGTTCGCGGCCAACGATGAAGTCGAGATCCTGTCCGTCACTGTCCCGGAGACCGGCATCTCCGGGGAGCTGACCATGGGCACCCCGGTCGCGCTCACGGGACTGATCGCCCGGCCGTGGGAGAACGACTTCAACGGCCAGAAGCGGCACGGCATCGCCTTCCGCGCGGTCGCCGTCACCTCGCTGGCCACCACGGGCACGGGCTCGAAGGCGGCCTGAGCCATGACGTGGCCGACGGTCTTACTGCTGGTGGTCGTCGCCGCTGCGGGTCTCCTGCGGTGGCGGCGTCCCGCCTGGTACTGGATGACCTTCGGGGTCACCTTCGCTGTCGTGCGCGTCCTGGTCCGCTACGCCTCCGTCATGGAGGCCTGCGGGCTGACGGTCCCGCCCTCGCGCTGGCGCCTCATGCTGGCCAGGATGACCAACCGCCCGGCACCGGAATCCCGCGCGCCGCGCATACTGCGGCTGCGGCCCACCCACACCGGCCTGGTCCTGCGGCTCAAACTCCGCCCGGGACAGGACGCCTTCGACGTCGCCGCCGCCTCGGACCGGCTGCGCCACTCCTTCGCGATGTACGGCGTCACCTCCCGTGAGCTGCGCTCCGGCGTGGTCGAGATCCGGATGACCGGCTACGACGTACTCAAGCGGGTGCAGATGCCGGCCAAAACCGACACCCGACCGATGCGTGTCCCGGTCGCGCTGCAGGAGGACGGCTCGGTGCACTACCGCGACTACCGCGCCGTCCCGCACGGCCTGACCCTCGGCGCCACGGAGTCCGGCAAGTCCGTCTATCAGCGCAACCTCGTCGCCGGGCTCGCCCCGCACCACGTCGCGCTGGTCGGCATCGACTGCAAGCAAGGGGTCGAGCTGTTCCCGCTGGCCCGCCGGTTCTCCGCGCTCGCCGACAACCCGGATACCGCGCTGGAGCTGCTGGAGGCGCTGGTGTCCCACATGCAGGACGTCTATCAGCTCATCCGCGCCGAACAGCGGATCAGCGTCGCCGTACCGGATGCCGAGATCGCCGCCGACATCTGGGACCTGCCCGAGGACCTGCGGCCGGTGCCGGTCGTCGTCCTGGTCGACGAGGTCGCCGAACTCGCGCTCTTCGCAAGCAAAGAGGAAGAGAAGCGCCGGGACCGGATCATCACCGCCCTCGTCCGCCTCGCCCAGCTCGGCCGCGCGGCCGGCATCTACCTGGAGATCTGCGGGCAGCGCTTCGGCTCCGAACTCGGCAAGGGCATCACCATGCTCCGCGCCCAGCTCACCGGCCGCACCGCCCACCGCGTCAACGACGAAACGTCCGCGAACATGGCCTTCGGCGACATCGCCCCGGACGCCGTCCTCGCCGCCATCCAGATCCCAGCCGAGACGCGCGGAATCGCCATCGCCGGGGACTCCACCGGCGGCTGGCACCGCATCCGCGCCCCGCACACCACGCTGCGCCAGGCCGTGAACGTCTGCAACAAGCACGCCGACCGCACCCCCGAGCTGCCCGCCCTCGCGCCCTTCCGGCCCGCGGTCGCTGCGCTGCCCTCGGCCCGCGTGCCGCTGTCCAAGACGGCCCCCGCCACCGCCTGAAACCTTCCCCCTCCCACGGTCGGCGCGACCGTCCTTCGCGCCGGGTCCCTACCCCCGCCATGCCTGATCACAGGAAGGAGCCGTGATGGCCCGCCCCGCTCTCCGTATCGACGCCGTACTCGTTCAGGCCGTCATCGCCGGGGCGCTGTCCTTCGCCCACCTCCACGACCTCGCCGCCGCTGCCGGACAGACCGGCTGGAAAGCCTGGGCCTATCCCGTCTCGGTCGACCTGCTCCTGGTCGCCGCCTGGCGACGGCTGCGTGCCGACGGCCCGTCCCGGCTGGCCTGGTGCTGGTTCATCATCGCCCTGGTCGCCTCGCTCGGCGCCAACGTGGCCACCGCCGGGCTCCTCGACCTCGGCGACGTCCCGCCTTGGCTACGCATCCTCGTCGCGGCCTGGCCCGCCCTGGCCTTTATGGGCGGCACCCTCCTCGCTCACTCACCCGCAGAACCGTCCCCGGATCCCCCGGCATCCTCCGACCCAGCTCCGGCCCCTGCGCCCGAACCCACCGCCGCCAAGCCGGACCCGGCGCCCGAGCCCCCCGCCACCCCGCAGACCCAGGAAACCCCCGCTCTGCCCACGGCTGTGCCGGTCCCGGCCGCGCTCGTCGACCACGCCCGCAAAGTCGCCGACGACCACCACACCCGCACCGGTGTCCGGATCGACACCGACACCCTCCGCGCCCGCCTCGGCGTCCCGCCGCACCTCGCCGATGCCATCGCTGCACAGCTCGGATGACATGACCGCGACACGTTAGGAGATCGACTGACATGCCCGCCCGCGACTTCTTCCACTCCGTCATGCGGATCGGCCCCGTGCAGATCGGCATCCACCGCGACCGCCGAGGCCAGACCAAACACGCCGCCGTGTGCACCAACGACCGCTGCGGCTGGTCCGCCGACTACTCCAGCCAGTCCGCCGCGCAACTCGCCGCCCGCACCCACCGCTGCCGCGTCAGCTAGGAGGCCACCCGATGGACGTCCCGCTCTGGCTCGCGCTCCTCGCCGTCGGCTACCTCGGCGTCAAGCTCATCCGCCCGCCCTGGTGGCTCATCGCCGTACTCCTCCTCGGCGGCTTCCTCATCGCCGACAGCGTGCTGGCCCCCGTCGTCAACGGCTTCGTCAAGTAGCACAACCTAACCTGTAGGGAGAACACCGATGCTCCGCCCGAAGATCCCGACCAACCCCACGCCCGCCGGCCACCTCGCGCCGCCCGTAGTCGTGGAGCCGACCGCCGTCGTGCCGAGTGCGCAGGTCCCGCCTCCTGCTCCGGTCGCTGCCGCGCCGTCCCGGCCCACGGTGCAGCTCACCCCCGGCACCGCCCTCGCCCTCGTCGGCGGCGGAACGGCCGTCGTCCTGGTCGTCGGCGCCGTTCTCGTCTCGATGCTCTTGGCCGTCGCCATCACCGGCGCCTCGGTCGCCGTCTGCGCCCTGGTGATCCGCTCCCTCATCCACGCCGACGCCAAACGACGCTGACCGGCCCCCGGGCGGCCTCGATACCGCCAAGCATCCGCCGCCCGGGCGCCGTCCCCAACCGATCTCACAACCGGAAGGAAGCACCCAGCATGGCGCACCGCGCCCCGACCGCGCATGCCCCGCTGCTCGACTCGACCACCCTCGGCGACCTCCTCCGCGTCGCCTCGGCCCCCGACTACACCCGGTGGGAAGACCAGATCCGCCGCACCGGCGGCTGCTCCGACCCCATCCACCTCACCGGCTGGACCCTCCACAAGGACAAGACCACCGGCGAGACCCTGCACCACTACACGACCGCCGTTGAGCCCGGTGGACGCCTCCGCCTCGCCTGCGGCAACCGCCGCGCCGCCCGCTGCCCGTCCTGCGCCTGGACCTACGCGGGCGACACCTACCACCTCATCCGCGCGGGCCTGGCCGGAGACGACCGCCGAGACGTCCCCGCCACGGTCCGGGATCACCCGCGTGTGTTCGCCACGCTCACCGCTCCCTCCTTCGGCCCGGTCCACAACCGGCCCGACCACGACGCCTGCCGCTGCGGTACTCAGCACGCCCCGGATGCCACGGAGTTGGGCACCGCCCTCAACCCCAGCACGTACGACTACGCGGGCGCCGTCCTGTTCAACAACCACGCGGGACAGCTCTGGCAGCGCTTCACCACCCGCCTTCGTCGCGAACTCGCCGCCCGCGCCGGCCTTACCCGCCGAGAACTCGCTGACCGTCTCCGCGTCTCGTACGGCAAGGTCGCCGAGTTTCAGAAGCGTGGGGCCCTGCACTTCCATGCGGTGATCCGGCTCGACGGACCGGAGGGGCCCGGAACACCGCCGCCCGCCTGGGCAACGGTCGACCTCCTTGCCGGCGCGATCCACGCTGCCGCAGCGCACTCATACACGTCCGTCTCCGTCCCGGCCGCCGGGGACCAACCGGCCCGGTCCTTCCGCTGGGGCACACAGCTCGACGTACGCCCAGTGAAAGCGTTCGGCGACGGCTCCGATATCACCGAACAGGCCGTCGCCTCCTACGTCGCCAAGTACTCCACCAAAGCAGCCGAGAACACCGGCACGCTTGACCGCCGTATCGGCGAACTTGCGGAACTCGATCGCCACCAGGTCCCAGACCACACCCGCCGACTCATCACCGCATGCCGCGACCTGGACCGCCTCTACCCGGACCGGCGCCTCTGGGCCTGGGCTCACATGCTCGGCTTCCGCGGCCACTTCTCCTCCAAATCCCGCCGCTACTCCACCACCCTCGGCGCCCTCCGCCAGACACGCGCCGACTACCGCGCCGCCCAGGAACACGCCGCCCTCGCCCTGGACGACCGCGAGCCGGACACCGTGCTCGTCCTCACTGACTGGCAGTACGCCGGCCACGGCCACACCCCCGGCGAATCCGCCCTCGCCGCCACCATCGCCCGGGATCTCCAGCTCAACCGAGAAACCGCACGTGAAGCCCTACGCGACCAACTCGCCACCGAAGGGAAGTGCTGACCATGCCCTCAGAGCTGCCAACCCGGTTCCTGACCCCTGAGGACCTGGTCGAGATGTTCGAGCTTCCCAGCGTCGAGACGGTCTACCAGTGGCGGCGCAAGCGCACCGGCCCCCGTGGCTTCCGCGTCGGCCGGCACCTCCGCTTCGACCCGAGCGACGTGCGGTGCTGGGTCGACTCGCAGCTCGGGGAGGCCGCCTGATGGCCGGCCACATCCAGGACCGCTGGTATCGGACCGAAGTAGGAGCAGACGGTAAGACGCGCAGGGTCAATACCGACCGCCACGGAACGGGCATGCGCTACCGGGCCCGCTACATCGGCCCCGACGGCACCGAGAAGTCCAAGAGCTTCCCCGACAAGCAGAAGCGCTTGGCTGACGCATGGCTGACCAACATCGAAGCTGACATGGCGCACGGGCAGTACATCGACCCGAGGGCCGCCCGTGTCACCTTCCGCGAGTACGCGGACCGCTGGCTCGCCGCGCTTACAACCGACCTCACGAGCCGGGCCGCCGTCGAAGGCAGGCTGCGCCTCCATGCCCTGCCGTATCTCGGCACGCGTCCGATCGGCTCGTTCCAGCCCGAGCACATCCGCGACTGGAACCGCCAACTCGAAGACGCCGTGGCGTCTGCCCAGTACCGGCGCCTCATCTTCGACGCGGTGTCCTCCGTACTCAATGCGGCCGTGGATGACCGTCTCCTGGCCTCGAACCCCTGCCGGGCCCGATCGGTCAAGGCACCTCGTCCCGCGCCGTCACGCGTCCATCCCTGGTCCGCTGAGCAGGTCTTCGGCGTACGGGCTGGCCTCCCCGAGCGGTACCGGGCCATGGTCGACCTGGGTGCCGGATGCGGACTCCGACAGGGTGAGATCTTCGGTCTGGCCGTCGACAACATCGGTGACCTCGGCTGGCTCTACGTCCGCCAGCAGGTCAAGAAGGTACGCGGCACGCTCGTCTTCGCCCCGCCGAAGCGCGGCAAGCTCCGTGACGTCCCCCTCGACCCGGAGGTGTCGATTGCGCTCCGCGAGCACATGGCGGCCTTCCCGCCCGTGGCCATCACCCTGCCCTGGCTGACCCCGACCGGTCCCAAGGTCACTCACCGGCTCCTCTTCACCAGCGGTATCGGCGCAGCCATCTGGAGCCAGGCGTTCAACGACCAGTCCTGGAAGCCCGCCCTCGCCTCCGCCGGCATCATCTCTGCCCCCGAGAAGGGCAAGCGCTACGCCGCCGCCCGCGAGCACGGCATGCACGCGCTCCGGCACTTCTACGCATCGGTCCTCCTGGACGCCGGAGAGAGCATCAAGGCCTTGAGCCTCTACCTCGGTCACAGCGACCCGGGGTTCACCCTCCGGGTCTACACGCACCTGATGCCGTCCAGCGAGACGCGGACGCGGAAAGCCATCTCCGCGATGTACCGGGCCGCCGGTCACGCTCACGACGGCCCAGAGACGGCCCAGGCTGCCTGAGACGGCCCCTCGTCGGCGATAAAACCGCTGGTGAGGGGCCTTTTCATGCCCTCTCGCGGTAAGTAACACCCCATCTTGCCGCACCGCCACCCCTGGGCGGAAACGCGATCCGTCCGAGCCCTCTGACCTGGCCTTTCGTGCGTCGAGCTATCGTGCCACCGTGACCAGCACGGCGGATCACCCTCTCCTCTTCCTCGACGTCGACGGCCCCCTCATCCCGTTCGGGTCACCGGTCGACCGGCCGGAGATCGCTGCTGACGGCACCCTGACGTCCGTCGATCAGGGGAACCCGTTGCTGGCCCGGCTCGACCCCGGGATCGGTGCCAGCCTCATGGCCCTGGGCTGCCCTCTCGTGTGGGCGACGACCTGGATGGACCAGGCGAACGAGGTCGTCGCCCCGCGCGTCGGCCTACCGAGGCTTCCCGTGATGGAGTGGCCGGACGCCTGTGTCGAGGAAGGCCCGCGGGGTCTGCACTGGAAGACCCGCTCCCTGGTCGAGTGGGCCGACGGTCGGCCATTCATCTGGGTCGACGACGAGATCAGTGCCATGGACCGCCTTTGGGTCGCTGACGGCCACCCCGCGCCGGCACTGCTTCATCGGGTCGACCCGGCCAAGGGCCTCGTGGACGCCGACTTCCACGCGCTGGCCGGGTGGCTCAGTACCGTCGCGCCACGATGAGTACCGCCCCAGCAAGTCGATCCACGAACACGAAGGAGGCGTGCCGAACGCCGGCTGCTCCGTGGAGTCCCGCGACCGCGCGCAACACGTCGGACAGTCCCAGCCCAACCGGGAATCAACCGCCATTCCGCCCCTTTCGAGCGACCGTACAACCCTGCACGACTCTCGTGGGTCGCTTTGTTCGTTGCGCTTCGACGCCACGAACACGACGCCTGGGAGGGCTTCCGTTGAACCATGTCAGCCCCACCGGACGGCGCCTCGCCGTTGCCGCTGCTGTCGCTCTCGCTGTGACGGCCGGCGGCCTGACCGCCCCGGTTCTCGCGGCCGACCCGGCGGTGACGGCACCCGCCACGAACCATCAGGCGGCGATCGCCGTACCGCCCGACACGGTCGCCCTTTCCGGCGGGCCCACGGGCTTTCTGTCGCGCCACAAGGAGGGCGAGACCGACGTCTACACGTGGAGACGGTACGACGGCATCCGGACCCCACTGCCGGGCGGGCCGTACAGAGCGGATCCGGGTACGGACACCGTCGTCCGGATCGAGGGCACTACGCACACCTTCATCGACATGGCCACGGGCAAGGAGCTGATCTCTTACAACCTCGACGGGGAGTACCACGTCCTCCGCTACCAGGGAACCACGCTCGTCGCATCCAAGCGCGTGGACAACCGGCGGGAGCCGCACCTGTTCGACAAGGACGGCCAAGGCCGGGTCGTGGACCGGACGGTGACCGGTCTGCCGGAGGGCATGTCGTGGCTTGCCGCGACGAACACCGACCCGCACACGTTGCTGCTCCGCGGTTTCAAGCGTACGGACGGGACATGGGAGCAGCGGCTGGCCGTTGTGGACCTCGCCTCGGCTTCGGTGACGGCGACGTACGACATCCGGAACAACGAGAATGTCATCCGTCCCGCCGGCGGGACGGGGACCCATGTGGTCTGGCACGAGCGGAACGCCGAGGGGAACTCGGTCCTGGCGGTAGTCCGGCGAGGCTCCCGGGAGATCAGCCGCAGCACGTGGGTGAAGAGAGCGAACGAGACCACGCTGACGTTCGGCATCGCGGGCGACTGGGCCGTGTACAGCGACCCCGAGGCCTTCACCGCCCTGGGACCGGTCGGTCAGTCGGACCTGACCGCCCGGTCGTTGATGACGGGCAAGACCGTCCAGCTCCTCGCGCACGCCACCTCTGTCGTTCCCACCGCCGACGGCGGTCTGATCGCGACCGGCGGCACGATCGAGCACGGCGAGGGACTGTACCGGATCACACCCGGTCCGAACGGCGACCGTCCCACCGTGTCCGTCCTGGCCACCACGGGAGTCCCCACCGCCCTCACCCCCCTGTCCGAGCCCCTGGCGCCGCGCGGCGCCGTCGACCTCGATCAGGCGGGTGGAAGGGTGCCGGCCGCCTGGACACTCAGCCGCTCCAACGCGCGCGTCCACCTGAAGCTGGTCCACACCGCCACGGGCACGTCCGACGCCGTCACGGCCTGGGGGCCCGTGCCGGACACGACGGAGTTCCGCGTGGACTGGGACGGGCTCCTGGACAAGTTCCCGGCGTATCGGGGCGCGTACACGTGGACGATGAGGGCCGAGCCCGCGAACGGCATTGGGCCGGCCGTCGAGCGCACCGGCTCGTTCACCGTCACCCGCGCACCCCGCTCGCACGACTTCGACGACAATGGTTCGCCGGACATCTTCAGCCGCTCCTCGACCGGGGTCCTGTCCCTGTACGACGTCGGCCAACTCCGGCACCTGTCCTACGACGAGACGCCGCGCCGGACCAGGATCGGCGGCGGGTGGAACACGTACGACAGGATCGTCCCCGCCGCCGGCGGACTCGTCGCCCGCGACAAGGACGGCGTCCTCTGGTCGTACGCGGGTATGGGCGACGGCACCCTCACCCCCCGCAAGCGCGTCGGCGGCGGATGGAGCATCTACGACGAGCTCACCAGCGGCTCCGACCTGACCGGTGACGGTCGGGACGACCTCCTCGCCAGGGACAAGGCCGGCGTGCTGTGGCTCTACCCCGGCAAGAACGACGGCACCTTCGCCGCCCGCAAGCGCGTCGGCGGCGGCTGGGGCGTCTACAACCAGCTGACTGCCACCGGCAACCTGGCGGGCGCCCCGGCCGGCGACCTCGTCGCCCGTGACAGGTCCGGCGTGCTGTGGCTCTACCTCGGAAAGGGCGACGGCACCTTCACGCCCCGATCACGGATCGGCGGCGGCTGGAGCGGGTACCGGATCATCGGACCGGGGGACGTCGACGGCGACGGTTGGAGCGACGTGGTCACTGTCCCCGAGAGCGCCGGCACCAACACGTACATGAGGTTCTATTACGGCACGGGGCAGTGGAGGACGCCGTTTCCCGCTACCGAACCCGGTGCCCACCTGAACGGACTGGACCCGCTCCTCTGATCGGCCGGTTCGCTTCTTCGGAACTCAAGGTGGCCTTCACTGTCGGCCGTGGGCGAGCAGCCGCTTGCGGTGGCCGCTGCGACGGACCGCGGTGACGAGGACGATGGCGGCGCAGATGCCGAGCCCGAGGGCAGGGAGAGAGATGGCCAGGATCAGCCAGCCCGCGAACGCGACAAGGCCGCCGGAGTCCCCGATGGCGTACCGGGAGAGCGCTTGGGAGGAGCAGGTGACCGTGTAGTCGCCCGACCGCGGTACGTCGATGGTGTGGAGCGGCATCCAGGTCTCGTCGCGGGTGAGGAACACGTCGGGTCCCGGGTCGGTGAGGCCTGGGTCGCCCGGCCCGCTGATGTCGCACTCCGGGCCGGGCGACCGGCCCGGATACCTGACCCAGATCGTCTTCTCGCTCCCCGGCTCCAGCCGGAGGCTGACGGTGTCACCGTTGGCGAACCGGTGGTTGGCGTCCACCGCGTCGATCAGGTCGTTGAACCGCTGCACACCGATGGCCGCGCCCAGCACGATCAGCACGACGGCGACCGCGGCCCCTGTGAGATACCAGTGACGGCCGGGGCGGAGTTCGTTCGCCGATATCCGCGGCGGTGGGGCGGGCTGCATCGGTACACCCTAGGTTGCTGTCCCGGGACGTCGGTGCCACGCGGGCTGGGTCCTCGAACAGGTGAGGGCCTTCTGGGTTCGGGGCCGGGATGCAGGGCCGCTCCAGCCGCCCGCACCACCAGCCTGGCCGCACGCAGGACATCATCGAGGAACGGGTCGTGCGCCCGCGGCCCGAACACCGCATCGGACCGGTGCGGCTGGTCGCCCGTACCGGCATCGCCGCCTGCACCGCCCACCGCATCCTCGTCCGACACCACCTGCCAGCCCTCGCCGCCTGCGACCGGGCCACCGGCGAACCCGTCCGCCGCTACGAACGAGCCCGCCCCGGCGAACTCGTCCACATCGACGTCGGGAAACTCGGCCGCGTTCCTGGCGGCCCCGGACCAATCGCAAGGTCGAACGCTTCCACCGCACCCTGCTCGACGAATGGGCCTACCACCGGCCCCGCACCTCGGACAGCGAACGTCAGGCAGCGTTTCCCGACTGGCTGGACCGGTACAACTGCCACCGGCCCCGCACCGGAAACAGCGGCCACACCCCAGCCGGCCGCGTCACCGACCTGTCCGGTCAGCACACCTGGGCCGCGTCACCTGCCGTCCGGCCGACGAGCCACTGTGACCCGCACGGCGGAGCATGTGAGGTGGCGCCTCCGTGGCGGGGCGCCTCGTCACCCTTCGTTCCTTCGGCGGAGGAACAGCAGGACCGCGCCGCCGATCACGACCAGGCCGATGGCCGCGCCGCCGATCAGGGGCGTCGCTCCGGAGCTGCCGGTTTCGGCGAGGTTGGGGTTCGGGGTGGGGGTGACGACCCTGGTGGGGGCCGGTTCGCCGAGGGGGCGGGTGGTGTCGGCCAGTGCGGCGCTTCGGGTGCGGCAGTCGAGTACGCCCGTGAAGCGCCGCTCGAAGCCGGCCGGGCCGCGGACGGTGAAGTCGTAGGCGCGGTCCTCGGGCAGCGGGACCGTCACCGTCCGGGTCTCGCCGGGTGCGATGGTGTACTCGCTGTCCAGGAGTTCGAAGGTGAAGGGTTCGTCGCCCTCGTTGAGCGCGGTGATGTCCAGGGCGCCCTCGGCGCAGTTCTTCGTCGCGGACAGGGCGGGTATCGCGCCCTGGTCGGCCCAGGTGGCGGTGGCCGTCGCCGAGACCGTGGACTCGCTGGAGCCGGCCAGGATCTGGGTCTGGCTGCGGCTCTCGGAGGCGAAGGCGCGGCCGACCGGCACGGTGGTCGAGGCCTGGACCGTCAGCTCGGCGGTGCCCGCAGCGGCGTCCTCGGGCACGTCGAAGAAGATCTGGGTGCCGTCGGTGACGGAGGTGACCGGCTCGCCCTTCTTGTCGACGATCCGCACCCCGCCCGCGGTGGCGTCCACCGGGGGTGTCACCGTCGCCCCGCCGGCGTTGGTGCGCACCGTCAGCGGGCCGAGCCGCTCACCGGGGCGGCCCGAGACCGCGGGCGGGTCCAGGGTGAGCGACGCCGCGGGCTCCGTGAGGCCGCGGGCGTTCTTCTCCAGGTAGTCGGCGAGCCGCTCGGCCTGGGGGTCGACGGCGTCGACGGCGGTGTCGTCCGAGTAGCGCCAGATGGCGACCTGCGTGCCGGCCGCGGCCTCCTGCTCGGTGAGACCGCCGCGGACTCCCGCCTTCTTCGCGAGCGCGGCGAGGTCGTTGACCTGGGGGTAGGAGTTCCGCAGGATCCAGCGGATGCGGCCGGCGTCCTTGTTGGTGCCCAGTGACGTGCCGCTCCACGGAGTCTCGTGGTATTTGGCGTCCTTCTGCGTCGGGTTCTGGATGTCGACGCAGTACGTCTGCAGCATGCCGCCGCCCTCCACGGACATCTCGAACAGGCCGGCCGGCACCTCCTGGTCGCCGCCCTCGCCGTGGATGACCGCGGTGCCGTGCGCCTTGAGGCCGCCGATGGTGGCCGTCGCCCCGCCCTGGCCCCGAGCCGCCGCGTCCTGGGCGGCGGCCGCCTGACCGGCACCGGACACCACGCTCGCGACGGCGAGTGCGGACACCAGTGCCGCGGTGGCGCGGCGCGCCGCCCCTCGGCCGGGCAGAGACAGCGCGGTGAGCGAAGAAAACACCAAATTCCCCTTCGAGCAGGACCCGTTGGCGTGGGGGGCACGGTCCTACCAGCAGAATCACCAGCCCCACAGGGCTCGTTCGGCATCCTAAGGACCTGACACACCGTGCTTGCCGATGATGTTCGTCCACACGGTGATCCGACTCGGAATCGTTATCGCCGACAGGGCAGGTGAGCAGGGCTTATCGACAAATCCACCCGGGGTCGCGCGGGGCGCATTCGCCGATAAGCCGTACTTCGGTCAGTTCCGGCTTCGGTCAGTTCCGGCTTCGGTCAGTTCCGGCTTCGGTCAGTTCCGGCGGACCCGCCGTCGTCATGCCACCGCGGCGGCGGGCTCCGGTCGCTGTCCGGTGTCGTCCGCGTCGGCCGACTCCGCCGCCGGTGTCTCCCAGTTGGGCTCGGGCTGCGGTGGGGAGACCGCCGTCTCCGCCCTCCCGGTGCGCCGGAACGCCGCCGTGCCGCGCGCGAGATCGTGACCGATCGCCACCGCGTCGATGTCCGCCGAGGTCCAGTTCTGCCCCTCGCGCACGTCCGTGCGCACCTTCAACCGGCCTTGCACGACGACGGGTTCGCCCACCGCCAAGGACGCCGAGACATTGGCGGCGAGCTGCCGGTTGGCCCACACCGTGAAGAAGTTGGTGTGGCCGTCGGTCCACGCGCTCTTCTCGCGGTCCCAGTAGCGCGCGGTGACCGCCAGCCGGAACCGCGCCGACGGCCCGTTCGCCAGGTTCCGGAACACCGGCTGCGTGGCCACGTTGCCGACGGCGCAGATCATCGTCTCGTTCATCGGAGTCCTCCCTCCCGTACGGGCACGTCCCGTACGGCTGTGTCCGGCGCGGCCGGCGTCGCGTCCCGCACGCCGCCGCTGCCGCGACGACCGCGTCCGTCGCGATCGCCGCGAAGCCAGACTGCCTCCGCCCGGGCCGAGCCCGCCGCGGGCTGTGGACCGTTCCGGCGCCTGTGGAGAACTCCGTCACCCCAGCGAGTGGGAGTCCCGGGCGGCAACGAAGTCCGCGGCCCACACCGTCGACCCCTACCGGGCCCTCCGGCCATCCGGCCATCCGGCTCTCTGGCCATCCGGCCTCCCCGTCCCCCGTCCCCCGGCGCGCGGCCCCTACCTCGTCGCGGCCCCCGCCCCCGTCACCCGTCCGTACTGCTCCCGCACCTCCCGGTACCGCAGCAGCTCCCCCGCCAGCGGATCCAGCACCCTGGCCCGGCCGCATCCGGCGGCCGCCTCCCGCAACAGGCGTTCCGCCTCATGGCCGTAACGCCGTGCCGGTCCGCGTGCCGCGATACGGCAGCTCCACTCGATGAGGGGGCCGCCGATGATCCCGGCCAGCATCAGCAGGACCGGTACGCCCAGGTTCGGCGGCATGAAGCCGATGATCTGGCCCAGCAGCCACAGGCCGCCCACCACCTGCAGCAGGGTCATGGCGGCCTGGGCCAGCACGGCCACCGGCCACCAGCCCGGCCTCGGCGGACGCCCCGGCGGCAGCCCCGTGCGCACCGCCAGCTCGTCGAGGGCCTCGGGCAGCCCCTGGGCGCCGCGGAAGGCCGCCTCGCGCATCGCCTGCGCCCACGGCGCCGGTAGCCCGGCAGACGCCCGCTCCGAGACCGTACGCACCGCCTGCTCGACGCGCTGACGGGCCGTGGCCTCCTCGTCCGCCTGGGCGCGCAGCGGGAGCCGTCCCGTGGGGGGTTCGCGCCGGTCGTGGTACCAGCGCCACAGCCGCAGCCAGGGCGTGCCGCACGCGCGGTTGGCGTTGCGCAGCCAGGAGCGTTCGGCCGCCTCGCCCGCCGCGGTGGCACCCACCGCGTCCGCCAGCCGGTCCGCGAACTCCTCCCGCGCCTCCTCGCTGAGCCCGGTCCGCCGCCCGGTGACGTACACGGGGCGCAGGCGCCAGGCGGCGGCGTCCACGTCGGCCGAGATACGGCGCGCCGGTGCCTGCCGCTCGGCGACGAACTGGCCGAGCACTTCGCGCAGTTCGCCGATGCCTTCCCCGGTGAGGGCGGACAGGGCGAGGACGGTGGCGCCGGGTTCGCCGTACTCGCCCAGCGCGATGCCGTCCTCGTCGAGCAGCCGCCGCAGGTCGTCGAGGACCTGTTCGGCCGCCTCCCCGGGCAGCCGGTCGACCTGGTTGAGGACGACGAGGGTGACCTCCGCGTGGCCCGCCATCGGCCGCAGATAGCGCTCGTGGAGCACGGCGTCGGCGTACTTCTCCGGGTCCACGACCCAGATGACGGCGTCGACGAGCGCCAGGATGCGGTCCACCTGCTCGCGGTGCTGCACGGCCGCCGAGTCGTGGTCGGGCAGGTCGATCAGGACCAGCCCGCGCAGCGGCGAGTCGGCGTCCGGGTGCTGGAGCGGGCGGCGCCGCAGCCGGCCGGGGATGCCGAGCCGGTCCAGGAGGCTGGCCGCGCCGTCGCTCCAGCTGCACGCGATGGGCGCCGCGGTGGTCGGCCGGCGGACGCCCGTCTCGGAGATCGGGACCCCGGCGAGCGTGTTGAACAGCTGCGACTTGCCGCTGCCGGTCGCACCCGCGATGGCCACCACGGTGTGCTGCCCGGAGAGTCTGCGCCGCGCGGCGGCCTCGTCGAGGACCCGGCCCGCCTCGGCCAGCGTCCCGCTGTCGAGCCGGGTACGGGAGAGCCCCACCAGCTCGCGCAGCGCGTCCAGCCGCGACCTGAGTTGTCCGTCGTACGCCAGCGGCATGAGGGCCGAGGAACTGGCGGGCCTGCTCGGCACGATGCTGAACCGCTCCGCCCCGCTGTTCTCGTCCACCCGCCGCGCGATCAGCCCGTCGCCCCAGGCGCCCTCTCCCCCGCCCCCGGACCCGGGCGAACCGCCGGCCGCGTCCTCCGTACGCTCGCTGCCTTCCGTACGCTCCACGCGCTCGTTCCCCCGGTCCCGGTCCGTACGGCGGGGCTCTCCGCCGTCCCGTACGCGCGCGTGGGAGCCGCGTGCGCGTTCGCTCTCGTCCTTGTCGGCGCCCCGCTCCGGGCCCCGGCCGTCCCCGGAACCCGTCCGGCCCGTCCGGCCCGTCCCGCCCGTGCCGCCCGTCCGGTCCGCCGGGCCTTTCCGGCCCGCTTCCTCCGTCGTGTGGTCGGTGTGCTCGGTGGGGTCCTGGTCAGTGACAGCGGTCACCGGTCACCTCTCCTTCTGCAGTACGGACAGCGCGGCGATGAGTTCGGCCTGCGGTTCGGGATGCACCTCCAGCCGGTCGAGCGGCGCCAGTCGGCGTTCTCGCTCGATGTGCACGACCCGGTCCACGTGTTCGTCGAGCAGCCGCCCGCCCCGGTCGCGCAGCCGCAGCGCTCCGTGGGCACCGATCCGCTCGGCGAGCCGTTCCCCGGCGATGCGCGCGCGCCGCCCGCCCAGCAGCACGGTGGCGACCAGGGCGGCGACCACTCCCGGGTCCGGTGCCATGCTCCGGTCGAGCCGGCCCACCTCCTCCTCGGCGTACTCCTCCAGCTCCCGCCGCCACCGCCGTACGGCCATCCCGATGCGGTGCTCGGCGGTCTCCGGCTCCGGGTCGCGGTCGGCGAGTTCCGGAGCGGCGGCCGCCGGTTCGCGCTGCCAGACCTCGTCGACGCGTTCGTCGGCGGCGGTGACGGCGCACAGCAGCAGGGCGCTCAGGCTCTCCACCAGCGAGTCGAGGAGTTCCTCGGGGGAGCAGTCGAGGGGAAAGGCCCGCCACCGCTTCAGCGCGTCCCCGGCGAGTACGGCCCCCGCCTGCAACCGCCCCCGCACGCGCGCGTGCTCGGCGTCGTACGCGCCGTCGACGGCGGCGGTGAGCCGCAGTGCGGCGGCGTACTGGGCGGCGGCGGCGCCGGCCAGTTCGGGCATCCGGGACTTCAGGGAGTCCAGGATGCCGTGCGCCGTGCGGGCCATGGCGTGGTGCCGGGCCCCGAGGTCCTGCGCCCGGTGGACGAGCCAGGCCCGCAGCGGCGCCACCGCGCTGGCCGGCAGCAGCCCGCCGCCCCAGGCGGACTCGGGCAGCTCGGGCACGGTGAAGCGGGGCACCTCGCCGAGCCCGGCCTTGGTGAGCAGGGCCCCGTACTGCCGCGACACCTCGGACACCACCTGGTGGGGCACCCGGTCGAGCACGGTGACCAGGGTGGCGTCGTACTCCTTGGCGGTACGCAGCAGATGCCAGGGGACGGCGTCGGCGTACCGGGCGGCCGTGGTGACCATCACCCAGATGTCGGCGGCGCAGATCAGCTCGGCGGCCAGGACGCGGTTGTCGGCGACGAGGGAGTCGATGTCGGGCGCGTCCAGGAGGGCGATGCCGGGCGGCAGGGAGTCGGCGGTCTCGACCCGCAGTACGCGCGCGGGGTTCTCGCCCGGCAGGAGCAGGTCGTCGTCCGGTTCCCGGTGGGGCACCCACACGCGCGTGAGGTCGGGCAGCACCCGCATGCCACTGAACCAGTGATGGTCCTCCGGATGGCACACCAGCACCGGCGTCCGGGTCGTGGGCCGCAGCACACCCGCCTCGCTGACCCGCCGCCCCACAAGGGAGTTCACCAGCGTGGACTTCCCGGCGCCGGTGGATCCGCCCACCACGGCCAGCAAGGGCGCTTCGGGCTCCTTCAACCGGGGCACCAAGTAGTCGTCGAGCTGAGCGAGCAGTTCGTCGCGGTTGGCACGCGCGCGTGGAGCCCCCGCCAGGGGCAGCGGGAAGCGTGCGGCCGCGACACGGTCGCGCAGGGCGGAGAGTGCGTCGAGCAGCTGAGGCCGTACGTCCAAGGTCACCACATGTGAAGAATGCCCAATTTTAGGGGAATTCTGAAGCATATGGGCATGTCTGCGCGCCGACCAGACACTCCGGACGGAAAGGACTAGTGGGACGCGAGGGCAGCGCAGGCATAACGAGTGCACAACACCCGATGCGCGAGACGCCAAAAGCGATGCACGATTCGTACCTGCCTGCGATTATCAGGACCGCTTCACCGAACCTCCACATCGAGCCACGGAGGCGAAGCATCAGGGACATGGAGCCGGGAGCCCTATCCTTGTCCCCGGTACCGTCACGGATCAGCCCACACCCGGGCACCACGACCGAGGCCACCACACCAGGCCCCCGTAGCTCAGTGGATAGAGCAGGCGCCTTCTAAGCGCTTGGCCGCAGGTTCGAGTCCTGCCGGGGGCGCCTACCCCAGTTGACCAGCGGAAACGCTGGTCTTCTTCTTTTCCCGACCCGTGCACATCGCTATCAGGCCAAGCGCCTTGACTGTCCACGATCGTGGGCACACAGTGGGGCCATGGCAGATGAGCGGTACAACATCGGGCCGATGGCTGCCTCATGGCTGCGCGCCCTCAAGTCCGAGAATAAGTCAGACAACACGATCCGTATCTACGGAAATGCCGCGAGACAGTTCGGCGCCTTCCTCCTCGACGCAGAGACGGGCTATCAGCCGGTGGCCGACGACGAAGGCAACCCCGGCCGGCCCGCGCCGACCGACCTGGACGAGGTCCACCGCGAGCACGTGCAGGCGTACATCGCCGCCACCATCAAACGGACCTCGCCGGCGAACGCCCATCAGCACTTCCGCGCGCTGCGCACCTTCTTCAAGTGGCTGGAGGATGAGGAAGAGATCGACCGCACACCCATGCGAACCATGAAGGCGCCGACGGTCCCCGAGAAGGAGGTGCCCGTCATCCCAGACGACGCCCTCGAAAGGCTGCTGAAGACGTGCAAGGGGAAGACGTACGTCGACCGGCGCGACACCGCGATCATCACGCTGTTCATCGACACCGGCCTGCGTCTCAGCGAGCTGACCGACCGCAAGGTCGAAGATCTCGACCTCGACCTCAAGGTGCTGCGAGTCCTCGGCAAGGGCGGGGTACCGCGCAGCGTGCCGTTCGGCGCGAAGTGCGCGGGTGTGCTCGACCGGTACCTGCGGGCTGCCGCGAAGCACAAGGGCAAGCCACTCGAAGAAGGCATGTGGCTGTGGTGGGGCGACCGCGGGAAGAAGGGGCACCGGCTGACGATCTGGGGCGTGGGCACGATGGTCGAGCGCCGCTGCATCGAGGCAGGGATCGAGCACATCCATCCGCACCAGTTCCGGCACACGTTCGCGCATCAGTGGCGACTGTACGACGGCAACGAGGATGACCTAATGCGGATCACGGGATGGAGATCGCGGCAGATGCTCGCGCGATACGGAGCGTCGGCGGGTGCAGAGCGAGCCCGGAAGGCGCACGCCCGGCTGTCGCCTGCTGACCGTCTATCCTGAGCGCCTTTGCCCCGGTTCCGGTTCGTCGGCGAACCGGTGTCCGGGGCCTGGCGTGTTGGTGCGGCCCGGTGGGGGGTTGCTGGGCTCACCGCAGGCGCGTGATGCGCATGTTCCCTACGAGGCGCGGGACCCGGGTGCACAGGAGCGCGAGGGCCGCAGCTTCGTCTATCTGGTGGGGATCGTGAGCGAGCCGGACGTGGGACCCGTTGTCGCGGTACATGACGGGTGTGCCGCTGTCTAGTTCGGCCTGCTCTACTCGCACTTCTGTCACCTGACCCCCTGTTCCCGCACGACGATTCCGAGCAGCGCGATTCGTACGTGCGTTCGACACCGCGCGAGGTCCGATCACTGTATGACGCACGGGGCCGTGTGCACAGGGCATAACACCCGCAACAGCGGGTTACCACGTCACCGGAGATGGGCAGGGGTAAACCACCCCGGGAGGAACGTCACTCGGAAGAGTGGCCAACTACGCCTCGCGGTCCCACCGTTCGGCGATCGCGCGGGCCTTGTCGTCCGACCCACCCTCGGTGCCTAGGATGCGGATCAATTTCGCCGGCGGCCCGTCGGCCAGTTCGGCGTCGGTGTAGCCGATCACCTGGAGGTGTGCGGCGGCGGCGATGATCTCGCGGTCGACGCCGAGCCCTTCCGCGACGGCGGAGACGAGTTGGGGGGTGATGTCGTACCCCTGTCCGGCAGTGATCTTCTGGACGAGGCTTTTCCCTGGCGACCATCCGGTCTCTGGGTCCACAGCGACAGCGGAGAATTCGCGGGTCGACATGCGCCGCCCCCTACCCACGTGAGCCTGCACGAGTTCCGTGAGTGCGTTTCGCTGCTGTGGCATCCCTCCGCCTCTCCAGGCGCTCTAGTCCACACCCATATTCGAAGGTGTGCGTGAAATTGCAGGTCAGACCGTACAACCATTTCGGCCCGCGAGTCATTGTCCACGATCAAGGGCAGTGAGGGGAACCTAAGACCGGACCCAGCCGAATCTTGACCGAACTCGCACCTGCCCACGATCGTGGACACCGCTCTAACGATGTGCTCTACTGGGGTTGTCCACGATCGTGGGCAGCAAAGCGGAGGCGCACCCATGAGCGACACCAGGTTCCATCTGACCGACAGGAACGTACTGCGCGGGCTGATGACCTGGGCCCCCGGCGGCCGCTCCATGGATATCCGGAGTCTCGCCGGCGCCGTCGGCGTCTCGAAGAGCAAGATTCACGCACTGCTGAGCGGGGAGCGACCTTCAGTCACAGAGGAGGTTGCCGAGCGCATATGCGAGGTTCTCGCTGTACGCCGAGACGCTCTTTTTTTGGAACATCTGCCCACGCCCATGGGCGCGGGCAGGCCTCGAACAGAAGGAGATGGACGTGAACACGAGCGAGCGCACGATGCAGCTCCGACTCGCGGCACACATCAGCTGGGCGAACACCACGGACAGGTCGAGCCGTACCGCGGCCGCCCGGCGCGCTAGCCACCACACCCGGTTCCTGGACATGGCGCGCAAGGAGCACCCGGACGCGACCGAGGCCGAGCTGATGGACATCGCGGCCTCGAAGAAGAAGGCCCACTACCAGGAGCTGGCGCTGAAGTCCGCGCAGGCCCGCCGCGCCAAGCGGGAGCTGGCCCAGAAGGACAAGGCCCGCCGCGTGAAGGCCGAGTTGGCTCAGGCCCGCTCGAAGCCGGCCGCCTGATCCTCCCCCACACGCGCCGAAGGGCCGCCCGCTTGCAGGCCCGGCGACCCCCCAGACCGGCGCACCCCTCCAACAAGGAAGAGAGGCCACCAGTGGCCACATCATTGCAGACCAGCAGCAGGGTTATCCCGCTGCACGCGTCGCCGCTGGCGGCGCCGACGACCGTGCCTGGCGTGTTCCGGGTGGCGGCTCGGTTGCTCGCCGAGCGCGGCCTGTACAAGGGCGACTTCGTCCCGGACGTGTTCGACCGGGAGATGTGCGTCCCGCATTTCCTGCGGCCGATGTCGATCGTGGCGGCGCTGAAGACGGCGACGACCGGCGACCCGCACCGCACGTCGCTGCTGTCGGACCAGGCGATCGCCACGCTGGCGCTGCGCCTGAAGGTCGACGGCGAGGGCCCGCTGTTCGGCGGGATCTTCGAACTTGAGGCGCACGTGGATGCGTGGGGCGACGTGGAGTTGCGGACCACGGAGTCGGCGGTGGCGGTTCTGGAGCGCGCTGCGGAGTTCGGGGTGGCGGCATGAGCGAGCCGATCCGGGACCTGGAGACCGCGGTCCGTGAGCTGGGCGCGCTGCCGATGCCGGTCGGCCCTGAGCCCCAGATGCCGCCCGAGCAGCGCGTCGCGATCGCCGAGCTGATTGGCGACGCGAAGCCCGCGACTGGCCACCTGGTGGAGCAGCTCGCCAAGTCGGTGCGGGACCGGCGCGAGCACGAGCACCCGACGTGGGAAGACCTGTACTGCCTCAACCTCGTGTCCTGGATGGGCGAGCGGATGGGGCCGGTGCTGCGGCGGCTGTTGGACGCTGAGGCTCGGGCCGCCGAGTTGAGGCGGCAGCGCAACGCCTTCCGTGACCAGCGGGACAACGTCTTCGCGACGAACGAGCAGCTCCTGGCCAAGGTCGACGAACTGGGTCAGGCCCGGCTCCGGGCGGAGAACGAGACCCGCACGGTGAAGCGTCAGTTCGCCGAGGCTGCGGCCACGGTCGCCGACCTGGTGCAGAAGCGCGGCGAGCGACTGAAGGTCGAGAACGCACTGCGGGACCGCGTCGCCGAGCTGGAGCAGTGTCAGAGGAACCAGGCCGACAACTTCGAGGCCCAGGCCGCGCTGATCCGGCAGGCGGAGGCACGCGTCGCCGAGCTGGAGGCGCAGAACGGCACCGCGCTCCCGTGGGCGCACACCATGTCGGACGACGATCTGCACGAATTCCTCGGCGACCTCGTGTCGGCTGCGATGGGCCGGTGGCAGCACTCCCCGGAGGTCCCGGACCGCGAGGTTCTGGCGGCGGTGGAGAAGGCGTGCGCGGCCTGGCGGAGGCCGGGGCACGGTTACCGCAGCGACGAGCTGGACGCGTACCCGCCCGCGCTGCCGTGGGCCCGGCTCATGGACCACGAGGACCTGACGGGCTTCCTCGACGAGCTGGCCGCGTCCGCCATCACCCACGCGACCGCCGAGACGGCGCTGGCCGAGGTGGAGAAGACGTGCGGGACCTGGCGGCTGATCGCGGAGGCACAGCACGCGCACAACACCGCGCCGGGCCCGGACGCCGAGGCGGGTGACCGGTCGTGATCTTCCTCGAATGGCTGATCTGGGCCACCGCCGCCGGACTCGTCTGGGTCGCGTTCTGCGCGAGCGACCTCCCCTCTCTCCTCGCCCGACTGATCCACCGCCACCACGGGGGTGCCCGGTGAGCTACCGCACCGTCATCGAGCACGCCCTGCGCGTCTGCTACGCCGAGTACCAGGACCCGGCCGCCTTCGCCGGGCAGCTGCTCGCCCGGTACGACGCCGAGCGCCCCGGGCCCGAGGCGTACCCGGGTGAGCTGGACATGCTGCGCGGCACCCTGGCCACGCTGCACGCCGTCGCCGAGCACGGCGACCTCGGCGACGTCCGCAAGCTCCTCGCCGAGCACCGGGCCGACGACGCCGCCGCCCGCGCCGAGCAGGGGAAGAGCAGCCGCACCCCGGCCGACGCCACCCCCGCCCGCGAACAGCGCCTCGCGCAGCTCCTCGACACGATCCGCACCCACCGCGGGCAGTGGCGAGTCGGCCAGGTGCAGGCCCTGCGCCGCGTGACGGGCGGGCCGACGCAGCGCAGCACCGCGCGCCGGGACCTCGCCGAACTGGCCCGCCGTGGCCACCTCCTCCAGCACGGGCCGAAGGACGGCCGCTTCTACACGCTCAAGAGCAGGAAGGACGGCGCCTGATGTCGACCGTCGTGCAGGCCGGGGCAACCGCCCCGGCCGCCGGCCCCGCCCCCTCCTGGCCCCCGGACTGGGACCGCGTCCTCGACCACGCGATCCGCACCTGGGGCGGCCAGTGGAACACCGCCCGCGTCCAGCAGCTCTACGCCGTCCGCTACGGCCGACGCCTGTACCGCGAGGACGCCCGCGCCTTCCTCTCCCGCCGCGCCCGGCAGGGCGTGCTCCGGCTTCACGACCAGCCGAACGCCCGCTACTACACGCTCTGCACCGCCCGAAAGGACCGCATCTCGTGAGCACCAATCCCGGTCGCCTGACCGATAAGCAGGTCGCGTTCCTGCTCCAGCCCATCAGCGAGAACCGCGTCCGTCACCTGCGGGGCATGTCCCACCTCGAGGCGTGGGACGTCCGCCGCCAGCTGATCCGCATCTTCGGCTTCGACGGCTTCACCATCGAGACGCAGTCGCTCGACCTCGTCTCCGAGCGTGAGACGAAGGACGGCAACCGGTCGCGCTGGACGATCGTGTACCGGGCGCAGGTCCGCCTCACGATCAAGGGCACCGACGGCCGCCCCATGACGGTCTTCGAGGACGCCGCCGCAGGCGACGCGATCAATCAGCCGTCCATCGGCGACGCCCACGACCTCGCCATGAAGACCGCGCTCAGCCAGGCCCTGAAGCGGTGCGCGGTCAACCTCGGCGACCAGTTCGGCCTGTCCCTCTACAACGACGGCTCGCAGGCCCCCGTCGTCCTGCGGTCCCTCGCCTACATGGGCGAGCCCGTGAAGGAGTCGGAGGACACCCCGGTCGGCGGCGAGCCGACCCCCGCCCACGCCGAGGGCGAGCAGGACCCGGAGCCGACCCCGCCGGCGCCCCGGGCCGTGCCGAAGCAGGAGCCGTCCGCCCCGGCCCCGGCCGAGCAGCAGCGGCGTCCCGGCGCCATGCCGCCCGCCGGACCGGGTGAGCGACAGGAGGCCCTCGACGCCATGTGGGAGGCCGCCCGCGCCGTCAACTTCGCCGACGGGCTGCCCGACCAGTTCGTCACCGCGTTCGGCCACCCGATCGAGCAGGGGACCGCCGCCGAGTTCCGGCAGGCCCGCGACCTCATGGCAGGGAGCGCCGCCGCATGAGCAACCTCCGTGAACTGGCCCTTGAGGAAGCCACGCTGAAGGCCCTCGCCGACGTCGTGAAGGACCGGCTGACCGCCGTCCGCCGCGACCTCCAGTCCGGCCTGGACAAGGCCGAGGAGGAGACCGGCACCCGGCAGATCGCCGCGCTTCTGCCCGACGGTACGCCCGTCGCCACGCTGTCCCTCACCGACCCGAAGCCCGAGGCCAAGGTGACCGACGGCGACGCCTTCAAGGCGTGGGTGATGGAGGCATACCCGGGCGAGGTGGAGCGGCGGTTCGTCGCCGAAGTGCGGGGCGCCTTCGCCGAGAAGCTGCTCGCCGAGATGACGGCCGCCGGCGTGGCCCGCGTGGTGGACAAGGAGACGGGCGAGCTGCACGACGTGCCCGGCGTGGAGGTGAAGGCGACCCGGTCCCGTAACCACTCGCTCCGCTTCAAGCCCGCGGCGCGCGACGCGATCGCCGAGGCGTGGCAGTCGGGCACCCTGCCCCTGCCGGGCATCACCGCTCCGGCCGCTGTCGGCGCGGGCGAGCAGCCCGGGGCGGGGGCGACGTCGTGACGCTCGCCTACATCGCTCTCGCCCTGGTCCTATCCATCAGCGTCGGCGCGCTCCTGTCCCGGTGGCTCGCCGTCCCGGCCAGCGCGCCGCGCGCCCTCGAGGAGACCACGCCCCTGCGGGAGCTGCTGCGGCCGACCGAGATTGACGACCTCGGGTACTGCCCGGCCGAGGAACGCGTGACCCTGCACCGCTTCAACGGCACCGGCACCCGTACCTGCTGGACGTGCCGTTGCGAGACGCCCACGGCGGTGGCCCGTGGCTGACCCCATCGAACGTGCCCTCGCCGAGCTGCGCGCGGTTCCCATGCGCGACACGACCACCCCGGAACCGGAGGCGAGCACCTGCCCCATCGGCTGCACCGGTGACGACCGCGGCTACCAGCGACACCAGCGGACCGGCAACCTGCCCGCCTGCGAACCGGCCCTCGAAGCCCACCGCGTCTTCACCCGCGAGTACCTGCGGGAGTGGCGAAAGCGGCGCCCGGACTACCACCGGCGGTGGCGCGCACAGCAGCAGACCAAGGGCGGTGCAGCGTGACGACGCCCGCCCTGTTCGACCCCGAGCGTCCGGCCACCCCCGCGGTGGCCGGGCCCCGGCCCGCACCGTTCGTCATCCCCCTGCCCGCTGGCCTGCCCCTGCTGAACTCCAACCGGGCGCTCCACTACAAGGACCGCATGAAGGCGGTGGCCAAGCTGCGCCGCGCCGCGCGGGACGCCGTCAGTGAGTGCCCGGCCCTCATGGACGCCCTGGACGCCGTCCGCCCCCGACCGCTGTTCCAGCGGGCGCACGTCCTCGGCGTCGTCCACCCGAAGGGCAACGGCCGTCACGACCCGGCGAACTGGTACCCGTCGTTCAAGGCCGCCGTGGACGGCATCGTGGACGCCGGCCTCCTCGAGGACGACGACCACACCCGGCTCCTCGGCCCGGACATGCGTCTCGGCCCGGTCGTGAAGGGCGGGCAGCTGGTCCTCGTCGTCCGCGGCCTGGCCCCCGACGAGGACCCCCTCGGCTACGGGGCGGTGACCCGATGAAGATCCGCGCCGACATCGCCGAGCTACTGCGCGCCGAAGTCTCCCACCTCCACATCGCCCGCCAGCTCCACGTCAGCCGGAAGACCGTCAGCGCGACCCACCACGCGCTCGACCTTCCTCCTCGGGTCCGCGGCGGCGGTGCCCCACACGCCACCATCGAGGACGCCTACCGCGCCCACGCCGAGGCTGGCGACGACGGGCATGTGAGGTGGACCGGCTACCTGGACGGCACGCTGCCGATCGTCTGCCACGGCGGCCGGCGCACCCCGGCCCCGCGCGTCGCGTTCCGCCTGCACCACGGCCGCGACCCCGAGGGACGCCTGACCCGCACCTGCGACATGCCTGGCTGCGTCGCTGGTGCGCACTACGCGGACCGGCCGCTGCGGGAGGCCAACCGGCGGGCCGACAAGGCGTTCGCGGCCATCTTCGGACTGTCGGCATGAACGGCGCGATCCCGGGCCCCTGCGAGACCCCCGCCCCCGGCCACGACGGCGAAGTGCATTTCTACGTCGTCGGCTGGCGGTGCGACGCCCACAGTCCGTGGGCGCTACAAGGGCTCGACATACCCGGGACGCGCCGTGCACCCGCCCTCTACACCTACCGCGCCGCCTCGGCCGCGGACACCACCCACCACGAGAACGGACCGACCACGTGACCGATCGCCCGTACACCGACGACGACCTCCGCACCGAAGCCGCCCGCCAGCACGCCAGCCTCACCGCGGACCCCGACTACGTAGGCGTCGGCGAGCAGATGGAGGACCGCCACATCCAGTCGACCGTCATCGATGAGGACCCCGACTTCGCGCCGGAAGGCGCCACATGGGCCGGAGCGCTCGACCCCGAGGGTGACGGGACGGACGTCTACGCCGAGGCGCAGCGGAAGATCCACACCCTGATCAACGGCGCGGCGAACGTGTCCGAGTGGGCCGTGAACCTCGGCGCCGACGGCCTCGAGCCCTCGCCCGACGTGATCAACCTCGACGGCGCCAACGGCCCGTTCGTCCGCATCCACTTCGCCTTCGACCCCGCCATGCCCGTACGCGACCGCCAGCGCTTCGGCCTCGCCCTCGCGCAGGCCATCGCCGACAACACCTGACCCCCACCCCCCGGCACCACCGAACCCGGAAGGAACCCCATGCCCAAGCTCCACAAGGACGCACAGGTCGAAGTCAAGCTCGACGCCACCGCCGGCCTCGTCGAAGTCGCCCTCTCCGACGAACAGCGCCGCCAGCTCTTCGAGAACCCCGGCGAGACCATCGTCGCCATCGTCGAACTGTCCTCCGTCCAGTACACCGGCCACGCCAAGGGCGAGGAGAAGCAGCCGCAGGTGAAGCTCCGCGTCACCGGCTGCGAGGCCGCCCGCGACGACGAGGAGCAGGCCGCGCTCCTCGAGGCGAAGCGCGCCATGTGGAGGGCCCGCCGCATGGACGGAACCCTCGACGAGATCGGCAACGGCCCCCGTAAGGCGGGTGACCTCCTCGGTTCCTCGTTCGCGGGCTACCCGTCCGAGGCCGAGTTCCGGCAGGCCGAGCGGGAGAAGGAAGACCGCCGTCGCGCCGAGTACGTCCGCTAGCGCCCACCGCCCGGGACGACCCCACCGCGCGCCGTCCCGGGCCCGTCGGCCCCCGCCACACCCCGCCTGAAAGAAGACCGAGTTGAGCAGCGACGAGCAGGCCCCCGCCAGCGGCAGCGTCCCCAACGCCTACGGGAACGCCCTGTCGTGGAAGTGGACACGCGCCATGTCCACGTACCTGCGCCGGTCCGGCCTGCCCCTGCTGCTCTGCCAGTTGCGGAACCTCGCCGCCGCCTCCGGAGAGATCGCCTTCAACTCGGACCGCAAGCCCATCCGCATCCAGGACATCGCCAAGGCTGCGTGCTGCGACGAGAAGGACGCCCGCCGCTACATGGAGGCCGCGATACGAGCCGGCGTCGTCCAGGTGCTCGGCGAGCGGAAGCGCGGCCGGGCGGCCCGGTACGTGATCGTCGTGCACCCGTTCCCGGACTGGCAGGCGGCCGAGGACTACCTGAAGTCGACCGCTCGGAAGCCGGGGAAGCGGCCCGCAGCGTGGTCCGAGGACGCCGAAAGTTCGGGGGACCGCGCCCCGAACCAGTTCGGGGGACCGCGCCCGGAACTTACCGGCGGTACGGCTGAAGAAGTTCCGGGCACCGCGCCCGGTATGGGTTCGGGGCACCGCGCCCCGAATGGTTCGGGGGACCGCGCCCCGAACAACCCAGGGGGGTTCCCACGGTCTTCCCATGACGGGGCTGAGGTTGTTGACCAACCTCAGGTGGATCGGGCTTCCGGCCCTCAAGATCAGCTCCCCCAAGAACCTCCCACCACCGCGCCGATGCCGAGCGCCGGACCACCGCCCGCCGCCACCGCTGGACGCTGCCGCGGCTGCCACATCCCCCTCATCCGTCCCGGCCGCGGACTCTGCGCCCGCTGCCAACGCGACGCCGAGAACACCGACCACGGAAGGCACACCGCATGACCACGCCCACGCTCCGCTCCATCAGCTACGGCGGTGGCGTTCAATCCACTGCCCTCCTCGTCCTCGCCGCACAGGGCCGCATCGACTTCCGGCTATTCCTCATGGCCAACGTCGGCGACGACTCCGAGAACCCGGCGACCCTGCGGTACCTCGAGGAGTACGCCAGGCCCTACGCCGCCGAGCACGGCATCGAACTGGCCGTCCTCGACCGCGTGAAGCGAGATGGGACCGTTGAGACCCTGATGGGCCGCCTGACTCGCGAGGGGTCCAGATCCCTGCCCATCCCGGTGCGCATGTCGAACGGAGCGCCCGGCACTCGAAGCTGCACTGTCGACTTCAAGATCAAGACGATCGCGAAGGAACTGAAGCGGCGCGGTGCGACCGAAGCGGCCCCGGCCGTGATCGGCATAGGCATCTCCGTTGATGAGATCCACCGAGCCAACAACCGGCGCGTCGAACCGCACGAGGTCATCACGTACCCACTGCTCGATCTCGGACTGCGGCGCACCGACTGTGCCCGCGTCATCCGCGAAGCCGGACTGCCAGTACCGCCCAAGAGCAGCTGCTACTTCTGCCCGTTCCACCGGCCCGAGACGTGGCACGACCAGCGACGCGACGAGCCCGAGCTGTTCGAGAAGGCGTGTCAGCTCGAAGAACTCCTGAACCAGCGCCGTGACGAGCTGGGCAAGGACCACGTCTACCTCACCCGCTTCAACAAGCCCCTGCGCCAGGCCATCCCCGACGGCGTCGACCTGCTGCCGATGTTCGACGAGGCCGACGGCGCCTGTGACAGCGGCTGGTGCATGACCTGACCAGCCACCACCGCCTGACCAGCCAACTGCCCCACGACCAACCCCCTGGGAGGCACGGGATGACCGCCCTGCACGACCTGATGATCCGCACCCCCGGCCTGCCCTGCCGCCTCGACGCCGACGCCTGGTTCAGCACCGACCCCACCGAACGCCACGCCGCCGCCCGCCAGTGCCACGCCTGCCCCCTGCTCCTCGCCTGCCAGCAGCACGCCCTCACCAACAAGGAGCAGCACGGCGTGTGGGGCGGCGTCGACTTCGAGGCGCGCGCAGCGGGTTGCGGGACGGACCGCGGCTACCGGACGCACATCCGGCGCAGCGAGCAGCCGTGCCCGCTGTGCCGGGCCGCGCACGACGAGGCCGTGGAGGCGGAGCGGCGCCGGCTGTTGGCAGTGGCGCACGCGGCTGGGGGGACGGTGCGCGGCTATCTGATGCATCGCCGGATGGGCGAGGAGGCGTGTGTGCCGTGTAAGCGGGCGCAGGGCCGGAAGTCTGCGGAGCGTCGTCGTGCGGCGCGTGCGGCTGCTGGAGCGCCTGTGGCGGATCTCGGCGACCGCCGGGCCGCCGAGGGCGCGTGCGGCGCTCCTGCGCCCGTACAGGCCGCTGCACGCGCTGCCTGACTGATCACCCACCACCACGACCAGGAGACGACCATGACCGACCAGACTCCGCTCCGCGACCGCATCGCCGCCGCCCTGTACGAGCGGGAGCGCCCGCCCCGCGAGCCGCACTGGAACAAGGCGTTCCCGGCGGACCGTGAGGTGTTCGAGGCGATGGCCGACGCGGTGCTGGCCGGGGTGCCCGTGCTCGCCGACCGGACCGCCGTCCTCCGCGAAGCCGCCGACGAGATCGCCGGGATCGACTTCCATCCGAACGCCCGCGCCCGGTCCCTCGACGTCGCTGCGGGACTCGCGCGGCGGCTGCGCCGTATGGCCGACGAGACGGCAGCCACCGAGACGCAGGCCCACCCACCGCTGCACCAGTGGCGAGTCGAGATCCTCGACGGCGACGAGTGGATGCCCGCCAGCGGACTGCGCCGCGACCGTTCCCAGGCCGCCGAGCAGCTGCGGATGTCCAGCGAACGGCGCCCGCTGTGGAACGACGGCACGCGGGTGCAGCGCCGCCTCGTCCGCGAGACGACCACGTACACCGTCGAGGACGAGACCGGGCACGCCGCCGGGGCGCGGCAGGACGGGGCGCAACCGTGATCCACGTCGTCGCCTTCGTCGCCCTCGTCATGGTCACCGCTGGCCTGCCCCTCGCCCACCACGCCTACCCGCCCTGGAGGAAGCCGTGAGCACCACCGCCGCCGCCCTGATCACCCTCGCGATCGTCGTCGGTCTGCCCGCCGTCTGGTGTCACGGGTTCTGGTCACGCGGCCGGATCACCGCCCGCGTTGCCGCCGAACGCGCGGAGCGCGCTGCACGCCCACCCGCCCAACACATCGGCCTGGAGGACGGCGTGGTCGCCGTCGCCCTCGCCGCCGCGTGCTGCGAGCGCTGGTGGACGTCCGCCGGCGCCGAGCACGAGCCCACCACCTGCACCCGGAAGGACCAGACCACATGAGCCCCATGAGCGCGGACGCGCGGGCCGTCGTCGCCGCCGTCGACAGGCTGACAACGCAGGCCAAGGCGATCGCCGACGCCCTGTCGACGTCCGCTGACGCCCCGACGACGACGGCCGACGACGGGCCGAGGCCCGATTTCACCAGCCCCCTCAGCGGCATCGAAGTACGCCAGCCCTGCCCGTTCTGTCCGCCGCCCGCGATGATTCCGCGCCGCCTGTTCGCCGAGCACGTGGCCCGCGAGCACAAGCAGCAGGCCCCGGCCGACGACGGGGTGAAGCGGTCCTTGCCGTTCCCCTATGCCCGCGAGGTCGCCGAAGACGAAGCGCCGATGCGCGCGTACCTGAGCGCCCCGGCCGCCGACGGGGACCAGCAGCGCGCCATCCGCCGCGAACGCCTGCACAACCTCCTCGCCCGCGCCGACCGAGGCACCCTCACCTCCGGCGAAGTCGCCGCGCTCCGGGACCTGGTCGACGCCGAGATACGGGGCGCCGACCAGCTGCGCGCTGGCCGTGCCACGTGGAAGGCGAAGGCCGAGGAGATCGAGCGCGACCGGGACAGCATCGCCGCAGCGCTGGAGCTGGCAAAGGAGCGGGCGCGGAAGGCCGAGCGTGCGGCGGATCTCCTCGCCGACGCCCACCGCCGCGCCGAGCAGGCCGAGGAGCTGCTGAGCATCGCGCACGAAACGTCCAACCGGTCCGAGACCGAACGCGCCCGCGCGGTGCAGCGCGCGGACATCGCCGAGACCGAACTGCGCGTCCTTCGCGCCGGCCTTCGCGCGAACGGTGCCGACCCCACCCAGATACAGAACCTGTGGGCGCAGATCCGGTTGCGCAACCGGCAGTGGCGGGACGCGAAGGGGGAGCGGGATCAGGCGCAGGCCGCCCTCGAACGCGTCCGCGCCATGGTCGATCAGCTCCACGCCGACGCAGCAGCGGCCCGAACCGACGGCTACGAGACCTCGGCGCTCGCCATCGAAGGTTCCGCCCGCCGCATCACCTACGCCCTGGACGGCACCGAGCAGCCCACCACGAAGGACTGACCATGGCCGTCACCACTTCGCCCTCCGCAGCCCGAGAGATCCGCTTCGTGCTCATCGTCGGCGCCGCCTGCAAGCGGTACCCCGGCGGCACCATCCCCGTCCCCGAGGGGGTCAACGCCTACACCTTCGCCACCGCCAAGGCCCTGGAGCTGGCCTCGCCCACTGGCCAGTGGGTCGTTTGGACCAGCAGAGGCGCGCCGATCATCTTCCCGGCCCGGGCCGTGCAGCGCATCGAAACCGAGTACCTCGACGGCTACTGATCGACGCAGGCCAGACGCCCCGTCACCCCGCCCACAGACGGCCGGTGACGGGGCGTCGACACGTCTACGACGACGCCCGGTTCTTCCCCGCCGCGATCTGGCCGGCCGTCTCCCCGGTCACGCCCATCCGCGCGCCGATCTCCCGGAACGTGTGGCCCTGATCCTTCGCCGTGCGCACCGCCTGCTGCCGCACGTCCGCCAACGTCCGGTGCAGCTCAGGCCACTCGCGCAGCACCTCTGCGCAAGCCGCCGCCCGGTCCAGCGCATCGGGGATCGCCTCCAGCCCCCGCAGCGCCTCGCGTACCCGCTCGACCTCACCAGCCACCCACGCCACCTCCCGCCCGGAGAGTAGGGCTGCACACAGCGCCACCCAAGGGGTACTCTCTGGTCCCAAGGGGGACCCCTTGGGCGTCACGACGGGCCGACGACGCCCGACGACGCCCCACAACTGAAACGAGCCCCGCCGGTGTGCGACCACCGAACGGGACTCTGACCACCGGAGAGTGACCTCCATGGCTGACCAGCAGCCTACGCACACCCCAGACCCGGCGGCTACGTCCGGGCTCGGCCTCGCCGTCGGCGCCGCCGTCATCATCACCGGCATCACCGGCATCGCCTTCTGGCTCAGCTACCACCACCTGCACGACGTCGCCGAAGCCCACGGCCTCGGCGCCGACCCCGCGAGAGCGTGGGCGTGGCCGGCCGTCCTCGACCTCTTCTACCTCGCCGGTGAGCTGCTGATCCTCCGCGCCTCCTACCTGCGCACCGTCGACCCGTGGGCCATCGCCCTGACCGCGGTCGGCGCCCTCGGCTCCATCGGTCTCAACGTGGCCGGCGTCGGCCCGGACGCCCCGGTGCTGGAGTACGTGGTGGCCGCGGTCCCGCCGGTGGCCGCCCTGCTCGCGTTCGGCGCGCTGATGCGGCAGCTGCACGTCTGGTTCGCCCGGCGCCCGGCCGCCGAGGAGACGCCCGCCCCGGCCCCGGCCGTGACGGTGGAGCGCGCCGAGGAGCAGCCTGTGCCGCCGATGCCCGAGCAGGCCCCCGCCCTCCCGCCCGCCGAGGAGCCCGGAGAGCGGCCCGCCCTCGAGGAGCAGCGACCGGAGCGACCGGCCATCCGATACAGCGACGCCCGGTGCGCGATCATCCGCCGCCTGTACGACTCCGGGTTCCGGCCCACCACCGGCGAGATGGGCGCGGCCCTGGTCGCCGCCAAACTGGCCAAGCCGTCCGCGTCGATCCTCCGGGGCAACCTGCGCGCCGAGATCGAGAACCACGAGCCGCACCTGAAGGACCTGCCCCAGCGGCCCACGCAGCTGCACCAGGCGGGGTGACCGTCGTGCTGCTCGCCGTGTTCTTCGTGCTCGCAGCCGCCTTCGGGCTCCTCGGCCTGGCCCTTGTCGACCTCCGCACCGTCCCACCCGTGTCCGGGACGTGCGCCCTGATCCTCACCCTCGCGGCGCTCGGCGTCGCCGTCCTCCGCTGAAGGACCCCAGACATGACTGTCGTGACGTACGGCGGCGTGACCGTCGGCTTCCTCCTCCTCGCCTGGCACCTCGCCGACTGGTGGCCCGGCCTCAAAGCCCTCCGCCACAACCCCGCCGGCCACGCTGGCACCCTGCTCCCCTTCCTCCTCGCCTGGACGTACGGCGTCCTGGTCGTTCTCGGCGTCGGGGGCCTCATCGGTTGGGCCGCGGACACCGCGCTGTGGATCTCCAACTGGCTCGGTGACGTCGCCCTGGTGTGGGGCGTCGGCGGCCAGGCAGGGCAGACCGCGGGCCGCGTCACCTACCTGCCGCTCACGCAGCCCGGCGGCGCCGTCGTCCTCATCCTGACCGCGATCCTGATCGTCCTGTCCCGGAAGACCGGGTATGGCGTGGACCTGAAGCGCGGCGCCTGGTGCGGCATCTGCCACGGCACGTCGGCTGGCATTGCCGGGTTCGCTGCGGCCCCGATCGCGGTCGCCGTGAACTGGCTTGGCGACGGCCTGTATGGGCGGCTGTGATGGGGCGCCGGAAGCAGGCGGCCGAGGAGCCGCAGGAGCCCGAGGAGCGGAGCACGCTCGCCGGTGCCGTGGTCGTGGTGCTGCTGCTCGCCCTCGTGTTCGGCGTGCTGTTCGCCGTGTCCGACGCCGCCGGAATCCTCGCAACCGTGGCCGCGTGCACTGTGGCCGTCTGGTGGTCGGTCACCCGCCGCGTGTCCGATTCGTCCACCCCTCCCCCACCGGGGGAGGGGCGCCACACCTGTAGCGAATGCGCAGGTCACACGCTTCTCGGCGTAACCCCTCTCGAAGGCCAGAAGGGGATGTTGATCTACCGCAGCGTTCCGCCCGACCGCCCGAACCACACCCACGTGCACATCGTGCACACCGCCGACGAGGCGACCGCATAGACCTTCCGAGGCGACCCGCCCCGGTCCTCCCTCAGAGAACAGGAGCACATCAGATGAAGCGCTACGACCACGTGAGCAGCACCGAGATCAAGGCCGAGGTGCAGCGACTCAGGGAAGAGATCAACCGGCCCGAGATGTCCGACGCCACGCGCGAAGCCGCGCACTACGGCATCGACCAGGGTCTCGACGAACTGGAGCGCCGCGGCGACCTCTGACCCACTCGCCCCGGGACGGCCGTCCATCCGCCAAGACGCCGGCCGCCCCGGTCCCATCCCGAAGCACGAGACGGAGAGGCCATCATGGCACTCGGATTCCCCAAGCCGATCAAGAAGGACGACCCGCGCCTACGGGGCAAGGAGACGGACTACAGCGCCTCGCGCGGCGGTTGGTACCCCCGGGAGAAGAAGCCCGTCCCCGGCACCCCGAAGCAGCCGAAGAAGTAGCACTGTCAGACCGGCGGTGTACCGTCGGAACCGTCAACGAGGCCCCGCCCACATTCCCCCAGGGCGGGGCCTCACCCACGCCCGCCATGACACCATGCCCCTCACTGACCACCGTCCTGTGGGGGGACCCATGCGCACCCGCGCCACCATCACACTCACCGCCGCCCTGGCCCTCGCCGTCACCGGCTGCTCCTCGGGCGACGAAAGCGACGACGCCGCACCGGCCACCAGCACGGCGTCCAGCCCGGCCGCCGGCCAGACGCCCGCGCCCGACGACGGCACCGCCAAGGCCGACCTGGAGGAAGCCGTCCGGGACTACACGGCCGCGCTGTTCAGCGGTGACGAGTCCGGCTACGCCGCGCTGTCCGAGCGCTGCAAGAAGACCATGACGAAGGCGTCGTGGGTGGGGATGGCTGAGGGTGCGCACCAGCAGTACGGGGCGCAGAAGGCGACCGACGTGAAGGTCGATCAGCTGTCCGGGGACCTCGCCCGCGTGAGCTATGGGGCGGGGAATATCCCGCAGTTCGAGCGTGAAGGGCAGCCGTGGGTGCGTGAGGGCGGCGCGTGGCGGTGGGACGCCTGCCCGTCGACCGGCTGACGCGGGCCCCGTTCTACGGGAGGATGAACCATGACCTACCGCCCTTATCCCAACCGCGCCCGGGCCCTGAGCCAGGTCGACCGTGGCCGTGTGGCCGCTTCCGTTCGAGAGCCGTCCGAATTCGAGCGTCAGGTGGCCGCTGCGGCATTCACGTTCCTGGAGAACCTGGGGCGCGCCCTGCGCCCGGTCGCCGAGGCGGTCAGCCGTACGACCATCAACGTGCAGCCCGCGCCGTCGCACACGGAGACGGCCCGGCCGGTCGTCGGCATCCACTCCTCAGTCATCCGCGCGGCCGAGTGGAGGGCCCGCAACGCCTGACTCGGTACCACCACGGCCCCGTTGACCAGCGGCAGCGGGGCCTCGCCACGTCCGCGAATTGCAGACCCCAAGATCCTGGCCCGCTCAAAATCCGTACCTTCCGTACAGGGAGGTGACATGCCGCGGCGCCAGGCGCACCACGATCTGGGCCTCGTGCGACAGCACGAGGTCGTACGCCTGCGCACCCAAGAACGCCTCGCCTTCCGCGACATCGCCGCCCGCCTCGACTGCGACGTCAAGAACGTCTACAAGGCGTGGAAGCGCGGAGTCGCCGAACTGGCCGAGGAGGCGAAGGCCGCCCACGGCGAGTACCTCGGCGAGCAGCTCGGCAACCTGGACATCGCCATCAACTCCCTGATGCCCAAGGTCATCAAGGGCGATGTCCGCGCCGTCGAAGGCCTCGTCCGCCTCTTCGACCACCAGGCCAAGCTCCTCGGCCTGTACGCCCCCGTGAAGGCCAGCGTCACTGTCACCGACGAGATGACGGCCCGCGTCATGGCGCTCGCCGAAGAGTTCGAGCAGCTGGGGGCCAAATGACCGTCGACCTGGAGACGCTGCGTGCCCGCGTCCAGCAGCTCACCCCCGAAGAACTGGCACTCCTCGAGGAGCAGCTGGCCGCCCGCCTGTGGCAGAAGCGCTGGAACCGGTGGACGCCGTACCCGTGGCAGGTCCCTCCAGACGCGATCGAGACGCTCGGCTGGTGGCTCCAGCTCGGCGGCCGAGGCACCGGCAAGACCGACGGCTGCGCCCGCTACATGGTCGACCACGTCAACGGCCCGCCCTGCGACCCGCGGCTACGCGGCGGCCACCGCATGGCCATCATCGCCCCGACACAGGGCGACGCGGTGGAAGCCTGCGTCAACGGCCCGTCGGGGCTCCGCGCCCATGACCCGCGGGTGGTCCTGCGCACCACGGCCGGCGGCACCTTCGCCCGCTGGCCGAACGGAGCCGAGGCCAAGCTGTTCGGCGCGCACACCCCTGACGACGTCGAACGCCTCCGCGCCGGCGGTAACCGCTGCCTCGTCTGGATGGAAGAGGTGGCCGCGCAACGCCGCCTCTCCGAGGCCATCACCCACAGCGAGATGGGCCTGCGCATCGGCCCCAACCCCCACTACATCGGCTCCACCACGCCCAAGCCCCGCAAGGAACTGGTGGAGCTGAAGGCCAGCCCCAAAGTCCACGTGACGCAGGGCCGCACACGCGACGCCATCCACCTCCCCGAGGAGATGCGCCAGCACCTGATCGCCAAGTACGCCGGGACCAGGATCGAGGCGCAGGAGCTGGACGGCGTCCTCCTGGAGGACATCGAGGGCGCCCTGTGGTCGATGGCCGGGCTGGACGCCGCCCGCGTCGGCGCTACCCCGCCGTTGTCCAGCGTCGTCGTGGCCATGGACCCCGCGGCCACGTCGACTGATGAGGCCGATGAGATGGGCATCATCGTGGCCGGGCGCGGCGCCGCGTACATCCCGGACAAGAACGGGTTCGCGCGGCAGCACGGCTACGCGATCGATGACCTGTCCGGGCGGATGCCGCCGATCGAGGCCGCACGCCGCGCGATCCGCGCGTACCACGAGCACCGGGCCGACGCGATCGTGGCCGAGACCAACAACGGCGGTGAGTGGATCGGCACCGTCGTCCGGCAGGTCGACCCGACCGTGAACTACCGCACCGTCACCGCCAGCCGCGGCAAGCAGACCCGGGCCGAGCCGGTGGCCGCCCTCACCGACCAGCGTTCCGCGCACGTCGTCGGCTCGCTGCCCGACCTCGAGGAGCAGCTGACCACCTGGGTCCCCGGCGACGACTCCCCAGACCGGCTCGACGCCTACGTGTGGGCCCTCACCCATCTCATGCTCGCCCCTGCGGGCAACCTTGCCGCGGTCGCCTAGGAGGACCAGTTGAGCCACTACAGGAACCGAGCGCTGAGCCGGGCCCGGGAGAAGCGGGTCGGCGGGCTGGACGTGCTGCGGGACCGCATGCCCGTCACCGTGGCCAGCATCGGCGGCCAGCAGTCGTTGACGCTCGCCCTGGACGCCGAGACCCGCGGATACGCCAACTCGGCCGTGGCGTACCGGTGTGTGGCGGCGATCGCCGACAACGGGTCCTCGGTGCCGCTGGTGGTGGCCCGGCAGGACGGCAGCGTGATCGAGAACCACGAGATCAGCCACCTGTTCAACAAGCGGCCCAACCCCTTCATGTCCGCCCGCGCGCTGAAGTCGCTCGCCCTCCAGCAGGCCGAGCTCGCCGGGCAGGCGTTCGTGTGGCTCGACCGCGGGGAGACCGGCCTTGGCCCCATCACGGAACTGAACCTCGTCTTCGATCAGGTCGACGTGGTGGTGGACAAGCCACTCGCGCAGCGGCCAACGACCGCGAACCTGGCCGGGTTCATGATTCGCCGAGCGGACGGCACGCAGGTTCCGGTGCTGCCGGAAGAGATGCTCTGGCTCCGGTACCCGCACCCGTTCGATCCGCTCGGCTGCCTCGCCCCGTGGAAGGCCGCCAGGCACGCGGTCGACATGGATGCCTACGCCCGCGAGTGGCAGCGCTCCTCGTACGCGAACGGGGCCCGGCCGACGGGCGTCGTCTACCTCGGCGACATGAACGAGACCGAGTTCGAGCAGGTCAAGGCCGCATGGCGGTCGTCGATGCAGGGCCCGGAGAACGCGGGCAAGAACCTCCTCGTCCGCTCGACGCCGGGCGCGGGCGGCCAGGCCGGCGGGAAGGGCATCGGCTACGAGCGGCTCACCTTCACCCCCGAGGAGATGGCCTACCTCGAGTCGCGGATGGCGAACGCGGCCGAGGTGATGATGGCGTTCGGCGTGCCGCACGACTACCTCGCCGCGGGCACGACGTACGAGAACCGGGCGGCGGCGAAGGCCACCCTGTGGTCGGACACGATCAAGCCGAAGCTGGAGATGATCTCCTCCGAGATCGACTTGCGGCTGCTGCCCTCGGACAACGAGGAGGCCGTGTTCGACCTGTCCGGCGTGGAGGCGTTGCAGGAGGCGCAGGACTCGGTGGCCAACCGAGCGCGCGCCTCGATGTACGCGGACATCACCACGGTGGACGAGGCCCGCGCCGTCCTCGGCCTGGACCCGCTGCCGGGCGGGATCGGGCAGAACACGCTCACCCCGTACCGGGCGCAGTTCGCCCCCGTCCAGGGCGTGCCCGGCGGCGACGACGCCCGGTCGTGGGACGCCGACTTCTCCCGCCTGCCCCCGTCGACACCCGACGTCGGGACCGTCGTGGAGCGCGCCGTGGAGGCCGCCCTTTCCCGGCTCCTCGGCGGCGCTCCGACGCAGGTCGACGCCCCTCCGACGCCCCGACGACGGGAGCTGACGCGCGCCGACGACGCCCCGTCGTCACCCTCCCTCGCCGAGATCAACGAGGCATACGACGAGCTGGAGCGTGCCGGGCGCCGCACCGTGCAGGCCCTCGCCCGGGAGCAGCGGGAGCGCGTGCTGCGGGACTTCGACCGGCTGATGAAGAAGCCCCAGCGGTCCGAGGAGTGGCTGACCGAGGTGAGGGCGCAGGCCGCCGCGCTCGCCCGCGAGCAGCTGCTGACGCTGGCCCCGCCCGACCCGGAGCAGGTACCGGCCGCCCGGCTCACCGACATGGACGTTGCGTCCGGCCCGGATGGGTGGGAGCAGCGGATCCGGGTCCGGGAGATCTTCGACGGCCGGTACTGGCGGCGCCGGACCGGGGAACTGATGCGCCCGTTCCTGGAGCGGGTGTGGCGGCGCGGCGGCACCACCATCACCGGCAGCTTCGACCTGGACGAGCCCGACGTGGCGGACGCGCTGAAGGCCCGCCTCGAGGAGCTGGCCGGGCAGGTAACCGCGACGACCGAGCAGGTGCTGCGCGCGCAGCTGCTGGCGGCCGGTGTGGCTGAGGGCGAGGCGATCCCCGAGCTGCGCGCCCGGTTGCAGCAGGTGTTCACGAACCTCTCGGACTACCGGGCCACGATGATCGCCCGGACGGAGACCGTCGGCGGCTACAACCAGGCCAGCTTCCTCGCCGCCCTGGACGCGGGCGCCACCCGCAAGACCTGGCTGGCCACCGCCGACCAGCGGACCCGCGAGACCCACCGCCAGGAGAACGGCCGCACCGCGGCGATGAACAAGCGGTTCACCATCACCAAGTCTCGGTGGCCGGCGGATCCGTCGGCCCCGGCCGCGCAGTCGATCAACTGCCGCTGCGCGCTCACCTTCGAGTTCGAGGAGTCCTGACCATGCCCCTGCCCACCGTCGGACGGATCGTCCACTACCTGCTGTCCGAGGAGGACGTGGCTCGCATCCGTGACCAGCTCAGCCACAACCCTCCGGACGTGTCCGACCAGTTCAACGAACCCCGCCTCGGCCAGCCGTACGCGGCCATGGTGACCTCGGTGAACGACCACCCAACCCACTCGGACGTAAACCTCAGCGTGTGGCTGGACGGGCCCGCCAACTTCTTCGCTCCCTCTCGCCAAGAAGGCGACCAGCCCGGCACGTGGTGCTGGCCGCCTCGGAAGGGAGCCTGACCATGGCCGCAACCCTGCTGCGCGGGGAGGTCGCGTGCGTCCTCCAGGCCGCCGAGTACCACCAGTACAACGGGGCGTACCGGCCGCCGAACGTCCCGCTGCACGAGGTGCGCCGCGGCCCGTACGACGGGCAGCGCGGCGCCGTCATGCGCGACACGAACGGCGACCTCCCCAAGACGCTCGCCTTCCCGCGGCGGGACCCGCGCGTCGTCTACGAGTACGACGGCATGAAGGGCACGACCGCCGTCTACCGGTACGCGCCGAACCTGAGCCCGGTGCACCGCGGCCTGATGGACGCGGTGGCCGAGCAGTACGCCGAGCACGCCCTGAACAAGGCCAAGGGAGCCGCCTCGTGAACGTCCTGATGATCGAGTGCCCGTACTGCCACGTCCAGCAGCCAGCCCGGATCACGGCCGTGGCAGACGTCGACCTCACCCGTGACGACCTGCCCGACGCCGTCAAGGTCAAGCAGGTGGCAGATCTCACGGCCGCCAAGACGCACGCGCAGACGTGCAAGAGCAGGAGGACCCGAGCATGACGGAGATCGAGTTCCGCAGCCTCGAAGACATCGAGTGGCGCGTAGAGGACGGCGACGACGGCACCTTCGCCGGGTACGCCTGCCGCTACGGCAAGAAGGACAGCTACGGCACCACGTTCCACCCCGGGGTGTTCCGGAAGGGTCTCGACAAGCAGGACTACGCCCTGCTGTTCATGCACTCCCCGTACAGCCCGGTGGGCACCTTCCGGGCCGAGGAGCGCGCGGACCACCTGTGGATTGAGGGCCGCTACGACGACACCGCCGCCGGGCGGGACGCCCGCGTGATGGCCCGCTCCGGGTCGGCACGGGAGCTGTCCGTGGGCTTCGTGCGCACCGACCTGCCGGACTGGAAGAAGCTGTACGAGATGGAGGAGGACAAGCGGAAGGACGCGCTGGAGAACATCCGCAGCGCGCGGCTGGTGGAGGTCTCGCAGATCACCGCCCGTATGGCCGCTGTCCCCGGCTCGAAGCTGAAGACGGTGCGCAGCGCGCTCGGCGATCTGTACGCCGAGGTGGACGCGCCGACGATCGCCGACCGTATCCGCGAGGAGCAGGAGCGCCAGGCCGACGAGGACGAGCAGGACCGGCGGATGCAGGAGCGGCAGCGGCGCGCGGCCCTGCTGCGCCTCACCACCGTGGAGAGGCAGTGACATGGCCCGGCGGTTCGTGAGCCGGGCGCAGTGGCGGGCGATGTTCGCACGGAGGATGCCGTTCGCCCGGCGCTGGGCTCACCGCAACCAGCGATCGGCGCCGTACAAGTCGCTGCCGAAGCACTCCCGACGGGGACGACGACGCAGGTAGACGCCCGTCGACACCGCGAATTGCAGACCCCCCACACACGACACCCGCCAATCGATCTACCCTCCACCCATCCGGGCCGCTCGCACCGGACGTGAAAGCCGCGAGCACCGCCGGGCGCGTTCCACCGGCCGTGAAAGACGGACGCAGCACCCCATCACGCATGGGCGGCTGCACGCCGTCCACGGACCGAGGAGGACACCGTGAGCAACTTCGCTCGCGTACGCCCCGTCGGATACCGCAAGGGCCGCGCCGCCATCGGCGAGGACCCGGCGAAGCGGTACCCGATCTACGCCATCAAGGGCGGCGCCCCCACCCTGTTGGAGCAGCGCGACGAGGTCGCCCGGCTCCTCGCGGACGAGAACTACGACGGCGACGTGGACGAACTCCTCGCCCGCGCCGACCAGATCACCGCGCAGATCGAGCAGGCCAACCAGCGCGACGCCCGCCGCCGCGCCCTCCAGGCCGCTACGCTCCCCGCCGGAGACCCGCAGCCACAGGGCGGCGGCCAGCAGCGCCGCGAGGAGCCGGGCATGCAGCCCGACGACCGCGGCAATCCGCACCCGCTCACCGTCGCCGAGGCGTTCGTCCGCTCCAAGGCCCTCGAGACGTTCCGCGCCGGCGGCATGCGCGGCAAGATCGGCGTGGACTTCTCCGAGCCGATCGAGACCCGCGACGCCCCGGCCGGCACCACCACGACCCAGACGTACCCGCTCCAGAACACGCGGGTGCCGGGCGTCATCCCCGAGAACCCCGACTATCCGCTGCTCGTGGCGGACCTGCTGGACCAGCAGACCAGCGACGGCACGACGCTGGAGTACCTGCGGGACATCTCCGGACCGGTGACCGGTGTCGGCACGTGGAACAAGGCGGCGGTCGTCGCCGAGGGCGCCACGAAGCCGATGAGCGGTCCGTTCGAGTTCGAGCTCATCACCACGACGCTCAAGACCGTCGCCCACTGGGTGCCGATCACGCGGCAGGCTGCGGACGACAACGGCCAGCTGATGGGGTACATCAACGGTCGCCTCACCTATGGCCTGCTGTACAAGCGGGACCGCGAGGTTCTGAACGGCAACGGCACGACAGAGATGCAGGGCATCCTCACGACGCCCGGCATCGGCACCTACCAGCCCGGGGCGGGCAGCACCGATGCCAAGCTGATCACGGTGAGGAAGGCCAGGACTCAGGCGGAACTGGCGCTGTACCCGCCGGACTCCGTGATCCTCAACCCGCTCGACTGGCAGGACATCGAGCTCGACACCGACGACAACGGCCAGTTCCGCGTCATCACCAGCGTGCAGGAGCCGGGCGCCGCGATGCGCCTGTGGGGTCTGCGCGTCGTCACCACCGTGGCCATGGCCGCCGGCACCGCGCTGCTCGGCGGGTTCCGGGCTGGCGCAACCCTGTGGACCAGGCAGGGCGTGACGATCCTCATGTCCGACAGCCACGCGAACTTCTTCGTCGAGAACACGCTCGTCGTGCTCGCCGAGATGCGCGCGAACGTCGCCGTGCACACGCCGGCCGCCTTCGTCCGGATCACGTTCGCCCCGGCGGGCGCCTGATCCCTGGGCGCGGCCACCTCCCCGGCCGCGCCCCACCCCGCAGACCACCCCTCCACCGAGGAGCCACCCATGGCGAGCACATCGCGTAAGAGCCCCGAGCCGCAGGCCACCGAGACGCCCGAGCAGCCGAACCCGGCCGTCATCTCCACCCGCGAGTACGACGCGGGCGAGGGCTGGCAGGTCGGGCAGAAGGCGCCGGCCGACGCCTACCGGGCGCTGTCCGACAACGGCAGTGGCCAGGTCACCGGCCCGGTCCTGGACCACCACCCGGGCGGCTACGCCCGGCAGATCATCACCAAGGGCGCCGTCGTCACCGAGGGCGTGCGCCGGGAGCTGGACGCCGCCGAGGCCGAGGGCGAGCAGGGCTGACCTGTGGCGTACTGCTCTGAAGAGGACGCACGCGACGCGGGGTGTACCGGCACGAGTGCCGAAGTCACCGCGTGGATCGCTGCTGCCCAGGAGCGGATCGACGCCTACACACAGCAGGTCTTCGAACCAACTGACCTGGTGGTGGTGGCGGACGTCGGCGCGGATGGACTGGTCATCCTTCCGCGCCGCGTCCGCACGGTCACCAGCGTCATGCCCGTCCTGGAGCCCGACGACGGGGCGTCCATCCCCGCATCGGCGTACCGGGTCACCTCGTCTCGGGTCCTCGGGCAGATCGACGCCGTGCACCTCGCGTGGGGCGGCTACGACGATCTCGTGGCCGGGGCCGAGTCGTACAACGGGGGCTGGCTCGGCCTGTGGGAGCGGTGGGGCGCCGAGCAGGTCAAGGTGCTCGGCTCCTTCGGGTACGACACGGTGCCGCAGATGGTGGGGCAGGCGTGCGCGCTGCTCGCTGCGGACTTGCAGGCGAAGGCCGCACCGTCGGACGCGGACGCCGCCGAGGATGGCGGCCTCCAGGTGGACGACGAGGGCAACAACGTCGCCATCGAGGACACCGACGACGACGGGGCGTCGGGCGTCGTCGGACCCACCGCCTCCACCGGATCGACGCAGGTCGACGCCCTTCTGACGGGCTACCTCAACCGCGGCTACAACCTGATCGGCGGTGTGTGATGGCGCGCTTCCGGTCCCGTGGCCGTCTCCGTCTTGGCACGCAGGTGTCAACGCAGATCAACACCCGTCCGTACGAGCGAGGCCTGCGCCGGTACCTCGGCCGCATGTCCGACGACGTCAAGCGCGCCGTGGACCGCACCCGCGTGGACGTACAGAACGAGGCACGCCGCCGGGCCCCGGTCGACACCGGCAGGCTGCGCTCCAGCATCGTGTCCCGCGCCGAGGGCTCGGGCCGCTCGGTCGGCTACGTCATCGGCACGAACGTGAACTACGCGGCGGCCGTGGAGTACGGCACGTCGCCGCACGTCATCAAGCCCGTGAACAAGCGCGCGCTGTACTGGCCGGGGGCCGCGCACCCAGTCGCGCAGGTCAACCACCCCGGGACCAGGGCGCAGCCGTTCATGCGGCCCGCCATCGAAATGACCGAGATCTTCTGGCGGGCCCACGCCTCGCAGATCGGCAGGCGCTGATGGCCGCGAGCACCGCGGGCGCCATCAAGGCCCGCCTCGAAGGGCTCCAGTTCGGAGTCCCCGTCTTCCGCGACGGACCGCGTGAGGGGCAGGCACCGCCGTTCATCGTCGTGCAGGAGGGCATGCCCGCCGGCCTGGACAACGTGGCCAACGGGGACTTCGGGGACCCCGATGCCGAGGTCAACATCATCGAGACGGTGACGGTCGACCTGGTGCAGCAGGCCCGCATCAAGACCGGCGCGACCACGACGAAGGTCACCGAGCGGTACGGCCTCGCTGAAGCCATCGCGCACGCCCTGCACGGCTGCCAGCTTCCCGCCCACCCGGCGACCGTGCACGCGGTCCGCGTGGACGACATCGACCGCATCCCCATCGCCGACAACCGCGTCCGGCACTCCATCACCGTTCAGATCCGACGCGCCCTGCTCCGTGAGGAAGTGACCCCCGCATGACCGTCATGTTCACCGAGATGCCCCGCGAGGACGTCGTGACGTACCTCGGCTCGGCCTGGCCGGCGGCGGCCGGTTCGACCATCGAGCGGGTGGCGTTCTTGTCCGAGGGCGCGCACGGCGGGGTGTCTGTGCAGACGGACGGGCCCGGCATCACGTGGTTCGTGGTGGACGGGGTGATCGTCCCGCAGGACGCCGGGCCGCTGCCCGAGCTGGAGGGCGACGAGCTGGTCACGCTTCCGGCCGCCGTGGAGCCTGAGCAGCCGCCGATGACCGACCACGTCCCCGATCCGTCCGCGTCGTTCGGCGCCGACACCACTCCGTAGGGCCGGACCCCGGCACCAGGAAGGACAGCCATGCCCATCTCGCGAGTGACCAAGTTGTACGCCGTGGAAGACGCGAAGATCTTCCCGCTGCTGAGCGACCCCGCCGACGGCACTCCGTCGTACGGGGCGGGCATCGACGTGCCCGGCATCAAGTCCATGGAGATCAGCGGCGACGTGGAGGTGAAGGAGCTCCGCGGTGACAACGGGCTCTTGGACTCCGACGCGGCCCTGTCCAACATCACCGTGTCGTACCCGCACGCCAAGCTGAGCCTGGACGTGCTGGTCGCGCTGGTCGACTCCGAGGTGACCGACTCCGGCACCACCCCAGCGCAGAAGACGAAGTGGTCGCTGAAGCAAGGCGCCAAGCCTTTGCCCTACAAGCTGGTCGGCAAGACGCCCACGTCCGGTGGTGACCTGGTCGGCGGCGACGTCCACTTCAGCCTCCTCAAGTGCGTCATGTCCTCGTTTCCGGGCTTGGGCCTGGCCGAGGAGGACTACCGCACGATCGAGAACCAGGCCCGCTGCGTGCCGCTCATCTCGACGGGCGAGTGGATCGACGTCGAGATCAACGAGACCGCGATCGCGATCCCGACCGCCGCGACTCCGTGACCCCGGGCGGGCGCGCCCTCGCTCACGCGCCCGCCCGGCCCCTCCCCTCACCCGCAGGCCGAAACCCGGCACTCACGTAGGGACACACCACCATGACCGCAGGCACAGACCTCCTCGGCGGCGGCGGCTCCGTCGACCTCACCGACGGCACCCGCGTCCAGCTCCGCTACAGCTTCCGCGCCCTGGCCCTCCTCGAAGCCCGGTACGGGTCCGTCGCAGCCGTGCAGAACGCCATCGACACCACCGGTCAGGGCGCCGCGTTCGGCCCCGTCATCCAACTGGTGGGCGCCGGATGCGTCGGCCCGGGCGGCTTCGAACCGCACTACCGCGAGCACCAGGACGCCAAGGGCGAGCGCCGCATCAGCGGCGACATCGTGTACCGGCGCCGCACGGACGGCGCGGACATCGCAGACCTGCTCTACCCGGGCCGCATCAAGGAGTACGTGGAGGCGTTCCAGGGCGCGTTCCAGAAGGCGCTGGCGGCCCTGGGAAACGACCAGGCCCCGGAGGCCGGGGCGACGATCGAGACGGTTTCCCCTGGGCTGAGCTCTACTACCTCGCCGTCGGTGCCCTCCACATTCCTCCAGACGCCTACTGGGACATGACCCTCTGCCAGCTTCTGACGCTGGCCGAGCAGCATCAGGCCGCCCACCAGACCGGCGGCCGACGCAGTCCCGAACCCGCCGACGGCACGTCCCTCCTGGGATTCGCCTCGATGGCCCGCCGATGAGGAGGTGACTCTGTGGCCGCCGACGAGATCAACCTGCCGGACCTCGTCTCCCACCTGGGCGTCGATCTCACCGGCCTGTCTGGGACGGTCGCCGACGCGCGCCGGCAGGGTTCCAGCGTCGGCGCGGCCCTCGGCGGCGGCATCCAGCGGGAGTTGCGGGACCTCGTGGGGAACCTGCCCACGATCGACGTGGACGCCTCCACCGACGATGTGGACCGCGACCTTGCCCGCGTCCGCGATGAGCTTGAGGGTCTCGCCGATCAGCGGATCGGCGTGGACGTCTCCATCGGTGACGCGCTACGGCGGCTCGAGGAGCTGGAGCCGCACCTCCAGCGGCTGTCCGACACGCACCCGAACATCAACGTGCAGGCGTCCACCCGGCAGGCGCTCAGGCAGTTGGAGGAGCTTCGAGCCGCCGCCCGCCGCGCGGACGACACGGACGTCGATATCGACGTGGACGTGGACACCGACGGCCCGAACCGGCTGATGGGCCTGCTGCGCCGGATCCCCGCGATGGCGGGTTCGGCGGTGGGCGCCCTGTCGGGTGTGGGCGTGGCTGCGGCCGGGATCGGTACGGCTGTGCCGGTGGTGGCCGGCCTGGTGGCGACGCTGGCGAACGTGGCGCCGGCGGCGGCCGTCGGGGTCACGGGGATGGCTGCGGTGCAGCTGGCGTCGGGCACGCTGAAGTTGGCCATGGTCGGGGTGGAGGACGCGGTCACGGCCGCCTTGGACCCCAGCAAGTCGGAGGAGTTCGCCGAGGCGCTGGAGAAGCTGTCTCCGGAGGCGCGGAAGTTCGCGACGGCGATTCGGGATGCGGCCCCGGCGCTGCGGGAGTTGCAGCAGGAGGTGCAGGACAGGGTCTTCGCGGACTGGGGCGATGACCTGGAGCGCACGGGCCAGACCGTGCTGCCCATCCTGCGGCGTGGCTTGCTGGCCTCGGCCGATGCGGTCAACGAGATGGGCAAGGGGGTACTGGCCGCCGCGCGGGACCTCGGCGAGCGCGGCACCCTCGGCAGGGCCATCGACTCTGCGAGTACCGGGCTGACCAACCTGTCGGGCATTCCCGGCATCGTGGTCAAGGCGCTCGGGCAGATCGGCGCGGCGGCCGGTCCCAGTTTCGAGCGGCTCACCGACCATGCGGCGAAGGCAGCCGAGGGCATCGGCAAGAAGCTGGACAGCGCCTTCGAGTCGGGCCGCATGGAGCAGGCCATCGAGGACGCGATCTCCCTGCTCAGCGAGCTGTGGGAGGTCGGCGAGAACGTCTTCGAAATCATCGGGAACATTTTCGGCTCGGCGGCCGACGGCGAGGGCATGGTCGGTGTCCTCCAAGAGATCACCGGCGCGCTGGCCGAGATCACGGGGACGCCCGAGTTCCAGGAAGGGCTTGATGCGCTCTTCGACACGATGAGCAAGCTGGCCACGACGGCGGCGCCGCTCCTCGCCAAGGCCCTGGGATTGATCGCGCCGGTGCTGATCCAGCTCGGCCCGCCTGCGCAGGAGCTGATCGACAAGCTCGGCGAGGGCCTGATGACGATCCTCCAGGAGCTGGAGGACACGGGGCTGCTGGAGCAGCTGGCCACGTCGCTCGGCGAGGTGGCATACGCGATCGCCCCGCTGATCCCGCCGCTGGCCGAGCTGATCGCCGCGATCCTTCCCTACCTGGTGGTGTGGCTGGAGAAGTTCACCTACTGGATTCGTCTGGTCGGCGAGTTCATCGAGCGGTTCGCCATCCCCGCGATCCAGATCGTCACGCAGCTGCTCCGCGGGGACTTCTCCGGCGCCCTTCAGGGGGCGAAGGATCTCGTGGTGGACATGGTCAGCACCACGGTCATCGAGTTCGCATCGTGGCCGGGCCGCGCCGAGGGCGCGATCTCCGGTCTGAAGGGCGCGTTGGGACGGCAGGTCGGTTCCGCGACGGTGTCCATGCTGCAACGGGTCCGCTCCGGGGTGGGCGACTCCGTGGCGCAGCTGGCTGGGATGCCCAGCCGTGCAGGTAGCGCGCTCGGTCCGCTGGCCGGTCGAATGCTCGCCCCAGCAGCCTCCGCGGGTGCCCAGATGCTCAGCGTCATCGCGCGGAAGATCGCCGAGGCTGTGGCCTCCGTCGCGAGTCTGCCGAGCCGGGCCGCCGGCGCCGTCGGTGGCCTCAGCGGTGTCCTCTTCAACGCTGGCCGGAGCCTCATTCAGGGCTTCATCGACGGCATCGTGTCCATGATCGGAGCGGTGGCGAGAGCCGCCGCCAGCGCCGTGGACGCGGCCCGCGACTACTTCCCCTTCAGCCCCGCGAAGAAGGGACCCTTCTCCGGGCGCGGCTACACCAGCTTCTCGGGCCGCGCACTCATCGAGGGCTTCGAAGAGGGCATCCTCGCCCGACTGCCGCAGCTACAGGCGGTCCTCGAGCAGCTGCCTGGCCTACCCGCCACGGCGGGCCCGGCCTTCCCGGCCATCCCGTCCTCCTTGGCGGTGCCCACGGCCGAGCAGTTGCGGCCCGTGTACGCCGGCACAGGCGGCGGCGACCAGTACAACGAGATCCACCTGCACGGCACTGAGGCCACGCCGCAGGGCGTGGTCCGGGAGCTGTCGTGGCTCGGTCTCGTGGGGAGGCGATGACGATGCCGCAGCAGGCGATCGGCCGTATCCAGTGGGGAGACCTCGTCTTCGGCCCCGGCACCCCGTACACAGTGACGGCGCTTGACGGCCTGGACGACCTGCCCGAGATCCGCAGCGAGGACATGGAGCGTCCGCAGCAGCACGGCGACTACACCGGCCCCGACTTCACTGGCCCCCGGACCATCAACCTGAAGTTGGGCATCCGAGGCGAGACACCCGACCATCTGCGGAAGCTGACGCTGGCGTTGCAGGCGGCGACTCAGCCGGGGGTACGGCCAGCGCAACTCCAGTTCCTGGACCAGAACCGTCTGGTGTGGGCGAAGGTCAGGCGCCGGGCCATCCCGTACGACGCGGAGTACCTGTGGCGGATCGGCGACGCCACCCTCCAGCTGTACTGCGCCGACCCGTACTTGTACGGGCTCGAGGAGAAGGCTGCGTGGACGGCCGCGTACTCGCCGAGCGCCGGCCGTACCTACCCGCTGGTTTACGGCGGCCCGGTCCCGTTGCTGCGGAACCGGGTGCTCAACCCGTCCGCCGAGGTGGACCTGTCGAACACGCAGGTGTACAGCGGCGCGACCCGCGACCGAATCACGAGCGACGCCCGGTACGGCACGGCGTCTATCCGACACGTCCAGCAGGCTGGGACCACCTTCGGTGGCACCCGGTACTCGATCGCGCCGGCGGCCGCGGGCACGACGGTGACGGCGTCGGTGTGGGTGAAGACCGACGGTGCGGGCACCACCGCGTTCTTCGCGTTCCGCTCGGCCTCGGCCACTCTGGACGTGGCCAGCGCGGGCACGCCCACGCCTGGGCAGTGGGAGCGGGTGAGTGTTCAGTACACCGTGCCCGCTGGTCAGACCTGTACTGAGGTCGCCATCGCCTACAACGCGCCAACCGGGGCTACATGGTTGGCGGACGCGATGATGGTGGAAACCGGCACCGTCCTCCACGACTACATCGACGGTGACCAGCCGCTGTGTACGTGGGAGACGGTGCCGCACGCGTCGCCGTCCCGGCTGCACGGGACGACTGGCCGCTCCTACGGCGCGCAGGGCACATCAGGCCGGGTGACCGCCCTCAACGAGGGCGCCGCCGACGCCTATCCCGTACTGCGCCTGGACGGCCCGATCGCCACTCCCGCCATCGAGCAGGTCACCACGGGCGGGATCCTCGCCCTGGACGCCACAGTGCAGGCCAACGAGTACCTGATCATCGACACCCGGTCCCGGGCGGTTCTCCTGATGGGCACCAGCCCCCGTCGCACCTGGGTCCGCGCCGGGTCGACGTGGCCCGTCCTGAAGCCTGGCACCAACGAGATCGCCTACCGCGGCGGCGCCCTGCCTGGCGCCACCGACCAATCGTCCCTGCTGACCATCACCTGGCGCGACACCAGCCTGTAAAGAAGGGGGGTCCGACATGGCCCTGATCAACCCGCCCATCTGGCTTCAGGCCGGTAGCTACCCGGCCCGCAGTGACCGGCTGGCGATCGCCGCGCTCATGTCCTACCCGGGGTTCCAGGTCGACGAGGCGACCCCGCTGCGGATCCGGCAGGGCATCAAGCCCTCGTACCAGAACGCGCAGCTCAAGGTGCGTGCGGCGCCCACCCCGAACATGAGCGTCATCGTGTCTGGCGGGTTCGCGTTCATCGACCAGCACGACACCGGAGGCACCGGTACCTACATCGTCTGCAACGACGCCGACGTGATCCGGACGGTGCAGCCCTCCGGCGGCGCCGGCCAGTACCGCAAGGACACGGTCGTCGTGTCGGTGTACGACCAGGAGTACGCCGGGGACATCTCGGAGGCGCGGATCGAAGTGATCCAGGGCCCGTACGCTGCGACGTCGGGAGCGACGGTGCGCGGAACGCTGCCGCCGAACGCGCAGATCCTCGCGGACATCACGGTCGGCCCGTCGCAGGCCAGCATCGGGAACAACCACATCTCGGACGTGCGGAACTACACCGTAGGCCTCGGCGGGATCGTGCCGGTGACCAGCAACATTCAGCCCCCGCGGCCGCACCCGGGGCAGGTGTTCTACCAGTCCGACGGCGACCGGTTCGTGTACGGCGACGGTTCGGGCAACGTTCAGCCGGTGCTCGGCGAGTGGCTCCCGTACACGCCGTCACTGGCGAACATCAACATCGGCAATGGCACGGTGCGGGCGAAGTATCGCCATGCCGGGGATCACGTGGACCTGCAAGTTCTCCTCGAATTTGCGTCGGGTACGAGCCTGACGGGCGTGCCGCAGTTCTCCCTTCCCGTGTCGCCGCTTAACGACCTGATGCGGTGGACCGGTGACGCGATGATCAATCCGCCGGGCACGTTCCGGGTGGGCCAGTGCTGGCTGTACCACGACTCGACGTTCCTCACGGTCGGCGCCGTCAACCCCGCCAACGGAGGTCTGGGCACCTTCTCCTCGGCTGGCATCACCATGGGTATCGGCGGATGGATCACCGCCAACATCAGCTACGCGACGGCGGCCTGAGATGACCATCAACCTGATGGCCTTCGAGACGATGGCCGCCGAGCAGCAGCAGCCGACGCACACGTACACGTACCTGTTCTGCGACCTGCGGACAGACGTCCTTCTCGCCGAACTGCCCCTCGCCAACGTCACGTACAGCTTCGAGCTGAACGGCATTGGCACCCTGCGCGGCACCATCCCGTACAACGACGAAACGCTCCAGCTGGACCCGGAGATCGCGAGCATGCCCGCCCGCACCGCCGTGTACGTCGACCGGGACGGCGTCCTCATCTGGGGTGGCATCGTCTGGACCCGCGAACAGGTATCGGGCGGGAAGGCCATCCAAGCCGCCGAGTTCCTCTCCTACTTCCAGCGCCGCTACATCAAGAAGACCCTGTCCAGCGACCTGTCCCAGATCAGCGACACCCGGTACGTCAACGAGGGTGGGCAACGAATCTGGCAGGACCAGAAGTATCTGATCTGGTCGCTGCTCTGGTACGCGCAGGCCGAGTCCGGCGGCTCGATCAATGTCGACATCAACCCGCTGACCGGGACCGCGCACGGCGTCAACCGATACGGCACCACCTACTTCGGCTACGAACGGCCCGAGATCTACAAAGCCATCTCCGAACTGAGCGCCGCTGACGATGGGTTCGACTTCGGCATTGAAGTCGGGTGGACGTCCTCGGCGAACAACCAGGCGCCCCGCCGCTACCGGCGCGCGCAGGCCTGGTACCCACGGCGCGGACGCACTGCCGACGAGAGCGGCCTCGTCTTCTCCAAGGGCGGTGTGGCCGGGTCGATCCTCTCTTACGACTGGCCAGAGGACGGCGCGTCGATGGTCACCGAGATGACGGGGCTCGGCGAGGGCGAGGGCGCAGCACGGATCGTGAAAACGGCCCGGTCGCAGGCCCTCATCGATGCGGGTTGGCCGCTCCTTGAGGGCGTCGCCAAGTACGACAACGTGGTGGACGCGGCACAGGTGCAGGGCATGACGAACGCGGATCTCCAGACACGGTCACAGTCGATGGTTCAGCCCACGTTCGAGGTGGCGGCCGACGCCGATCCCGCGTTCGGCAGCTACAGCGTGGGCGACGAGGCGCTGTTCGTCATCGACCCGGAGCCGCAGTCTCCGCTCGGCCGGCAAGGCGTGCTTCGCATCGTGTCGATGGAGAACACAGCGGTGAACGGGCCCGAGCGCGTCAAGCTCACGTGCGTGGGGGTGTGACGGATGCCCAAGGTGCAGAAGCCTGTCGATTTCCTCCAGCGGCTCGCCGAGCTGGAGGAGAAGGTGGCGCGGCTGGAACGGTCCACGCGGGAGCGGGACGAGGTGCCGTTCTACCCGACGTCGTTCCCGGTCTTGGCGTACGAGGACAACGAGGCTTGGACCACCCTATGGGAGACGATCCTCACCCCTCGCACGGCGTCGCTGGCCCTCGGCCTGATCTTCGTTGGCGACCAGGTGGGCGGCGTGAATTCCGGCGGTGAGTGGCGCGTGATGTTCGACGACTCCACGCAGGTCGCCACCGGCAACGTGCCCGCCACGTTCACGTACACGTTCCCGGTGCTGGAACTTTCCCTGGCCACGTACCGGGCGTCGGCGTCGCTGAAAGTCCAGGTGCAGGTGCGCCGCACGTCGGGCGCGACGACCGGCGGGAAGTACGGCGGCGGCGGCTCCATCGGCGCCAGCTTCCGCTACGCCCGACTCCTCTGAAAGGACCACCATGGCCGATCCCATGACCCCGTCCACCTTCCTCAGCGCGCTACGCGCCGAGGGCCTACGCGTTGTCGAAGTCGGCAACTGGCGGGACCACAACCGCAACCACAAGGGTCCGTGGGGCCCGGTCCGTGGCGTGATGATCCATCACACCGTGACCCGGGGGACCGCGAACACGGTGGAGATCTGCCGCAAGGGCTACTCCGGTCTGCCGGGCCCGCTGTGTCACGGCGTCATCGCCAAGGACGGCACGATCTACCTGGTCGGCTACGGCCGCGCCAACCACGCGGGCCTGGGCGACGACGACGTCCTCCGCGCGGTCACCAATGAGACGTCGCTGCCCGCCGACAACGAGGCGAACACGGACGGCAACCGGTACTTCTACGGCTTCGAGTGCGAGAACCTCGGCGACGGCAAAGACCCCTGGCCCGCCGCCCAGCTGGAGGCCATCGAACGCGCCGCGGCCGCCGTGTGCCGGCATCACGGCTGGAACGAGCGCTCCGTGATCGGTCACCTCGAGTGGCAGCCCGGGAAGGTCGACCCCCGCGGCTTCACCATGTCGTCGATGCGCGCCCGGATCGGCGACCGCCTCGACAGCAAGACCCCCAACCAGTCCGAGCAGGAAGAGGACCCCATGGCAGGCATGGACAAGAACGACATCGCGAACGCGGCCTGGTTCAGCGACATCCTTCAGGCCCCGTCGGATGCGCCCGACGTCCAGACCAACCCGAACTGGACCCCCCAGTCATACCTCCGCTCGATCTACAACGCGGTCATCCGCCAAGAGAAGGAACTCGCCGCGCTCCGCGCCGAGGTCGCCGAACTGAAGGAGAGCTGACCCATGTCCGACATCAACCTGCCCGCCGCCGACACCGTGGTGAAGACCGCCAGAACCTACACGGTCGACCTCCTCGAGCGGATCATCTGGACGTTCCTGGGAGCGGCCAGCGCGGTCGCGCTCGCTGCCGGCCCCGCCGACATGCTGTCCGTCTCCTTCTGGGAGAGCGTCGGCGTCGGCGGTATGGCGGCCGTCGTAACCCTGGTCAAGGGCATAGCGGCCCGCCTGATCGGCCCGAAGAACTCCGCTTCGACAGCACCGAGCGTCTGATGTGCGCGGCGGCCCGGCGGCTCCGCCAGCAGCTCGGCCGCCGCGGACAGTTCCTCCTGATTCTCGGCGTCGGCAAGACGTGCTGGGGGCTGTCGTTCCTGGTCACCCCACCAGGCGACGAGGGCCTGGAACTCCTCACCCGCGTTTGTTCGCTACGCCACTGGGCGTGGCTGTGGATCACTGCCGGAATCGTCACTGCCGTATCCGCGTTCCTGCGGGTAGGCCGTGACCGGTGGGGGTTCGTGGCCGCGCTCATTCCCCCCACCGTGTGGGCCATCGCCTACACCGCCGCTGTCGTCAGCGGCACCTACTCACGCGGCGCGTACGTCGCCGTCTGGTACCTCACCTCGCACGTCGGGGTCATCCTGTGGGCCAGCTCAGTGCCGGAACATTCGGTCCCCCACCTGAGACCCGCCCGGAAAGGTAAGGCGCCGTGACCTTTTGGGCAGGCCTCGTTGCCGTCATTGGAACCGTTGGGGCTGTCGTGGCGGGAGCGTTCGCCGCCCGGGCAACGACGCGTGCGGCGGCTGCTACGGCCGAGGCCACCCGCGCCGCTGCTGAGGCGGCCGCCGAACCGGCTCAGCGGCAGGCAGATTTGACGGCATTCCGGGAAATCCGAGACGAGCTGAAGGCGAAGATCGAAAGGCAGGAGCGGAGGATCGACAGCCTCACCTCGTTGGTGCGTGCCTTCTCCTGGTACGTGTCGGAGCTGACCGGGCAGATGCGGCAGCAGCGCATCGAGCCGCCGGCGCCGCCGGATCGGATCGACGAGTACAACCGAACTGGAGTGTGATCAGCGCCCGGTGGGTTCCTGCCCGTAGATGGCCACCCACCGGTCGCCACGCATGACGACGTCCGCAGTCTCCACCGGGCGGCCCGACGCCTGATCGTGGTACGTCCGCTCGATGGCGAGCACCGGCCCGGGCGGCGTCATCGCGAGAGCCTGCGCCTCAGCACGCGTAGCCATGCGGGACTGGACCCGCTCCACCGGCTCCCTCACCTCGACACCGAGGACCCGCATCCGCGCGGCCACACCCACACCCGCGTAGGGGCCGACCTCCGGCAGCGCGACGAGGGACTGCCCGGTGAGCGCGAGCGGCTCCCACGACTCGGCCAACTGCACCGGCCGGTCGTCGGCCAGGTACACGTACGAGGTGTGCATGACCGCGTCACCCGGCGCGATCCCCAGCCGCACGGCCACGGTCTCGGTGGCCTGCTCGGTCGTGGACTCGTGCCGCCACGTCCCCTCGGCGCCCTGCTCGGCCGCGCCCTGCGCGAACGGCGAGTCCTCGGACCGCCGACGGTGCCGACGCACGAGGAGCTCCGGCGTCTCGCTGCTGCGCACGTAGTGGCCGGCGCCGTGCCGGGATACGACGAGGCCGTCATCGACGAGGAGCCGGTAGGCGCGGGTGGCCACGCTGTTGCTGCATCCGTGTTCGGCGGAGATTTCGGCGACGGACGGGAGGCGGGTACCTGGCGGAAGCTCGCCGGACTCGATGCGGGCGCGCAGTGCTTCGGCGACTTGCAGGTACAGGGGCGTCTCGGTGCTCACTGTCCGCCTCCTTTCGGTGTGACTTGCGTGACAGAGTAGTGCCGCGGTCGCTACTCTCGTACGAGAGTCATTCTCTCGCACGAGAGCGGGGATAGTCGTGCCTATCAGCCTGCGAGCAGCAGCGTTAAGGACCGCGCTGGAGCGGGCCCTTGAGGAGCCCGTACATCTGCTTGCCCTGAACGGCCGCACTCGCATACACGCGCCGGCGCCTGCCGCTACCGACTGGCCCGCCTGGCATGCGGCCCTTGCGGTGCTCCGCAGCGCCGACGCATGGGGCAGCAGCAGCGCCACCGGCACCCCCGAGATCTGGGCCGAAGTGGAAGAGGTGTAGCGGATGTCCGAGGAGTGGAGTCCCGAGCAGCTCGTGTTTCGTGCTTGGTCGCGGCATGCCGTTGGCTGCCGGGCGTGCAGGGAGGGCGTCTGCTCGCAGGGTGCCCAGCTCGGCGATGAGTGGCGGATAGCTCGGCGTGGCAACCGGCCGCGCCCGTTGGAGGGGACCCGCGCATGCTGAAGATCTGTACGAACTGCGACGAGCAGATCGGGCCGGACGAGCCGTTCGACACGATCGACCATCCGGGTACGTCGGGCGCGGGTGTCACCTTGTACCGGCACCAGGGGCCATGCAAGAAGGTGCCAACGCAGACGGCGCCGGTGGGCCTCGGTCGCTGATGAGCCCCCGCTGGTGTCACAGGGCGAACGTGGCATCGGCGGGTTCCACGTCACCGGCGCGCACCCCGCCGATCGTGTCGGTGACTCCCGAGCGGCCCACCCTCGCCTCCCCGTCGGGGGCGGGCCGCTCACCCACAGACTCCTGGCAGCCAGCCAGGGGAGGGCTCCTCGCGACGAGGTGTCGGCCTTCCATCCGGAAGAGGGCGGCTGCCCGTGCCGAAGCAACACCAGGGCAGCCGCCCGTCAGTCGACCAGGTCCCGCAGGGGCACGCCGACCGCGTCGGCCAGGAGCAGCAGGTCTTCGAGGTCGGGCACGCGTTGCGCGTACTCCCACCGGTGGATGGTGCGGCGGTCCCTGCCGACGCGTTCGCCGAGCTGCTCCTGCGTGAGGGCTGCGTGGAGGCGTGCGGCGCGGATGCGCTCCCCGATCTGCCGGCGTCGGGTTGGTACCCAGGCGGGCATGGGATCGAGTGGCACCCGATCACGCTCTAGTGATCATCGTCTCTTGTCTGTGCCCAGCGGGGCACATTTAATGATCTTGCGGTGCGGGCACGCTCCGCGTCGCGATGAGCGGGAGCCGCGGTCGGTCCCTCGCGCGAGGTACTCACCCACCCAGATGGTGGAGCCGCGGTCTCCTTGCCGCCCCGGGCCCTACAGTGGGGTTCGGGGCGGCGCCCGTTTGAGGGATCAAGTCCCCGCCAAAGTTGGAAGAATCTCAGACCAAGCGCCTATGCTTAGTCTGGTCTGACGCGACCAGCAAAGACGCAGGTAGGCACATCGCTAAACCTCGCGCACCTTCTAAGCGCTTGGCCGCAGGTTCGAGTCCTGCCGGGGGCGCCACTGCCCGTTTGGCGGGAGGACCGGACGACGTGCGACTGCGCTGCGCGGTGCTCGACGACTTCCAGCAGGTGGCGACCGAGATCCTCGACTGGTCCCCGGTCGCGGACGCCGTGGACGTCGTGTCCTTCGAAACCCATTTCGGCGACGAGGACGCCCTCGCCGAGGCGCTCGCCGACGTGGACATCGTGATCACGCTGCGGGAGCGCGTGGCCTTCCCCGGGTCACTGATCGCCCGGCTGCCCCGGCTGAAACTGATCGTCGCCTCGGGCATGCGCAACAGCGTGATCGACTACGCCGCCGCGGACGCCCACGGCGTCACCGTGTGCGGTACGGCCTCCTCCTCGACCCCGCCCGTCGAACTGACCTGGGCCCTGCTGCTGGGCCTGGCCCGCGGCATCGTCCAGGAGGGCAACGGGCTGCGCGAAGGCGGCCCCTGGCAGCAGACGGTGGGCGCCGACCTGCACGGCCGTCGGCTCGGACTGCTGGGCCTCGGCAAGATCGGCGGCCGGGTGGCGCGGGTCGGCCTCGCCTTCGGCATGCGGGTGAGCGCGTGGAGCCAGAACCTCACCCGGGAGCGCGCCGACGAGGTCGGCGTCGAACTCGCCCCCTCCAAGGAGGAGCTCCTGCGGGCCGCCGACTTCGTCTCCGTCCACCTGGCGCTCGGCGACCGCACCCGCGGCCTGCTCGGCCCCGCCGAACTGGCCCTGCTCAAGCCGACCGCCTACCTGGTCAACACCTCGCGCGCGGCGATCGTCGACCAGGACGCCCTGCTCGCCGCGCTGCACGAGGGCCGGATCGCCGGTGCGGGCGTGGACGTCTTCGACACCGAGCCGCTGCCCGCCGGCCACCCGATGCGCACCGCCCCGCGCCTGCTCGCGACGCCGCACCTGGGCTACGTCTCACGGGCCAACTACGCCACGTACTACGGGCAGGCGGTCGAGGCGATCCAGGCGTACCTCGCGGGCTCACCCGTACGCCGCCTGCCCGCGCCCTGAAGCCGACTCCGGCTCCGGCTCCGGCTCAGACTGCGGCTCCGGCGCCCGCTCCGAAGCCGACTCACGCTTCGACTCCGGCTCCGGCGTCGACCCCCGCTCCGGCCCCGGCGTCGACCGCGCTCCGGCCCCGGCGTCGACTCCAGCTCCGGCTCCGGACGCTCAGGCGATGCCCGCCCGGGCGGACTCCCCCGGGCGCCAGTAGATTCCACCGCTCCGGCGCAGGTGGTCGAGGTCCACCAGATGGCGCCGGAGCGTCACATGGTCGACGTCGCCGTCCTCGCACCACGCCCGGAGCTTCTCGTCGACGGTGCGCTCCGGGTACTCCGCACCGGGCTGGAAGGTCTGCTCGGCGATGTGCCGCAGCACCACCTTCTTGCGTGTCCAGCGCGCGGGGAGGCGGACCAGCCGCCCGTCCTTCACGAAGGTCCGCACGATCATGCCGGCCGCCCGGTCGTCGTCACCCGCCCCGGGGTTCCCGGCGGCCTCCGCCGCCGGTCGGCCCGCGCGGGCCAGGTCCCTGAAGCGGTCGTGGGCGACGACGAGTTCACCGCCGTCCCCGAGCGTCACCACGCCCTGCTCCCGCAGCCGGCGCAGCGCGGCGGCCGTGTCCTTGGCGGACAGGCCGGCCGCATCCGCCACCTGTGCGGCGTCGCCCGCCCCCAGGGCCACGGCCGCGAAGGCCCGCACCCGGCCCTCCTCGGCGAACAGGCCGGGCAGAGCGGACAGCGCGGACAGCGCGGACTGCGCGGACTGCGCGGACTGCGCGGACTGCTCCGGCGTTTCCGTCAACCGGTCGGGTTGGTCGTTAACCATGCCCGGAGGCTAGTGGACACCCCGGCGCGGAGCGGAGCGATTTTCCGCCCCCGTAGCCCCCTCAGCCCCCTCGCCGCCCTTCTGTTCAAAAAGGGTGATCCTCACATTCCTCCCGTGACTCCTTCGCGACCTGCTGCGTTGGACCGGCAGTGCGGTGGCGCGTCCTGCCGCCGTGCTCCCCGAGTCAGAAGGAGAACGTGATGTCTCGCATCGCGAAGGCCGCCGGCGTCGTACTCGGCGCCGGCGCTGTGGTGCTCAGCGGCACCGGCCTGGCCATGGCGGACGCGGACGCCGAAGCCGCGGCCATCGGTTCGCCCGGTGTCCTGTCCGGCAACGTCGTCCAGGTTCCGGTACACGTGCCGATCAACGTGTGCGGCAACACCGTCAACGTGATCGGGCTGCTCAACCCGGCCTTCGGCAACGCCTGCGAAAACGGCGACGACGACAAGAAGGACGAGAGCGACAAGCACGGCGAGGACGGCAAGAACGAGGACGGCGGCTACGGCGGCTGAGTCCCGTAGGCACCAGGAGAGCCCCGGCCTCCCCGGCCGGGGCTCTCCCCATGTCGGCGCCGGCCGCCCGGGTCCGACCGCTCGAATCCGACCGTTCCGGGCCGGGCGCTCAGCCGTACCGGTAGATCCGGCTGTGGTCCTCCAGCTCGTCCGGCGTCACGTCCCACGGCGGCAGCCTCTCGTGCCGTGCGACGATCCGTCCGCGCTGTGCGCTGCCCCGGCCGGGTGGCTCGGCGGGCTGGTAGCGGGCGCCGCGGTGCCGGGCCTGCCAGCGGGACCACTGGAGGTCGACGAAGGCGTGGTGCAGCCAGAACACCGGGTCGTTGACGGACGCGCCGCCGACCATGGCCCCACCGACCCAGCGGTGCACACGGTTGTGGTTGCGCCAGGAGACACTGCCCCGGCCGGTCCCCCACCCCTCCAGCTTGTTCCGGAACCCCTCGCGGACCGTGGAGTCCCAGGGCGCGGTGTCGTACGCCGGGTCGTCGAGCGCCCACTCCAGGTCGCTCTTGGTGGGCAGCGCGATGGGGTCCTGGGCGCGGCCGAGGTCCCGGGTGAGGTACTCGGTGTCGGTGACGTTCTCCTTGAGGGTCCAGTTGCCCTCGGCGTGGGCGAACGGCCCGGTGGTGACCCGGTGGTCGGAGCGCCGCCCGGTGCCGCCGAGCAGGTCGGCGGTCCACGGCGCCGACTTGGTGGTGCGGTCCTTCGTCCAGTCCCAGTACGGCACGGTGACCGACGGGTCGACCCGGCGCAGCGCCTCCTCCAGGTCCAGCAGGAACCTGCGGTGCCAGGGCAGGAAGGACGGCGCCATGTGCGCCGTGCGCAGTCCGTCCTCGCCGTCGGAGACGTAGTACTCGATGTGGGTGCGCACGAACTCGTCGTACTCGCCGCGCCGTTTGATCTCCAGCAACGCCTTGACGAACCGTCGCTTCTCGGTGCGGGTCAGCGTGCTGACGTCCTTACGCGTGTACGCCATGGTGCCCCCCGGAGTGGTCCTGGCCGGCGGCGGCCGGCGTGTCGCGCAGGTGCTCGCCGGGGCCGAGTTCGTCGACGGCACCGCGGGCCGCGGCGAGGGGGGTGGGGTACGACCGGTAGTGGTCGATCATGCTCAGCCAGCTGCCGTCGGCCCGGCGCATCAGGTGCAGCGGGCGGCCGTCCACGGTGACGTGCCAGGTGCCGGCACCGACGGCCCGGCCCGCGGCGGACCGGATGCCGCGGATACGACGGCCCCGGTAGGTCTCGTCGAACGAGGTGCTCTCGCCCGGCTCGACGGCGTGCGGCTCGGGACGCGCGGCCCCCGCCCCTTCCCCGGTGGCGGCGGCCCGGGAGGGCCGGGAGGCCGCGACCAGGGGTGCCAGCGTCACGGCGAGGGCCGGGGCGAGCAGCCCTCGCATCATCTGCCGCCGGGTTCCGGACGCGGGCCCGACTCTCGCCGGGCCCTCCCCCTGGTGACCCCGCTCCTGCTCCGCGTCGTTCGCTGTTCCGCCCGCGTTGACGACCATGGCTCGCTCCTCGTCCGGTTCCGGTGGTCCGCACCGCTAACCGGCCGGCGGGCTCCGCGGTCACCGCTCGCAGGGCCAGTCGGAGCACAGGCCGCACCCGCGCCGCGAGGCGCGACGGCTACAGCCCCGGCCCGACGCCCAGGTCGGCCACGGGAACCGTCCGGACCATCGGGGTCAGCAGCCCCACCTGCGGGAGCTTGGCCGTCGGCAGGCCGAAGGCGCCGGGGTTCGGCGCGGTGAGGGGGGCGTCCAGGGACAGGCCCGGTGCCAGTGTCCGCAGCCCGGCGGCGGGGACGTCGACGGCGGCGTGGTCGAAGTCGTCACCGAGGACGCGCGGCAACGGCTGGCGCAGGTCGGCGCCGGGCAGCCCGCCGTGCACCGGCAACTGCGGCAGCGTCCGCTCCGGCAGCAGCCGGCCCTCGACATACCGCGGGCCCTCGGGCGCGCCGGCCGTCGGCACGGGCAGCTCGCCGGCCACCTCGGGCAGCTCCATGCCGAGGGCGGTCTCCGCACCGTCCAGCGGCACCGGCACGGGGATCGCGCCGGCCGCGGTGGTGGGGGTCGCGGCTACGCCCACGGCGGCCGCCACACCGGTGACGACGGCGGCCAGGGTTCGTCTGGTGGTCGACTTCATTTCAGGCACGGTCCCTTTCGAGAATGCGAGAAGAACGGTGAAAGGCGGGAAGGGAGCTCAGCCGCCCAGCGGGAGGCCGCCGAGCAGGCCGCCCTCGGAGTTCAGGTCGGCGGTTGCGCCTTTCACGGTGTGCAGCACGGACTCCTTGTTCTCGGTGTCGAGCGCGTCCGACTGGTGCTTGAGCGGCATCACGTCGATGGGTTCCGCGGTGAGGGCGTTCACGGCGCCGTTGAGGCTGGTGGGCGTGATGTCGGCGGCGTCGTAGGCGAACGCGGGCGCGGCGGAGCCGGCGGCGACCAGGGACCCGGCGACGACAGCGGCGGCCTTGAGGGACTTCATCGTGTTCCTTTCCTCGGCAACTCGTGTCACCGGACGAAATGCTGACGCCGTGCCTAACGACCTGCACCGGGCACGGAAACCCCGCGTCCGGAAGACATATGAGATCTCCGGAGGGCCGAATGGAGGGGAAAGGGAATGGAGAACGGCGAAGGGCCCTCGCGGCACCCCGTGCGGGATGGCGCGACGGCCCGGAACGCCTCGGTCGTCAGGAGGGGTTGGCCGGCAGCGGGTTCGCCGGCACCGCGGCTTCCGGAGCGGCGGCTTCCGGCGCGGCCGGCAGAGCGGGCAGACCGGCCAGGTCGGCGGCGGGCAGCCCGCTGCCGACCAGGGTGGCGGCGACCACGTTGACGACGCCGGTCACCACGTCCTCGACGGCCGGGCTCACCTGTTCGGCGGTACCGGAGGTGGTGGCCTTGACCAGGGCGTCGATCTGCTTCTGCAGAGCGGCGTACGACTGGGCGGCCAGGTCGGCCGCCGCCGCGTTCTCGTCAGTGCCCTGCGCCACGACGGGCGCCGGCAGCGTGACCGGCGTCTCGGCCTCCGGCGCGGTCACGACCGGCGGCTGGGCCGGGGTGCTCGTGCCGGGGGTGGTGGTACCGGGCGCGGTCGTGCCCGGGGCGGTCGCCGTGTCGTCGGCGTCGGCGTCCGCCGCGTCGGCCTTGGCGAGGGCGTCCTTGACGGCGGCGGCGAGCTTGTCCGCGTCCGTGTCGGAGAGCTGACCGTTGTCGGCCTTGAGGACGGCGTTGAGCAGGTCGGTGACCGGCGTGAGCACGCCGCCCAGGCCGGCCAGGCTGCCGACCTGGCTCTGCAGTTCGGCCACGTCGGGGAGGGGGGCGTGGGACGCCGCGTGGGTGCGTTCCCGGACCGATTCGCCATCGGCCGCCATCACCGCCGGCCCGGAGAGGCCGATCAGGAGGCCGGCGGTGAGAGCGGTGGTGGCGATTCGCCGTGCGGGCAGACGCATGGGGGTTCCTTTCGGTGGTGCGTCGGATCTTGTGCCCACCGTGGAAGCGCTCGTGGCGCTCTGCAACCGAGCGGCACCCGTACGTACTCGGCCGTCTTTCCCCGTCCCGGCGTCCTTCCTGGTGAGACGCCCTGTCAAGGCCTTCCGGCCGTGTCGGCGCCCGCACCCCCCATTCGGGGCAGCACACCGCCGTCCGTGCGGCAACGCGAACCGGCCGCCCGCTCGCGGATGAACCGCGGTACGGACGGCCGGTGCAAGGGTTTCGAGCCGACGATCAGTCGTTCTCGCACTCGTTGCCGAACGCCGGGTTCAGCAGGCCGATGATGTCGACGGTGTTGCCGCAGACGTTGACCGGGATGTGGACCGGAACCTGGACGACATTGCCGGACAGGACACCCGGGGAGTGAGCGGCGGCGGCCTGCGCGCCGGCGTCGGCAGCGGCGACACCGGCGGTGCCCGCCACCGCGGCGGCGGCGACGGAGGTCAGGGCCAGGCCCTTCGCGATACGCGACATGGGGAAGTGCTCCTTGGGGTTGACACAAACATCCGGGCGGGTGCCCGGCGCAGTGTCAACGCGTGGCACGCACGCGAGTTGTGCCGCCAAAGGAGTGATCTCACCGGAGAGCGGCGTTCACGAATCCAACACACTTACCCGGTTTCGCCGTATTAGTACGGATAGCAGCTAGAGTCCCACACCATCCGACGCATCCCGTTTGCACCACTGCGGGACATCGGCCGAGGGCACTTACCGAAAGCTCCGAACGTGGCGGTGACCAGCCGGCCTTCCGGCTCGTTTGCCAGCAGGACGCGGCGTGCGCCGGCGTACGCCGCGTCGCGGCCGACGCCCTGCGGTGAGACGCGTTCCCGCCCGTCCCGAGCATTTTCCGTGAGCGAGGAAACGCGTATGCACCTGCCACCGACCGACTCCCGGCCACGGGTTCTGCATGTCACCCAGCCGGTGGACGGCGGGGTCGCCCGCGTCGTGTCGGATGTGACGCGGGCTCAGCTCGCCGCCGGGCTGCGTGTCGCGGTCGCCTGCCCCGACGGAGGTCTCGCGGCCGGCCTGCGGTCGCTGGGCGCCGACGTGCGGCGCTGGCCGGCGACGCGGTCGCCGGGTCCGGCGCTGGTGCCGGAGGTGCGGCGGCTCGCCCGCGTGATCGAGGACGTACGGCCCGACCTGGTGCACGCGCACAGCGCGAAGGCCGGTCTCGCGGCCCGGCTCGCCGTACGCGGGCGCGTCCCGACCGTTTACCAGCCGCACGCCTGGTCGTTCGAGGCGGTCGGCGGGGCCGCCGCGGTCCTCGCGCTCGGCTGGGAACGGTGGGGGGCGCGGTGGGCGGCGCGCATCGTGTGCGTGAGCGAAGCGGAGCGGCTGCGGGGGGTGCGGAGCGGGATCCGCGGGCGGTGGGCGGTGATCCCGAACGGCATCGACCTCGACCGCTTCGGTGGGCAGGGAGCGGAGGGTGTGGGCGGTGGCGCGGAGGCCGTCGACGACGTACGGCACCGGTCCGGCGCCGGCCCGCACGGCCCGCTGGTGGTCTGCGTGGGACGGCTGTGCCGGCAGAAGGGGCAGGACGTCCTGCTCACCGCGTGGCAGTCGGTCCTCGCTCGGGTCCCGGGAGCCCGGCTGGTGCTGGTCGGCGAAGGCCCGGACCGCACGCGGCTCGCCGAGCGCGCCTCGGCGTACGGATTCCTCGGCGACGACCCGGCCCGGGCCAGGCTCGCCGAGTACACATCGGTACCCGGTTCGGACGACGGCGTACCGGCCCCGGCCCGCCCCGGGGAACGCGCCCCCGCGTCCGTGGTGTTCGCGGGCGCCGTCGCCGACGCCGGGCCCTGGTACCGGGCCGCCGACCTGGTCGTCCTGCCGTCCCGGTGGGAGGGCATGGCGCTGGCTCCGCTGGAGGCGATGGCCTGCGGTCGGGCCGTGGTGGTGACCGACGTGGACGGCGCCCGCGAGGGCCTGCCGCCCGCTCTCGTGCCGCACTGCCTGGTACCGCCCACGGCCCCGGAGGCGTTGGCCGACGCGGTCACCGGGCTGCTGCTCGACGCCCCGCTGCGCGCGTCGCTCGGCCGCCGGGGGCGCGCGCACGTCCGGTCCACGCACGACGTACGGCACACGGCCGCGGCGATCGCGGCGGTGTACGGCGACCTCCTCGGCGACGGGCGGCCGACCGGGACACGCACCGTCCCCGGCGACAGGCCCGCGCTCGTGGGGCGGTCGGCCGTCGTGCCCATCGAGTACAGGGAGTCCACGCACCCGTGACCGCGGAAAGCACCGTCCCCAACCCCGCCGGCCAGCCGCGCGGCCTCGGCTCCTCCTCACCCGTCTCGGTGCTGCCGCAGCGTGCCGGTACCGCGGGTCTCCGGTTCCCCGACGGGCTTCCCGCACCGCGGCCGGAGTCCCCGCTGCCGCTGCTCGTCGCGGACGGCACGGCGGCGGCGGTGCCGGGCTTGCTGATGCTCACCGGCACCCCCCTCCAACCGCTGCTCGCGGCCCTGCTGGTCGCCGCCTCGCTGCTGCCGCGCCCACGCCCTTCCCGGCGGCTGCCGGGTGTCCTGGACGACCTGCCCGCCCTGTGCGGCCGGATCACGGTGGTCTGGCTGGCACTGGCGGCGCTCGTCGCGGCGTACGCCCCGCCGCACGCCCTGTCCGCCCGCACGCTGTTCCTCGGCCTCCTGCTGCACGCGGCGGTGGGCTGCGCCGGCCGGGGCGTCGTGCACCGGCGGCGCCGCACCGCGCTGCTGAGCCGCCCGCGCGCGGCCCTGATCGTCGGCCCCGCCGCGACCGCGCAGCGCGTGGCCTCGGCGGTGCTGCGGCACCCGCGCTGCGGGGTGCGCCCGGTCGGGATCGTCGCCGACGACCCGGGCGGCGCCACGGGCCTGCCCGTGCTCACCACGCGCGAGGAGGTGCAGCGGGCGGTCGTGCAGAACGGCGTACGGGACGTGCTGGCCGTGCACCCCTCGGTCCGGACGCGGCAGGGGCCGCTGCTGCGGGCGCTGGCGGAGTCCGGCTGCGTGGTGTGGGAGGTCGACGCGGACGCCTCCGCGTACGCGGGCCGGGAGCGGCTCGCCGGGTTCTCCTGCCGGCCTCTGGAGTCGGGGGCGCGGCGGCCGGGCGGCGCCGGCAAGCGGGTGCTGGACGTGACGGTGTCCGGGGCGCTGTTGCTGCTGCTGAGCCCGTTGCTGCTGACGTGTGCGACGCTGCTGCGGGTCATCGGCGGGCCCGGCGTGCTGTTCCGGCAGGAGCGCGTCGGCAAGGATGGCCGGCTGTTCACACTGCTGAAGTTCCGCACCCACCGCCCGGCCGACGAGCACGAGTCGGCGACCCGGTGGAGTGTGGCGGACGAGCGCCGGATGCCGTGGTTCTGCCGCTTCCTGCGCCGTACGTCGCTCGACGAACTGCTCCAGCTGTGGAACGTCTTCCGGGGCGACATGAGCCTGGTCGGGCCTCGCCCCGAACGACCCTATTTCGTGGCGCAGTTCAGCCGGACCTACCCCGGTTACGCCGCCCGCCACCGGGCGCCGGCCGGCATCACGGGCCTGGCCCAGATCAACGGGCTGCGCGGCGACACCTCCATCGAGGACCGGGCCCGCTTCGACAACGCCTACATCGACGACTGGTCGCTGTGGCAGGACGTCTGCATCCTGCTGCGCACGGCCGTCGCGCTCGTGCGCCCCACCGGGAGCTGAGCGAGGTGGCCCAGACCCTGCCCCTGCGGTCCGCCGCACGGTCCACCGCGCGCGTACGGCACCTGCCGCCCGTGCTGGCCGTGGTGGCGGTCGTCGCGCTGCTCGCCCTGCCGGCCGCGGGGGACGGCGAGGGCGGCGCCCATCCGGCCGACGCGGCCTCCGGGGCGGTGGTGCTGTACTGCGCCCTGCGCCTGGTGCGGGACCGGCGGCGCCCCCTGACCCGTACGGCGGCCGCGGTGCTGGGTTTGCCCGTGCTCGGACTGGCCCTCGCCGCCATGGGCGCGGTGTCGCCGGGCGCCGGGCTCACCGGGCTCGGCCGCTACCTCCAGGTCTTCGTCCTCGTGCCCGCCGCCGTACTGCTGCTGGTCCGCGGCCGGGACGACGTACGGCTGCTCGCCTGGTCGATGGTGGGGCTGGCGGTGTGGCAGGGGGCGGTCGGCGTGCGCCAGTACGTCACCGGGACCGGCGCCTCCTACCAGGGCGAGCAGATCCGGGCCGTGGGCACCTTCGGGCCGCAGGACGTGATGGGGATGGCGACCGTCGTCTCCCTGGGGCTGGTCTGCGCGGTCGGGCTGGCGCTGGGCCATGCGCCCGCCCGGCGGCGCGTCCTCGCGGCCGGGTGCGCGATCGCCCTGCTGCTGCCGCTCGCCCTGTCGTTCAGCCGTGGCGCGTGGATCGCCACGGCGGTGACGTGCGCGGCCCAACTGCTGCTCGCCGGGGCGCGCAGGGCGCTGGCGGTGGGGGCGGCCGTGGTCGCGGCGGGCGTGGTGCTGGTCGGCGGGTTCGGGGTCGGTACGGCGATGCTCCAGGAGCGGGTCGGCAGCATCACGCAGGTCGCCGACTCGCCCGACCAGTCGGTGACCGACCGCTACACGATGTGGGCGGCGGCGGCCGGCATGTGGCGCGAGCGGCCGCTGACCGGCGTGGGTCTGAAGGGCTTCCCCGAACACCGGGACTCGCACGCCTCGCTGGCGCTGTCCTCGGGCAGCGAGACCGACGGCGCGGGCGCGGGGTACCGCAGGCAGCCGCTGCTGTCCCCGCACAACATGTACCTGCTGATCCTGGCCGAGCAGGGGCTGATCGGACTGCTCGCGCTGGCGGGGAGCTGGCTGGCGCTGCTCGTCCTGGGGCTGCGCGGGCTCCGGACGGTACGGCGCTCCGGTGCGGGGTCCGGGACGGACTGCGCACTGGTCGCGTGCGGACTGCTGGTGTGGCAGCTGACCGACTTCGCGTACGCCGACATCGGCGGGCCCTCGACCGTACTGACGGCGGTGTGCTTCGGGCTGGCTGCCTGGTGGGCGCTCGGGGGCGGGGGCGGGGCTGGGTCTGGGGCCGGGACCGAGGCCGGGGCCGGGGCCGAGGCCGGGGCCGGGGCCGAGGCCGGGGCCGGGGCCGAGGCCGGGACCGAGGCCGGGTCTGGCTCCGGAACCGGGGCCGGGGCCGGGCCCCGCTCCCGGACCGGGTTCGGGCCCGGTGCGGAGGAGGTACCGGCGCGATGAAGGTGACGCCCTTCCGGGCCGCCCGGCCCCCGTCCGTACCGCCGGCCCGGAGCGCCGCACCGGACGTGGACACCCGGGCGGCGGCCGAGGGCCGGTCCTCCGGGGGCTTCCTCGCCCGGGCCGCGCTGCTCACGGCCGTACTGTCGGTGGCCGGGTCGGTGCTCGGGCTGGCCCGGGACCAGGCGCTCGCCCGGCTGTTCGGGGCCGGCAGCGAGACCGACGCCTTCCTGGTGGCGTGGACGGTGCCGGAGTTCGCGGCGACGCTGCTGATCGAGGACGGGCTGGCCTTCGCTCTGGTCCCGATGTTCAGCCTGGCCCTGGCCCGCCGCGCGCAGGGCGCCCCCGGCGACCCGGTCCGCGCGCTGGTCGCCTCGACCCTGCCCCGGCTGGCGCCGGCCTTCGTCGCGGTCGGCGCGCTGGTCGTCGTATGCGCCCCGCAGTTGGTCCGGGCCCTGGCGCCGGGGCTGCCCGACCACGCCCTCGCCGTGGACTGCACCCGGCTCACCGCCACCTGCGTGGTCAGTTTCGGGCTCGCCGGGTACTGCAGTGCCGCCCTGCGCGCGCACCGCCGGTTCCTGGCGCCGGCGGCGATCTACGTCGCCTACAACACCGGCATCATCGCCACGATGCTGGTACTCGGCGGACGCTGGGGGGTGCGCTCGGCGGCGGTCGGGGTCGCGGCGGGCGGCTTCCTGATGGTGGCGGCACAGCTGCCGTCGCTGCTGCGGCAGTTGCGGCGCCGGGACGGCGGCGAGCGGCCGGCGGGCACCGGGGACCAGGCGCGTCCGCTGGCCCTCGCCCTGTTCACCACCGTGCTGCTCTTCGCCCTGTGCCGCCAGTCGCAGGTCCTCATCGAAAGGTTCCTCGCCTCCGGGCTCCCCTCCGGCGCCATCTCGCACCTGAACTACGCGCAGAAGGTGGCCCAGATCCCGATGACGCTGTCGCTGATGCTGTGCACGGTCACCTTCCCGGTGGTGGCCCGGGCGATGGCCGACGGCGACACCGAACGGGCCCGCGACCGGGTCGAGCGGGACGTGGCGCTGGCGGCCTGCCTGGTGTTGCTGGGCGCGGCCACGGTCGTCGCCTGCGCGCCGCAGATGATCCACCTCCTCTTCCAGCGCGGCGCCTTCACGGCAGCCGACACGGCGGCGACCGCGGACGTCATGCGCGTGTACGCCCTCGGGCTGCTCGGCCAGACCGTGGTGGGCGCACTGGCCCGCTCCTACTTCTCGGCGGGCCGCGCCAGCTGGTACCCGCTCGCCGCCATGGCCGTCGGCATCGCCGCCACGGCCGGTATCGGCGCCCGGGCGGTCGGCCCGTGGGGAGTGACCGGCATCGCGGCCGCCAACGCCGCCGGCATCACCGTCACCGCCGCCCTGCTGCTCGCCGGGATGGGCCCGCGCAGCGTCCCGGTCCGCGTCCGGCGCGTCCTGGGTGACCTGGTCAGGCCGGTGCTGGCGGCGGCCGGCGCGACCGTCGCGGGCGCGCTGGTCGCGGACCGGCTCACCGTGCCGGCCGTCTCCCTCGCCGCCGGCGTGGTGACCGTCGTCGGCGTCTTCGTCCTGCTCGGCCGGGTTCTGCGCGTCCAAGGCGTCGCGCCGGCCCTCGATCTCGTCCGCTCCGTCACACGAAGGCTCCCGCATGGCCGCTTCGGCTTCCGTTCCCGCGTCCTCATCCGCTTCCGTTCCCGTGTCCTCCTTCGCTTCCGCGACCGTTTCCCCTTCCGCGGATCCCGTTGACGCCCGCACGCGTCCCGACACCCGCACCCGTCCCGGCGGCTACGCCCGCACGCGCCCCAGCACCGTCCCCTGGGTGGCGATGTACCACTCCGTCGGCGACTGCTCGGACGACCCGTACCGCATCACGGTCACGCCCGACCGGCTGGACGCGCAGCTCGGCTGGCTGCGGCGGCGCGGGCTGCGCGGTGTGCCGGTCGGCGAGCTGCTGGCCGCCCGGGCCCGGGGCGGTGGCCGCGACCTGGTGGGGCTGACGTTCGACGACGGGTACGCCGACTTCGTCGAGCACGCGCTGCCGTGCCTGCGCCGCTGGGACTGCGGAGCCACCCTCTTCGTGCTGCCGGGCCGGCTCGGCGGCGACAACGCGTGGGACCCGCTGGGCCCGCGCAAGCCGCTGCTGACCGCCGACGGCGTCCGGCACGCCGCCGCCGAGGGCGTCGAGATCGGCTCGCACGGTCTCACCCACGTGGACCTGACCCAGGCGGACGACGCCACGCTGAAGGCCGAGACCACCGAAAGCAGAGCACTGCTCTCGGAGTTGATCGGTGCTCCGGTCACCGGCTTCTGCTACCCGTACGGCGCCGTCGACGCCCGCGCCGTCGACGCCGTACGCGCCGCCGGTCACACCTACGCCTGCGCCATCGACCCCGGCCCGCTGACCGGCCCGCACGCCCTGCCCCGCGTGCACATCGGGCAGCGGGACACGGCCGTACGCCTGCTGCTGAAGACCCGGCTGCACCGCCTGCGCCGCCGCGCCGCGGCCGGGGTCTGACAGGAAGGGCACGAAGGACATGAAGGCCCTGCACATCATCACCGGTCTCGGCGTCGGCGGTGCCGAACAGCAACTGCGGCTGCTCCTGCGCCACCTCCCCGTCGACTGCGACGTCGTGACGCTCACCAACCCGGGCGCGGTCGCCGACGGACTGCTGGCCGACGGCGTGAACGTCGTCCACCTCGGCATGGCCGGCAACCGCGACCTGGCCGCGCTGCCCCGTCTCACCCGCTTCATCCGCACCGGCGGCTACGACCTCGTGCACACCCACCTCTACCGCGCCTGCCTCTACGGCCGCATCGCCGCACGCCTGGCCGGCGTCCGCGCCGTCGTCGCCACCGAACACTCCCTCGGCGACTCCCAGATGGAGGGCCGCCCGCTCACCCCCGGCATCCGCGCCCTCTACCTCGCCGGGGAGCGGCTGGGCAGCGCCACGGTCGCCGTCTCCCCCACCGTCGCCGACCGGCTGCGGCGCTGGGGCGTGCCCGCGCCCCGCATCGAGGTCGTCCCCAACGGCGTCGACCTGGCCCGCTTCCGCTTCGACCCCGTCGCCCGGCTGCGCACCCGCCGCCGTCTCGGCCTGCCCCAGGGCGCGTACGTCGTCGGCGGCGTGGGCCGACTGGCCGCGGCCAAGCGGTTCGACGTCCTGGTCCGGGCCCTGGCCCGGCTCCCGGACGACTGCTGGCTGCTGCTGGTCGGCGGCGGCCCCGAGGAGCACGTCCTGCGCCGCACCGCCCACGAGGCCGGAGTCGCCGACCGCGTCCTGCTCACCGGCGAACGCCCCTACGTGAGCGACGGCTCCCCCGGCCCCGACCTGCCGTCCCTGGTCTCCGCGATGGACGTGCTCGCGTCGCCGTCGCCGGAGGAGGCCTTCGGCCTGGCGGTGGTGGAGGGCCTCGCGTCCGGGCTGCCGGTGCTCTACGCCTCCTGCCCGGCCATCGAGGACCTGCCCCCGGCCGCCGCGCTCACCGCCCGGCGGGTCACCGGCGGCGAGGAGGAGTTCGCCCGTGCCCTCGCCGAGGTCCGCGCGTCCGCGGGCCCGGGCCCCGGCCCGCGCACCGCCCCCGAGGCCGCCCGCCACTACTGCGTCACCCGCAGCGCCGCCCAGCTGATGGACGTGTACGCGGCCACCCTCACGCACCCGTTGTCCCCGGCACCCCAGGGAGTCAGTTCCGCATGACCGAGCCCCTCACCCAGTCCCCGGCCGAGCCCGCGGCGCGGGACGAGGCCGATCAGCCCGCCCGTCCCCGCCGCGCGCTCATCGCCCCGCACCGCGTCCTGCGCCGCCTGCGGTCCCTGCCGCCCTGGTCCCCGCTCGCGGCCGGCGTCCTCGCCGGCGGACTGCTCGGCGCCGGCTACGGCCTGGTCACCGCCCCGCGGTACACGGCCACCAGTTACGTGGTCGCCGTCCCCTCCGACAAGTCCGACCCGGCGTCCGCGCTGGGCTTCGCGCAGGCCTACGGCCGGGTCGCCACGCAGCTCGCGGTACTCGGGGACGCCCAGATGTGGGCGGGCGTGCCGGTGGCGAAGCTGAAGGAGAGCGTCCGCACGGCGACCTCGCCGGACGCGCCGATGGTCTCGGTGACGGCCACCTCGGCGCGCCCGGACGAGGCCGCCGACATGGCCAACGCGGTCGCCCGCGCGCTGACCCGGCACGCGGACGCGTCGGCCGACGACACCCACGTGGAGCTGCGGCAGTTCGCGCGCGCCACCGAGCCCACCGAGGAGTCCTCGGCCTCGGCCGCCGTGACGGGGCTGGTGGGCGCGAGCGCGGGCGGTCTGCTCGGCGGTCTCGCGCTGCTGGTCCGTCCGCGCCGGGCCGCGCGGGAAGCCGGCCGCACGACGGCGGCCGTGCCCGGGCCCGCCTCGGCGGCGGACGTCCACGGACAGCTGTGACGCACCCGACGACGTACAGGACGGCGTACACGACCGAACTGGTCACCGACGAGCGCGCCTTCGCGGAGCTGGCCGCGGACTGGGGGCGGCTGTACGGCCGGTGCTCCACCGCGACCCCGTTCCAGAGCCATGCCTGGCTGCACTCGTGGTGGCGGTCGTACGGCGTGCGGGGCCGGCTTCGGCTGCTGCTGGCCCGCGACAGCCGCGAACTGGTCGCCGCCGCGCCGCTGACGCTCGTACGGCGTCCGGTGCCGTCGCTGGTGCCGCTGGGCGGGGCGATCTCCGACTACGGCGACGTCCTGCTGGACGACGAGCGCGGGCAGGACGCGGTGGCCGCGCTCACCGAGGGACTGTCCGCGGTGGCCCGCACCGCGCTGATCGACCTGCGCGAGGTACGGCCGGGTGCCGCCGCCGAACGGGTCTACGCCCATTGGCGCGGCCCCCGGCGCCGGGTGGCCGACTCGCTCTGCCTGGAGCTGCCCGCCCGCCCGATGGACGAGCTGACCGCCCGGCTGCCCTCGGCCAAGGGCCGGCAGCGGGTGCGCGCCCAGTTGCGCAGGCTGGACGCGCTGGGCGTCAAGAGCCGGATCGTCCTCCCGGACGAGGTGGACGCCGCGCTGCGGCGGCTGCTGGAGCTGCACCGGCTGCAGTGGCAGGGGCGGAAGGTGACCGGTGAGCATCTGCGGACGCGGTTCCGCGACCACCTGGTACGGGCGGTGGGCCCGATGGTGCGTTCCGGGGACGCGGTGGTCACCGAGTTCCGGATGGACGACGAGGTGGTGGCCGTGGACGTGACGCTGCTGGCGCGGCGGCTGGCGGGCGGCTATCTGTACGGAGCCCACCCCCGGCTGCGGGAGCGGAAGGCGGACGTGGCGGTGATGCTGCTGGACGCGTGCGCCGAGCACACCCGCGCCCCGGGACGCGACACGCTGAGCCTGCTGCGGGGCGACGAGCCGTACAAACACCACTGGCGCCCGGAACCGGTGCCGAACCAGCGGTTACTGATGGCCCGTCGGCATACGGCCCCGCTGCTGTCGGCGGCCCTGTGCGACGTAGCCGCACGCCGGCGGGGCAAGGAACTGCTGCACCACTGGCAGGTGCGCGAGGAACGGAAGGAGCGCGACGGTGGCGGCAGGACCTGACCGCCCCCGCCGCCCCTTCCGCCGCCCTCGTCGTCGCCCCCGCCGGCGGCTACTTGCGGCGCGAGTACCAGTCGAGGCGCATGCAGAGCTTCCCGCCGAGCCAGTACTCGACCCAGTCGCCGAGCTCCAGCGGCGAACAGTCGGCCGACGGCTCGGGCGCGCTGGGCGGCACCGCGGGTACGGGCGGCGCGGTGGGCGCGGTGGGCGTGGCCGGCTCCGGGACCGTGGGGTCCGGCTCGTCGGTGCGACCGAAGAGCACGGACCGGTAGACCGCGGTGGACCGGGGGTTGTCGTCGCACTGCCACACACCGTGCGGGCAGTAGTCGGTGAGCGTGTTGTACACGGGTTCGTGCTCGTCCATCCACGCGAGCATGCGCCGCATGTACTCGGCGTTGTCACCGTTGCGGAAGAGGCCCCATTCGGGATAGGAGATGGGCTTTCCGTGGGCCTTGGCGAAATCCACGTGCGCCTGGAGTCCGTACGGTTCCCTCACCTGTTCGTCGAACGCCATTCCGCGTGGCTGGTCGTACGAATCCATACCGATGATGTCGACCGTGGCGTCCCCCGGATAGCACCGGGTCCAGGGAATGGCGTCCCGGCCGCGGCTCGGGGTGAAGTCGAACCGGAATTTCTGGCCCGGCACCGAACGCATGGTGGTGACGATCCTGTTCCAGTACGTCTTCCAGGCCTCCGGGTCCGGCCCGCACCGATGGGTGTAGGTGATGCCGTTCATCTCCCAGCCGAGCACGAGGACCGTGTCCGGAACGTTCAGTTCGACCAGCCGTTCGGCGAGGGCCCTGAAGTGGTGATCGAAGCGCCCGGCGGCCCCCTGGCGCAGCAGTTTCCGCACCTCGTCGTCGTCGACGCCCTCCTCGTTGCGCTCCATCATGGGCACGTTGAGGACGAACATCCGGTCGGCCTCGCGGGTGCGCCAGTCGGCCCACACGTCGAGGAAGCCGGGGGCGCCCTCGATGTTGCTCCAGAGGTCACCGGGCAGGTACGTGTGGCCGACGCGCAGTTCGGCGCCGCCCAGCCAGTGGCTGAGCTGCGCCATCCGGGCCACGCCGCGCGGGCCGTAGTCCAGGTACGCGCCGAAGGCGGGAGCGGCACCGGGCTTCCGGTCGGGGACCGCGGGCGCCGGCGCGGGCGGTGCCGGTGCGGGCGGGACCGGCTCGCCGGCGGCGACCTGGGGGCTCGCGGCCAGCAGTGCCGCCGCCGCGACCACCGTCGCGACGCCGCGAGCCGGCCGCCTGGACCGGGTCCGTGACTGCCGTACGGCCATGACCGGCTCCTCTCCTAGCCCCGATTTCTTGCTGCTTACTGACACTCAGTCATATGAAATGCCATCACGCCACCGCCGCTACGGCTTTCGAGTGCGCCGATCGCCCGCACCGGTGACCCGAATCGAATGCGAAGGAAGTTTCCCGTGTCGCTGTTCGACACCCGCGTCCCCGCCGTTCTGCTGCGGACCGACCGGAATCCCTTTCACCACGGAACGCTGGGTGCGGTGCGTTCACTCGGCCGCGCGGGCGTGGACGTGCACGTGGTCGCCGACTGCGCGCAGAGCCCGGTCCGCGCCTCGCGTTATGTGAGCCGGCTGCACACCCCGCCGCCGCCCGGGGCGTCGCCCGCCGACATCGCGGTGGTCCTGCGCCGCGTCGCCGCGCGGGTCGCGCGTCCCGCCGTACTGATCCCGATGGACGACGCGTGTGCCGTCGCGGTGGGGCGGATGCGGGCGGAGCTGGCGCCCGCGTACCTGCTGCCCGACCTGCCGGGCGCGCTGCCCGAACGCGTGGCGGACAAGGCGGAGCTGGCCGGCGTGTGCGCGTCCCTGGGCGTCCCGCACCCCGAGACCCTGGTCCCGGACGGCCCGGCCGAGGCCGCCCGTGCCGCCTGGCGGCTGGGGCTGCCGGTGGTGGCGAAGTGGAGCCGACCCTGGCTGGTGCCGCCGGGCGGCGGACTGCGCAGCACCGTGCTGGTGCGCTCGGCGCGGGAGGCCGGTGAGCTGTACCGGCGGGCCGAGGAGGCGGGCAGCCGGCTGCTGCTCCAGGCGTTCCTGCCGCCGGGACCGGACCGCGACTGGTTCTTCCACGGGTACGCCGACCGCTCGGGCGCGGTGCGGGCGGGCGGTCCCGGCCGCAAGACGCGCGCCAGGCCGCGCGGCGCCGGTCTGACGGCGGTCGGCCGCTGGACGCCGAACCCGCAGGTGCAGGCCCTGGCCGAGCGGATCACCGGCGAGCTGGGCTACCGGGGCATCCTCGACCTCGACTTCCGTCGCTGCGGTACGACGGGCAGCTATCACCTGCTCGACTTCAACCCGCGTCCCGGCGCCCAGTTCCGGCTGTTCACCGACACCGCCGGGCTGGACGTCGTACGGGCCCTGCACCTGGACCTGACCCACCGCACGCTGCCGGACGGGGCGCCGCAGCCGGGGCGGGCGTTCGTGGTGGAGAACTACGCGCCGCTGAGCGCTCTGCGTCCGGCGCCCGGCGGACGCGAGCTGGCCTGGCACGCCCCGGACGACCGGGCGCCCGGCCGGGCCCTGTGGACCCTGTGGGGGCGCCACGTGACCGCACGGCTGCTGGACCGCCTGCGCCGGAAGGACCGCCGCCCGCGCGCCGGGGCACCGGCCCGCGCCCGCGTGGTGCGCCAGGCGACCGCTCCCTCCGCCGACCGCTCCGACCGCCCGGACGACGACAGGGCGGGCAGCCACTGACGCGCCGCCCTCGCCGGGCGCGTGCCCCCGGGGGCGCCGGAACTTCGGCGCGATGGCCCGCGGGGCGGCAGCGGCAGCCCGCCCGGCCCCGGCGGCGGGCGTGGCACCTCGGTGGGCCGCTCGTGCCGGGGTGCGGTGCCTCGCCGGCAGACGGGTCCCGATGCGTGGCGCCTCGGTGGGCCGCTCACGCCGAGGCCCGGCGACTCGCCGGGCCGTCCATGCCAAAGCCCGGCGACTCGCCGGGCCGGTCACGCGCGGCGTCTGCGCCGGGCGCGGCGTCTGTCACCGGCGCCGGGCGCCACAACGCCCCCGGCGACCGTGCGGGGTCGGCCGGGGGCGTCGGGGGCGGGCTGGGGCCGGGGTCAGCGGTGGGAGGCGGCGCGGCCTCGGCGGTACAGGATCGCGCCGCCGGCGATCAGCGCGGCACCGGCGGCCGCTACGGCGGCGGACGTGGCCTCGCTGCCCGTCTCCGCGAGGACCGGAGGCTGCTCCACCTGCGGGGTCGGCGGGGTCTCCTTCTCGCCGGCGGGCGGCGGGGGCTCCTCCTCGCCGGGCGGCGGGGGCTCCTCTTCCTCGGTGGGCGGCGGCTTCTCCTCGTCGGTCGGCGGCGTCGTGGGCGGCGGCTCCTCCTCGCCGTAGCCCGGGGGCTCCTCCGCCTGGTTGTCGCAGGAGTTGCCGAAGACCGGGTTCAGCGCCGCGATCACGTCGACGGTGTTGCCGCAGAGGTTCACCGGCACGTCGACCGGCACCTGCGCGTTGTTGCCGGAGCCGACGCCGGGTGAGCCCACGGCCGCTCCGTCGGCGGAGGCGCCGGACGGAACCCGGACGTCCTCGGCGCTTCCTCCGCCGTACGCACCGTCCTGGTCCGAGCCGTCGTCGCCGTGGGGCGCGCCGTGCTTCACGGAGCCGCCGGCCTGGTCGTCCGAGCTGTTCTCGCACTCGTTGCCGAAGGCCGGGTTCAGCGCGGCGATCACGTCGACGGTGTTGCCGCAGGCGTTCACCGGCACGTCGACCGGGACCTGGACGGCGTTGCCGGACGCGACGCCCGGCGAGTTCGTGGCGGCTCCGTCCGCATGCGAGTCGGCAAGGGCGGGGCTGCCGCACAGGGAAAGGATGCCCGTCGCGGCTGCTGCCGCGACCATCCCCCTGCTCAGGGTCTGTCGCACTCTGTTGTCTTCCTGCTGGTAGAGGTGGCTGAGGGGAACGGGCTGCAGAAAGGGGAAAAGCCGGCCCTGAACCAAACGAGTTGGCCAAGGCCGGCCGTGACGCAGCCGGTCGGTTCGGAACGACGTCAGTCGTTCACGCACACGTTGCCGAACGCGGGGTTCAGCAGACCAACGACGTTGACGGTGTTGCCGCACACGTTGACGGGAACGTGCACGGGGACCTGGACGACGTTGCCGGACAGGACACCCGGGGAGCCGACTGCGGCACCCTCGGCGCCCGCGTCGGCGAAGGCCGGGGTGGCCATGCCGAGGGCCAGGATGGCGCCCGCGACGACAGCAGCGCTCTTCTTCATGAACTTTCCCTTCTCTGCGGTCATGCCTGAATGACGGCCGAAACCGCGCGAGCACAGCATTGACGGCTCGCACCATGACCTGCAGCCTGCAAACGAGGAATTGACAGCCGGAGAAACTATGGAACGGGGTGTCCCGCGATATTCACTCGGATGCACCACGACCTGTTACGGCCGTACCCCCAGGACAGCGACGACATCGTTCCGCTCGCCCGGCGAAAACCTGACCCGACCCGTGTACGACCGGGCGGCCCGCGGGAAAGTCAGCGGGCCGCCCGGGCTGAGCGGGATGCGGCTCAGCCCTCGCTGTTCGCCGACAGGACCGACAGGTCCTCCAGGACGTGCGACACGGCACCGTCACGCTTGGCCTGCGTGGAGTTGTCGTCACACTGCTGGTTCAGGTCGTCCGCCAGAACGTTGACGTCCTGGATCGGGACGATGTTGATGACGGCGACGTTGATGTCCTCGAGGCCGACGCACGGCTTGTTCAGCGTGCCCTCGACCAGCGAGAGCTGCGGGCTCATGTCGCCGTCGGTCGCCGAGTTGCCGAACGACGACGAGGCGCCGTTGCCGTTGGCCACGGCCGGCCCGTTGTCGTCCCCGATGGCAAACGCCTGAGGAGCGGCGGCAGCCGTCATGCCGATCACAGAAGCGGCAGCCGCCGCGGCGACCATTGCCTTCTTGAGCACTTCGCGTTCCTTTCGTCGTAGCGACGCACTGTCCTACGGCCTCATCAACCCGGTGGGGAGTGATTGGTTGCGGGCGTTCACCCGGTTGGCCCGCATCGGATCTCGAAAGCGCAGGAATATCCGCTGGAACACGCGGCGGTACCCGCATCCGCACACATTTGCCGTTGTGGGCCGTCGGAGTGAACGGGAGAAACCCGAACGCACTCACGGAGTTGACCAGAGGGCTCCGGTGGACGGGGTTTCCTCAGAAAGGACTGGCCAGTGATCAAGAAGGTTGTTGCCTACGCGGCGATCGCCGCCTCCGTCATGGGGGCCTCCGCTGCCGCGGCCCCGCAGGCTATGGCGATCGGCGACGACAGCGGCCCCGTCTCCGCGAACGGAAACGGCGCCTCGCAGTACTTCGGCAACTCGGCGACCCACGGCAACATGAGCCCGCAGATGGCGCTCATCCAGGGCTCGTTCAACAAGCCGTGCATCGCCGTCAGCGACATCCCGGTCAGCGTCATCGGCATCGTCCCGATCCAGGACCTCAACGTCCTGGCCGATGACATGAACCAGCAGTGCGCCGAGAACTCCACGCAGGCCAAGCGCGACGGTGCGCTGGCGCACCTCCTGGAGGACGTCTCGATCCTGTCCTCCAACGGCGAGGGCTGACATCGGCCGGGGGCGGGCCGCCGAGCGCATCGGCGGCCCGCCCCTTTCGCATGCCCTCGCCGCCCCGCTCAGCCCCCGGGCGCCGCGTAGAGCGCCTCGATCTGGTCCGCGTACGCCGCCACCGCCGCGTGCCGTTTCACCTTCAGCGACGGGGTCAGCAGCCCGTTCTCCTCGGTGAACTCGCCCTCGACGAGCCGGAAGGCGCGGATCGACTCGGCCCGGGAGACGGCGGCGTTGGCGTGGTCGACCGCCTTCTGGACGTCCGCGCGCATCCGCTCGTCCCGTACGACCTCGGACATCGGGGTGTCGGCGGGCAGCCCCCGGACCGACAGCCAGTGGGCGACGGCGTCCGGGTCGAGGGTGACCAGGGCGGCGACGAAGGGGCGGTTGTCGCCGACGACGAGGCACTGGGCGACGGGCGGGCGGCTGCGCAGGCGGTCCTCCAGGACGGCCGGGGAGACGTTCTTGCCGCCGGAGGTGACCAGGAGGTCCTTCTTGCGGCCGGTGATGGTGAGGTAGCCGTCGGCGTCGAGGGAGCCGAGGTCGCCGGTGGCGAACCAGCCGTCGGTGAGGACGGCGTCGGTGGCCTCCGGGTTGTTCCGGTAGGCGCCGAAGACGATGCCGCCCTTGATGAGCACCTCGCCGTCGTCGGCGATGCGGACCGAGGTGCCGGGGATCGGCGGGCCGACGGTGCCGGGGCGGGGGCCGAGCGGCGGGATGACGGTGGCGGCGGCGGTGGTCTCGGTCAGGCCGTAGCCCTCGTAGACCATGATTCCGGCGGCGTAGAAGAACAGGTTGAGGTCGTGGTCGAGCGGGGAGCCGCCGCTGATGGCGTAGCGCATCCGGCCGCCCAGTTCCGCCCGGACCCTGCGGTAGACCAGCAGGTCGTACAGGGCCCAGCCGGCCCGCAGGGCGGGGCCGGGGCCCTTGCCGCGGCCGAGGAAACGCTCCAGGTGGGCGGCGCCGAAACGGACGGCGAGATGGTGGGCGCGGTCGAAGGAGGCGCCGCGGCCGATCTTCTCGGCGGTCGCCCGGCCCGTGTCGTGGATCTTCTCGAAGAGGTACGGGACGCCGACCAGGAAGGTCGGGCGGAACGTCTTCAGCGCGGGGCGCAGTTCGTCGGGCTTGATGCTCGGGAAGTGGCCGATCTCGATGCGGGCCATCAGACAGGCGATCTGGATCGTGCGGCCGAGGATGTGGGCGAGGGGCAGGAAGAGGAGGGTCGAGGCGGTCTGGCCGGTGACCTCCTTGAAGATCGGGTGCAGCAGCTCGACCGTGTTGGCGGCCTCGGCGTGCAGGTTGGCGTGGGTGAGGACGCAGCCCTTGGGGCGCCCGGTGGTGCCTGAGGTGTAGCAGACCGTCGCCACCGTGTCCGGGGTCAGGGCGGTGCGGCGCTTGGTGACCTCCTCGTCGCTCACGCCCCTGCCGAGGGCGGTGAGGTCCGCGAGTGCGCCGGCGTCGAGTTCCCAGGCGCGCGGGCCCTCGGGGTGGTCGGCGGTGCCGGTCAGGACGGTGGCGGTGTTCGCGGCGGTCTCGGTGACCACGTGCCGGGCGCCGGAGTCGCGGACGATCCATTCGACCTGGTCGGCGGAGGAGGTGGCGTAGACGGGGACGGTCCGGCCGCCGGCCGCCCAGATCGCGAAGTCCAGGACCGTCCACTCGTAGCGGGTGCGGGACATGACGGCGACCCGCCCGCCGGGTTCCAGGCCGGCGGCGATCAGGCCCTTGGCCACGGCGGTCACCTCGCGGGCGAACTCCGCCGCCGTGACGGGCCGCCAGGCCCCGTTCACCTCGCGGCGCAGGACCACCGCGTCGGGGGCCTCGGCCGCGTTGGTGAACGGGATGTCGGCGGTGCTGCCGGTGGTGGGGCGGGGCGCCAGGGGGGCGGTTCGGGCCTCGCGGACGGTGCCGTCCGCGTCCCGGACGGTCTCGGTCCGGGTGCGGGACGCCAGGTCGCCGTGCCGTTTCGCCCGTTTCAGGTCCCTGCGTACGCCCATGTCGGCTCCCGGTCGCGGATCGGAGTGGTGTCGTGCTGCCTGTTCCCGTTACTTACTTGAGAGTAAACTTACTTGCGCGTAAGTGGTCAACGGGTGTGGCGGCTCAGGTCAGCCGGTCCGCTTGCCGCACCGCCGTGGCGAGCTGCCGGACGTCCGGGTCCTCCGTGCGGTCGGCCAGCGCGCCGGCACGTTCGGCGAGGGCGCCGAGGTGCGGTGCGCCGGGCAGGGCGCCGTCGCCGTCGCCGTCGTACGGGGAGCGCAGCGCGTCGGCGAAGTAGGCGGCCGTCGCCGTGACCCGCAGGCCGCGGTCCGCGCCCCAGACCGAGTCGGCGAGGGCGCCGGTCTCCACGTCGCCGGACTCCTCGTGGGGAGCACGGGTGCGGGGGTCGAGCCAGCGGACGGTGGCCGTGGCGAGGTGGCCGTCGGCGCCGGGCCGGGTGCGGACGGCGTACAGGGCGGTGACCGTGTGGCCGGGGCCGACCTCGCCGCCGTCGACGCGGTCGTCGCGGAAGTCCTCGTCGGCGACCCGGCGGTTGTCGTAGCCGACGAGGCGGAACTCGGCGACCGTCTCGGGGTCGAAGGCGACCTGGGCCTTGGCGTCACGGGCGGTCAGTTCGATGTGGCGCGGGAGTTGCTCGCAGAAGGCCTCGCGGGCGTCCTCGGTGTTCGAGACGTACGTGGTGTGGCCGTCGCCCCTGTCGGCGAGGCGTTCCATCAGGGCGTCGCCGTAGTCGCTGCCGACGCCGATGCCGAAGAGGGTGATGCCGTGCTCGCGGCGGGCGTCCGCGATGCGTTCGAGGATGGTGTCCGCGTCGGTGTCGCCGGTGTTGGCGAGGGCGTCGGAGACGAGGACGACGCGGTTGGTGGCGCCCTCGCGGCGGCCCTCGACGGCGGTGGCGTAGCCGGTCTCGACCCCCGCGCCGAGGTTGGTGGAGTCGGTCGGCTCCAGGCTGTCGATCGCGTCGTGGACCCGGCCGCGACGGTCGCCGAGCCGGGTCATGGGCAGCACCGTCTCGGCCTCGTCGCTGAAGGTGACGAGCGCGACCGAGTCGTCGTCGCGCAGGCGGTCGGTCATCGTGCCGAGGGACTCCTTGGCGAGGTCGAGCCGGCCGGGTTCGGCCATGGAGCCGGAGACGTCGATGACGAACGTCAGGGCGGCGGGCGGGCGTTCGCCCTCCTGCTCGGCCGCCCGCGTGGCCAGGCCCACGCGGACCAGCGACCAGTCCTCCTCGTCGGTGCGGGCGCCGTCCACGGTCACCGTGAAGCCGTCGCCGTCGGGGCGGTCGTAGTCCTGGCGGAAGCTGTTGACGAACTCCTCGGGCCGGACCGTCGACGGGTCGGGCAGCCGGCCCTCGGCAAGGGTGCGGCGGGCGTAACCGTAGGAGGCGGTGTCGACGTCCAGGGCGAAGGTGGAGAGGTGGTCGGGGGCCGGGGCGGTCTCACGGGGGTCCCCGTTCTCGCCGGGCTCCCCGGTGCCCGTGTCGCCGTCGTACCGCTGTTCGCCCTCGCCGCGTGGGCGGTCGGGCGCGGGCATCGGGGCCGAGCCGCCCCGGGAGTCGGCCGCGGTCTCCTTCGTCCCGTGGTCCGCGTCGCCCCCGCAGCCGGTGAGCAGCAGGCCGCCCGCCGCCGTGAGCGCGAGCAGCGCGCCGATCGGCCCTCGTGTCCGGTACCGCTTCATCTTCCGTGCCCCCTGGTTCCGTTGACGCCGATGTACGTGACTGTGACGGCGGGGCGGGGCGGAACGTGCGGCACGGGGCGTCACGGGTGCGTCTCGAAGTGGGCACGGCGGCGGGCCGTCGAGACCGGTGGGTGACCCTCCGGTGACCTGGGCGCGGTCTCCGCGACGAAGCGGGGTGGGGTGGGGTGGGGTGGGGTGAGGTGAGGTGGGCGGGCTCGATGGCGGGGGCCGAGGGGCCGGGTCCCGGTCCCTCGGCCCGCTCCCCGGCCGGCGCCTCCTAGGACACGATGTCCTTGCGGGCGAACCCCCGGAAGGCCAGGGCGAAGAGCACGAGCGCGTACGTCACCGACAGCGACGTGCCCTGGACGAGGCGGGTCCAGTCCAGTTCGGGCCGGACCGTGTCGAGCCAGGCGTACTGCCAGTGTGCGGGCAGGAAGTCGCGCCAGTCGCCGAGGGCGGTCACCTCGTCCAGGACGTTGCCGATGATGGTCAGGCCGACCGCCCCGCCGACCGCGCCGAGCGGCGCGTCCGTCTTGGTGGAGAGCCAGAACGCGAGGGCGGCGGTGACCAGTTGCGAGACGAAGACGTACGCCACCGTGACGGCCAGGCGCTCGACGGCGGTGCCGGTGGGCAGGCTGCCGCCGGTGGGCAGCTCCAGCGGCCCCCAGCCGTAGGCGACCGAGCCGACGGCGAGCGCGACCAGCGGCAGCAGGACGATCGCGGCCAGGCTGAGGATGAGGGCGACGACCAGCTTGGACCACAGCAGGCGGGCGCGGGGCACCGGCGCCGCGAGCAGATAGCGCAGGGACGACCAGCCGGCCTCCGAGGCGACCGTGTCCCCGAAGAACAGGGCGACGGGCACGACGAGGAGGAAGCCCGCGGAGGCGAAGAGGTTCACCGCGGCGAAGTTGGCTCCGGACGCGGTGGCCGAGTCCATCAGGCTGATCTGGTTGTTGGCCCCGCCCGGCTCGCCGCCGATCCGGAAGGCGACGAGCAGGACGAACGGCAGGGCGAACAGGATGCCGCCCATGACGAGCGTGCGGCGCCGCTTCAGCTGGCGGACCAGCTCGACCCGCACCGGCAGCGTGCGGCCCGCGCGGTAGCCCTCGGCGACCTCCTGGGGGCCGGCGGGCGCGGCGCCTTCGGCCAGCGTGCTCATGCCGGGTCTCCGATCAGGGTGAGGAAGGCGTCCTCGAGGCGCCGGTGGGGGCCCACCGACTCCACGGGCACGTCGAGGCGGACGAGTTCGGCGATCAGGTCCCGGGCCGTGCCTCCGGTGTCCAGCCGGACCAGCAGGCCGCCGTCGGCGACGGCCGCCGAGGCCACGCCCGGCAGGGCGGCGACCTTCTCGACGAGGGGCGCGTCCACGCGCGCGGAGGTGCCCACGAGCAACGTGTCGCCGGAACCGACGATCTCGCCGACCGGCCCGGCCTGGACGAGCCTGCCGTGGTCCATGACCACCAGGTGGGTGCAGGTCTGCTCGACCTCGGCCAGCAGGTGGCTGGAGACGATCACCGTGCGGCCGGCCGCCGCGTAGCGGATCATCACCTCGCGCATCTCGCGGATCTGCGGCGGGTCGAGGCCGTTGGTCGGCTCGTCCAAAATCAGCAGGTCGGGCAGGCCCAGCATGGCCTGGGCGATGGCGAGGCGCTGGCGCATGCCCTGGGAGTAGGTGCGCACCGCGCGGGCGAGCGCGTCACCGAGACCGGCGATCTCCAGGGCCTCGTCCAGGTGCGCGTCCTCGGGCGGGCGGCCGGTGGCCCGCCAGTACAGCTCCAGGTTCTCGCGGCCGGACAGGTGCGGCAGGAAGCCCGCGCCCTCGACGAAGGCGCCGACGCGGGAGAGCACGGGGGCGCCGGGCGCGATGGCGTGGCCGAAGACGCGGATGTCGCCGCCGTCGGGCGTGATCAGGCCCATCAGCATGCGCAGGGTGGTCGTCTTGCCCGCACCGTTCGGCCCGAGCAGGCCCAGCACCTGGCCCCTCTCCACCCGGAACGACAGGTCCCGGACGGCGTACCGGTCGCTGGACTTGGCGTACCGCTTGCCGAGGTCCGTGATCTGGAGCGGCACGTCGGCCAGCGCGGGGTCGGGCGGCGGGGCCGTGGTCCGGCGACGGGCGGTCAGCAGCAGGGCCGCGGCGACGGCGGCTCCCGCGAGGGGCGCCCACCAGACCCAGGCGGGCAGTCCGGCCACCTGTCCGCTCCCGCCGAGTGCCGTCGGCACCAACAGGTCGCCCTCCAGGGAGACGGTGTACGTGGCGGGGGCGGCCGGGGAGGCGTAGCCGAGGTCGGTGGAGGAGAGGACCAGGCGCAGCCGGTGGCCGCTCTCGATCTCATGGTCGACGGCCGGCAGGGTGATCTTCACGTCCCGGCCCGCCTCGGCGTCCGCCACCCTGACGGGCGTGACCAGTTGGGCGGGGAGCACCTGCTGGGCGCCGCCGGGGGCGACGTCGTACACCTTGGCGAAGAGCACGGCCTCGTCGCGGGTGGACTTCACGTGGACCGTCGCGGTCGGGGAGCCGGTGATCTGGAGGTCCTCCCGGACGGGCGCCGACTCGAAGGCGGCGAACTGGCCGGGGAAGTCCAGGGAGACGCCGAGTCCGAGCGAGGAGAGCTGGGACAGTCCGCCGGAGCCGCCGATTCCGGGCAGGGCGGAGACGGCGGGCGGGCTGGCGCCCGCCGGGTTGTCGAAGCTCTGCTCGCGTCCGCGCAGTTCGATCGCGCGGGGCTCGCCGCCCAGGCCGGGGTAGGAGTCGGCGCTCACGCCCTCCAGGCGGGGTTCGCCGTCGCCGCTGCCGGAGCCGAGGGTGCGGCTGACGCGGAAGCCGGGGCCGGTGCCGGCCGACTCGTCGTCCTTCAGGTAGCGGTCGAACCATGCGCCGACACGGGCCTGGACCCGGTCCGTCTCCAGGTCGCCGCCGTCGTGGCCGCCCGAGATCCAGTCGACGGCCACCGGGGCGCCGTTGGCGCGGATCGCCTGCGCGGCCCGGTCGGCCTGGCCGAGCGGGAAGAGGGAGTCGGTCTGGCCCTGCATCAGCAGCGTGGGCACGTCGATGCGCTCGCCGACGGCCTGCGGGCTGCGTTCGTCGAGGAGTTCCACGGCCTGCGGGTCCGGCTGCCCGGACTCGGCGACACGCTGGTACATGCGGCAGAGCTGGTCCTCGAACCGGTCACAGCCGCCGCCGAGGTTGACGAAGATGCCGGCCCACAGCTTCTTGAAGACGCCGTTCGGGAAGAGGGCGTCCGAGAGGTTCCAGTACGTTATGGCGGGGGCGATCGCGTCCACCCGTCGGTCGTGCCCGGCGGCCAGCAGCGCGACCGCGCCGCCGTAGGAGCCGCCGGCGACGCCCACGCGCGGGTCGCCCTTCTCGTCCAGCCGGATCTGCGGCTGCTTCGCCAGCCAGTCGATCAGCCGGGACACGTCGGCGACCTCGCCGTCCGGGGCGTTCAGCCCGATCTTCCCGGTGGACTCGCCGAAGCCGCGCGCCGACCAGGTCAGGACCGCGTACCCGTCCCGCGCGAGACTCTCGGCCTGCTCCCGTACGTCGGCCTTGCTGCCGCCGAAGCCGTGCGCGAGCAGGACGGCCGGGCGGGGGCCGCCGGAGCCCGCCGTGAAGTAGGAGGTGTCCAGGCGCACCCCGTCGCCCACGGCCATGACCCGGTCGGCGCGGTGCACCGGGGGCGGGTCGTCGCCGGCGACGGCCGTCCATGTCCCGGCGCCGGCGAGGACGACGACGGCGGCCGCGGCACAGAGCATCCGCCGCGGCCCCCGTAGCAGCCCTCGCACGCGGGGCAGTCGAAGATCCATGCGTCAACGGTACGGGCCGCCGCCGACAACGGGGGCAGCCCGAGGGCTGAACCGCCGCCCCTCCCACGGAAGTACGGCGCCGGCGCCGCGTACCACGGGCGCGGTAGGGCGGGCCGCGCGCCGAACGGGCGCCTGCCCCGTCGGGTCACGGCCGGGCGGTCGCCGTGACTGCCGGACACGACCGGGCCGGCCCCCGAACCGCCGGTCGCGACCGGAACGGTCGCCGTGACCGCCGGACACGACCGGGCCGGCCCCCGAACCACCGGTCATGACCGGAACGGTCGCCGTGACCGCCGGTCAAGGCCGGGCCGGCTCCCGGACGTCCTCGGGGACGGTCACCAGCCAGCGTGTGGCGCGGCGCGGGCGCAGGTACAGGGCCCAGTACAGGGTGGCGACGGCGGTGATGCCGCCGGTCCACAGCAGGTGGCTCGTCTCCTGCTGGGTCAGGACGTAGGCGAGGACCGCGATCAGCAGGACCGGCAGCACGGGCCACAGCGGCATCCGCCACGCGTGCGCGTGCCGGTGGGCACCCCGGCGGGCGAGCAGGGCGGCGACCGCGACGAGCAGGTACATGCCGGTGACGGAGACGCCCGTGACGCCGTACAGGGTGTCCAGGTCGACGTAGCACAGCGCGGCGCCGGGCACGCCGACGGCGAGGGTGGCGACCCACGGGGAGCCGAACCGGCCGAGCTTGGCGAAGAGGGTGTTCACCGGCGCGGGCCAGGCCCTGTCGCGGGCCGAGGCGAACAGGACGCGCGAGTTCTGGATGACCATCACGATGCCGGCGTTGATGATGGCGAGGGCCACGCAGAGGCTGACGAAGGTGCCGACGGCGGAGTTGGACCAGGCGGTGACCATGGCGCCGATGTCGCCGCCGGTCAGCTCCGCGAGGTCGGAGGCACCGAGGGTGATGGCGACGACCGGGACCAGGATGATCACCGCGGAGATGCCGAGGGTGGCGAGCACCGTGCGGGCGACGTTGCGGCGCGGGTTCTCCAGTTCCTCGGAGAGGTAGACGGCGGTGGAGAAGCCCTGGGTGACGAACAGGGCGATGGCGAGGCCGGAGACGACCAGCATGCCCGTCACGGGGTCCGCGCCGCCGTCCGCGCCGGCCACCTCCATCGAGGCGAGGCTGCCCGGCCCCCGCTCGCCGTGGGCGAAGCCCAGCACCGCGACGACGGCGGCGGCGATGACCTCCAGGACCAGGAAGACGCCGGTGATCCAGGCGTTGGCGCGCAGGTCGAGCAGGCCGGCGAGGGTGGCGAGCACCATGACGCCGGCGCCCGCCAGGGACGGGTCGAGGCGCACGAGCGGTTCGAGGTAGTCGGCCGTGCCCATGGCGATCACCGGCGGCACGATCATGACGACCAGCAGGGAGAGCACGAAGACCAGCCAGCCCGCCAGTCGCCCGGCCATCGTCGAGACCATGGCGTACTCGCCGCCCGCGCTGGGGATGAGGGTGCCCAGCTCCGAGTAGCAGAACGCCACGGCGATACAGAGCAGGGAGCCGATGGCGATCGTCAGGGCGGTGGCGGTGCCGAGCGAGCCGAACAGGTCGGGGACGACCACGAAGAGCGTGGAGGCGGGGGTCACGCACGAGATCGTCAGGAGGGTGCCGCCGACGACCCCGATGGAGCGCTTGAGCGTCCGGGTCGCCCCAGGGGCCAGGGGGTCCGGGGGCGCCGCGGCGGCGGTCTCGGCGGGGCGGAGCGTGTCGGTCATGGAGCGGTTCCGATCGACTCGTGCGACGTGGTTCGGGCGGGAGCGCTATCGCCTCCGGCGGCTTGGTCGTACGTCGTTCTCGTCCGCTCCCGACGCCAGATGGAATACCGACGAAAACCGGTGCGTCAATGGCTGTTTACCTACGGAATTCGTTGAACTGAGTCGCCAGAACACTTGAAAACAGTGTCAGACCCCTTCCCGTGGGGGCTCTTGAGGCATACGGGAACCGTAGGGAACGGGGCAAAAAAACGTTCCGTCGCCCGCTGCCCGGATGCTGTCGGTGGGGGCCGGTAGAGTCCTGCGCACAGGTGAATCACAGGAACACAGCAACGGGTGGGGACTCATGAAGCTGACATACACCGCTGCCTGGGTGGGGCTGACGGCGGCCGCGATGGTCGCGGCGACCGCGTGCGGCTCGGAGGGCGCCAAGACGGCCGCCGAGACCGCCGACAAGGCCGTGGACAAGGCCGACACGATCATGGCCGCGCTCTCGCGGGCCACCGACCGTACCGAGGAGCTGGGCTCCGCCGAGGTCAGGACGACGACCGACCTGGGCACCGGTGAGCCGATCTCCATGGACGGCACGTACTCCTGGGGCGACGGTTACGCGCTCGACGTCGAGATGGACGCCGAGGCCGCGCAGATGCAGGAACTCACGGACTCCCCGACCGTGCGCACCCTGTTCGTGGACGGCGCCTACTACTACGACATCGACCCCCAGCCCGCCGGTCCGCTCGCGGGCAAGGAGTGGATGAAGATCGACGGGTCGGCCGTGTTCGGCGAGTCGGGTGCCGCCGCGATGAGCGGGGGCGGCGGCGGTGCCAGCCCGGCGGACTCCATGAAGGGCCTCAAGTACGCGAGCGACGTCGACGACCTCGGCAAGGAGACCGTCAACGGCAAGACCACGACCCACTACCGGGCGGTGCTCGACCAGAAGGACATGGGCAAGTTCAAGGAGGCCTTCAGCGGCGCCGACAGCATGCTCAACTCCACCGGCTCCGACTCGATCACCATGGACATCTGGGTGGGGGACAAGGACCTGCCGGTGCGCCTGAAGCAGGAGTTCGGCGCCATGACGGTCACCATGGACTTCGACAAGTTCGGTGCCACCAAGGAGATCGTGGCCCCGCCCGCCGGGCAGACCGGCGACCTCACGGAGGAAGTGAAGAACTCCGGAGCGCAGCAGGGCTGAGACCCGTGCCGGTGCCTCCGTCCCACCGGGTGGGACGGAGGCACCGGGTGTCTCGGGCGGCCGCGTCTCAGTGGTTGCGCGGGAAGCCCAGGTCCACGCCCGCCGGACCGTCGGCAGGGTCCGGCCAGCGGGTGGTGACGACCTTGCCGCGGGTGTAGAAGTGCGTGCCGTCGTTGCCGTAGATGTGGTGGTCGCCGAAGAGCGAGTCCTTCCAGCCGCCGAAGGAGTGGTAGCCCACGGGGACCGGGATCGGGACGTTCACGCCGACCATGCCGGCCTCGACCTCCAGCTGGAAGCGGCGGGCCGCGCCGCCGTCCCGGGTGAAGATCGCGGTGCCGTTGCCGAAGGGTGAGGCGTTGATGAGCGCCACGCCCTCCTCGTAGGTCTCGGCGCGCAGCACGCACAGGACCGGGCCGAAGATCTCGTCCTGGTAGGCCTTCGCCGTGGTCGGCACCCGGTCCAGCAGGGAGATGCCGATCCAGTGGCCGTCCTCGTGGCCGTCGACCGTGTGTCCCGTGCCGTCCAGGACGACCTCGCAGCCCTCGGCCGCCGCGCCCTCGACGTAGGACGCCACCTTGTCGCGGTGCGCCGCGGTGATGAGGGGGCCCATCTCCGACGCCGGGTCGTCGCCGGGGCCGATCTTGATCTTCTCGGCGCGCTCGCGGATCTTCTCCACCAGTTCGTCGCCGACGGCGCCGACCGCGACGACCGCGGAGATCGCCATGCAGCGCTCGCCGGCCGAGCCGTAGGCCGCGCTCACCGCCGCGTCGGCCGCCGCGTCGAGGTCGGCGTCCGGCAGCACCAGCATGTGGTTCTTGGCGCCGCCGAGCGCCTGCACCCGCTTGCCGTTCGCGGAGGCGGTGGTGTGGATGTAGCGGGCGATCGGCGTCGAGCCGACGAACGAGACCGCCTTGACGTCCGGGTGCTCGAGGAGGCGGTCCACGGCCACCTTGTCACCGTGCACGACGTTGAAGACGCCGTCCGGCAGACCGGCCTCGGAGAGCAGCTCGGCGATCTTCATCGCGGCCGACGGGTCCTTCTCGCTCGGCTTGAGCACGAAGGTGTTGCCGCAGGCGATGGCGATGGGGAACATCCACATCGGCACCATCGCCGGGAAGTTGAACGGCGTGATGCCGGCGACCACGCCGAGCGGCTGCCGGATCGAGGACACGTCGACGCGGGTGGCCACCTGCGTCGACAGCTCGCCCTTGAGCTGCACGGTGATGCCGCAGGCCAGGTCGACGATCTCCAGGCCGCGCGCGACCTCGCCGAGCGCGTCGGAGTGCACCTTGCCGTGCTCGGCGGTGATCAGCGCGGCGATCTCGTCGCGGTGCGCGTCCAGCAGTGCCCGGAACTTGAAGAGGATCGAGGTGCGCTGCGCCAGCGAGGACTGACCCCAGGTCAGGTACGCGTCCTTGGCGGCGGCGACCGCGGCGTCCACCTCGTCGACGGAGGCGAAGGCGACCTTGGTGGTGACCGCGCCGGTCGCCGGGTCGGTCACCGGCCCGTACGTGCCCGAGGCGCCTTCGGCGGTCTTGCCGCCGATCCAGTGGTTGACGATGTTCGTCATGACCGAGAACTCCTTCACAGATGGCGGCGACGGGTCGAGACGTGCCGTTGGTCCAGCTCACGGGCCGTGACCGGCGACGATCGGGTCGCGGTCCGCGACGATCGGGTCGCGGTCTGCGACGTTCCGGTCGCGGTCACTGCCATGGGTCCATCCCAGCAGCCGGGCGCCCCGGGCGCGCCCGACACTGTGTATGCGGTTCGGGTGTCCGCGTAGACACGTGGGGCAGTGTCGGCGGCCCGCACGGCGACGGGACGCGGGAACCTCCGGCGCGGGTCCGGTACGAGCGGGGAGTCGGCGCTCGGACTTCGCTCCTGCCAGGGCGAAGCGGCCTTTCCCACGCCGGAGGCGTTGGGTGGGGGAACCGGCGACGGCGGGAGGGACTCGCGCCCCCGGCGATCGGGTCGTGCGCCATCTCGTTCCCCTTCGTGCCCGTCGTCGCCTGCCCGCCGTTGCGTCTCCCCCGGTTTCTAGCCCCGCACGTGCGGCCTGTCAATGTTTTGTCCGGACATTCGGACGACATGGCGGACGACATGGTCCGGGTGGCGGCCCGCCCGCGCGTACCGGACCCCCCAGGCCCTCGGAGTCAACGCGCCGCGCCCGGACTCCGGCGTATCCATTTGCGGCACTCCTGTCACAAAGGCGTCCTTCGCGTCACACATGTCACGCGCACGCGGGCCTTCCGTCACACCCGGGAACGGCCCCTGACCGTCCCCCGCTCCGCGTCGTTCACCCCGCGCAGGCTTGGTGATCGCCAGCGCAGCGCCCGGCTCCCCCCGGCGGCCGTCCCCGGTCGCCGCCGCGGTGCGCGCGGGGAGGTGCGACTAGTGACCGACCGAAGGCTCTGGTCCTACAAGGACATCGCGGCCCACATCCGGGTGCAGCCGGACACCGTGCGGTCGTACCGCAAGCACGGGCTGCTGCCCCCGCCCGACCACGTGGAGGGCGGAAAACCGTACTGGTACGCGGACACGGTCCGGGCCTGGGTGGCGTCCCGGCCCCGCAACCGGAAGCGGTAGGCCGGAAAACCGTTCTGTGCCCCGCTGGTGGGTGGGGCACAGTGCTGCCCATGGACTTCTCCGTCAAACCCGTCCTGACCGGCGACAGGACCGTACTGCGGCCGTTCACCGAGGCCGACGCCGAGCAGATGTGGGAGATCATCAACGACCCCGAGGTCGAGCGCTTCACCGGCTCACCGGGACGCGAGCTCACCCCGGAGCTGCTGCGCACCTGGTACGGCTCCCGCGGCGCACAGCCCGACCGGCTCGACCTGGCGGTCACCGATCCCGCCGACGGCGGACTCCTCGGCGAGGTCGTCCTCCACGCGTGGGAGCCCGAGAGCCGTACCTGCACCTTCCGCACACTGATCGGCGCGCGGGGCCGGGGCCGGGGCGTGGGCACCGAGGCGACCCGGCTGATCGTCGGGTACGGCTTCGAGGAACTGGGCCTGCACCGGATCCAGTTGGACGCCTACGCCGACAACCACCGGGCCCTGCGGGTCTACGAGAAGGTCGGGTTCGTGGTGGAGGGGATCCGGCGCGAGGCGGAGTGGCGCGACGGCGCGTGGGTGGACGAGGTGCTGATGGCCGTCCTCGACCACCAGTGGGCCGCCCACCGCGGGCACCCCCGGACCGAAGGCACCCGCCCCGAGGCCGGCGTCACGGCTCGATGACCGTCACCCCCGCGCCGGGCGCCGCCCCCATCGCGGCCAGTGCGGCCGGGACCCCGTCCAGCCCGATGGCGGACGTCACCAGCAGGTCGGGCCGGAGCGCTCCGGTGCGGACCATTTCCAGCATCGGCGGGTAGGTGTGCGCGGCCATCCCGTGGCTGCCGAGGAGTTCGAGCTCCAGAGCGACGGTCCGGGCCATCGGCACCGGTGTGGTGCCGTCCGGCGAGGGCAGCAGCCCGACCTGGACGTGCCGGCCGCGGCGGCGCAGGCCGTTCACGGAGGCGGCGCAGGTGACGAGCGAGCCGAGGGCGTCGAGGGAGAGGTGGGCGCCGCCGCCGGTGAGGTCGCGGACCGCCGCCGCCGTGTCCGGCGTGAGCGCCGCGTCCACGCACTCCGCCGCGCCGAACGCACGCGCCAGCTCCAGCGCCCGGGGCGACACGTCCACGGCGACGACCCGCGCGCCCGCGGCCGCCGCGATCATCACGGCGGACAGGCCGACGCCGCCGCAGCCGTGCACCGCGACCCACTCACCCGCCGCGAGGCGCCCCTGCCGCACCACGGCCCGGAACGCCGTGGCGAACCGGCAGCCGAGCGAGGCGGCCGTCGCGTACGACAGGCCCTCGGGTACGGCGACGAGGTTGACGTCGGCGTGGTCGAGGGCCACGTACTCGGCGAAGGAGCCCCAGTGGGTGAAACCGGGCTGGGTCTGCCGTTCGCACACCTGCTGGTCGCCCGCCGCACACGCCCCGCAGCTCCCGCAGGCGCAGACGAAGGGCACCGTCACCCGGTCGCCGGGCCGCCACCCGGCCACCCGGTCGCCGACCGCCGCCACGACACCGGCGAGTTCGTGACCGGGCACGTGCGGCAGCCGGATGTCCGCGTCGTGGCCCTGCCAGCCGTGCCAGTCGCTGCGGCACAGCCCGGTCGCCTCGACGCGGACCACGACGCCGTGCGGCGCGGGCTCCGGGTCGGGTACCTCCCGTACCTCGGCGGGCTCCCCGAACCGCTCGAACACGACCGCGCGCATCCGTCACCCTCACTTCCGTACCGGCGTTCCCGCCTCCGTTCTCCCATCTCACGGCAGACCGTGCCGGGCTTATACCCCCTAGGGGTACAGTGGGGGGTGAGTGGTCCACGCTGGATCACGGGTACCCGCCCATGAACACCCGACGAGGAGTAACGACATGACCACCCGGACCGACACCCAGGGCTCCGTCACCACCGTCTACAAGGTGAGCGGAATGAGCTGCGGACACTGCGAGGGCGCCGTCTCCGGCGAGATCTCCGAGATCGCCGGCGTCGGCTCGGTGCGGGCCGTCGCCTCGACCGGCGAGGTCACCGTCGTCTCCGAGGCACCCCTGGCCGACGAGGCCGTACGCGCCGCCGTCGACGAGGCCGGCTTCGAGCTCGTCGGCAGGGTCTGAGCCCGGCGCACGCACCGTTCTGGAGTCCGGCCCATGACCAGCACCACCACGCAGGCACGCACCGCCGCGACGGCCGCCGACCCGCACCTCGCCGAGGCCGAGTTGCTCATCGGCGGGATGACCTGCGCCTCCTGCGCGGCCCGCGTCGAGAAGAAGCTCAACCGCATGGACGGTGTCACCGCCACGGTGAACTACGCGACGGAGAAGGCCCGGATCACCCACCCGGCGACCACCCCGGTCGCCGAGCTGATCGCCACCGTCGTGAAGACCGGCTACTCCGCCGAGGAACCGGCGCCGCCGCCGGAGCCCGCCGACGAGGCCGAGCCCGGGCACAGCGGCGAGGACCCCGAACTGTCGGCCCTGCGTCAGCGGCTGGCCGTCTCGGTCCTGCTCGCCGCTCCGGTGGTCCTGCTCGCGATGGTCCCGGCGCTCCAGTTCGACAACTGGCAGTGGCTCTCGCTCACCCTGGCCGCGCCCGTCGTCGTCTGGGGCGGCCTCCCCTTCCACCGCGCCGCCTGGACGAACGTCCGGCACGGCGCGGCCACCATGGACACGCTGGTCTCGCTCGGCACCCTCGCGGCGTTCGGCTGGTCGCTGTGGGCGCTGTTCCTCGGGGACGCGGGCATGCCGAGCATGCGGCACGGCTTCGACCTCACCGTCTCCCGCACCGACGGCGCCGCCACGATCTACCTGGAGGCCGCCGCCGGGGTCACCGCCTTCCTCCTGCTCGGCCGCTGGCTGGAGGCCCGCTCCAAGCGCCGCGCCGGTGCCGCGCTGCGGGCTCTGATGGAGCTGGGCGCCAAGGACGTCGCCGTGCTGCGGGACGGGCGCGAGGTGCGGATCCCGGTGGCCCGGCTGGCGGTCGGCGACCGGTTCGTCGTACGGCCCGGCGAGAAGATCGCCACCGACGGGACGGTGACCGAGGGCGCCTCCGCCGTGGACGCCTCGATGCTCACCGGCGAGTCGGTGCCCGTGGACGTGACGGCCGGTGACGCCGTCACCGGCGCCACGGTGAACGCCGGCGGCCGGCTGGTCGTCGAGGCCACCCGCGTCGGCGCGGACACCCAGCTGGCGCGGATGGCGAAGCTGGTCGAGGACGCGCAGAGCGGCAAGGCCGAGGTGCAGCGGCTCGCCGACCGCATCTCCGGCGTCTTCGTGCCCGTCGTGCTGCTGATCGCGGTCGCCACCTTCGGCGGGTGGCTGGGCGCCACCGGTGACACGGTCGCCGCGTTCACGGCCGCCGTGGCCGTACTGATCATCGCGTGCCCGTGCGCGCTGGGTCTGGCCACGCCGACCGCGCTCATGGTCGGCACCGGCCGCGGCGCCCAGCTCGGCATCCTCATCAAGGGCCCCGAGGTCCTGGAGTCCACGCGGCGCGTCGACACGGTCGTCCTGGACAAGACCGGCACCGTCACCACCGGCCGCATGACCCTCCACGGGGTGTACGCCGCCGAGGGCACCGACGAGGCGGAGCTGCTGCGGCTCGCGGGCGCCGTCGAGCACGCCTCGGAGCACCCCGTGGCCCGCGCGATCGCGGCCGGTGCGGAGGAGCGGGTCGGCGCGCTGCCGGGCGCCGAGAACTTCGAGAACGTCCCCGGGCGCGGCGTACGCGCACGCGTGGCGGGCCGCGAGGTGGCCGTGGGGCGCCTCTACGACGCTCTCCCGCCCGGGGTCGCCCGTGCCAGGGACGAGGCCGAGCGGGACGGTCGTACGGCCGTCGTGGTCGGCTGGGACGGCGCGGCGCGCGGGGTCGTCTCCGTGGCGGACGCGGTCAAGGAGACCAGCTCCGAGGCGGTGGCCGAGCTGCGCCGGCTGGGCCTCACTCCCGTACTGCTGACCGGGGACAACAGGCGCGTCGCCGAGGCGGTCGCCGGAGCGGTCGGCATCGACGAGGTGATCGCCGAGGTGCTGCCCGAGGACAAGGTCGCCGTGGTGGAACGGCTGCGGGCCGAGGGCCGTACGGTCGCCATGGTCGGGGACGGCGTCAACGACGCGGCCGCGCTCGCCGTCGCCGATCTGGGTCTGGCCATGGGCACGGGGACGGACGCGGCGATCGAGGCGGGCGATCTGACGCTGGTGCGCGGTGACCTGCGGGTGGCCGCGGACGCGATCCGGCTGTCCCGGCGCACCCTCTCCACGATCAAGGGCAACCTCGTGTGGGCCTTCGGTTACAACGTGGCGGCGCTGCCGCTGGCCGCCGCCGGGATGCTGAACCCGATGATCGCGGGGGCGGCGATGGCCTTCTCCTCGGTGTTCGTGGTCACCAACAGCCTCCGGCTGCGGGCCTTTCGGTGAGCGCGCATTTCCCGCAGGTCGAGGGCCGGCGCCTCTGGAGTCCGGCACGCGCCTCACATAAGCTCTTCACAAGGCACTCGCATCTTCCTTACGCTGGGGTCCCGTTACGCGTACCGGGGCTCTTGCGCACCTAACGGACATATGCAAGAGACGCAGATCACAGTGATGCGAACGTAACCATCGAAGGGGTTCGAAGGTCTAAGTTGGCGATGTCAGGCAGCGTCTTGGGGGGCGCCACCTGGCATCTGGGGACGTCTTGGGGGACTTTCCCAGAGCTGCGTTGCCGGGACACGTACACCGGGAAGCTTTGAGCGGCCCTCCCGGGCGTGCGCTGTCCCGGCAGACCGCACGACAGCACAACAGGCACCACAAGCACCACAAGCACCACAAGCACCACAGGCGTGACGGGTTCTGCTCGTTGCGCTCAGTACAGCGATTCAGGCGCTGTCCTCACATACGCCCGGCCGGATCCCGTGGGGGGAATCCGCACCGGGACATGGGAAGGCGCCCTGGTTCGTCGGCCCGTGGGGGGACCGGCGCCAGGGCGCCTTCTACTGTCCGGGTCGCCGCCGCCCGGTCCGCCGCCGCCCACAGAAAATCCCGTACCACTCGGGGCGGCACGGGACTCTCCGGATGCGCTGCGGGGATGCCGGGAGGCTCAGCGCTCCTCGACCGGCACGAAGTCGCGCTCGACCACGCCGGTGTAGATCTGGCGCGGGCGGCCGATGCGGGAGCCCGGCTCCTTGATCATCTCGTGCCACTGGGCGATCCAGCCCGGCAGCCGGCCGAGGGCGAACAGGACCGTGAACATCTCGGTCGGGAAGCCCATGGCCCGGTAGATCAGGCCGGTGTAGAAGTCGACGTTGGGGTAGAGGCTGCGCGAGACGAAGTAGTCGTCGGAGAGCGCGTGCTCCTCCAGCTTCAGGGCGATGTCCAGCAGCTCGTCGGACTTGCCGAGGGCGGAGAGCACGTCGTGCGCGGCGGCCTTGATGATCTTGGCACGCGGGTCGAAGTTCTTGTAGACCCGGTGGCCGAAGCCCATCAGGCGGACGCCGTCCTCCTTGTTCTTCACCTTGCGGATGAAGGTGTCGACGTCGCCGCCGGAGTCGCGGATGCCCTCCAGCATCTCCAGCACCGACTGGTTGGCGCCGCCGTGCAGCGGGCCCCAGAGCGCGTTGATGCCGGCGGAGATCGAGGCGAACATGTTCGCCTGCGAGGAGCCGACCAGGCGGACCGTGGAGGTCGAGCAGTTCTGCTCGTGGTCCGCGTGCAGGATCAGCAGCTTGTCGAGCGCGGCGACGACCGTCGGGTCGAGCTCGTACTCCTGCGCCGGCACCGAGAACGTCATGCGCAGGAAGTTCTCGACGTAGCCGAGATCGTTGCGCGGGTAGACGAACGGGTGGCCGATCGACTTCTTGTACGCGTAGGCGGCGATCGTCGGAAGCTTCGCGAGCAGCCGGATCGTGGAGAGGTTGCGCTGGCGCTCGTCGAACGGGTTGTGGCTGTCCTGGTAGAACGTCGACAGCGCCGAGACGACCGACGACAGCATGGCCATCGGGTGGGCGTCACGCGGGAAGCCCTTGTAGAAGTTCTTGACGTCCTCGTGCAGCAGGGTGTGCTGCGTGATCTCGTTCTTGAACGCGGTGAGCTCGTCGACGGTCGGCAGCTCGCCGTTGATCAGCAGGTAGGCGACCTCCACGAAGGAGGAGCGCTCGGCCAGCTGCTCGATCGGGTAGCCGCGGTACCGGAGGATGCCCGCCTCGCCGTCCAGATACGTGATGGCGGATTTATAGGCGGCGGTGTTGCCGTAGCCGCTGTCCAGCGTCACCAGACCGGTCTGGGCGCGGAGCTTCCCGATGTCGAAGCCCTTGTCGCCGACGGTGCTGTCGATCACCGGGTAGGTGTACTCGCCGTCGCCGTACCGCAGTACTACTGAGTTGTCGCTCACGTCTTCCCTCACCGACGTAGTGCCTCATCTTCGAGGTGCCCTGACTGTCTCTACCATCCCCCACTTGGCTCAGGAGAGTGCACTCGGGGTCGACCATCGGGCCTATTGGCGGCACTCAGTGCCGCCAACTTGCTCATCCTGCCCCCTCTCCTCCCCTTCCGGAAGTGCTCTGTGACCTTTGCGACTCGTTTGATCGATCATTTTTTTCACACGGGTCGAGAGGTTTCACCGGAAGGTGTCCGGGTCAGGAGCGCGCCAGCCGGAAGTCGAGCGCCGTGCAGCGCCGGCCGGCCGACACCGTGCGCACCGCCTGTCCGATCGCCTTGCGGGAACCGACGAGGACGACCAGCTTCTTGGCCCGGGTGACCGCCGTGTACAGCAGATTCCGCTGGAGCATCATCCAGGCGCCGGTCGTCACCGGGATCACCACCGCCGGATACTCACTCCCCTGCGACCGGTGGATGGTCACCGCGTAGGCGTGGGCCAGTTCGTCCAGTTCGTCGAATTCATACGGAACCTCCTCGTCCTCGTCCGTCAGCACGGTGAGGCGCTGGTCCACCGGGTCGAGCGAGGTGACCACGCCGACGGTGCCGTTGAAGACGCCGTTCTCACCCTTCTCGTAATTGTTGCGAATCTGGGTGACCTTGTCGCCGACCCGGAAGACACGACCGCCGAACCGCTTCTCCGGCACGTCCGGGCGCCCCGGGGTGACGGCCTGCTGGAGCAGCCCGTTCAGCGCGCCCGCGCCGGCGGGTCCCCGGTGCATGGGGGCGAGCACCTGCACGTCCCGGCGCGGGTCCAGCCCGAACTTGGCGGGGATGCGCCGGGCGGCGACATCCACCGTGAGCCGCCCCGCCTCCTCCGTCTCGTCCTCGACGAAGAGGAAGAAGTCCTTCATGCCGTCGGTGAGCGGGTGCTGCCCGGCGTTGATCCGGTGCGCGTTCGTCACCACCCCCGACTGCTGGGCCTGGCGGAAGACGCGGGTGAGGCGGACGGCGGGGACGGGGCTGCCGGGAGCGAGCAGGTCCCGGAGCACTTCCCCCGCGCCCACGCTGGGCAGCTGGTCGACGTCCCCGACGAAGAGCAGGTGGGCGCCGGGGGCCACGGCCTTGACCAGCTTGTTGGCGAGGAGCAGGTCGAGCATGGAGGCCTCGTCGACCACGACGAGGTCGGCGTCCAGCGGCCGGTCCCGGTCGTAGGCGGCGTCACCGCCCGGCTTGAGCTCCAGCAGGCGGTGCACGGTGGACGCCTCGGCGCCGGTCAGCTCGGCCAGGCGCTTGGCGGCACGGCCGGTCGGGGCGGCGAGCACGACCTTGGCCTTTTTGGCGCGGGCCAGCTCGACGATGGAGCGGACGGTGAAGGACTTGCCGCAGCCCGGCCCGCCGGTGAGAACGGCGACCTTCTCGGTGAGGGCGAGTCTGACGGCGGCCTCCTGCTCCGGGGCGAGGTCGGCGCCGGTGCGGCTCTTGAGCCAGCCGAGGGCCTTGTCCCAGGCGACGTCCCCGAACCCGGGCATCCGGTCCTCACCGGTGCGCAGCAGGCGCAGCAACTGGGCGGAGAGGGCCAGCTCGGCGCGGTGGAAGGGGACGAGGTAGACGGCGGTGACGGGGTCGCCGCCCTGCGGGTCGGGGACCTTCTCGCGTACGACGCCGGGGTCCTCGCCCTCCTCGGGCTCGGCGGCCAGCTCGGCGAGGCACTCGATGACGAGCCCCGTGTCCACCTGGAGCAGCTTCACCGCGTCGGCGATCAGCTTCTCCTCGGGGAGGTAGCAGTGCCCCTGGTCGGTGGCCTGCGACAGGGCGTACTGCAGGCCCGCCTTCACCCGGTCCGGGCTGTCGTGCGGGATGCCGACGGACTGGGCGATCTTGTCGGCGGTGAGGAAGCCGATGCCCCAGACGTCGGACGCCAGCCGGTAGGGCTGGTTCTTCACGACGGAGATCGACGCGTCGCCGTACTTCTTGTAGATCCGCACCGCGATCGACGTCGACACCTCGACGGTCTGGAGGAAGAGCATGACCTCCTTGATCGCCTTCTGCTCGTCCCACGCGTCGGCGATCTTCTTGGTCCGCTTGGGGCCGAGGCCGGGCACCTCGATGAGCCGCTTGGGCTCCTCCTCGATGATCTGGAGGGTGTCCACGCCGAAGTGCTGCGTGATGCGGTCGGCGAAGACCGGGCCGATGCCCTTGACGAGGCCGGATCCGAGGTAGCGCCGGATGCCCTGGACGGTGGCGGGCAGGACGGTCGTGTAGTTCTCGACGTGGAACTGCTTGCCGTACTGCGGGTGCGAGCCCCACCGCCCCTCCATCCGCAGGGACTCCCCGGCCTGCGCGCCGAGCAGCGCGCCGACGACGGTCAGCAGGTCGCCCGCGCCTCTGCCGGTGTCTACGCGGGCGACCGTGTAGCCGTTCTCCTCGTTGGCGTACGTGATGCGCTCCAGGACGCCTTCGAGGGTGGCGAGACGGCGTTCGCCGGGGGCGGCATCGGACTGGTTGGGCATGATCCGACGGTACCGGTGGGGACTGACAGGAGGCGGCCGGGTAAGGGAGTTCTCAGTACTCTCGGGATATGGACTACGCCAGGATGCGCGCCATCGCCAAGGACCTCGGAGCGTACGCGGAGCGGCTCGAAGGCGCGTGGAGCGTCGAGATCGGGCCGTCCGGTCCGATACTGGCCATGATGTGTCCCTCCAAGCGACATGAGGGAACCGTCCGCCGCATCCGTAACCAGCTCAACGAGCAACTTCCCACCACCCGTCCCGGCTACGTCTGCGAGAACGGCCCCGAGATCGAGCACCCGGCGATCGGCCGCATGCGTCGACCCGACGCCGTCGTCATCCCGGAAGCCGCCCTCGACGAAGAGGGCCTCGCTGTCGACGCGACGCAGGTGCTGGCCGCCGTCGAGATCGTCTCGCCGTCCAACCCGACCAACGACTACGACGAGAAGCTGGCCGAATACCCGGCCATGGGCATCCCGCACTACATGATCGTCGACCCGCGCACCGGCACGGTCCAGGTGCACTCAGACCCGTGCAAGGGCCGCTACAGCACCAAGGAGCCATACATCTTCGGCGACTCGGTGCCGTTCGGGCCGTGGGTGGTGGAGACGTCGGAGTTCCGGCGGTACGGCCGGGAGGGTTGAGGGCGGGGTGCCCGGGTCTTGAGGGCTTCGAGGAACGGGGTGAAGGTCTCGGCCGGGAAAGTGAGGGTCGCCCGGGTGGGGGCCCCTCACAGTTCCTTGGACAACATCAGCCCAACCGCTCACGGTCGAGCGGCAGAGAGGAGGCCGGGCACCCGCCCCCGGACCGGTCGGGTACGGGCGCGCGTCGGGTGCAGAGCCTCCGGCTGCGCCGAGAGGCCCGCAGGCGCTGCGCACGGTCAGAGCCCCGCGAACAGCCCCGCGAGAGGGCTCGGGGTGCGCGCGAGGTCCAGGGCCTCGACGAGGACACGGCCGTAGTGGATCTTCCGGCCCTTCTTGGTCCCGAAGAACCGGCGGAGCTGCTGCTGCGCGGGGCGGTCCTGCTGGGCGGGCTGGCGAAGGAAGGTCCGCAGGGGGCGCAGGTCGCCCTCCGCCTCGACCAGTTCCCTCACCCGCGTCACACCCAGCGCGCGGATCAGCTCGTCCTCCAGGTCGGCCGCGCAGACGAAGAGACCGTCGGGGGCCGCGTCCGCCCGCTCCAGGGCGCGGACGTAGTAGCCCTGCTCCCGCTCGTCGCACAGTCCCGTGAGACGGAGGCCCAGGCCGGACGGTCCGAGGAGGGAGGCGAAGCGGCCGACGCTCATCGCGCCGCCCATCGGGAGGACGCAGACCCCCTCCGCCGCGAGGTCGCGGCCGTGACGCGCGGCCAGCGCTTCGACCGCCGCCGAGTCGCTCGGCCCCTCCAGGAGGACAGCGGTACGTACCGACAGCCGCGTCGCCAACTCGTGCGCGGGGCCGCCGGGGCCACCGGCCGCCCACGCGGTGACCGCGACCCGGAACGCCCCCATGTCCGCCATGGAACGAGTCTCCGCCCTGAGCGGCCGCGCCGGTAGTGATTTTCGGCAGAGCCCGGCCGGCCTGCCCTCCTCTCCAGCCCCAGGACACCGCTGGAGACCGGCGACACCCTTCCGGACCCGGTGCAGGCGACGGTGGGGCCGCTCGCTCAGCGGCGCAGGGTGGTCTCCCTGGCCATGTGCGACAGCTTCTCGGGGTTGCGCACCGCGTAGAGCCCGGTGATGAGGCCGTCGTCGAAGCGCACCGCCAGTACGGTGTCGAGTTCGCCGTCGAGCCGGAGGATCAACGCCGGACAGCCATTGACCTGGGCCGGTTCCAGCGAGGCCCCCGCCGCCTGCTTGACCAGTCCGCCGATCACGAGGCGGGCCACCTTCCCGGCTCCCGTGACGGGCCGCAGCACGGCCCGCTTGATGCCACCGCCGTCGCCCACGAGGACCACGTCCGGCGCGAGGACGTCGAGCAGGCCCTGGAGGTCGCCCGTCACGACGGCCCGCCGGAAGGCGGTGAGCACGTCCCGTGTCTCGGTCGGGGAGACGGCCCCGCGCGGCCGCCGTGCCGCGACGTGTGCGCGTGCCCGGTGCGCGGTCTGCCGGACCGCGGCCTGGCTCTTGCCGACGGCGTCGGCGATCTCGTCGTAGCCGAGGTCGAACACCTCGCGCAGCACGAACACCGCCCGCTCGGTCGGCGCGAGCGTCTCCAGGACCAGCATCATCGCCATCGAGACGCTGTGGGCCAGCTCGACGTCCTCCGCCACGTCGGACGTCGTGAGCAGCGGCTCGGGCAGCCAGGCGCCGACGTAGGACTCCTTGCGGCGGCCGAGCGTACGCAGCCGGCTCAGGGCCTGGCGCGTGGTGATCCGCACCAGGTAGGAGCGTCGGTCGCGCACCGTCGCGAGGTCCACGCCCGACCATCGCAGCCAGGTCTCCTGGAGGACGTCCTCCGCGTCGGCGGCGGAGCCGAGCATCTCGTACGCGACGGTGAAGAGCAGGTTGCGGTGGGCGACGAAGGCCTCGGTGGCGGGGTCCGTGCGTCCACCCCCGCCGGCGTTCCGCCCGGTCGCGGTGGCCTGTTCGTGGTCGCCGTGCTGTTCGTGGTCGCCGTACTCGTTCGTCACCAGTTGCTCCCGCTCGAGCGCCTCCGCAGGTCTCATGCGCACAGGACGCCGGCCGGCGCCGCTCTGTGACACCCGTCGGCGGTGGCTCACGTCACATCGTCGCCCCGTCACAGGGACCGGACCGCCGGCGTCTTGTGTTCGCCAATGAGGTGTTCGCCACTGAGGCACCGAGCGTGAGGACGAGATCATGGAATCCCGATTCAACCTGTTCGAGAACGAGATCGGCGGCAGGTTCGCCAAGCGGTTCGCGGGCACCGCCCAGGTGCTCCAGCAGTCGTCGCTGCCGCACTCCACGCAGGAGCTGATGTCGCTGCGCGCCAGCCAGATCAACGGCTGCGGTCACTGCATCGACATGCACACCAAAGAGGCCGCGGCCGCCGGTGAGAGCGCGGTGCGGCTCCACCTGGTCGCCGCCTGGCGCGAGTCCACGGTGTTCACCGAGGCCGAGCAGGCCGCGCTGGCGCTCACCGAGGAGGGCACCCGGCTCGCCGACGCCCACCAGGGCGTGTCCGACGAGACGTGGGCCCAGGTGCGCAAGCACTACGACGACGACCAGATCGCCGCGCTGGTCTGCCTGGTCGCCCTGATCAACGCGGCCAACCGGATGGCCGTGATCACGCACCACAAGGGCGGCTCCTACGAGGCGGGGATGTTCAAGGCCGCGCTCGACCACTGAGCCGGCCGGCCAGCGCCTCCGGCCCGGCCCGGGGCCCTCCCGCCCCGGACCGGGCCGCCGCATGTCCGGCCCGGGGCGGGGGCTCTCGGTCACGATTGGGTTGCGGCCCTTGCTCCCCCTCTTGCCATCCGTCCGTGTAATCGATTCCAATCCTTCGTGTAATCGATTCCACGAGGAGGTGGAACGGCGATGGCGAGTATCGGCATCAAGGACGTCGCCGCCGAGGCGGGCGTCTCCGTCGCGACGGTCTCGCGCGCGCTCAACGGCCACCCGTCGGTCAGCCCCGCCGCACGCGAGCGTGTGCTGGCCGCCGTCGAGACGCTGGGCTACCGCCCGAACGCCGTCGCCCGGTCGCTGCGCACCGACCAGACCCGCACCCTCGGCCTGGTCATCAGCGACGTCATGAACCCGTACTTCACCGAGCTGGCCCGGTCCGTCGAGGAGGAGGCCCGCGCGCTCGGCTACAGCGTCATCATCGGCAACGCCGACGAGCGGCCCGATCTCCAGGACCACCACGTCACGACGCTGCTGGACCGGCGTATCGACGGGCTGCTCGTCTCCCCCACCGACGGCGGCTCCCCGCGGATGCTGGACGCCGCGCGGGCCGGGACGCCGATGGTCTTCGTCGACCGGTGGATCCCGGGCGTGGACGTGCCCGTCGTCCGCTCGGACGGGCGGGCGGCCGTACGGGACCTCGTGGCGCATCTGTACGGCCTCGGGCACCGGCGGCTCGCCATCATCGCCGGGCCCGCCGCCACCACGACCGGACGCGAACGCGTCGACGCCTTCCGCGAGGCGCTGGCCGACTACGGGCTTCCCCTGCCCGACGCCTGCATCGGGCAGGGCGACTTCCAGACCGACAGCGGGCGCCGGGTCACCGAGGGCTTCCTCGACCTGCCCGAGCCGCCCGAGGTCGTCTTCGCCGCCGACAACCTGATGGCGCTCGGAGCCCTGGACGCCGTACGCGCGCGCGGGCTGCGGGTCCCCGAGGACATCGCGCTCGCCGCGTTCGACGACATCCGCTGGTTCGTGCACACCGATCCGCCCGTCACCGCGATCGCCCAGCCCACGGGCGACCTCGGGCGGGCCGCCGTGCGCGCGCTGGTCGACCGCATCGGGGGCCGGCCCGGTGAGTCCGTCACCCTCCCGGCGCGGCTGGTCGTGCGCCGCTCCTGCGGCGAGCCCACCGGTCCGCAAGAACCCCCGTCCCCGACCCCCGTACGAAGGAGTACGCCGTGAGCAGCCGCAGTCCGGACGAGTTGCTGCGCATCGAGGGCATCCGCAAGACCTTCCCCGGCGTGGTCGCGCTCGACAGCGTCGACTTCGACCTGCGCCGGGGCGAGGTGCACGTGCTCCTCGGTGAGAACGGCGCGGGCAAGAGCACGCTCATCAAGATGCTCTCCGGCGCCTACACGCCCGACGCCGGGCGGATCCTGGCCGGTGGCGAGGAGGTGCGCATCCACGGTGCGCAGGACTCCGAGCGCCTCGGGATCGCCACCATCTACCAGGAGTTCAACCTCGTCCCCGACCTGACGGTCGCCGAGAACATCTTCCTGGGGCGCCAGCCGCGCCGCCTGGGAATGATCGACCGGAAGAAGATGGACGCGGACGCGGAGGTGCTGCTGGAGCGGGTCGGCGTGACCGTGTCGCCGCGCGCCCGGGTGCGTGAACTCGGCATCGCCCGCCTCCAGATGGTCGAGATCGCCAAGGCGCTCAGCCTGGACGCGCGCGTGCTCATCATGGACGAGCCGACCGCCGTTCTCACCTCCGAGGAGGTCGAGAAGCTGTTCGCCATCGTGCGGCGGCTGCGCGAGGACGGCGTCGGGATCGTGTTCATCACGCATCACCTGGAGGAGATCGCCGCCCTCGGCGACCGGGTCACCGTCATCCGGGACGGACGCAGTGTCGGGCAGGTGCCCGCCACCACGCCCGAGGACGAGCTGGTACGGCTCATGGTCGGGCGGTCGATCGAGCAGCAGTACCCGCGCGAACGCGCCGCCGCCGGTGCGGCGTTGCTCAAGGTGGAGGGACTGACGCGGGACGGCGTCTTCCACGACGTCGGCTTCGAGGTGCGCGCCGGTGAGGTCGTCGGCATCGCGGGCCTCGTCGGCGCCGGGCGGACCGAGGTCGTCCGCGCCGTGTTCGGCGCCGATCCGTACGACGCGGGGACCGTGCACGTCGCGGGCGACCGGCTCCGCCGTCACGACGTGAACGCCGCCATGGCGGCCGGGATCGGGCTCGTGCCCGAGGACCGGAAGGGCCAGGGACTCGTCCTGGACGCCTCCGTCGAGGAGAACCTGGGGCTGGTCACCCTCCGTTCCACCTCCCGCGCGGGGCTCGTCGACCTCAAGGGGCAGCACGCGGCGGCCGAGCGGATCGCCGGGCAGCTCGGCGTGCGGATGGCCGGTCTCGGTCAGCACGTGCGCACGCTCTCCGGCGGCAACCAGCAGAAGGTCGTCATCGGCAAGTGGCTGCTGGCGAACACCAAGGTGCTGATCCTCGACGAGCCGACGCGCGGCATCGACGTCGGCGCCAAGGTCGAGATCTACCAGCTGATCAACGAACTCACCGCCGCCGGTGCCGCCGTGCTGATGATCTCCAGCGACCTGCCCGAGGTGCTCGGCATGAGCGACCGGGTGCTGGTGATGGCCCAGGGCCGGATCGCGGGCGAACTCCCCGCCGACGAGGCCACCCAGGACGCCGTGATGGCACTCGCCGTCAGCACTCCGCACGGCGCATCAGACAACGACCCCCGCGGCAACACCCCCCACAGCGACGGAACGGAGGCCTCCGGTGGCCACTGACACGCTCAAGAGCAAGCCGGGCGCGCAGGGCGCCCCGGGCGGTCTGCGCCGCCTGCTGCTCGACAACGGCGCGCTGACCGCGCTGATCGTCCTCGTCGTCGCCATGTCGGCACTGTCCGGGGACTTCCTGACCGCCGACAACCTGCTGAACGTCGGCGTCCAGGCCGCCGTCACCGCGATCCTCGCCTTCGGCGTCACCTTCGTCATCGTCTCGGCGGGCATCGACCTGTCGGTCGGCTCGGTCGCCGCGCTGTCGGCCACCGTGCTGGCCTGGAGCGCCACCGAGGCCGGGATGCCGGTCGTGCTGGCGGTGCTGCTGTCCGTCGCGACGGGCATCGCGTGCGGCCTGGTGAACGGTTTCCTCATCTCGTACGGGAAGCTGCCGCCGTTCATCGCGACGCTCGCCATGCTGTCGGTGGGGCGCGGTCTGTCGCTCGTCATCTCGCAGGGCTCGCCGATCGCCTTCCCGGACTCCGTCTCCCACCTGGGCGACACGCTCGGCGGGTGGCTGCCGGTGCCGGTGCTCGTGATGATCGTGATGGGGCTGATCACGGCGTTCGTCCTCGGGCGGACCTACATCGGCCGCTCCATGTACGCCATCGGCGGCAACGAGGAGGCCGCGCGGCTGTCCGGCCTGCGGGTGAAGCGGCAGAAGCTCGCCATCTACGCCTTCTCCGGCCTGTTCGCCGCCGCCGCGGGCATCGTCCTCGCCTCCCGGCTCTCCTCCGCGCAGCCGCAGGCCGCGCAGGGCTACGAACTGGACGCCATCGCCGCCGTCGTCATCGGCGGTGCCTCGCTCGCGGGCGGCACCGGCAAGGCGTCGGGCACGCTGATCGGCGCGCTGATCCTCGCGGTGCTGCGCAACGGCCTCAACCTGCTGTCCGTCTCCGCCTTCTGGCAGCAGGTCGTCATCGGTGTCGTCATCGCGCTGGCGGTGCTCCTCGACACCCTGCGGCGCAGGACCGGGGCGACCACGCCCGCGGCCGGGGCCGGCGGGGGCGGCAAGGGCAAGCAGGCACTGACGTACGTGATCGCGGCGGCCGTGGCCGTGGCCGTCGTGGGCGCGACCTCGCTGCTGCACAACGGCTCCTCCGACGGCAGGACGCAGAAGGTCGGTCTGTCGCTGTCCACGCTCAACAACCCGTTTTTCGTGCAGATCAGGGACGGGGCGGAGGAGCAGGCGAAGAAGCTGGGCGTGGACCTGACGGTCACGGACGCGCAGAACGACGCCTCCCAGCAGGCCAACCAGCTGCAGAACTTCACCAGCGAGGACCTGTCCTCGATCATCGTCAACCCGGTGGACTCCGACGCCGCGAGCCCCTCGGTGCGTTCGGCGAACAAGGACGACATCCCCGTCATCGCCGTGGACCGCGGCGTCAACGACGCGAAGACGGCCGCGCTGGTCGCCTCCGACAACGTCGAGGGCGGTGAGCTGGGCGCCAAGGCGCTCGCCGAGAAGCTCGGCGGCAAGGGCACGATCGTCATCCTCCAGGGCCAGGCCGGCACCTCCGCCAGCCGGGAGCGCGGGGCGGGCTTCGCGGCCGGTCTGAAGGACTACCCGGGCATCAAGGTCGTCGCCAAGCAGCCCGCGGACTTCGACCGCACCAAGGGCCTGGACGTGATGACCAACCTGCTCCAGGCGCACCCCGACATCGACGGCGTCTTCGCGGAGAACGACGAGATGGCCCTCGGCGCGATCAAGGCGCTGGGTTCCAAGGCCGGCGAGTCGGTCCAGGTCGTCGGCTTCGACGGCACCCCGGACGGGCTGAAGGCGGTGCGGGAAGGCACGTTGTTCGCGTCCGTCGCGCAACAGCCGAGGGAACTGGGCAGGATCGCGGTCGAGAACGCGTTGCGCGCCGCCGACGGCAAGAAGGTGGAGAAGATGGTGAAGGTGCCGGTGAAGGTGGTCACCAAGGAGAACGTGGCCGGCTTCGAGGGCTGACGCGGGTTCACGGGCCCACGGACACACGGGCGGGCGGTCACCACGACCGTCCGCCCGCCTCACTCGGGTTCGCCCGGGTTCACTCGGATTCATTCGGATCGGGGAGCGATTCATGTACGACTACGACCTCCTGGTCGTGGGGTCGGCCAACGCCGACCTCGTGATCGGCGTCGAGCGGCGGCCGGGTGCCGGCGAGACGGTGCTCGGCACCGACCTGGCCGTCCACCCGGGCGGCAAGGGCGCGAACCAGGCGGTCGCCGCCGCCCGGCTCGGCGCCAGTACGGCGCTGCTGGCCCGGGTCGGCGACGACGACTACGGCCGGCTGCTGCTGGACTCGCAGCGGGCGGCCGGCGTCGACACGGTCGGCGTACTGGTGGGCGGGGCGCCGACCGGCGTCGCGCTGATCACCGTCGACCCGTCCGGGGACAACAGCATCGTGGTGTCGCCGGGCGCGAACGGCCGGCTGGCGCCGGGGGACGTCCGGGCCGCCGCGAGCCTCTTCCACGCGTCCCGGGTCGTCTCCGCGCAGCTGGAGATCCCGCTGGAGACGGTCGTCGAGGTGGTCCGGAGTCTGGCGCCGGACAGCCGCTTCGTGCTGAACCCGTCGCCGCCGCGCCCGCTCCCGGCGGAGGTGCTGGCGGCCTGCGACCCGCTGATCGTCAACGAGCACGAGGCGAAGGTGATCCTCGGCGACGCCTGCGTGAGCGAGCGCCCCGAGGACTGGGCCCGCATCCTGCTGGCCAAGGGGCCGCGTTCGGTGGTCGTGACCCTGGGCGCCGAGGGCGCGCTGGTGGCGTCGGGCGCTGACGTCTCCCGTGTCCCGTCCGTGAAGGTGGACGCCGTGGACACGACGGGCGCGGGCGACGCGTTCACCGCGGCGCTGGCCTGGCGGCTCGGCACGGGTGCGTCGCTCGCCGAGGCGGCGGCGTACGCGGCCCGGGTCGGCGCGGCGGCCGTCACGAAGGCGGGCGCGCAGGCGTCGTACCCGACGGCGGCGGAGGCGGAGGCCTTGTGAGCGAGGAAGCCGTGAAGAGGGACGTGCGGTGAAGAAGGCCGGGATACTGAACCGCCACCTGTCCGGCGCCCTCGCCGAACTCGGCCACGGCGACGGCGTCCTGGTGTGCGACGTCGGCATGCCGGTCCCAGCCGGTCCGCGCGTCGTCGACCTGGCCTTCCGCGCCGGAGTGCCGTCCTTCGCGGAGGTGGTGGACGGCCTGCTCGCCGAGCTGGTGGTCGAGGGGGCGACGGCGGCGACGGAGGTCCGGGAGGCCAATGCGGAGGCCGCCGCGCTGCTCGACGGGCACTTCCCCGCCCTCCGACTCGTGCCGCACGAGCGGCTGAAGGAGCTCTCGGCGGGGGCGCGGCTGGTGGTGCGGACCGGGGAGGCCCGGCCGTACGCCAACGTGCTGCTGCGGTGCGGGGTCTTCTTCTGAGAACCCTTCTGGCGACTCTCTGGCGAGCCTTCTGACGACCCGGAGAACTTCGAGGGGGCACGGTCGACGACCGTGCCCCCTCGGGTTTCCCTCCCCTTCAGAACCCCGTGATCCCCCCCCCGGGTCCCCCCACTGGGGTTCTGATGCCAAGTACGACCCGCGGACCGACGAAACGGTTGCACGGGTCGCCGGATTTATTTTTCCCGGCCCGCCTTCCCGGCGTCCCCCGCGTGCCCGGCGTCCCCCGCGTGCGCGGCGAACCGTGCCGCCGTCTCGGCGAGCACCTCCCGCCCGTCCCGCGCCCACAGCCCTTCGTTGAACAGCTCGACCTCGATGGCCCCGGTGTACCCGGCCGCCTCCACGTACCCCTTCCACTCCCGCATGTCGATCGCACCGTCCCCGATCTGGCCGCGGCCGTTGAGGACGCCCTCGGGCAGCGGGGTGGTCCAGTCGGCGAGCTGGAAGGTGTGGATGCGTCCGCCCGCCCCGGCCCGGGCGATCTGCTCGGGCGCCCGGTCGTCCCACCAGATGTGGTACGTGTCGACGGTGACGCCGACCTGGTGGGCCGGGAATCGTTCGGCGAGGTCCAGGGCCTGGGTCAGGGTGGAGACCACGCAGCGGTCGGAGGCGTACATGGGGTGCAGGGGCTCGATGGCGAGCCGTACGCCGTGCCGCTCGGCGTAGGGGGCCAGTTCCGCCAGGGCGTCGGCGATGCGCTCCCGGGCGGCGCGCAGGTCCTTGTCGCCGGCCGGGAGACCGCCGGAGACCAGGACGAGGGTGTCGGTGCCGAGGGTGGCGGCCTCGTCGACGGCACGGCGGTTGTCGGCCAGGGCCTTCGCCCGTTCGTCCGCGTCGATCGCCGTGAGGAAGCCGCCGCGGCACAGGGTGGTGACGGTCAGGCCCGCGTCGCGGACCAGCTTGGCCGCGGCCTCGACGCCGTACGCCTGGACCGGTTCGCGCCACAGGCCGACGTTGCCGACGCCCAGTTCTCGGCAGGCGGCGGCCAGTTCGGGCAGCGACAACTGCCTGACCGTCATCTGGTTGACGCTGAAACGCGTCAGGTCGAGATCGCTGTCGAGAAGGCCGGCGCGATCGCGGTCCGGGCCGAGGGCGCTCACTGGTCCACTCCGTACAGGCTCAGCAGGGTTCGCATCCGCTCCTCCGCGCGCTTCGGGTCCGGGAACAGGCCGAGACCGTCCGCGAGTTCGTAGGCGCGGGCGAGGTGCGGCAGGGAGCGGGCCGACTGGAGGCCGCCGACCATCGTGAAGTGGCTCTGGTGGCCGGCCAGCCAGGCCAGGAACACCACGCCCGTCTTGTAGTAGCGGGTGGGGGTCTGGAAGAGGTGCCGGGAGAGTTCGACGGTGGGGTCGAGGAGGGCGCGGAAGCCCTCCGTGTTCCCCGTGTCCAGCACTCGGACCGCCTCGGCCGCCAGCGGGCCCAGCGGGTCGAAGATGCCGAGCAGCGCGTGGCTGAAGCCCTGCTCGTCGCCGGCGATCAGCTCGGGGTAGTTGAAGTCGTCGCCGGTGTAGCAGCGCACGCCCTGCGGGAGGCGGCGGCGCAGGTCGACCTCGCGCCGGGCGTCCAGCAGGGAGACCTTGATGCCGTCGACCTTGTCGGGATGGGCGGCGATGACGTCGAGGAAGGTGCCGGTGGCCGCGTCGAGGTCCGCCGACCCCCAGTAGCCCTCCAGGGCCGGGTCGAACATCGGGCCGAGCCAGTGCAGGATCACCGGTTCGGCGGCCTGGCGGAGCAGGTGGCCGTAGACCTCCAGGTAGTCCTCGGGGCTCCGCGCCGACGCGGCCAGGGCTCGGGAGGCCATCAGGATGGCCTGGGCGCCCGACTCCTCCACGACGGCGAGTTGTTCCTCGTAGGCCGCCCGGACCTCGGCGAGGGTGCCGCCGGTGATCTGGTCGGTGCCGACGCCGCAGGCGATCCGTCCGCCGGCCGCCTTCGCCTCGGCGGCGGACCGGCGGACGAGTTCGGCCGCGCCGGCCCAGTCCAGGCCCATGCCTCGCTGGGCGGTGTCCATGGCCTCGGCGACGCCGAGCCCGTGGGACCACAGGTGGCGGCGGAAGGCGAGGGTGGCGTCCCAGTCGACGGCGGCGGGGCCGTCGGGCGTGGTGTCCGCGCGGGGGTCGGCGACGACGTGCGCGGCCGAGAAGACCGTACGGGAGGTGAAAGCGCTTCCTGGGGAGACCGCGAGGGGCTCGGTGCGGGGCTCGTAGGCGCGCAGGGTGCCGTTGGCGTCCGGCAGGTGGAGGGTCACAGCGCGATCTCCGGTACGTCCAGGCGGCGGCCCTCCGCGGAGGACTTCAGGCCCAGTTCGGCGAGCTGGACACCGCGGGCGCCGGCCAGCAGGTCCCAGTGGTAGGGGGCGTCGGCGTAGACGTGGCGCAGGAACAGTTCCCACTGGGCCTTGAAGCCGTTGTCGAAGTCGCCGTTGTCCGGGACCTCCTGCCACTGGTCGCGGAAGGCCTCGGTGGCGGGGATGTCCGGGTTCCAGACCGGCTTGGGGGTGGCGGAACGGTGCTGGACCCGGCAGTCGCGCAGTCCGGCGACCGCGGAGCCCTCGGTGCCGTCGACCTGGAACTCGACGAGTTCGTCGCGGTTGACGCGGACGGCCCAGGAGGAGTTGATCTGGGCAATCGTGCCGCCGTCGAGCTCGAAGACGCCGTAGGCCGCGTCGTCGGCGGTGGCGTCGTAGGGCTTGCCGTTCTCGTCCCAGCGCTGCGGGATGTGGGTGGTGGCGAGGGCGTGGACGGACTTCACGCGGCCGAACAGCTCGTGCAGGACGTACTCCCAGTGCGGGAACATGTCGACGACGATGCCGCCGCCGTCCTCGGCGCGGTAGTTCCAGGAGGGCCGCTGGGCGTCCTGCCAGTCACCCTCGAAGACCCAGTAGCCGAACTCGCCGCGCACGGACAGGACGCGGCCGAAGAAGCCGCCGTCGATGAGGCGCTTGAGCTTGAGCAGGCCGGGGAGGAAAAGCTTGTCCTGGACGACACCGTGCTTGATGCCGGCGGTGTTCGCCAGGCGGGCCAGCTCCAGGGCGCCGTCGAGGCCGGTGGCGGTGGGCTTCTCGGTGTAGACGTGCTTGCCGGCGGCGATCGCTTTCCTGATCGCCTCCTCGCGGGCCGAGGTGACCTGGGCGTCGAAGTAGATGTCGACGGACGGGTCGGCGAGGACCGCGTCCACGTCCGTCGAGACGTGCTCCAGGCCGTGCCGCTCCGCCAGTGCCTTCAGGGCGTGCTCGCGGCGGCCGACCAGGATCGGTTCCGGCCACAGCACGGTGCCGTCGCCGAGGTCGAGGCCGCCCTGTTCGCGGAGGGCCAGGATGGAGCGGACGAGGTGCTGGCGGTAGCCCATGCGTCCGGTCACACCGTTCATGGCGATTCGCACCGTCTTGCGTGTCACGTCATTCCCTTCGTACGAGCGATGAGTCAGATGTAGTGCGGTACAGCAAGCGCTTTCTATACGCTACGAAGCTAGCCTGTGGACGGTGGTCTGGACAAGACCGCGGTTCGGGTGAGTTGTTCGAGGGGACGAACACCGGCGGGCCGCGGCCGTAAGGTCACCCGGGACGGGACGACGGTGTACGGCACAGGCGCGATGCGGAGGACGAGGACATGACGGTGACACTGGCGGACGTGGCGGCCCGCGCCCAGGTCTCCCCCGCGACGGTGTCGCGCGTGCTGAACGGGAACTATCCCGTGGCCGCCTCCACCCGGGAACGGGTGCTGAAGGCGGTCGACGACCTGGACTACGTGCTCAACGGCCCCGCGAGCGCGCTGGCGGCGGCGACGTCCGACCTGGTGGGCATCCTGGTCAACGACATCGCCGACCCCTTCTTCGGCATCATGGCCGGCGCGATCCAGTCCGAGATCGGTGGGCCGGGCGGCAGAGCGGGCGGCGAGAGACTCGCCGTGGTCTGCAACACGGGCGGCACCCCGGAACGCGAGCTGACCTACCTCACCCTGCTGCAACGGCAGCGGGCGGCGGCCGTCGTGCTGACCGGCGGGGCGATGGAGGACGCGGCGCACCAGGCGGCCGTGGCGGCGAAGCTGCGCAAGCTGGCGGAGGCCGGCACGCGGGTGGTGCTGTGCGGGCGGCCCCCGGCGCCGGACACCGGGGCGATCGCGCTGACCTTCGACAACCGCGGGGGCGGCCGGGAGCTGACCGACCACCTGATCGGGCTCGGGCACCGGCGGCTCGGCTACATCGCGGGTCCTCAGGAGCGCACCACGACCCGGCACCGGCTGGAGGGCCATCGCGCCGCGCTCGCCGCGCACGGCATCGAGGAGGACCCCCGCTGGGTGGTCCACGGCCGCTACGACCGGCAGTCCGGCTACGAGGCCACGCTCGAGCTCCTGCGCAGGGACCCCTCCCTGACGGCCGTCGTCGCCGCGAACGACTCCGTCGCGCTGGGTGCGTGCGCGGCGCTGCGCGAGCTGGGGCTGCGCATCCCGGACGACGTGTCCGTGGCCGGCTTCGACGACCTGCCCTTCAGCATCGACGCGGTACCCGCGCTGACGACGGTCCGGCTGCCGCTCGCGGAGGCGGGGGCGCGGGCGGGGCGCATCGCGATGGGGCGGGAGGAGGCGCCGCCCGGGGGGATCGCGACGGTGCGGGGGGAGCTGATGGTGCGGGGGTCCTCCGGAGGGCCGCGGAAGTGAGCGTGCCGTTGGTTTCCGGGCGCCCCGCGTCGGTGCGGGCCTGACGGGGGCTGCCGCCCCCACGCCCCCGCTTCGGCCTGGACACCCTCGTCCTCGAACTCCCCCCGAGGGGGGACCCCCAGGACGGGCCGGGTCGGCCCGCCGGGCGGCGACACCCGCTGACGGGGAGGAGTGCGGGAGGCGGCGGCGGGTACGCTCCGTGGTCATGAAGCTGGCGTTCTCCACCCTCGGTGTCCCCGGCCTGCCCCTGACCGACGTGCTGGGGCTCGCGACCGCGCACGGCTACCACGGTGTCGAGTTGCGCGCCCACCCGGAGGAACCGGTGCACCCCGGCCTGGCCCCCGACGAACGGGCCGCGGTGGCGGCCGGGTTCAAGGAGGCGGGCGTGGAACTGCTGGGCCTCGCGGGGTACGCGCGGGTCGCCGCGCCGGGTGCCGACGACCCCGTGATCGCCGAGATCCGCGCCCTGCTCGACCTGGCCCGCGACCTGGGCGCCCCGTACATCCGGGTCTTCCCCGGCGGCGGCACCGACCAGAGCCCCGAGGAGGCCGACGCGACGGCGGCCCGGCGGCTGGGCACGGCCGCCGAGTACGCCACCGAGCTGGACGTGCGCATCCTCCTGGAGACCCACGACTCGCACCGCACGGGCGCCGACGCGATGCGCGTCCTCGGCCTGGTCGGGCACCGCCAGGTCGGCGCCCTGTGGGACGTGATGCACACCTGGCTGGGCGGCGAGCAGCCCTCGGAGAGCTACCTGGCCCTCGCCCCGCACCTCGGCTACGTCCAGGTCAAGGACATCGCCTCCGCCGAGGACACCACCCCGCTGCCGCTCGGCGCCGGCGTACTGCCGCTCACCGAGGTGGTGGACGTCCTCTCCCGCCACGGCTGGGACGGCTGGCTGTGCTGGGAGTACGAGAAGCGGTGGTACGAGTCGGCCGCACCGCTGCCGGAGCTGCTGGTCGCGGGGCGCGAGCACCTCGCCCGGCTGCTCAGCGACGCGGCGTGATCGTGGGCGTGGACGTGGGCGTGGACGTGGCCGTGGGCGTGGGCGTCGAGGTGTGCGTGGGCGTGGGTGCCGCCGTGACGGTCGACACCGCCCTCCGCACCCGGCGCTCCAGCCGCTCCCGGCACCGCGGCCACTCCGCCGCGGTGACCGAGTAGATCGCGGAGTCGCGCAGCCGGCCCTCCTCGCCCGGCGCCCAGGAACGGGACCAGTTGCGCAGTACGCCCTCGAAGCGGGCGCCGGCCGACTCGATCGCGGCGCGGGACCGAGCGTTGCGGGCGTCGGTCTTCAGGTCGACCCGGGAGACCCGCCAGACCTCGAAGGCGTGGCGGAACAGCAGCAGCTTGGCCTCGGCGTTGACGCCCGTCCCCTGTGCCGACCGGGCCAGCCAGGTGAAACCGACCTCGATGGCGTCGAGGGCGTCGTCCGTCAGCCAGGAGCGGGGCTCCCAGTAGGAAGTGGCGCCGACCGCCCGGCCGGTGGCGAGGGACACCTGCGCGTAGGGCGCCAGCCGCCCCGTGGCCGCCCGCGCCAACTGGGCGTCGATGTAGGCGCCGACCTCGTCGGCCCTGGGCACCCATGTGAACGCGTAGCTGCCGCGGTCCTCCTCGGCGGCCCCGGCCAGGTCCGCCGCGTGGTGCGGGCCCAGCGGTTCCAGTCGTACCAGCGTGCCTTCGAGGGCCGGCCCCTCCAGGGTGAATGTCACCGGACGGATTCTTCCGCCCGCGCGGGCGGCCGTCCAACGCTTTCCGGGCCGGCCGCGACCACCTTCGGCAGCCGGTCCCGGCCGCGCCGGGCGGGAGTGAGCGTCGTCAGCGCCACCCCGCCCACCAGCAGCGCCGCCGCGCACCACCGCAGCGGGGTCACCGACTCGCCGAGGAAGAGCGCCGCCGACGACATGCCGAAGACGGGCACCAGGAGGGAGAACGGCGCGACCGTGGAGGCGGGGTGACGGTGCAGCAGCCAGCCCCAGGCGCCGAAGCCGAAGACGGTCGAGATCCAGGCGACGAAGAGGATCGTGCCGGCACCCTGCCAGTCCAGCCCGCGCAGGGCCGCGAGGTCCCGGGACGGGCCCTCCGTCATGAGGGACAGGGCCAGCAGGGGGAGTACCGGCACGGTGGACACCCACACCATGAAGTTCAGCGCGTCGGGCGGGGAGGCCTTGCGCGTCAGGACGTTGGACAGGCCCCACGCGGCCGCCGCCCCGACGACCAGCACGAAAGCGCCCAGCGGTCCGGAGGCGCCCTCGTCGAGGGCCGCCACGCCGATGCCGGCCAGTGCCACCACCATGCCCAGCACCCGCACGCCCGTGGGGCGTTCGCCCAGTACCGCCGCCGCGATCACCGCCGTGAACACCGCCTGGATCTGCAGGACGAGGGAGGACAGGCCGGCCGGCATGCCCGTGTCCATGCCCACGAAGACCAGCCCGAACTTCGCGACGCCCAGCACCAGTCCCACCGCCACGATCCACTTCCAGGCCACCTTCGGGCGGCCCACGAGGAAGACGGCGGGCAGCGCCGCCACGAGGAAGCGCAGGGCGGAGAAGAGCAGCGGCGGGAAGTGGTCGAGGCCGATCTCGATGACCGTGAAGTTCACGCCCCAGACGGCGGCGACGAGCACGGCGAGGAGCAGGTGGGAAGGTCGCATGCGTCGAGAATCACGCCGATCGACCATGAAGCACCAGCGATGATTTCTGCATGGTTGGATGAAGCACCGCTAACTGTTCGCATCAGGGACATCAGGATCCGTATCAGGGGGCTGCCTCGTGCTCGATCTTCAGCGTCTGCGTGCTCTGCACGCCGTGTCCGTGCACGGCACCGTCGGCGCGGCCGCCGCCGCGCTCGGCTTCACGCCGTCCGCCGTGTCCCAGCAGATCGCGAAGCTGGAGCGGGAGACCCGGACGGTGCTCCTGGAGCGGGAGGGGCGCGGGGTGCGGCTCACCGACGAGGCGTGGCAACTCGCCGCCACCGCGGTCGAGTTGCTGGCCGTCGTGGAGCGGGCGGAGACCCGGCTGGAGGAGCGGCGCGGGGTGCCGGCGGGGCGGCTGACCGTGGCCGCGTTCGCGTCGGCGGCGCGCGGTCTGATGCCGTCCGTGCTGGCCGACCTGGCGGCCCGGCATCCCGTGCTCGACGCCCGGCTCACCGAGGTGGACCCGCATCTGTCCGTGGACCTGGTGGCGAAGGGCGCGGTCGACCTGGTCGTGGCGCACGACTGGGACATCGCGCCGCTGCCCGCCCCGGCCGGGGTGGAGCAGGCGTCCGTCGGGGAGGACCTGTGCGATCTGCTCGTTCCCGAGGGGCACCGGTTCGCGGGGCGGGACGGCGTGCGGCGGGAGGAGCTGGGCGGGGAGCGGTGGATCTGTCAGCCGCCCGGGCGGGTCTGCCACGACTGGCTGCTGCGGACCCTGCGGGGCGCGGGGCACGAGCCGGACATCGTCCACCAGGCCGACGAGAACCCGACCCTCGTCGCGCTGGTCGCGGCCGGGCTGGGCATCGCCCTGATCCCCCGGCTGGGGCGCGGTCCGCTGCCCGCCGGAGTGGTGGAGGTGCCGCTCGTGCCGACGCCCGTACGGCGGTTGTACGCACTGTGGCGCGCGGGCGCGGCTCGCCGCCCGGCGATCGCGGAGACGGTGCGCACGCTACGGGCCCACTGGCCGGACGCCTCGGCCCGCACGGGCACCGCCGCACGAGCCGACTGAGCGGCGCCGGTGCGGGCGCGCCCCCAGGTCGACACAGGAGACGGCATCGGCACACCCCCAAATCGGTGCGGGAGGCATTCCTCGCCCCACGGACCCCGTGCGTACCGACTTGGGAAAGCCGGCCCGACCGGGAACCCCTCCCCGGCCCCCGTCGTCCAATCCGCACGCTGCCGGATGAGTCTGCGCGGTGCGGTGTCGGCCTCGCTGCCGGCTGCGATCGCTGACCACCCTCTCCGCCGTACCGCGGTCCGCAGCACGCCGCCGTCGGCGCGCCCCCTTCCCGGCGCCGACGGCGGCCCCTCCGGCTCCCTCCCCACCGCTTCGGGTGACTCCTGTGCGCTCCCTTGACTGGCAGAAACTTCCCGGATATTGGTGACTCCTTGGAAGTTTCCTTCAGCACCTCTCCAGCGATTCCCCAGCGGATCACTCCGGAAGGAGCGCACGTGCACCACAGCAGCACGGCCGGCACGGGAAGCACCGCACACCCCTCCAGACGTACCGTCCTCACCGCCACCGCGGTCGTCACCGCGACCCTGGCGGCCGGCGGCGGCACCGCGCACGCCGACGCCCGCAGGCCGGACGACGACCGACTCCGCGCCCTCATCTCCCGCATGACGCTGGAGGAGAAGGTCGGCCAGCTCTTCGTCATGCGGGTCTACGGCCACTCCGCCACCGCCCCGGACCAGGCCGACATCGACGCCAACCTCAAGGAGATCGGCGTCCGCACCGCGGCCGAGCTGGTCGCCAAGTACCGGGTCGGCGGCGTCATCTACTTCGCCTGGGCGCACAACACCCGCGATCCGCACCAGATCGCCGACCTGTCCAACGGCATCCAGAAGGCGTCCCTGGAGCTGCCGCGCGGCCTGCCGGTGCTCGTCTCCACCGACCAGGAGTACGGGATAGTGGCCCGCGTGGGCGAGCCGGCGACCCTCTTCCCGGGCGCGATGGCCATCGGCGCCGGCGGGTCGCGCTCCGACGCCCGTGCCCTCGGCCGGGTCGCGGGCGCCGAGCTGCACGCGATGGGCATCCGCCAGGACTACTCCCCCGTCGCCGACGTGAACGTCAACCCGGCCAACCCCGTGATCGGCGTACGGTCCTTCGGCGCCGACCCGGAGGCGGTGGCGGAGCTGGTGGCGGCCGAGGTGACGGGGTACCAGCGGTCCGGGGTCGCCGCGTGTGCCAAGCACTTCCCCGGGCACGGCGACACCGCCACCGACAGCCACACCGGCCTCCCGGTGATCACGCACAGCCGCGAGCAGTGGGCGGAGCTGGACGCCCCGCCCTTCCGCGCGGCCATCGACGCCGGCATCGACGCGATCATGACCGCCCACCTCGTGGTCCCGGCGCTCGACGACTCCGGCGACCCGGCCACCCTCTCCCGCCCCATCCTCACCGGCATCCTGCGCGAGGAGCTGGGCTACGACGGGGTCGTGGTCACCGACTCCCTCGGCATGGAGGGCGTACGGACCAAGTACGGCGACGAACGGGTGCCGGTGCTGGCGCTGAAGGCGGGCGTCGACCAGCTGCTCAACCCGCCGCACCTGGACCTCGCCTGGAACGCGGTCCTGAACGCCGTACGCGACGGTGAACTCACCGAGGCGCGACTCGACGAATCGATCCTGCGGGTGCTGCGGCTGAAGGCGAAGCTGGGACTGTTCCGGGACGCCTACACCAGCCGGCGGGACGTCGACCGCACCGTCGGCACCCGGGGGCACCTGGCCACGGCCGACCGGATCGCCGAGCGGACCACCACACTGCTCGTCAACGAGGGGCCGCTGCTGCCGCTGTCGCGCCGGAAACACCCGAAGGTGCTCGTCGTGGGCGCCGACCCCGCCTCCCCCTCGGGCACGACCGGGCCGCCCACCGGCGTCCTCGCGGGCGAGCTGACGGAGCTGGGCTTCACGGCCACCGCCCTGTCCACGGGCACCGCGCCGTCCGCCGCCGTCATCGACCGCGCGGTCGCGGCGGCCGGGGACGCCGACGCGGTGGTGGTCGCCACGTACAACGTCACCGCGGCCAGCAGCCAGCGCACGCTGGTGGCACGGCTGCTGGAGACGGGGAAGCCGGTCGTCGCGGTCGCCATCCGCAATCCGTACGACGTGGCCCGGCTCCCCGACGTCCGCGCGTACCTCGCCGCGTACTCCTGGACCGACGTCGAGGTGCGGGCGGCGGCCCGGGTGATCGCCGGGCGGGTACGGCCGCGCGGCAGGCTGCCGGTGCCGGTGGTGCGGGCGGACGATCCGACCGAGGTGCTGTACCCCCTCGGGCACGGGCTGTCGTACCGGTCGTAGGGCGTAGCCCGGCCTACGCCACGCGCCGGGGGCGCCCCGGCCGCCGTGCGCAAAGCACCCCGCGCGTCTGGCGTGCGCCCGCTGCGGCGGGTCACGCTGGACCGGGGATCCGGGGGGACGGCGATGCGTGAGAGATGGGCTGCGGGGGCGCTCTGCGCCCTGTCGGCGCTGTGCGCCGTGCTGCTGACGGGCTGCCAGAGCCCGACCGGCCTGACGGGCGGGAAGGGCGGCGGCGAGGGCGCGAGCGGGGACGGGCGGCTCGGCGGGGGGACCCCGTCGGGCTCGGCCCCGGCCGTCGTGCGGCCCTCCGGGTACGGGGCGGTGTTCCTCGCGATCGACGAGTGCAGCTCGTTCGGGACGGTCTCGTTCACCGAGGTGCCGTGTGACAGTGAGCGGGCGGCGGCCCGGGTCGTGGCCCGGGAGGACGGCCGTGCGGGCGACGGGCCGCCGTGCCCCGCCACCACCGACTTCGTGCTGCACATCAGCGAGCAGCGCCCCTCGTCCGACGAGGACGGCGACGGGGCCGTGTCCCGTGGCTACGCCTGTATGCGGGGGCTCCAGCCGCCGCACCCCGGCGATCCGGGCGGCGGGGGCGGCCCGCGCACCATCGTCGGCGACTGCGTCTACGACGCCGGGGGCGGCAAGGTCCGCGAGACCGCGTGCGACGGCGAGGGCACAAGGAAACCGCAGTTCAAGGTGGTCGAGGCGGTCGCCGTCCGGACGGACTGCCCGGCCTCGACCGGCCTCTACGTCCGCCTCGGCGGCGAACGGCCGGTGGGCTGCGCCCGGCCGCTGTGAGCGTCCCGTATCGGAGCGTCTCAGCGGCGGCCGGGCGCGGTCACCGTCCTACGGGCGCAGCGCCGGCTCGCGCTGCACGTCCCGCTTGTCCAGCTTGGCGTCGAACCTCGCCAGCGGCTCGGCCGCCGACGGGTCCGCCCGGACCTCGGCGGAGGCGACGCCCGCCCAGTCGAGGATGCGGGCCGTGGCGAGGGCCTTCTCCTCGGGCACCAGGCCGGCGACGTTGGCACCGTGGTTCATGCCGGGCGCGGTGAGGACGTAGGAGTCGTGCGCGCCGCGCCCGAGACGGAAGGGCTCGGCTCCCCACGGGTCGTTCTCGCCGTACACGAACAGCATCCGGTCGGCGTTGTGCCGCACCCAGCGGTCGACGTCCCGCATCACCCACGGCTCGAACCTCATCGGGATCGACCGGGGCACGAAGTTGCGCGGCGGCTGGTAGCCGTAGCGGATGTACTTCTTCTCGATGTGCGGGAAGTGGATCGTCGGCGCGCCCAGCTGCGTGCCCGCCTGGTAGTAGTACGGCGTGTACGGGGCGAGGCCCTGGTCCGTGTAGAAGGAGAAGCCGGAGATGGTGTCGACGGAGTTCCAGATCTCGTCGTCCGTCGCGTTCTTCGCGTCTGCCGGGATGTCGGCGCAGTCCTTGAGGGTGCTGTACTGCCAGAAGCCCCACACGTAGTCGAGGACGACGGCCTCGTACGCCCGGTCCAGGCTGCCGATGGTGTCGAAGGTGTAGCCGTTCTCGGCGGCGTACGCCTCGTACTTCTCCTTGAGCGGGGCCCGGCGCACCAGTGCCTCGCGCTGCACGCCGTTCAGCCGGTCGCGGCACTCCTCGGTGCCGACGCGGGCGAAGAAGCGGTCGTAGGCCCTGTCCTCGCGGTTCACCACGTCGTTGGGGGCGACGTAGGCGACGACACCGTCCATGTCGCGGGGGTAGAAGCGCTCGTAGTAGGTGGCGGTCATGCCGCCCTTGGAGCCGCCGGTGGAGAGCCAGTTCTCGGAGTAGAGGGGCTTGAGTGCCTTGAAGATGCGGTGCTGGTCGCTGGCCGCCTGCCAGATGTCCAGCTTGGACCAGTCGGCCGGCTCGGGCCGGGACGGCGTGAAGTAGCGGTACTCCATGGAGACCTGGTTGCCGTCCACGATCTGGGTCGGCTCGCGGCGGCTGGGGTTCGTGGAGACGCTGTAGCCGCCGGTGTAGAAGACCGTCGGGCGGGCCGTGTCCTTGTGCAGCACGGTGATCCGCTGCTGGAACGTGCCCTTGGACGGGCGCCGGTGGTCGACCGGCTGGGTGTAGTTGAGGACGAAGAAGCGGTAGCCGGTGTACGGCTTCTCCTCGATCAGGCTCATGCCCGGTATGGACAGCAGCCGGTCCTTGATGTCGACGGCCTTCGGCTCGGCGGCGGTGGCCGCACCCGCCGTGCTGACGGTGCCTATGAGCACCACGAGCGCCAGCAGCCATCTGAGCGCCTTGCGCATGCACCCTCCCTGTGAAACAGATGTGCGCCGGAAGCTATCGGAGCAAGTCACCCGCACACCAGGGGAGATCGAGGATTGGCTGCCGGGAACCGGCTCAGCAGAGGATCCAGCCGGAGCTGACCGAGCCCCTGGACACCTTGCCCTTCACCCACACGCAGCGCTTCCCGGCGTGCACGGTCACCGGCCCCGCCCGGTAGGCGTAGCGCCCCGAGTCCACGACCGGCCGGCCGCCGCGCGCCTGCACGCTGACGGACATCTGCCGCTTGGTGCCGGGCTTCTCGGGGAGGGTGACGGCACAGACGTAGCCGCCGCGCTTGTAGACCAGGACGGACCCGGTGGAGAACGGCAGCGTGCGGACCTTGCGGCCCGGGCACGCCGCGGCGGCCTGCGCGTCCTGCGGCACCGCGACGGCGAGCAGCCCGGCCGCGGTCAGCACGGCCGTGCCGAGCGCCAGCCGCCGGCGTGTTCCAGCACCACCCTTGCGCACAGCGGTCCCCTCCCTCTCCGCCTCCGCCGTACGGCGGCACCGGCGTACGGCTGTACGGACGCGCACCGTGTGTCGAATGGTTGCGCGAGTGTCACCGCAGCGCGCCGACCGGCTCCTCCGGTTCGGCCGCCCCGACGAAGGTCCGCCACAGTCGCGCGTACCGTCCGTCGAGCGCCAGCAGCTCGTCGTGCGTGCCGTCCTCGGCGACCCGCCCGTCGTCCATGACGACGACCCGGTCCGCGCGGGCGGCCGTGGTCAGCCGGTGCGCGACCACCAGCGTCGTACGGCGGCCCGCGATGCGGTCGGTGGCCTGGTTGACCTGCGCCTCGGTGGCCAGGTCCAGGGCCGCCGTCGCCTCGTCGAGGAGCAGGATGTCGGGGTCGACCAGCTCGGCGCGGGCCAGCGCGATCAGCTGCCGTTGCCCGGCGGAGAGGTTGCGGCCCCGCTCGGCGACCTCGTGGAGGTAGCCGCCCTCCAGCGTGGCGATCATCTCGTGGGCGCCGACCGCCCGCGCCGCCGCCTCCACCTGAGCGTCGGTGGCGTCCGGGCGGCCGTAGGCGATGGCGTCCCGGACGGTGCCGGGGAAGAGGTACGCCTCCTGCGGGACGACGCCCAGCCGGTGCCGGTAGGAGGTGAGGTCGAGGTCGCGCAGGTCCTGCCCGTCGGCGGTCACCCGTCCGCCCGTCGGGTCGTAGAACCGGGCCACCAGCTTGACCAGCGTCGACTTGCCCGCGCCGGTCTCGCCGACGAAGGCGACGGTCTGCCCGGCGGGGATGCGCAGGTCGACGCCGGTGAGGGCCGCGTCCGCCTCGTCGGCACCCCCGTACTTGAAGTGCACGTCCTCGAACGCGATCTCGCCGCGCAGGGACGCCACGTCGAGCGGCTTCTCGGGGGCCTTGGTCGAGGTGGGCTCCCGCAGCAGTTCCTGGATGCGGCCGAGGGAGACGGACGCCTGCTGGTAGCCGTCGAAGACCTGGGAGAGCTGCTGGACGGGCGCGAAGAACAGGTCGATGTAGAGCAGGTACGCCACCAGCGCGCCGGTCGTCAGCGTCGCCTCGTCGATCCGCCCGCCGCCGACGATCAGCACGGCCGCGGCGGCGGCCGAGGACAGCAGCTGCACGAACGGGAAGTAGATCGAGATCAGCCACTGCCCCCGGATACGGGCCTGCCGGTAGCTGTCGCTGCGCTCGGCGAACCGCCGCCCGCCGTCGTGCTCGCGCCGGAATGCCTGCACGATCCGCAGTCCGGCCACCGACTCCTGGAGGTCGGCGTTGACCGAGGAGACCCGCTCCCGGGCCAGTTCGTACGCCTTCACGCTGGCCTTGCGGAAGAAGTAGGTGGCGATGATCAGTGGCGGCAGGGTCGCGAAGACGACGAGCGCGAGCTGCACGTCGATCACCAGCAGGGCGACCAGGATGCCGAAGAAGGTGACGACCGAGACGAAGGCGGTGACGAGTCCCGTCTGCAGGAACGTCGACAGCGCGTCCACGTCCGTCGTCATCCGCGTCATGATCCGGCCGGTCAGCTCGCGCTCGTAGTAGTCGAGGCCGAGCCGCTGGAGCTGGGCGAAGATCTTCAGCCGGAGCGAGTACAGGATCCGCTCCCCCGTCCGGCCGGTCATGCGGATCTCACCGGTCTGCGCCGTCCACTGGGCGAGCACCGCCAGCAGACCCAGCAGCGCGGCCGCCCAGACCGCGCCGAGGGCGGCCTGCGTGACGCCCTCGTCGATGCCGTGCCGGATCAGCACCGGCAGCAGCAGGCCCATGCCGGCGTCCACGGCGACCAGGGCGAGGCTGATCAGCAGCGGTGCGCGGAAGCCCCGCAGCAGGCGGCGCAGGCCGTACGACTCCTCCGGCTCCACGGCCCGTGTCTCGTCGACGTCCGGGGTCCCGTCGGCCGGGGGCAGCGCGTCGACCTGGGCGAGCAGCTCGGGGGTGGCCGGGGTGCCGGCGAGGGCGGTGTCCTTCGGCGCCCGGTCGCCGGTCCACAGCCGTGGCGTGACCCCGCGCTCGGCGTCGAACTCGGCGTCCAGCTCGTCCCGTACGGAGGTGTCCTCCACCTGTTCGGCGGGGCGCGCGTGGCCGGGCGAGACGCCGCCCAGCTCGTCGGGGTCGGTCAGCAGGCGCCGGTAGAGGGCGGAACGCTCCTGGAGCTCCTCGTGGGTGCCGAGGTCGGCGAGGCGGCCGCGGTCGAGTACGGCGATGCGGTCGGCGAGGCCGAGGGTGGAACGGCGGTGCGCGATGAGGAGCGTGGTGCGGCCCCGCATGACCTCCTTCAGCGCCTCGTGGATCTCGTGCTCGACGCGCGCGTCCACGGCGGACGTGGCGTCGTCGAGGACCAGCAGCCGGGGGTCGGTGAGGATCGCGCGGGCGAGGGCCACGCGCTGGCGCTGGCCGCCCGAGAGGGTCAGACCGTGCTCGCCGACGGTGGTGTCGTACCCGTCGGGCAGCTCCGTGATGAACCCGTGCGCCTGCGCGGCCCGCGCGGCGGCCTCGATCTCCTCGCCGGTGGCGTCGGGGCGGCCGTACGCGATGTTGGCGCGCACGGTGTCCGAGAACAGGAAGGAGTCCTCGGGCACCAGCCCGATGGCGGCCCGCAGCGAGTCGAGGGTCAGCTCGCGCACATCATGGCCGCCGATCAGGACGGCGCCGCCCGTCACGTCGTAGAAGCGCGGCAGGAGCAGGGAGACCGTGGACTTTCCGGAGCCGGAGGAGCCGACGACGGCGAGGGTCTCGCCCGCGCGGATCTCGAAGGAGAGCCCGTCGAGGACGGGGCGGCTCTTCCCGGACTCCGAGGCGTAGCCGAAGGCGACGTCGTCGAACTCGACGGTCGCGGGCGCGTCGGCGGGCAGGTCCCTCGTGCCGTCCACGATCGCGGGCTCGGTGTCGATCAGCTCCAGCACGCGTTCGGTGCCGGCGCGGGCCTGCTGGCCGACGGTGAGGACCATCGCGAGCATCCGGACCGGGCCGACGAGCTGGGCGAGGTAGGTGGAGAAGGCGACGAAGGTACCGAGGGTGATGTTCCCGCGTACGGCCAGCCAGCCGCCGAGGGCGAGCATGGCGACCTGGCCGAGGGCGGGGACGGCCTGGAGGGCCGGGGTGTAGGTGGCGTTCAGCCGGATCGTCCGCAGCCGCCCGGCGAAGAGCCTGCGCCCGACCTCCCTGAGCTTTCCGGTCTCCTGCTCCTCCTGGCCGAAGCCCTTCACCACGCGTACGCCGCTCACCGAGCCGTCGACCACGCCGGCGACGGCGGCGGCCTGGGCCTGGGCGTACCAGGTGGCGGGGTGCAGGCGGCTGCGGCTGCGGCGGGCGATGAACCACAGCGCGGGGGCGACGGCGAGTGCGACCAGCGTGAGCGGCAGGGACAGCCACGCCATGATCACCAGGGAGATCAGGAAGAGCAGGACGTTCCCGATGGTCATCGGGAGCATGAAAAGCAGGCTCTGGATCAGCTGGAGGTCGCTGGTGGCACGCCCGACGACCTGCCCCGTGGACAGCTCGTCCTGCCGCCGCCCGTCGAGCCGGGTGATCGTCCCGTACATGTCGGTGCGCAGGTCGTGCTGGACGTCGAGGGCGAGCCGGCCGCCGTAGTAGCGGCGGATGTAGGTGAGGACGTAGACGGCGGCCGCGGCACCGATGAGCAGACCGGCCCAGACGGCCATGTCCCTGGTCTTGTCGCCGATCACGTCGTCGATGATCACCTTGGTGATCAGCGGGACCAGGGCCATGACGGCCATACCGCCCAGCGAGGCGCCGAGAGCGAGGACGACGTCCTTGGGATAGCGCCAGGCGTAGCCCGCCAGTCGTCGTGCCCATCCCCGTTGCGCGTCCACGCCGTGCCCTCCGGTCGGTCGTCCTGATCCACCTGATCTACCGGAAGGCACCAACACGGGCGAGCGGGGATTTCATCCCGTCGTGACGATTCAGGCGCGCACACGCAGCCTGAGGAAGCGGGTGGTCTGTACGGCGTTCTGGTTGTCGTCGCTGACGATCAGGACGTCCAGGCGGCCCTTGCTCCGGCCGGTGACGGCCAGCCCCTCGAAGTTGTCGAGGAGCGGATTGGGCTGCGGCTGCTTGGCGGTGGCGCCGTGGGAGGGGCAGTCGGCGAGGTCGGCGAGGAGCGTCTTGCCGAGTGCGGTGCCGCGCCGGTCGGCCAGGTGCCGGTCGGTCAGGTACAGGCGGACCGTGTTGCCGACGCCGGAGGTGAAGCCGCGTTCCAGGACGAGCAGGCGGCCGGAGGGGGTCGCGGTGACCTCGGAGACTCCGAGGCCGCCGTCCGTCCGGTACGTGTACTGGGTGCCGAGCCCGAAGCCGCCGTGCCCGGTCCGCCGCCAGCTCTGGAAGCGCACGAGGTCGGCGGGGTCGCCGGCGAGCGGGTACTCCATGGACGCGATCAGGGTCCGGCCGCCGGGCAGGAGGGTCAGCCCCTCGAAGCTGCCGTTGGCCCGGGCGCGGCCCTCCGGGGTGGTGCGCAGGGCGTCCGGCACGGGGAGGCGGCCGAGGATCTCGCCGGTACGGGAGTAGCGGCGGACGGACGGCTCGGTCTCGGAGGAGACGAGGTAGGTGCTGTCCCTGTCGGCGACCAGTCCCTCGGCGTCGAGGGCGGCGCCGTTCTCGTCGGCGAGCGGGATCACGTTCCGTGGCTGGAGGGAGCGGGCGTCCAGCCGGAAGAGCGCGGACCGGTCGGAGAGGGCGGCGACCGTGCCCCGCCCGTCGCGGGCGAGTGCGGAGAGGTTGCCGACGTAGGTGCCGTCGTGGGTGGTCTTGTCGAGGGCGTCGGAGTAGCCGGTGAGGGAGACGGCGGGCGAGCAGGCGTTCCGCTGCGGACGTTCCTGTGCGACGGCCGGTCCGGTTGCGATGAGACAGCCGGCCGCCGCGAGGCTCGCGGTGAGGGTGGCGAGGGCGGTGCGGAGCATTCTCGGGCGCATGGCCGAAACCCTAGGCCGGTGGAATGGCCAAGAGTTGACCGCTTTCCGAAGGACAGGGTTCGGCGCGGTACCGGTGGCAAGTAATGAGCCATGCCAGACCAGAACGAGAGCGGCCACAGACTGGCCGGTCGGCTGTACGCGACGATGCGGGTGCTGACGTTCCTCGCCAAGCCCTCTGTGGCAAAACCGGTCGCCGATGAGGAACTCAAAGGCCAGGACAGTCCGAGCGAACGCATCCGGGCCCTGGAACTGGACCTCTTCAAGGACCTGGTGGCCACCGTCCAGAAGGGCCGGCACGCGAGGGCGGCGGGCGAAGTGTTCCGCGCGATACCCGCCCTGGTGCCCAGGCAGAGCGTCGCCTTCGAGAAGAACCTCGGCGTGCACGGACTGGCCGAATTCAACGCCGGTTATCGCGCTCAGCTCGCCGACTTCAAGGAGGCCTTTCCCGAACTGGTCGAGTGACGGCTCGCCTTCAGCGCGACCGCATGCCCCGGCTCTCCGCGACGCGGTGCACCTCGGTGAGTGCCTCGCGCATGCGGTGCAGCATGAAGCGGAGCTGTTCGGGCGTCGCCCGAGCGTCCGCGAGCAGGGCGGCGGCGTGGTCCAACAGGTCCTCCGCCATGTCGAGGTGGGTGGTCTCGACGACGTCGGCGATCCGGGACAGCGGGCCGTCGCCGTCGGTCAGCAGGTAGCAGGGTTTGCCCTCGGAGCCGGTCCAGGGCAGCAGCCGGGCCGGGCGCGCGCCGGGCCTCACCGTGCCACCTCCACGTCGTGCGGTACCCCGGGCCCGAGGTCGATGCCGTGCACCGCGAACCGGAGCGCGCGGCGCCGGGCCTGGCGCCGTCGGGCCTCCTCCTGCCGTTCGTGGGCGAGCAGGTAGGGGCGTACGAGCACGTTGTCCTCTCCGCGCAGGGCCGGCATGCCGGTGCGACGGACGGTCACGTCCGGGGTGTACGGGGATTCGATGGGTTCCGTCGCGGGAGGACGTCGGCGGCGGCGCCCTGAGCCGGGTAGCAGGAGCGCGAGCAGCGGAAGCAGGGGCAGCCCGGCGAGGCGGGCGATACGGTGACGCATGTCGTCGGCTCCGTGGAGATCGGTGACCATGCCCCCGGACCGGTGCGACGGTCGCGGGGGTCTCGCTTTCCGTAGCGATGCGCGTACAGAGTGAAACGGTCGGAGCTAGGCTCGCCAGGGGCGCGGATGTGACGGCGCCTTTGTCACACGGGAGTCGAACGGATGAGCAACATCTACGGCGACTGGCTCAAGCAGCAGCGCGAAGCGGCCGACCTGACACAGCAGCAACTGGCCGACATGGCCATCATGACGCGGTCGCACATCGCGCACATCGAGGCGGGGCGCCGGGTGCCGTCGAAGGAGGACGCGCGACGGCTGGACCGCGCCCTGAACACGGGGAATGTGCTGAGCAGCTTCCTTCCGGAGGAGGACGCGGCGGTCGCGGACTACTTCGAGGCGGCGCGGCAGCTGGAGTCGCAGGCGGTGATGATCCGTGAGTTCGCGCTGTCCTTCGTGCCGGGCATTCTTCAGACGGAGGGGTACGCACGTGCGGTTCTGAGTACGACGTTCCCTCGCATCAGTGAGGAGGAATGTGACAGGCGCCTTGTCACACGCCTGGAGCGCGCGAAGGTTCTGGACGATCCCGTCACGCCCGTAGTGTGGGTGCTGCTCGACGAAGCAGTGCTCCACCGCCGGATCGGCGGGCGACGCGTCATGGCAGAGCAGCTGAGGCATCTCGCGAGCTTCGCCCGAGGTGGCCGGATCCAGGTGCACGTGCTGCCGTTCGCGCTGGGAACCCACCCTCTTCTGAGCAACATGCTCACCCTGATGTGGTTCGAGGACCAGCCGCCCGTGGCGTACGCCGAGGGCTTGCACATGGGCATGCTCCACGACACCCCGTCCGTGGTCCAGGAACTGCAGCATCGCTACGATTTCGCCCTGGGCAACGCCCTGCCACTCGAGGAGACGCTGGCTCTGCTCGAAGCGACAGCAAGGGGCTATGAAGGCGATGACTGACCGGACCATACGCAACGCCGCCACTCTGAAGGGCTGGCGCAAGTCCTCGCACAGCAATGACCAAGGGGGGAGTTGCCTGGAGGTGGTGGACGGTCACCCTGGGGGGATACCGGTGCGGGATTCGAAGATTCCCACCGGGCCGGCGCTGCTCCTCTCGACTTCCGGCTGGACGTCGTTCCTCACGTCCCTCAAGGAAGACCCCCCTCCCTCAAAAGCGTGAACACTCCGCCCCCGACTGTCCTCCAGTCGCTCATCCGAGTACCCAGATGACATTCACCCCTCACATGCTCACGCTTTTCTCGACCATGGGGCCATGAGCCCCGCCTCTTGGCCGTACCGCAACCCCCTCGGCACCGCGAACGTGATCGGCACGGTGCGCACCCTCATGCGCACCGACGGCCTGAACGTGTCCGTGACCGCCATCGCCCGCGCCTCCGGGACCTCGCGCAACTACCTCTACGAGAACTGGAAGACCGCCTCCGGGCTACATCTGCGCGCGCTCCAGACGGAACTCGGCCGGGCCTTCGACGAGGCGGACCGTACTCACCCGAGCGACGGCACCGTTGACGGAATCGTGCGGCACCTGACACAGGTCGTACGCATCGTCCGGCGCCATCCGACGACGGCGGCCATCGCCCGGACCTCGCACACGGCACTGCCCCGGGCGCATGCCGCGACCGACGGCCCCCTGGTGCAGGTGGTCGCCGGACACGTCAGCGATCTGCTGCACCCCCTGGCCCCGCGCGGCGGCGTGTGGAGCGATGCCGCCCTGTTCTCCATGCCCTGGAAGGTCCTGTGGATCGCCCGGCCCGCCGCTCTCTGCCCCGAGGCCGTCGGTGACCAGGAGCGGGAGGACACCCTGGACGGGGCCTTCGCCGAGTTGCTGCGCGATCTGCTCGCCCCTTGGGCCCCGGCGGACTGAGCACAGCCCGGGATTCACAGCTCGCCTTCGCAGAGCGCCGCCCCGGTTCATCCTCATCAGTGGCGAACCGGCCGCCCCCATGACCGACCCAGCCGCATCCGGCACGACGGGCCCCCGACCACCACGGTCGGGGGCCCGTCGTCACGTAATCGCCACGCTCCGTACACCCGACCTACAACATGTCCATGTCACGCTCGGTTCACCGTTCCACTACTCGCGTAGATCGGACACCCCACATGCTCGCGATACGCATACGGCACCGGAAAACCGCGGTCCTCGCCACAGCAGCCGCACTCGCCGGCCTCGCCGCCCCCTCCCTGGCCGCCACCCCGGCCACCGCAACGGCAACGGCAACGGCAACGGCAACCGACTACGACTCGACGTACTACGAGGACGCGATCGGCAAGACCGGTGCAGGCCTCAAGTCGTCGCTCCACGCGATCATCAGCGACCAGACCAAGCTCTCGTACTCGGCGGTCTGGGACGCGCTGAAGAAAACCGACCAGGACCCGGCCGACAGCGGCAACGTGATCCTGCTCTACTCGGGCATCTCCCGCAGCAAGTACCTGAACGGCGGGGACACCGGCGACTGGAACCGCGAGCACGTGTGGGCCAAGTCCCACGGCGACTTCGGCACCTCGATCGGGCCCGGCACGGACATCCACCACCTGCGCCCCGAGGACGTCCGGGTCAACGGTGTCCGGGGCAACAAGGACTTCGACAACGGCGGCAGCGGCTTCACCGACAGCGGCGGCAGCCTCACCGACTCCGACTCCTTCGAGCCCCGCGACGCCGTCAAGGGCGACGTCGCCCGCATGATCTTCTACATGGCGGTCCGCTACGAGGGCGGCGACGGCTGGGCCGACCTGGAGGTCAACGGCAGCGTGGACAACGGCGGCGACCCGTACATCGGCAAGCTCGCCGTACTGAAGGAATGGAACGACGAGGACCCGCCGGACGCCTTCGAGAAGCGCCGCAACCAGGTCATCTACGACTCCTACCAGCACAACCGCAACCCGTTCGTCGACCACCCGGAGTGGGTCGAGGCGATCTGGTAGGCGGTCAGTCCAGGTGCGTCGGCGCGAACATCCGCAGTACGGCGGGGAGGACGACCACCGACGGACCCGGTGACGCGAGCGCCTTCGCCAGGTCCGTCTCCAGGGTCTCCGGGGACGTACGCACGCCGGGCACCCCGAACGACTCGGCCAGGGCCACGTAGTCGGGGCGGGTCAGTTCCGTCGCCGTCGGCTGTCCGAAGGCGTCGGTCATGTACTCGCGCAGGATGCCGTAGCCGCCGTCGTCGACGATCAGCCAGGTGACGTTCAGGTCGTACTGGCGGGCGGTGGCGAGTTCGGCGATGGAGTACAGGGCGCCGCCGTCGCCGGACACCGCCAGCACCGGGTGGGTGGGGTCGGCGGCCGCGGCTCCCAGCGCCGCCGGGAAGCCGTAGCCGAGGCCGCCCGCGCCCTGGGCCGAGTGCATGGTGTTGGGGGCCTTGGCGTCGAAGGCCGACCACGCCCAGTAGGCGAGGATGGTCATGTCCCAGAAGGACGGCGCGCCGGCCGGGAGGGCGTTGCGGACGGCCGCCAGTACGTCCTGCTCGAGGGTGAGTTCCTGGGACGCGATGCGCTCGTGGACCTTGTCCAGCACGGCCCGTACGCGTTCCGGGGCGGCTGGGTCGGTGCGCTCGTCCACCGTCTCCAGCAAGGCCTGGAGGGCGAGGCGGGCGTCGGCGTGGATGCCGAGCGCCGGGTGGTTGGATTCGAGTTTGCCGAGGTCGGCCTCGATCTGGACGACCCGGCCGCGCGGCTTGAACGTGTGGTAGTTCGAGGAGAGTTCGCCGAGACCCGAGCCGACGACCAGGAGGACGTCGGCGTCCTCCAGGAAGTCCGTCGTGTGGCGGTCCTCCAGCCAGGACTGGAGGGAGAGGGGGTGCGTCCACGGGAACGCGCCCTTGCCGCCGAAGGTCGTGACGACGGGGGCCTGGAGGCGCTCGGCCAGCTGTCGCAGCTTCTTCGACGCGTCGGCCCGGACGACTCCCCCGCCCGCGATGATCGCGGGACGTTCCGCGCGCGAGAGCAGGTCGGCCGCGACCGCCGTCAGTTCGAGGCGCGGGGGCAGTTCCTCGGGGAAGGTGTCGCCACCGGTCACCACGGGGATCGGTGTCTCGGCCAGGAGGACGTCCTGCGGGATCTCCACCCACACCGGGCCGTGCGGGACGGTCAGCGCCGACGTCCACGCCTCCGCGATCGCGGACGGGATCTGGGACTGGGTGCGGACCGTGTGGACGGACTTCACCACGCCCCGGAAGGACGCCGCCTGGTCGGGGAGTTCGTGCAGGTAGCCGTGGCGTCCGCCGCCCAGGCCCGCCGTCGGGACCTGGCTGCTGATCGCGAGGACGGGAGCGGAGGCGGCCCGCGCCTCCTGGAGCGCGGCCAGGGAGGTGAGGGCGCCCGGGCCGGTCGACAGCAGCAGCGGGGCCGCCTCGCCGGTGACGCGGCCGTACGCGTCCGCCGCGAAACCGGCGTTGTTCTCCACCCGCAGGCCGATGTAGCGCAGGTCCGAGCGGCGCAGCGCGTCGAACACGCCGAGGGCGTGCTGGCCGGGCAGGCCGAAGACGGTGGTCGCGCCGAGCCCGGCCAGGGTCTCCACGACCAGGTCTCCGCCGTTGCGGCCGGGGGGAGGGTTGAGTGCGGCCTCCGTCTGGGCGGCGGTCGGGCGGAGTACCAGGTCGTGGTCGTGGGTCACTTGGTCTCGGTCTCCTGGTCCGTCGCGCGCGCCCGGGCGATCTGGCGGCTCATGATGGTGGTCAGTTCGTACGCGGTGTGGGACGCCGCGACCGAGGTGATCTCCGCGTGGTCGTACGCGGGGGCCACCTCGACGACGTCGGCCGACACCAGGTTGCAGGATGCCAGGCCGCGCAGGATCTCCAGCAGTTCACGGGAGGTCATGCCGCCGGCCTCGGGGGTGCCGGTGCCGGGGGCGTGGGCGGGGTCCAGGCAGTCGATGTCGATGGAGATGTAGAGGGGACGGTCGCCGATGCGCTGGCGGAGCTGGTCGGCCACCTCGTCGGCGCCGCGGCGGTAGACGTCGGCGGAGGTGACGATGCCGAAGCCCATCTTCTCGTCGTCGGTGAGGTCCTGCTTGCCGTACAGGGGGCCGCGGGTGCCCACGTGGGAGAGGGCCGAGGTGTCGAGGATGCCCTCCTCCACCGCGCGCCGGAACGGGGTGCCGTGCGTGTACTCGGCGCCGAAGTAGGTGTCCCAGGTGTCCAGGTGGGCGTCGAAGTGGAGCAGGGCGACCGGGCCGTGCTTCTTGGCGACCGAGCGGAGCAGCGGGAGGGCGATGGTGTGGTCGCCGCCCAGGGTCATCAGGCGGGCGCCGGTGCCGAGGAGGTCGTCGGCGGCGGCCTCGACGGTCTCGACGGCCTCGTTGATGTTGAACGGGTTGACCGCGATGTCGCCGCCGTCCGCGACCTGGGCGAGGGCGAAGGGGGAGGCGTCCTGGGCCGGGTTGTACGGGCGCAGCAGGCGGGAGGCCTCGCGGATGGCGTTGCCGCCGAAGCGGGCTCCCGGCCGGTAGGAGACGCCCGAGTCGAACGGCACGCCGACCACGGCGACATCGGCGGCGGTGACCTCGTCGAGGCGGGGCAGCCGGGCGAAGGTCGCGGGACCCGCGTACCGCGGGACACGGGAGGAGTCGACGGGGCCGCGGGGCATCTCGTTGCTGCTCATGTACTGCCTTCCTTCTTACGCTTCGTCGCGTATGTACTACTGCGGTCCGACTCTACTGGTGAGCCGGAACCGCCGGTTCGGACCGGGGTTCGGGGGCCCGTCCGGCGAGGCGTTCGCGCCAGGCGGTGAGGATCACCTCGTCGGTGGGCCGGGTCGCCAGGGAGACGGCGACGTAGACGGCGAGGGAGGCGAGCAGGCCGTAGTAGACGGGCTCGTTGGCGAGGATGCCGTAGGCCGCCATCAGGCCGACGACCGCGAGTCCGCCGACGGCTACGGCGGCGAGGGCGCCCTGTGCGGTGCCGCGCTTCCACAGCAACCCGCCGAGGATGGGGACGAGGAGGCCGCCGACGAGGAGGTTGTAGGCGACGGTGAGGGCCTCGACGACGTCGTTGAGGGCGATGGCGATGAGGATCACCGCCACGCCCATGGCGAGGATGAAGGCGCGGTTGCCCTTCACCTCGTCGTGCGCCTCGCCGGGCTCGCCCTCCTTGCGGATCGCGCCGCGCAGCCGGGACCAGATGTCGTTGTTGGCGACGGTGGCGCAGGCGATGAGGGCGCCGGAGGACGTGGACATCACGGCGGCCAGGGCGGCGGCCAGCACGAGTCCGCGTACCCCCATGGGCAGCTCGTCCTTGACGATGGTGGCGAACGCGTCGTCGGGGCTGCCGAGCTTGGGGTAGAGCACCTTGGCGGCCGTGCCGATGACGGCGCCGGCGACGGCGTAGACGAGGCAGTAGGTGCCGGCGATGGTGCCGCCCCACTTGGCGGTCCGGTCGCTGCCCGCGGTGAAGACGCGCTGCCAGATGTCCTGCCCGATGAGCATGCCGAAGGTGTAGATCAGCACGTACGTGAAGATCGTCTCGCCGCCGACGCCCAGCGGGTCGAAGTACGAGGTCGGCAGCTGGGCCTTCATCTCGCTGAACCCGCCGGCCTTGACCACCGCGATGGGCAGCAGCAGGAGCAGCACGCCGATGGTCTTCACCACGAACTGCACCATGTCGGTGAGCGTGATGGACCACATGCCGCCGAGCGTGGAGTAGGCGACGACGATGGAGCCACCGAGGATGATGGCGAGGGTGCGGTTCACGTCGAAGAGGACGTCGAAGATCGTGGCGTAGGCGATGGTGGAGGTGACGGCGAGCATCAGGGTGTACGCCCACATGACGACACCGGAGATGACGCCGGCCCTGCCGCCGTAGCGGAGGTCGAGCATCTCGGAGACGGTGTAGACCTTCAGGCGGGCGATGCGCGCGGAGAAGAAGACGGACAGCACGAGCAGTCCCAGGCCGATGGTGACGACCATCCAGGCGCCGGAAAGGCCGTACTGGTAGCCGAGGCCGACGCCGCCGATGGTGGACGCGCCGCCGAGGACGATCGCCGCCATGGTGCCGGAGTACATCGCGGGCCCGAGACGGCGCCCGGCGACGAGGAACTCGCTCTTGGACTTGGCGCGGCGCATGCCCCACCAGCCCATGGCCAGCATGCCGGCGAGATAGACGACGATCACTACGTAGTCGACGGCCATGGGGGCCTCCTTCGCCTGTGTCGGTGGCGTGTCGTGCGGTGGGGAGTTGTCCGGTGGCTGGTCGCGGGGACATCCGCCCGTACCCGCGGCCGCCGGTCGAGGTTGACACTAGGTGGCCGAAAAGCGACTGCGAAGTGTACGTTTCATCCAGTCGGCAGCACTTGGATGGAGGAAACGTCCATCATGCAGGAATCGGCCGTTCCGCCCACGCCTCCCACTCCCCCGGTGTCGCTCGCGGCCCTGCTGTCCCGTGAGGACCTGGCCCTGCGGCAGCTCGCGGGGCCCCCGGCCGCGGAGGTGAGGGTCCACTGGGCGCACACCTCGGAGATGTCCGACCCCTTCCCGTACCTGCTGGGCGGCGAGCTGCTGCTGACGGCGGGCGTGCACATCCCGGCGGGGGCGGAGTCGGGGACGTACTTCGACGACTACGTCTCGCGGATCGTGGCGGCCGGCGGCGCCGCGCTCGGCTTCGGGGTGGCGCCGGTGCACGACACCGTGCCCAGGGCGCTGGTCGCGGCCTGCGCGGCGTACGGGCTGCCGCTGGTGGAGGTGCCGCCGAGGACGACGTTCTCGGGTGTGGCCCGCGCGGTGTGGCAGCTGATGGCGCAGGCCCGGCTCGCCGAGCTGCGGCGGGTCTCCGAGGCGCAGCAGGGTCTGGCGGCCGCGGCCTCCCGTCCGGACCCGGTGCCGTCGGTACTGCGCCGGCTGGCGACCCGGCTCGACGGGCGGGCGGTGCTGTACGGGCCGGACGGCGCGGAGATCGCGGCGGCGGGGCGGGAGCCCGGGGTCGAGGTGCGGCGGGCGCTCGCGGAGCTGGCCCGGTACGTCACCGGCCATGCCTCCAGCACCGCCACGGACACGGTCGCCGGCATCCGTCTCGCCGCGTACGCCCTCGGCACCGGGCAGGGCTTCGTCCTCGGGGTGGCGGCCCGGCACCGGGAGTCCGGGGACCAGACCATCGCGTCGGTCGCGGCCGTGCTGCTCTCCCTCCTCACCGGCGAGCACCAGAGCGGCACGGGCGCGGCCCGCTCCTCGGCACTCGTACGGCTGCTGCTGGGCGCCCGCCCCGAGGAGGTCGCGCCGCTGCTGGGCGGAGGGGGCGGCGAGGGCGTCACCCACTGGCACGTCGTGCACGCCCGCCCCGCCACCGGGTCCCCCGACCCGGTCTCCGCCTCCGCACTGGGCACGGCCCTCGGCTCTCCCCTGGTCGACACGGCCGGGGACGTCGTACGGGTACTCGTGCCGGCCGCCCGGCACGCCGACGCGGAAGGAGGCCCCGGGGCCGGCGCGGGCCCCGCACCCGCGACCGACCCGGGAACCGGGACCGGAGCGTCGGCGGCCGTCGCCACCCCGGCCGCTCAGCCCGGCTGGACGCTCGGCGTCAGCGCCCCCGTCGCCCCCGCCGAGTGGCCGGCCGCCGATGCCCAGGCGGGCCGCGCGCTGGCCCGGGCCAGGGCCACGCGGGTGCCGCTGGTCCGGCACGGGGCGCGGCCCGCGCTGGCCGACCTGGTGCCGGACGGCGAGGCCGAGGCGCACGCGCGTGCGCTGCTCGCGCCGGTCGCGGCCGTTCCGGCGCTCACCGAGACGCTGCGCGCCTGGCTCTCCCTGCACGGCAGCTGGGACCGCACCGCCGTCGCCCTGTCCGTGCACCGCAACACCGTCCGGCAGCGCATCGCCCGTTGTGCGGCCCTGCTGGACTCCGACCTCGACGACCCGGACGTACGGATGGAGTTGTGGTTCGCGCTGCGGAGGTGACCCGCGTCCCAGCGTGCGATATGCCCAAGACGCCGACTGTCGGCTGCTTCACAATGGAGCCATGCCGATACCCGGGACACCCAGCCGCGCCGAACTCGCCGAACACCTCGTCAGAACCCGTATCGCGGGCGACGTCGCCACGCCCCGCGAGAACAACCTCTCCCACTACCGGAAGCTGGCGAACGGCGACCGCCACTTCTGGCTCGGTCTGGAGCTGGGCGACCGCTGGAGTGACGAGCAGGACGTGCTGGCGGTGATGGCGGAGCGGGTCGGCGTCAACGACGACCCCGAGTACCGGTACGGCCAGGACACCATCGACCCCGAGCTGACCGTGGCCGCGCTGGAGCGCATGGCCGGGCGGCTGCGCAAGGCGGCGGACGGCGGGCAGCGCGTGCTGTTCGCGACCGGCCACCCCGGCGGCCTGCTCGACGTGCACCGCGCCACGGCCGACGCGCTGCGCACCGCGGGATGCGAGATCGTCGTGATCCCGGAGGGGCTGACGACGGAGGAGGGGTACGTCCAGCAGTTCGCGGACGTGGCCGTGCTGGAGCACGGTGCCTCGCTGTGGCACACCCATTCCGGTGAGCCGATGAAGGCGATCCTGACCGGTCTGGAGCGCGCGGGCCGCCCGCTGCCCGACCTGGTCGTCGCCGACCACGGCTGGGCCGGTTACGCCGGTCAGCACGGCGTCGACTCCGTCGGCTACGCGGACTGCAACGACCCGGCCCTCTTCCTCGCCGAGTCCGAGGGCACCCTCCAGGTCGCGGTGCCGCTGGACGACCACGTGGTCAGCCCGCGCTACTACGACCCGATGACGGCGTATCTGCTGACGGAGGCCGGGCTGAAGTAGCCCCGTCCGCCTGGTCGACCGTGCCCGCCCCGCAGGCCCCGTCACGGCCAGGGGCTGAGTCCTTCCGAGCGGCGCTGCGCGAACCCGGGCGTCGGGTCCAGGTAGACCCGGCGCACCACCGGGAACTCCTCCCGCAGCCGCTGCTCGGCCCGCTCGCACGCCCACTCGATCTGCGCGGCCGTCGCCACGTCCCGGAAGTCGACCTTGGCGGCGACCAGCGCCTCCCGCGGACCCTGCACGAGGGTGGTCAGCTCCAGTACGGCCTCGATGTGCTCGACGGCCACCAGTTCCGCCCGGATCCGGTCCCGCACGGTGCGGGGCAGCGGGCGGCCGATGAGGAACTCGGCGTTGGAGCGGCCGAGCACCCAGGCGACGTACAGCAGCAGGGCGCCGATGCAGAGCGAGGCGACGCCGTCCCAGACGCCGGAGCCGGTGAGCTGCCCGCCGAGCAGTCCGCCCGCGGCCAGCAGCAGGCCGGCGAGGGCCGCGGAGTCCTCCATGACGACGGCCTTCACGGCGGTGTCGGGGGTGCGGCGCAGGTAGCGCCCGAAGGGCACCTTGTAGTGGCGGGCCTCGCCGCGCGCCTGTTTCAGGCCGGTGCGCAGGGAGTAGCCCTCCAGGAGGAAGGCGACGGCGAGGACGAGGTACGCCACCAGCGGGTCGCCGGGTTCCTCGCCGTGGGTGAGGGAGTGGACGCCGTCGTAGAGGGCGAAGACCGCGCCGCCGACGAAGGTGGCGACGGCGGCGAGCAGGGCCCAGATGTAGCGCTCGGGGCCGTGGCCGAGGGGGTGGTCCTCGTCGGCGGGACGGGCGCTGCGTTTGAGCGAGGTCAGCAGCAGGACCTCGGTGACGGTGTCGGCGACCGAGTGCGCGGCCTCCGACAGCATCGCGCTGGACCCGCTGAGCACGCCGGCCACCGCCTTGGCGATGGCGATGCCCAGATTGGCGAGAGCGGCGACGAGCACCGTGAAGGTGCTCTCGCCGCCGCCCGTCGTGTCCCGTGCTTCCCGTGCTTCCCGTGCAGGTTCCGCCATACCCCTCAGTGTTCCCGGGGGACGCGCACCACGCCTTCCTGGATGACCGAGATGGCGAGTCGCCCGTCCTCGGTGTAGATGCGGGCCTGGCCGAGGCCGCGGCCGCCGGACGCGGACGGCGACTGCTGGTCGTACAGCAGCCACTCGTCGGCGCGGAACGGCCGGTGGAACCACATCGCGTGGTCCAGCGAGGCCCCGACGACGTCACCGACGGCCCAGCCGCCGCGGCCGTGCGCGAGCAGGACCGAGTCGAGGAGGGTCATGTCGGAGACGTAGGTGGCGAGGACGACGTGCAGCAGGGGGTCGTCCGCGAGCTTGCCGTTGGTACGGAACCACACCTGGGAGTGCGGGTCGCGCGGGGTGCCGAAGTCGCCGAAGGGCGGGTCGTCGACGTAGCGGAGGTCGACCGCCGCGCGGGCCTCCACGAAGCGTTCGACGGTCTCGGCGGGCAGGTGCGGGTAGCTCCGCAGCCGTTCCTCGCCGGTGGGGAGGGTCGCCGGGTCCGGGGCGGGCGGCATCGGGGCCTGGTGATCGAGGCCCTCCTCGTACGTCTGGAAGGACGCCGACAGGCCGAAGATCGGCTTGCCGTGCTGGACGGCGACCACGCGGCGGGTGGTGAAGGAGCGGCCGTCGCGCAGGCGGTCGACGTTGTAGACGATGGGAGCGCCCGGGTCGCCGGGGCGCAGGAAGTACGCGTGCAGGGAGTGCGCGTGCCGGTCCTCGGGGACCGTGCGCCCGGCGGCGACCAGCGCCTGGGCGGCCACCTGCCCGCCGAAGACCCGGGGGACGACGGCGGAGCGCGAGTGGCCGCGGTAGATGTCCTCCTCGATCCGCTCGAGGTCGAGCAGATCGAGGAGGGACTGGAGTGCCTCGCTCATGCCTCGCGGGTCACAGGCCCATGTTCTTCGCGATGATCATCTTCATGACCTCGCTGGTGCCGCCGTAGATGCGGTTGACGCGGTTGTCCGCGTACAGGCGGGCGATCGGGTACTCGTTCATGTAGCCGTAGCCGCCGTGCAGCTGGAGGCAGCGGTCGATGACGCGGTGCGCGACCTCGGTGCAGAACAGCTTGGCGCTGGCGGCCTCGGCGGGGGTGAGCTCGCCGGCGTCCAGGGCCTCGGTGGCGCGGTCGGCGACGGCCTCGGCGGCGTCCACCTCGGCCTGGCAGGCGGCCAGCTCGAACTTGGTGTTCTGGAAGTGGGCGACCGGCTTGCCGAAGACGGTGCGGTCCTGGACGTACTGCGTGGCGAAGCGGACGGCGGCCTTGGCCTGCGCGTAGGCGCCGTAGGCGATGCCCCAGCGCTCGGAGGCCAGGTTGTGGCCGAGGTAGGAGAAGCCCTTGTTCTCCTCGCCGAGCAGGTCCTCGACGGGCACCTTGACGTCGACGAACGCCAGCTCGGCGGTGTCGGAGGTGCGCAGGCCCAGCTTGTCCAGCTTGCGGCCCACCGAGTAGCCCTCGGACTTGGTGTCCACGGCGAACAGGGAGATGCCGAAGCGGCGGTCCTCGGCGGTGGGCGCGGAGGTGCGGGCGCAGACGATGACCTTGTCGGCGTGCACGCCGCCGGTGATGAAGGTCTTGGCGCCGTTGAGGACGTAGTGGGTGCCGTCCTCGGAGAGCTTGGCGGTGGTCTTCATGCCCGCGAGGTCGGAGCCGGTGCCCGGCTCGGTCATCGCGATGGCCCACATCTCCTCGCCGGTGACGAACTTCGGCAGGTAGCGCTTCTTCTGCTCGTCGGTGGCCAGCATCTTGATGTAGGGCAGGGCGAGCAGCACGTGCACGCCGGAGCCGCCGAAGGTGACGCCCGCGCGGGCGGTCTCCTCGTAGTGGACGGCCTCGAACTTGTGGCTGTCCATGCCCGCGCCGCCGTACTCCTCGGGCACGTTGATGCCGAAGATGCCCAGCTCGCCGAGCTTGTAGTAGAAGTCGCGCGGCGCCTGGCCCGCGGCGAACCACTCGTCGTAGACGGGGACGACCTCGGCCTCGATGAAGGCGCGGAGGGTCTCCCGGAACGCCTCGTGGTCCTCGTTGAACACCGTACGGCGCACCGCGCCACCTCCAGGGTATGTATCTAAGCGCTTGCTCAGACTTCACGGTACCGGCGAGTAGGGAGGGGCGTCCAGAGCGGGACGTGGGTAACCCTCGTCACTCCCCCGCCCACGGAGCCCCCTTCAGTCGGCGGCCACCGCCGCGAACGCCCCCCGCGCCATCCGGTGCAGCAGCGTCGCCGTCACCGCGCGGCCCGGCAGGGAGCCGGGGCGTCCCAGGTGCGGGGTGGAGTTCAGCAGGCCGAAGACCGAGTGCACGGCCGAGCGGGCACTCGGTTCCGACACCGCCGGATAGACCTCGCGCACCACCCCGACCCACAGCTCGACGTACTGCCGCTGCAACTGCCGCACCATCTTGCGGTCGGCGTCCCGGAGGCGGTCCAGCTCGCGGTCGTGCAGGGTGATGAGCGGGCGGTCGTCGAGCGCGAAATCGATGTGCCCCTCGATGAACGAGTCGAGGACCGCCTCGGGGCCGGTCACCCCGTCCGCCTCCGCCAGCCGCCGCTTCGCGCCGGTCAGCAGCGAGTCACTGATCCCGACCAGCAGCTCGGCGAGCATCGCGTCCTTGCCGGCGAAGTGCCGGTAGAGGCCGGGGCCGCTGATCCCGACCGCGGCGCCTATCTCGTCGACGCCGACACCGTGGAAGCCGCGCTCGGCGAAGAGCCGGGCGGCCTCCTTGAGGATCTGCTCGCGGCGGGTGGGGGCGTCGGTTCTCATGGCCATGGACTCAATTCTAGACAGGGAGGTTAGCGGTCGTTAACCTGAAGGAAATGCGTTAACGCTCATTAACCGATCGACCGATCGACCATCGGGTGAGGGGACCGCAGGATGCAAGAGGCACCGGAGCTGACGACGGCGGCCGATCCCGCCTCCGAGGCCTTTCGGGCCAACGAGGAGGCCCACCGCGTCCTCGTGGCGGAGCTGCGCGCCAAGCTCGCGGCGGCCCGGCTCGGCGGCGGCGAGCGGGCGCGGGCCCGCCACACCGCGCGCGGCAAGCTGCTGCCGCGCGACCGCGTGGACACGCTGCTCGATCCGGGCTCGCCGTTCCTGGAGCTGGCGCCGCTCGCGGCCGACGGGCTCTACGACGGACAGGCCCCGGCCGCCGGCGTGATCGCCGGGATCGGCCGGGTCAGCGGCCGGGAGTGCGTGATCGTCGCCAACGACGCCACCGTCAAGGGCGGCACGTACTACCCGATGACCGTGAAGAAGCATCTGCGGGCGCAGGAGGTGGCGCTGGAGAACCGGCTGCCGTGCCTGTATCTCGTGGACTCCGGGGGCGCCTTCCTGCCGATGCAGGACGAGGTCTTCCCGGACCGCGAGCACTTCGGGCGGATCTTCTACAACCAGGCCCGGATGTCCGGCGCCGGCATCCCGCAGATCGCCGCCGTCCTCGGCTCCTGCACGGCGGGCGGCGCGTACGTCCCGGCGATGAGCGACGAGGCCGTGATCGTCCGCGCTCAGGGCACGATCTTCCTGGGCGGCCCGCCGCTGGTGAAGGCGGCCACCGGTGAGGTGGTCACGGCGGAGGAGCTGGGCGGCGGCGAGGTCCACTCGCGCGTGTCCGGCGTGACCGACCACCTGGCCGAGGACGACGCGCACGCCCTGCGGATCGTGCGGCAGATCGTCGACACCCTGCCCGAGCGCGGAACCCTCCCCTGGGGCGTGGAGCCGGCCGTCGAGCCCAAGGTGGACCCGCACGGCATGTCCGGCGCGGTCCCGGTCGACTCCCGCACCCCCTACGACGTGCGCGAGATCATCGCCCGGGTGGTGGACGGCTCCCGGTTCGCCGAGTTCAAGTCCGAGTACGGGCAGACCCTGGTCACCGGCTTCGCCCGCATCCACGGCCACCCGGTCGGGATCGTCGCCAACAACGGCATCCTGTTCGCCGAGTCGGCCCAGAAGGGCGCCCACTTCATCGAGCTGTGCGACCAGCGCGGCATCCCGCTGGTGTTCCTCCAGAACATCTCCGGCTTCATGGTCGGCAGGGACTACGAGGCCGGTGGCATCGCCAAGCACGGCGCCAAGATGGTGACGGCGGTGGCGTGCACGCGCGTACCGAAGCTGACGGTCGTGGTCGGCGGGTCGTACGGCGCGGGGAACTACTCGATGTGCGGGCGGGCCTACTCGCCGCGCTTCCTGTGGATGTGGCCCAACGCCAAGATCTCCGTCATGGGCGGCGAGCAGGCCGCGTCCGTGCTGGCCACGGTCAAGCGGGACCAGTTGGAGGCCCGGGGCGAACAGTGGGCGGCCGAGGAGGAGGAGTCCTTCAAGGCGCCGATCCGCGCGCAGTACGAGCACCAGGGGAACGCCTACTACGCGACCGCCCGCCTGTGGGACGACGGGGTGATCGAGCCCGCCGACACCCGGCAGGTGCTGGGTCTGGCCCTGACCGCGTGTGCCAACGCGCCACTGGGCGAGCCCCAGTTCGGCGTCTTCCGGATGTGAGGAGGGGACTTCGATGGGAAGCGCGATGGGGAGCTTGATGTTCGACACGGTGCTGGTGGCCAACCGCGGTGAGATCGCGGTGCGTGTCATCCGGACCCTGCGCTCGATGGGCGTGCGCTCGGTGGCGGTCTTCTCCGACGCCGACGCGGACGCCCGGCACGTGCGGGAGGCCGACGAGGCGGTACGGATCGGTCCGGCGCCGGCGGCGGAGAGCTATCTGTCCGTCGAGCGGCTGCTGGAGGCGGCGGCCCGGACGGGCGCGCAGGCCGTCCATCCCGGGTACGGCTTCCTCGCCGAGAACGCCGGTTTCGCGCGGGCCTGCGAGGAGGCGGGGCTGGTCTTCATCGGACCGTCCGCCGACGCCATCGCCCTGATGGGCGACAAGATCCGCGCCAAGGAGACGGTGCGGGCGGCCGGGGTGCCGGTGGTGCCCGGCTCCAGCGGCAGCGGCCTGACGGACGCGCAGCTCGCCGACGCCGCCCGCGAGATCGGCACGCCGGTGCTGCTGAAGCCGTCGGCCGGTGGTGGCGGCAAGGGCATGCGGCTGGTGCGGGACGCGGCCGTGCTGGCCGACGAGATCGCCGCCGCCCGCCGCGAGGCCCGCGCCTCCTTCGGCGACGACACGCTGCTGGTGGAGCGGTGGATCGACCGGCCGCGGCACATCGAGATCCAGGTCCTGGCCGACGGCCACGGCAACGTGGTGCACCTCGGCGAGCGCGAGTGCTCGCTCCAGCGCCGGCACCAGAAGATCATCGAGGAGGCGCCCAGCGTGCTCCTCGACGAGGCGACCCGTGCCGCGATGGGCGAGGCGGCCGTGCAGGCGGCCCGCTCGTGCGGCTACCGGGGCGCGGGCACGGTGGAGTTCATCGTGCCGGGCGAGGACCCCTCGCAGTACTACTTCATGGAGATGAACACCCGCCTCCAGGTCGAGCACCCGGTGACCGAGCTGGTCACGGGTCTGGATCTGGTGGAGTGGCAGCTGCGGGTGGCGGCGGGCGAGGAGCTGGGCTTCGCGCAGACGGACGTACGGCTCACCGGGCACGCGATCGAGGCCCGCCTCTGCGCCGAGGACCCCGCCCGCGGCTTCCTCCCCTCCGGCGGCACGGTGCTGCGCCTGCACGAGCCCGAGGGCGACGGCGTCCGCACCGACTCCGGGCTCAGCGAGGGCGGCGAGGTCGGCAGCCTCTACGACCCCATGCTGTCCAAGGTGATCGCCTACGGTCCCGACCGCGCCACCGCCCTGCGCAGGCTGCGCGCGGCCCTGGCCCGGACGGTGACGCTGGGCGTGCAGACCAACGCCGGGTTCCTGCGCCGGCTCCTCGCCCACCCGGCGGTGGTGGCGGGCGAGCTGGACACCGGGCTGGTGGAGCGGGAGGTCGACGCCCTCGTCCCCACCGACGTACCGGAGGAGGTGTACGAGGCGGCGGCGGCCGTACGGCTGGACGCGCTGCGTCCGCGCGGGGACGGCTGGACGGACCCGTTCTCGGTGCCGAGCGGCTGGCGCATGGGCGGCGAGCCGAAGCCGGTCGCCTTCCACCTGCGGATCACCGATCCGGTGGAGCACACACCGCGCGGCACCCACACCGTCACCGAGGACCACGTGTCCGTGACGCTGGACGGCGTCCGGCACACCTTCCACCGCGCCGCCGACTGGCTCGGCCGCGACGGCGACGCCTGGCACGTGCGCGACCACGACCCGGTCGCCGCCTCCCTCACGGGCGCGGCCCACGCGGGCGCCGACTCGCTGACCGCGCCCATGCCGGGCACGGTGACGGTGGTGAAGGTCGCCGTCGGCGACGAGGTGGCCGCCGGGCAGAGCCTGCTGGTGGTGGAGGCGATGAAGATGGAGCACGTCATCTCCGCACCGCACGCCGGCACCGTCGCCGAGCTGGACGTGGCGCCGGGCACGACGGTCGCCATGGACCAGGTGCTGGCGGTCATCACGCCGGCCGAGGACCCGGAGGAGACGGCATGAACGCCGCTGAACTCGGCCTGCCCATGGCCGTACCGGAGAAGGGCCTGCCCTCGCGTGTCCGCATCCACGAGGTCGGCGCCCGCGACGGACTGCAGAACGAGAAGGCGACCGTCCCGGCGGAGGTGAAGGCGGAGTTCATCCGCCGTCTGGCCGGTACGGGCCTGACCACCATCGAGGCGACGAGCTTCGTGCACCCCAAGTGGGTGCCGCAACTGGCGGACGCGGAGCAGCTCTTCCCGGCGGTCGCGGACCTGCCGGTCGAGCTGCCCGTCCTGGTGCCGAACGAACGCGGCCTCGACCGCGCGCTCGCGCTCGGCGCCCGCCGCGTCGCGGTCTTCGCCAGCGCCACGGAGTCCTTCGCCAAGGCCAACCTCAACCGCACCCTGGACGAGGCCCTGGCCATGTTCGAGCCGGTGGTGGCGCGGGCGAAGGACGCGGACGGCGTTCACGTACGGGGCTACCTCTCGATGTGCTTCGGCGACCCGTGGGAAGGGGCGGTCCCCGTCCCGCAGGTGGTGAAGGTCTGCCGGGCCCTGCTGGACATGGGCTGCGACGAGCTGAGCCTGGGCGACACGATCGGGGTGGCGACCCCGGGACACGTGAGCGCCCTGCTCACCGCGCTCACGGAGGCCGGTGTGCCCGTGAGCACGCTGGGCGTCCACTTCCACGACACCTACGGCCAGGCGCTGTCGAACACGTACGCCGCCCTCCGGCACGGCGTGACGACCGTCGACGCCTCCGCCGGCGGACTGGGCGGTTGCCCCTACGCGAAGTCCGCCACCGGCAACCTCGCCACCGAAGACCTCGTGTGGATGCTGCGCGGCCTCGGCATCGACACCGGGGTCGACCTCGGCTCTCTCGTCGCCACCAGCGTCTGGATGGCCGCCCACCTGGGCCGACCCAGCCCGTCCCGCACCGTACGAGCCCTCGCGCACCAGGACTCGGCCGCCGACTCCCACGCCGACTCCCACAAGGAGCAGTGACAGCCATGGACCACAAGCTCTCCCCCGAACTCGAGGATCTCCGCCGCACGGTGGAGGCGTTCGCCCACGACGTCGTGGCGCCCAAGATCGGCGACTTCTACGAGCGGCACGAGTTCCCGTACGAGATCGTCCGGGAGATGGGCCGCATGGGCCTGTTCGGCCTGCCCTTCCCGGAGGAGTACGGCGGCATGGGCGGCGACTACCTCGCCCTCGGCATCGCCCTGGAGGAACTGGCCCGGGTCGACTCGTCGGTGGCCATCACGCTGGAGGCGGGCGTCTCGCTGGGTGCGATGCCGATCCACCTGTTCGGCACCGAGGAGCAGAAGCGGACGTGGCTGCCCCGGCTGTGCTCGGGCGAGATCCTCGGCGCCTTCGGCCTGACCGAGCCGGACGGCGGCTCGGACGCGGGCGCGACGCGCACGACGGCCCGCCTCGACGAGGCGACGAACGAATGGGTCATCAACGGCACCAAGTGCTTCATCACCAACTCGGGCACCGACATCACGGGCCTGGTGACCGTCACTGCGGTCTCCGGCCGCAAGCCGGACGGCCGGCCCCTGATCTCGGCGATCATCGTGCCGTCCGGCACCCCGGGCTTCACGGTGGCCGCCCCGTACTCGAAGGTCGGCTGGAACGCGTCGGACACCCGTGAGCTGTCCTTCGCCGACGTCCGGGTCCCGGCGGCGAACCTGCTGGGCGAGGAGGGCCGCGGCTACGCCCAGTTCCTGCGCATCCTCGACGAGGGGCGCATCGCCATCGCCGCGCTGGGCACCGGGCTCGCGCAGGGCTGCGTGGACGAATCGGTCGCGTACGCGAAGGAACGTCACGCCTTCGGCAAGCCCATCGGCGCCAACCAGGCCATCCAGTTCAAGATCGCCGACATGGAGATGAAGGCCCACACGGCCCGCCTCGCGTGGCGCGACGCGGCCTCCCGGCTGGTGACGGGCGACCCCTTCAAGAAGGAGGCGGCCCTGGCGAAGCTGTACTCGTCGACGGTCGCGGTGGACAACGCCCGGGACGCCACGCAGATCCACGGCGGCTACGGCTTCATGAACGAGTACCCCGTGGCCCGCATGTGGCGGGACTCGAAGATCCTGGAGATCGGCGAGGGCACCAGCGAGGTCCAGCGGATGCTGATCGCACGCGAGTTGGGCCTGACCGGCTGAGCCTCCGGACACCGGGGCGCCGGGCACGGCCGGGTAGGGTGCGCGGTACTCAAGATCACGCGCCAGTGGACCGAGCGAGACCACGTGAAGACGAGCACCGCACCCTCATGGCTCCGGCTGTGCCTCCCCCTGGTCGTCAACGTCCTGCTGGGGGTTCCGGCCGTCGTCCCGGCGTTCCTGCTCTGGTACTTCGCGTCCAACTGGCCCCTCGCCGCTCTCGGGTGGACCGACCGCGAGCCCACGGAGAACGACGGGGCCCTCCCCTGGGTGATGGTCGCGACGCCGGTACTCACCCTGTTCGGCCTCCTGTGGTGGCTGGCCAACCGCCCCTTGCGGCACAGCACGGTGCTGACGCCGCGCGGATACTGGCTGCTGAGCGCCGCGGCCACCACCGTGCCCACGCTCGCCCTCGTCGTCATCGGCTGGGCCGGGGACTGAGAGCCGGGACGGCGACCGCACTCCCCGACGCGGAAGTGGCGGGGCCCACCCCCGGCACCCCCTTGGCCGAAAAGCTGAGGTTAGGCTAGCCTAAGCGCGCTTCCGCCCCTTGCCGGCACGCGCACGCGGCCCCGTACGTACGAAAGCAGAGCCACCCATGTCGAACGGCACAACCGCCAACTTCTCCCGCCGCGGAATCCTCGCCGCCGGCGGCGCACTCGGCCTCGGCGCCGTGCTCACGGCCTGCGGTGACGACGACGCGAAAAGCGGTGGGCCGGACGACAAGGCGGCCGCCGAGTCCGGCCCCTGGTCCTTCGAGGACGACCGCGGCACGACCGTGAAGCTGGACAAGGTCCCGACGGACATCGTCGCCTTCACCGGTGTCGCCGCCGCCCTCCACGACTACGGCGTCCAGGTCAAGGGCGTGTTCGGGCCCACCACGACCAAGGACGGCAAGCCCGACGTCCAGGCCGGCGACCTCGACGTCGACAAGGTCACCGTCCTCGGCAACGAGTGGGGCAAGCTCAACGTCGAGAAGTACGCCGCCCTCGCCCCCGAGGTGCTCATCACCACGACGTTCGACACCGCGGGCACGCTCTGGTCCGTCCCGGAGGACTCCAAGGACAAGATCGCCAAGCTCGCCCCGAGCGTCGCGATCTCCGTCTTCGACCGCCAGCTCACCCAGCCGCTCCAGCGCATGTGGGAACTGGCCGAGTCGCTCGGCGCGGACATGAAGGCCAAGAAGGTCACCGACGCCAAGGCCGCCTTCGAGAAGGCCGCGGCCCGGCTGCGCGCCGCCGCCAAGGCCAAGCCCGAGATCAGGGTGCTGGCCGGCTCCGCGAGCGCCGAGCTGTTCTACGTCTCCGGCACCAACCTCTCCGTCGACCTGGAGTACTTCAAGGCCCTCGGCGTGAACTTCGTCGAGCCCTCCGAGGCGGCCAAGAAGGCGACCGGCGGCTGGTTCGAGAGCCTGAGCTGGGAGAACGTCGACAAGTACCCGGCCGACGTCATCATCATGGACGACCGCGCCTCGACCATCCAGCCCGCCGACATCACCGAGGGCACCTGGAAGCAGCTGCCCGCGGTCAAGGCCGGCCAGGTCATCGCCCGCTCCCCCGAGCCGATCCTGTCCTACGACAAGTGCACGCCGCTCCTCGACAATCTGGCCGAGGCGATCGAGAACGCCAAGAAGGTCGGCTGACCCTCCCCTTTCTCCCGGAGCCCTTCATGACGACGGCCGTGGCCGCCCCGTTCCGTTTCTTCTCCCTCCAGGTCGTACGGACGAGGCGGCTCGGTCCGTCTCTGGCCCGGGTCACCTTCGCCGGGCCCGACCTGCGCGCCTTCCACTCCGACGGGCAGGACCAGTCCCTGTCGCTGTTCCTGCCGCACCCGGGGCAGCCGGAGCCCGCCGTGCCCGTCGAGCTGGGCGACGGCTGGTGGCAGGGGTGGCGGGAACTGCCCGACGACGTGCGGGCGGTGATGCGCTCGTACACGCTGCGCGCCCTGCGCCGGGACGCCCACGGCGACACCGCCGAGATCGACATCGACTTCGTGCTGCACGGTGTCGAGCCCGGGGCCTCCTTCCAGGCGGGCCCCGCCTCCCGCTGGGCCGCCGACGCCGCCCCCGGCGACCGGGTCGTGCTGCTCGGCCCGGCGGTCGCCGACAACCGGGCGATCCGCTTCCGGCCGCCCGGCGACACCGACCTGGTGGTCGTCTGGGGCGACGAGACCGCCGTACCGGCCGCCTGCGCCATCGTCGAGTCGCTGCCGGCCGGCACCCGCGCCCGGGTCTGGCTGGAGGTGCCGCACGCCGAGGACGTGCAGGAGCTGACGACGGCGGCGGAGGCCGAGGTCGACTGGCTGGTCAGGGACGTCACCAGCGGACCCGAGGCCACTCTCGGCACCCTCCGCGCTGCCCAGCTGCCGCCCGCCGAACGCCCGTACGTCTGGATCGCCGGAGAGTCCGGCCGCGTCAAGCAGCTGCGGCGGCACTTCGTGGGCGAGCGCGGCATCGACCGCCGCCGCGTCACCTTCGTCGGCTACTGGCGCCAGGGCCTGACGGAGGAACAGCTCCGCGAGCAGGGCTGACGACCGGCACCCCAAAGCCCCGAACGCCCCAATTCACCGTCCGTGACGTGCGGATGAGGCGCGAGTGACGGCAGTCACGTAGGGGCATGCGCTTGATCAAAGTGACTTAGGTTAGGCTACCCTAAGTCGATCCAAGGGCTCCGCCCTCTCCCGTCCCCCTCTCGGCCCGTCCCCAACCGGAGGACCCCCACATGCGCTCGCACCTGCTCAACGACACCACCGCGGAGCAGTACCGCCGCTCCGTGACCGAAGGAGTCGAGCGGGTGGCCGCCAAAATCGCCACCACCGACCGCCCGTTCACCGGTGTCACGGTCGACGCCCTCTCCCCCCGCATCGACGAGATCGACCTCGACAAGCCGCTGCACGACACGGCCGCGGTCCTCGACGAACTGGAGGAGGTCTACCTCCGCGACGCCGTCTACTTCCACCACCCCCGCTACCTCGCCCACCTCAACTGCCCGGTCGTCATCCCGGCCGTGCTCGGCGAGGCGGTGCTCTCCGCCGTCAACTCCTCCCTGGACACCTGGGACCAGTCGGCCGGCGGCACGCTCATCGAGCGGAAACTGATCGACTGGACCACCGCCCGCATCGGCCTCGGCCCGGCGGCCGACGGCGTGTTCACCTCCGGCGGCACCCAGTCCAACCTCCAGGCGCTGCTGCTGGCCCGCGAGGAGGCGAAGACCGAGGACTTCGCCGACCTGCGCGTCTTCGCCTCCGAGGTCAGCCACTTCAGCGTGAAGAAGTCGGCGAAACTGCTCGGCCTCGGCCCCGACGCCGTCGTGTCGATCCCCGTCGACCACGACAAGCGCATGCAGACCGTCGCCCTCGCCCGCGAACTGGAGCGCTGCAAGGAGAACGGCATGGTCCCCATGGCCGTCGTCGCCACCGGCGGCACCACCGACTTCGGCTCCATCGACCCGCTGCCGGAGATCGCCGAACTGTGCGAGCAGTACGGCGTGTGGATGCACGTGGATGCGGCCTACGGCTGCGGACTGCTCGCCTCCCTGAAGTACCGGGACCGCATCGACGGCATCGAGCGCGCCGACTCGGTCACCGTGGACTACCACAAGTCCTTCTTCCAGCCAGTGAGTTCGTCGGCCGTGCTGGTCCGGGACGCGGCCACGCTGCGCCACGCCACCTACCACGCGGAGTACCTCAACCCGCGCCGCATGGTGCAGGAACGTATCCCCAACCAGGTGGACAAGTCTCTCCAGACCACCCGCCGCTTCGACGCGCTCAAGCTGTGGATGACACTGCGCGTGATGGGCGCCGACGGCATCGGACAGCTCTTCGACGAGGTGTGCGACCTCGCCGCCGAGGGCTGGAAACTGCTCGCCGCCGACCCGCGCTTCGACGTCGTCGTCGCGCCGAGCCTGTCCACGCTGGTCTTCCGCCACATACCGGCGGCCGTCACCGACCCCGCCGAGATCGACCGCGCCAACCTGTACGCCCGCAAGGCCCTCTTCGCCTCCGGCGACGCCGTGGTCGCGGGCACCAAGGTGGCCGGACGCCACTACCTCAAGTTCACCCTGCTCAACCCCGAGACGACCACGGCCGACATCGCCGCCGTCCTCGACCTGATCGCCGGCCACGCCGAGCAGTACCTGGGAGAGTCCCTTGACCGCGCTTCCTGAGCCCACCACGACGTACGACTTCGTGGGGATCGGCCTCGGCCCCTTCAACCTCGGCCTCGCCTGCCTCACCGAGCCCATCGCCGAGCTGAACGGCGTCTTCCTGGAGTCCAAGCCGGACTTCGAGTGGCACGCCGGCATGTTCCTGGACGGCGCCCACCTCCAGACCCCGTTCATGTCGGACCTGGTCACCCTCGCCGACCCGACGTCCCCCTACTCCTTCCTCAACTACCTGAAGGAGAAGGGCCGGCTGTACTCGTTCTACATCCGGGAGAACTTCTACCCGCTGCGCGTCGAGTACGACGACTACTGCCGCTGGGCCGCGAACAAACTGAGCTGCGTCCGCTTCTCCACGACGGTCACCGAGGTGACGTACGACGAGCGGGACGAGATGTACGTCGTGGCGACGACCGGCGGCGACACGTACCGCGCCCGCCGCCTCGTCCTCGGCACCGGCACCCCGCCGCACATCCCGGACGCCTGCCGGGGCCTGGCCGGCGACTTCCTCCACAACTCCCGCTACATGCAGCACAAGGCCGAGCTGCAGAAGAAGGAGTCGATCACCCTGGTCGGCAGCGGCCAGTCCGCCGCCGAGATCTACCAGGACCTGCTGAGCGAGATCGACGTCCACGGCTACCAGCTGAACTGGGTGACCCGCTCCCCGCGCTTCTTCCCCCTCGAATACACCAAGCTCACGCTGGAGATGACCTCCCCGGAGTACGTGGACTACTACCACGCGCTGCCGGAGCCGACCCGCTACCGCCTCACCAGCGAGCAGAAGGGCCTGTTCAAGGGCATCGACGGCGACCTGATCAACGACATCTTCGACCTGCTCTACCAGAAGAAGCTCGGCGGCCCCGTCCCCACCCGCCTGCTCACCAACTCGGCGCTGACCGACGCCCGGTACGCGGACGGCACGTACACCCTCGGCTTCCGGCAGGAGGAGCAGGGCAAGGACTTCGAGATCGAGACCCAGGGCCTGGTCCTGGCCACCGGCTACCGGTACGCCGAACCGGAGTTCCTCAAGCCCGTACGGGACCGGCTCCGCTACGACTCCCAGGGGAACTTCGACGTCGCCCGCAACTACGCCGTCGACGTCACGGGCGGCGGCGTGTTCCTGCAGAACGCGGGTGTCCACACGCACAGCATCACCAGTCCCGATCTGGGCATGGGTGCCTATCGCAACAGCTACATCGTCCGAGAGCTGCTCGGTACCGAGTACTACCCGGTCGAGAAGTCGATCGCGTTCCAGGAGTTCAGCGCATGAGCACCACCACCCCCACGGCCGCCGGCGTCGGCGCCCTCACCCTCCGCCCCCTCGACCCGCTGAAGGACGCCGGTCTGCTGCACAGCTGGGTCACGCACCCCAAGTCCGCGTTCTGGATGATGCAGGACGCGAAGCTGGTGGACGTCGAGCGCGCCTACATGGAGATAGCCGCCGACGAGCACCACCACGCCTACATCGGCCTGCACGACGGCGTCCCCGCCTTCCTGATGGAGAAGTACGACCCGGTCCACCGCGAGCTGACCGGCCTGTACGACCCCGAGCCGGGCGATGTCGGCATGCACTTCCTGGTCGCCCCCACCGACCGGCCCGTGCACGGCTTCACCCGCGCCGTCATCACCGCCGTCATGGCCGAACTCTTCGCCGACCCGGCGACCGCCCGCGTCGTCGTCGAGCCGGACCTCGACAACAAGGCCGTCCACGCCCTGAACGCGGCCGTCGGATTCGTGCCCGAGCGCGAGATCCAGAAGCCGGAGAAGAAGGCGTTGCTGAGCTTCTGCACCCGCGAGCAGTTCGAGAAGGCGGTGTCCGCGTGAGCCTCACCGACGCCGTCTCCCACCTCTCCCCCGAGCGCTGGGCCCAGGCCAACCGCCTCCTGATCCGCAAGGCCCTCGCCGAGTTCACGCACGAGCGGCTGATCACCCCGGAGCGCTCCGCGGGTGACACCTGCGTCGTCCGCTCCGACGACGGCAAGACCGAGTACCGCTTCACCGCCACCGTCCGCGCCCTGGACCACTGGCAGGTGGACGCCGACTCGATCACCCGCCACCGCGACGGCAGCGAACTCCCGCTCGCCGCACTGGACTTCTTCATCGAGCTGAAGGAGTCGCTGGGTCTGAGCGACCAGATCCTGCCCGTCTACCTGGAGGAGATCTCCTCCACCCTCTCCGGCACCTGCTACAAGCTCACCAAGCCGAAGCTCACCTCCGCCGAGCTGGCGAACAGCGGCTTCCAGGCCGTCGAGACCGGTATGACCGAGGGCCACCCCTGCTTCGTCGCCAACAACGGGCGGCTCGGCTTCGGCATCCACGAGTACCTGTCCTACGCCCCGGAGACCGCGAGCCCGGTCCGGCTGGTGTGGCTGGCCGCGGACCGCTCGCGGGCGGCGTTCACGGCCGGCGTCGGCATCGAGTACGAGTCCTTCGTACGGGACGAGCTGGGCGAGGCGACCGTCGACCGCTTCCACGGCGTCCTGCGCGAGCGCGGCCTGGACCCGGCCGACTACCTGTTCATCCCGGTCCACCCCTGGCAGTGGTGGAACAAGCTCACCGTCACCTTCGCCGCCGAGGTCGCCCGCGGGCACCTGGTCTGCCTCGGCGAGGGCGACGACGAGTACCTGGCGCAGCAGTCCATCCGCACCTTCTTCAACACCTCGCACCCCGAGAAGCACTACGTGAAGACGGCCCTGTCCGTCATCAACATGGGCTTCATGCGCGGCCTGTCGGCGGCGTACATGGAGGCGACCCCGGCCATCAACGACTGGCTCGCCCAGCTCATCGAGGGCGACCCGGTGCTGAAGTCCACGGGGCTGAGCATCATCCGGGAGCGGGCGGCCGTCGGCTACCGGCACCTGGAGTACGAGCAGGCCACCGACCGCTACTCGCCGTACCGCAAGATGCTGGCGGCGCTGTGGCGGGAGAGCCCGGTGCCGTCCCTCCAGGACGGCGAGTCCCTCGCCACCATGGCCTCCCTCGTCCACGTCGACCACGAGGGCGCCTCCTTCGCGGGCGCCCTGATCGAGCGGTCGGGGCTCGCGCCCACCGAGTGGTTGCGGTCCTACCTGCGGGCCTACTTCGTCCCGCTGCTGCACAGCTTCTACGCCTACGACCTGGTCTACATGCCGCACGGCGAGAACGTGATCCTGGTCCTGAAGGACGGGGTCGTGCAGCGCGCGATCTACAAGGACATCGCCGAGGAGATCGCGGTGATGGACCCGGACGCGGTGCTGCCCCCGGAGGTCTCCCGGATCGCGGTCGAGGTGCCGGAGGACAAGAAGCTCCTGTCCATCTTCACGGACGTCTTCGACTGCTTCTTCCGCTTCCTCGCCGCGAACCTCGCCGGCGAGGGGATCGTGGAGGAGGACGACTTCTGGCGGACGGTCGCGGAGGTCACCCGCGAGTACCAGGAGTCGGTGCCGGAACTGGCCGAGAAGTTCGACCGGTACGACATGTTCGCGCCCGAGTTCGCGCTCTCCTGCCTCAACCGGCTCCAGCTGCGCGACAACGAGCAGATGGTGGACCTCGCGGACCCGTCCGGCGCGCTCCAGCTGATCGGAAGCCTGAAGAACCCCATCTCGGGCCGGTAGGCGAAGGCCCCGCACAGACGGGCGGGCACCCCGGAGACGGTCTTCCGGGGTGCCCGTCGGGCATGGCGTCGCGGGTCAGTCGGCCGGCCAGGGCACCTGCGGCGACCGGTAGTAGTCGATCCCCAGCGCCTCCCAGCGCGGTGCCTGCCCGGCGAGCCGCACCTTGTAGGTGTCCCAGTCGTGCGTCTTCGCCGGGGACCAGCCCAGCTCGGCGACGCCCGGCAGCCTCGGGAAGGCCATGAAGTCGAGCTGGTCGGGGGTCTCCAGGGTCTCGGTCCACAGCGGCGCCTCGACGCCGCGGACCGCGGCGGCCGGGGCACCCGGCAGATAGGCGGCCGGGTCCCAGTCGTAGGACCGCCGCACCTCCACGTAGCCCGCCCAGGACAGGCCCAGCGGGGTGTCCTTGTCGTACTTCATGTCCAGGTACGTCCGGTCGGCCGGGGAGAGGATCAGCCCGGTCCCGTTCCGCGCGGCCTCGGCGACCTGGGCCTTCTCCACGTCACTGGTGCGGTCCAGGCCCCAGTACTGGACGAGCGCGCCCTCGGCCGGGTTCGCGCCCGCCAGCTGGTGCCAGCCGATGACCGTCTTGCCGTACTTCGCGACGACCGGCTGCACCCGGTCCATGAACGTCACGAAGTCCTCGTGCGGGGTGGAGTGCGCCTCGTCGCCGCCGATGTGGAGGTAGCGGCCCGGAGTGAGCGCGGCGATCTCGCGCACGACGTCGTCCACGAAGTCGTATGTGACCTCCTTGCCCACACACAGCGAGCTGAAGCCGACCTTGGTGCCGGTGTACAGCGGGGGTGCCACGCCGTCGCAGTTCAGCTCGGCGTAGGAGGCGAGGGCCGCGTTGGTGTGGCCCGGCATGTCGATCTCGGGGATCACCTCCAGGTGGCGGGAGGCGGCGTAGCGGAGGATCTCCTTGTAGTCGGCCTTGGTGTAGTAGCCGCCGGGGCCGCCGCCGACCTCTGTGGAACCGCCGTAGGTCGCCAGGCGCGGCCAGGAGTCGATGGCGATGCGCCAGCCCTGGTCGTCGCTGAGGTGCAGGTGGAGCTTGTTGTACTTGTAGAGGGCGACCCGGTCGATGTAGCGCTTGACCTCGTCGACGGTGAAGAAGTGCCGGGAGACGTCCAGCATGGCGCCGCGCCAGCCGTAGCGCGGGGTGTCCTCGATGGTGCCGCCCGCGACCAGCCAGGGCCCGGGCTGCGCGGAGTCCTTCTCGACGGCGGCGGGCAGGAGCTGACGGAGGGTCTGGACGCCGTGGAAGAGGCCGGCGGCCTCGCGGGCGGTGATGGTGACGCCGCCGCGGCCGCTGTCGAGGCGGTAGCCCTCGGCGCCGTAGGGGCCCTTGGCCAGGCGGAGTTGTATGCCGCCGTGGCCGTGGGTGGTGACGGGGAGCCGGTAGCCGGTGGAGGGCCGCAGGAGGTCCGCGAGGTAGTCGCCGACGCGGCGGGCCTCGCGCGAGTCGTCGACGCGGATGTGGGTGCCACGGGTGATGCGGTACGGGGAGCCGCCCGGGTCGACCGACGCGGGGGCCGGAATCACCCGGTCCAGGGGAGTCGTCGCCGGCGCCCGCCGGTCCGGCGCCGCGCCGGTGGTCATGGCGCCGACCGCCGCCACCAGCAGCAACGAGCCCAGGATCCGGGTCAGTCGGGGAGTCGTTCTGTGGTGCCGTCGATGAGGTCTCACGTGCGCTCCCTTCACGATGGTGCAGAGATGGGTGTAGACCACTCTCTCTCACAACCGCCGTACGCAGAAGCGGTGAAACAATCCGCGCATGGCGGAAATCATCCAGAAGGACGGAACGTGGGTCTTCGACGGCGACACCCTGCGGCTGACTCCCGGACGGGACAAGAACGTCAGCCTGCTCCGCAGGGAACTGGGTGAACTACTCGTCCCGCTGGCGGCGTTGGCGGGCATATCGTTCGAGCAGGGCAAGAAGTCGGGGCGGTTGCGGCTGCGCCTGCGGGACGGCGCCGACCCGCTGCTGCACGCGACCGGCGGCCGGCTGACCGAGCCGCACGACCCGTACCAGCTGACCGTGGAGTCCGACCGGTACGGCGTCGCCGAGTACTTCGCGGACGAGGTGCGCAACGCCCTGCTGCTCGACCAGGTTCCGTCCGGTCCGGTGGACGCCTACCTGCTGCCCGGCCCGTCCGTGCCGCTGTCGGTGTCCGCCGGGGACGGCGTCGCGAGCTTCGACGGCGAACGCGTGCGCCTGGAGTGGAAGTGGCAGGCGGAGGACGCCAAGTCGGCGGCCGGCACCCGCACCCTCCCCCTCGCGGACATCACCGCGGTGGAGTGGCAGCCGACGGTCGGCCTGGAGAACGGCCACCTCCGCTTCACCGTGCGGGGCGCGCCGACCAAGGCACCGCCCAAGTACGACCCCAACGCGGTGGAGCTGTGGGGCTTCAAGCGGGACCCGCTGATGGCGCTGGTGGCCGCGGCCGTGCAGGCCCGCCTCCCGCACCCGGCCGCACCGGGGGCCCGCGCCGCCCTGGAGGACGCCCGGCCCGCCGAGGACGCGCCCGCCCCGACCCCCGCCGCCGAGGACGAGCACGACGCGCTGCTGCGGCGGCTGCGGGAACTGGGCGAACTGCACCGCTCCGGGGTGCTGACGGACGAGGAGTTCACGCTGGCGAAGCAGGCGGTACTGAAACGGATGTAGTCACGCACACGCGGCGCGCTTGCCCGAAATCGGGCAGGATTCTTGCGAAACCCTCACTCGTACCCCAGGATCTACCGGGTGCACGACGAACTCGTTGATCATCTGACGCGGTCCACCCCCCTGAGCCGGGGCGAGGCGCTGCGCGTGATCCAGGACGTGCTCGCCTACTTCGACGAGACGACCGAGGAATTCGTCCGTCGCCGCCACCGCGAGCTCCAGGCCCAGGGCCTGGTGAACGCGACGATCTTCGAACGGATCGAGGCGGACCTGAAATACCGGGCGGTGGCACCGCCGGAGCTGTCGCTCCGCCAGTTGCGCCGCATCGTCTACGGCTGAGAAGCCGAAGAGGGACACGAGGTTTACGTATACATGTGCGGAATCGTCGGATACATCGGCAAGCGTGACGTCGCCCCCCTGCTGCTGGAGGGCCTCCAGCGCCTGGAGTACCGCGGCTACGACTCGGCGGGCATCGTCGTCACCTCGCCGAAGGCGGCCGGCCTGAAGATGGTCAAGGCCAAGGGCCGGGTCCGCGACCTGGAGGCCAAGGTCCCGGCGCGCTTCAAGGGCACCACCGGCATCGCCCACACCCGCTGGGCCACCCACGGCGCCCCCTCCGACCTGAACGCCCACCCGCACATGTCGGCCGACAACAAGGTCGCCGTCGTCCACAACGGCATCATCGACAACGCCGGTGACCTGCGCCGCAAACTGGAGGCGGACGGCGTCGAGTTCCTCTCCGAGACCGACACCGAGGTCCTCGTCCACCTCATCGCCCGCTCCGAGGCGGAGAAGCTGGAGGACAAGGTCCGCGAGACCCTCCGGGTGATCGAGGGCACGTACGGCATCGCCGTGATGCACGCCGACTTCCCCGAGCGCATCGTCGTCGCCCGCAACGGCTCGCCGGTCGTCCTCGGCATCGGCGAGAAGGAGATGTTCGTCGCCTCGGACATCGCCGCGCTGGTCGCCCACACCCGCCAGATAGTCACCCTCGACGACGGCGAGATGGCCACCCTCAAGGCCGACGACTTCCGCACGTACACCACCGAGGGCACCCGCACCACCGCCGAGCCGACCACCGTGGAGTGGGAGGCGGCCTCCTACGACATGGGCGGCCACGACACGTACATGCACAAGGAGATCCACGAGCAGGCCGAGGCCGTGGACCGCGTGCTGCGCGGCCGGATCGACGACCGCTTCTCCACCGTGCACCTCGGCGGCCTCAACCTGGACGCCCGCGACGCGCGCGCCGTGCGCCGGGTGAAGATCCTGGGCTGCGGCACCTCGTACCACGCGGGCCAGATCGGCGCCCAGATGATCGAGGAGCTGGCCCGCATCCCCGCGGACGCCGAGCCCGCCTCGGAGTTCCGCTACCGCAACGCGGTCGTCGACCCCGACACCCTCTACATCGCCGTCTCCCAGTCCGGTGAGACGTACGACGTGCTGGCCGCCGTGCAGGAGCTGAAGCGCAAGGGCGCCCGCGTCCTCGGCATCGTCAACGTGGTCGGCTCGGCGATCGCCCGCGAGGCCGACGGCGGCATGTACGTGCACGCCGGGCCCGAGGTCTGCGTGGTCTCCACCAAGTGCTTCACCAACACCTGCGTCGCCTTCGCGCTGCTCGCCCTGCACCTGGGCCGCACCCGCGACCTGTCGGTACGCGACGGCAAGCGGATCATCGAGGGCCTGCGCAAGCTGCCCGCGCAGATCGCCGAGATGCTGGAGCAGGAGGAGGACGTCAAGAAGCTGGCCGCGCAGTACGCCGACGCCCGCTCGATGCTCTTCATCGGCCGCGTCCGCGGCTACCCGGTCGCCCGTGAGGCCTCCCTGAAGCTCAAGGAGGTCTCCTACATCCACGCCGAGGCCTACCCGGCCTCCGAGCTGAAGCACGGCCCGCTCGCCCTGATCGAGCCGGCCCTGCCGACGGTCGCGATCGTGCCGGACGACGACCTGCTGGAGAAGAACCGCGCGGCCATGGAGGAGATCAAGGCCCGCAGCGGCCAGATCCTCGCCGTCGCCCACCAGGACCAGGAGAAGGCCGACCACACCATCGTCGTCCCGAAGAACGAGGACGAGCTGGACCCCATCCTGATGGGCATCCCCCTCCAACTCCTCGCCTACCACACGGCCCTGGCCCTGGGCCGGGACATCGACAAGCCGCGAAACCTCGCGAAGTCGGTGACGGTGGAGTAGAAGCGCCCCGAAGGGGCGCGGGGCTGCATCGATGTGCGGCTCCGCCGTACGGGCGCGAGCAACCCCCACGCACCCACATGGCAACACGCCCGAACGGCCCCCCACGTATGCCACCACATACGTGGAGGGCCGCCCATGTCGCCGGGGAGCCGCCCCACCACCCCCCGGCCTGCGCAGCTAGCCGGTGGCCGTCACACCCCGGCCGCCCGCGGTACGCCCCCGCATCGCCGTGGGCCAGTGCGCCAGAACCGCCGTCGCCGCGTACCAGGCGACCGCCCCCGCCGCGACGGCGAACCATCCGCCCGCCTTCCCCAGCGCCGCACCGCCCGCGAAGGCGGCGATCGCGAGGAGCAGCAGGGACACGCAGAGCAGCCCGTACATCCCCTGCCCGAGCAGGTCGCCGCCGGCGAATGCGAGGGAGAGGGCGACGAGGGCGAAGAGCAGCAGGAAGAGCCCCGCCGCGTTGGCGGAGACCTGGCCGCCGACCGATACGGCCCAGGTGAACCACAGCGCGCCGAGGACGGTGAAGGCCGTACCGGAGGCGGTGTCCCGGTCGCGCAGGGCCAGCAGGCCGGCGACGAAGAGGGCGACGCCGCCGACGTACTGGGCGACGGTCACGGCGTCGGCCGCCGTCACGCCGTCGATGACGCCGGTGTGGCCGACGCCGAAGGCCAGCAGGGTGACGCCGAGAGCGAGTCGGCCGACGATCGTGGTGGTGCTTCCCGCGGAGACGTCATTGTCCACGGCGGGCTCCCTTCATGCATGTGCGGTTGTACCGTGACCCGTACATGCCCTTCACAAGGGCACAAGCAACCTCTACGCGTCGGTAGGTTCACGCTGCATGACCAGGGAGGGGCCTCGACCGCCGAGGCGGCTACGGGATGACCACCACGGGCCGCTTCGCCCGCTTGGCGAGCCGGCCGGCGACCGAGCCGAAGAGGCGGCCCACCAGGCCGTGGCTGGAGCCGACGACGATGGCGTCCGCCTCGTACTCCCGGCCCACCTCTTCGAGTTCGTGGCAGATGTCGCCGCCGCGCTCGACCAGGATCCAGGGCACCTCGGCGAGATAGTCCGCGCACGCCAGCTCCAGACCCAGCACCTCGGTGCGGTGGTCCGGTACGTCGACGAAGACGGGGGGCTCGCAGCCGGCCCACACGGTGGTGGGCAGCCGGTTGGCGACGTGCACGATGACCAGGCCGGAGCCGAGCCGGCGTGCCATGCCGATGGCGTACGCGAGGGCGCGCTCACTGGACGTGGAGCCGTCGAAGCCGACGACGACACCGTGCTTGAAGGCTGGGTCGCACGACTGGCGTGGCTCTTCGGCCGCCAGGGGCTCGGCCGCCGTAGGTTCGGCGACGGGCCGCTTGCGGTCCGCGGGTTCGAAGAATTCGTGACCGGCCATGGCTGTCTCGGCGTTTTTATCCTCTATGGGGGACAACAGTGTGCGGTGGAGCCGTGTGTCCGGGAATGGTCTTCCCAACCCCATACCCCCAAGGGTACGGCGCCACGCCTCCTTCGCCCGGATCCCGCGTACGGTCCGCCCGCGGGTTCCCCGGAGCATGCCCGAGGGGGCGCCCGCAACGCAATGGTTGCTGCGCTGTACAGGCGGTTTGCACGGGATTCAACTGTCTGTGCTCGGTCGTGACCGGTGCGTCGCACGGGCGTTGATCTCCATGCCGCCAGCCCCAGGGAGCACGCATGTCCGGACCGCACCAGCGCCCCGAGCCGCCGTCCGGCGCACCCGGCCTCCCCGATCCGGCCGCGCCGCCCCGGGACGGCGTCACCGACCTCGTCCGCTGGGCGGCCTTCAGCTGTTTCCTCGTCCCGGTCGTACTCCTCTGGTACGGCACCTCCTTCGCCGGCGCCGCCGGCACGGCCCTCGGCCTGGCCGCCGTCACCGGCGCCTGCCGCCTGCTGCTGCGCCGGTCCGAGCGCGCCGCGGCCCGGCCGACCGGCGATCATCACCCGGCGCGGGCCGGACGCCGGCACCGGGCCGGGCCGCCGGCGCGCAGGGGCGGACGGCACGCCGGAGAAAACACACCGGTCGACTGACCGGTTTCCGCGCACGCGTCCGCTTCTTTTCAGCCAACTTCTGAGGGTGGCTCATCACCGCCCCCCACCACCCCCCAACCCCCGTTCCACCTGCACGGAAAGGGTCTCAGGGACCTTGCGCACCCTACGGGGATTGGCCACTGCGACAAGGCGCACTTCCCTGTGGCGCCCCGGAGTGCCACGCTTCGTGATCGACTGCTTCACGCCAAGTTGCCATGTCGACAATGTCCCAAGTGCCGAACCGGCCATCTTGGCGCGATGGGACACAGTAGATTCGATCTTGACTGTCTACGGCGGGGGACTCGTGCAGGACCGAGGGGAAACGTGTTGGAGCGACAGACCCGAAAGGATCAGGGCGCCGCGACCACCGAGGGGGGCTTAGCGGTTATGAGCCACGACTCCACCGCCGCGCCGGAACCGGCGGCCCGGAAGCTCTCCGGGCGACGCCGCAAGGAGATCGTCGCGGTGCTGCTGTTCAGCGGCGGCCCCATCTTCGAGAGTTCCATACCGCTGTCGGTGTTCGGGATCGACCGCCAGGACGCCGGCGTGCCGCGCTACCGGCTGCTGGTGTGCGCCGGCGAGGAGGGCCCGCTGCGGACCACGGGCGGCCTGGAACTCACCGCGCCCCAGGGCCTGGAGGCGATCTCCCGGGCCGGCACCGTGGTGGTGCCCGCCTGGCGGTCGATCACCTCTCCGCCACCGGAGGACGCGCTCGACGCCCTGCGCCGGGCGCACGAGGAGGGTGCCCGCATAGTCGGGCTGTGCACCGGCGCCTTCGTACTCGCGGCGGCGGGCCTGCTCGACGGCCGCCCCGCGACCACCCACTGGATGTACGCGCCGACGCTGGCCAAGCGCTATCCGTCGGTGCACGTCGATCCGCGCGAACTGTTCGTGGACGACGGCGACGTGCTGACGTCGGCGGGTACCGCGGCCGGCATCGACCTGTGCCTGCACATAGTGCGCACGGACCACGGCAACGAGGCGGCCGGCGCGCTGGCCCGCCGTCTGGTGGTCCCGCCGCGCCGCTCGGGCGGCCAGGAGCGCTACCTCGACAGGTCTTTACCGGAGGAGATCGGCGCCGACCCGCTCGCCGAGGTCGTCGCCTGGGCGCTGGAGCACCTCCACGAGCAGTTCGACGTGGAGACGCTGGCGGCCCGCGCGTACATGAGCCGCCGCACCTTCGACCGCCGCTTCCGGTCGCTGACCGGCAGCGCCCCGTTGCAGTGGCTGATCACCCAGCGGGTGCTCCAGGCGCAGCGCCTGCTGGAGACGTCCGACTACTCGGTGGACGAGGTCGCGGGCCGCTGCGGCTTCCGCTCCCCGGTGGCCCTGCGCGGCCACTTCCGCCGCCAGCTCGGTTCGTCCCCGGCCGCCTACCGGGCCGCGTACCGGGCCCGCCGTCCCCAGGGCGACCGCGCGGTGGACCCGGAGCCGGCCGGTGGCCCACGGCCCAGCGCACCGCCGGAGCCGGCCGCCCTGTCACCGGAGAACGCGGTCCCGTTCCAGTCCCGCCGCACCGCGCCCCCGCTGCCCGCCGCGGCGGCGAGCCTGCCGGGGCAGCGCAGCGCGCCGTGACCCCGTGAACGCCGGGCGGGCGTGACCAGCCCGTCCGGCGTTCGAGGACGAGGCCGTCCGGGCCGGAGCGGGCGCCCGGAGCGGGGGCCCGGGACGGCGGCCCCTGGCGAGGCCGCACCGACGCCGGGGGACCGGACGGCCGACGTCAGCCGTAGGGTGTCCGCATGAACGATCGCATGGTGTGGATCGACTGCGAGATGACCGGCCTCTCGCTGTCCGACGACGCTCTCATCGAGGTGGCCGCCCTCGTCACCGACTCCGAGCTGAACATCCTCGGGGACGGCGTCGACATCGTCATCCGTCCGCCGGAGCGGGCCCTGGAGACGATGCCGGAGGTGGTGCGTCAGATGCACACCGCCTCCGGCCTGCTCGCCGAGCTCGACGGTGGCACGACGCTGGCGGACGCCGAGGCGCAGGTCCTGGCCTACGTCCGGGAGCACGTGAAGGAGCCCGGCAAGGCCCCGCTGTGCGGCAACTCGGTCGGCACCGACCGCGGCTTCCTGCTGAGGGACATGCCGACACTGGAGGACTACCTCCACTACCGGATCGTCGACGTCTCCTCGATCAAGGAGCTGGCCCGCCGCTGGTACCCGAGGGCGTACTTCAACAGCCCCGAGAAGAACGGCAACCACCGCGCGCTCGCCGACATCCGCGAATCCATCGCCGAGCTGCGCTATTACCGGGAAGCGGTCTTCGTCCCGCAGCCCGGTCCCGACTCCGAGACCGCCAAGGCGATCGCCGCGAAGCACGTCCTGCCCGCCCGGTAAAAGGCGTGCGCGAGCACCCCTTCGGACCCTGTACACTTTTTCTCAGCCGGTCGGGGAAGCCCACCACGGGTTCCGAAGACCGGCCATGGTGGGTGTAGCTCAGTTGGTAGAGCACCTGGTTGTGGTCCAGGTGGCCGCGGGTTCAAGTCCCGTCACTCACCCTGATCCGTCAGCCGGTGACCTTCGCGAGAAGGTCACCGGCTGACGGCGTTCCGCCGCCGGCTCGCCCGGCCGAGCGGGCGGACCGGGGCACGGAGGCCACGGCCCGCCCCGGGGACCCGCCCCGCCCCGTCACGACGACGCCCGCTCCACCAGCTCCGTCGGCAGCACCACCTGGTGCCGCTCCAGCCCGCGCGAGGCCGCCGGGCGGCGATCCGCGATCTCGGTCAGCAGCAGGTCTATCATCGCGCGGCCCATCTCCTCGATGGGCTGCCGCACACTGGTCAGCGGCGGCTCCATGTGGCGGGCGATGGCCGAGTCGTCGTAGCCGACCAGCGCCACGTCGTCCGGGATGCGGCGGCCCGCCTCGCGCAGGGCCTGGCGGGCGCCGGCCGCGGTGACGTCCGAGCCGGCGAAGACGGCGTCCAGGTCGGGACGGCGGCGCAGCAGCTCCACCATGGCGCTGCGCCCGCCCTCCTCCGTGAAGTCTCCCGCCTCGATGAGCTGTTCGTCCGCGGGGTGGCCCGCGTCGCGCAGGGCCTCGCGGTAGCCGTCGACACGCCGCTGGGCACCGTAGACGTCGAGGCGGCCGGTGATGTGCGCGATGCGGCGGCGCCCGCGTGACAGCAGGTGTTCGACGGCCGAGCGGGCGCCGCCGTAGTTGTCCGAGTCCACCGACGCCAGCGACTCCGCGGTCGAGCGCGGGCCGCTGATCACCGCGGGGATCTCCAGCTGGGACAGCAGGTCGGGCAGCGGGTCGTCGGCGTGCACCGAGACCAGCAGGACGCCGTCCACGCGGTGCGCGGCCAGGTACTGGGCGAGCCGCTGCCGCTCCCGGTCGCTGCCCGCGAAGATCAGCAGCAGTTGCATCTCGGTGTCGGACAGCTCGGAGCCGACGCCCTTCAGCATGTCCGAGAAGTACGGTTCCGCGAAGAAGCGGGTCTCCGGCTCGGGCACCACCAGCGCGATGGCGTCCGTGCGGTTCGCGGCCAGGGCACGGGCCGCCGTGTTCGGAACGTAGCCGAGTTCCGCGACCGCCGCCTCCACCGCCGCCCGGGTCGCGTCGCTGACCCGGGGCGAGCCGTTGATCACCCGGGAGACCGTTCCTCTGCCGACGCCCGCCCGTGCCGCCACCTCTTCGAGGGTGGGCCGGCCACCGCTCCGCCCACGCGCTCCGTGGCTTGCCATCGGCTCCGCCTCCCGTCGACACACCCCGCACTCTGCGGCTGGCCTGGAATTTAACAGGCCGGTCGGGTGTAATGACCGGCTCCGGGCCACCGCCCGTCGTGCGGAGGTGCCTGGACGCCGCTCGCGGCGTCCAGTTAACAGGCCGATAACTGAACGCACTTCGTCGCGTCCGCTCCCTTGACACCCCCGCCCGGACCGACGACTCTTCAACACATCACTTGTGGGAGCGCTCCCACACTACCTGGCACATACACATCCCGCACGTTCCCCGCCCGAGCCGCAGCGTCGAACGAACCACATGAAGCAGCGGTCCCAACCATGTAGTTGGCCGGGGGGTCGGCACGTCAGGGCAACAGGAGGACGCAATGCGAGCAGCACGCAATCGATCCGCCCGCAAGGCGGTGGTCGTCGCGGCCATCGCGTCGCTGGGCGCCGGGCTGCTGGCCGGCTGCGCCGACGACGGCAACGACGAGGACAGCACGTCGTCGGGCGACAGCAGCGGCAAGACCACCATCACCCTCGGCCTGTTCGGCACCATGGGCTTCAAGGAGGCGGGCCTCTACGAGGAGTACGAGAAGCTCAACCCCGACATCAACGTCGAGGAGACCGTCACCGAGCGGAACGAGAACTACTACCCCGCTCTGGTCAACCACCTCACCACCGAGAGCGGCCTCCAGGACGTCCAGGCCATCGAGGTCGGCAACATCGCGGAGGTCGTCGCGACCCAGGCGGACAAGTTCGCCGACATGTCCAAGGTCGAGGGCGTCCAGCCGGGCAGCTGGCTGGACTGGAAGTGGAAGCAGGGCGTCACCAAGGACGGCCAGGCGGTCGGCCTCGGCACCGACATCGGCCCGATGGCCATCTGTTACCGCAAGGACCTCTTCGAGAAGGCGGGCCTGCCGACCGACCGCGACGAGGTCAGCGCGCTGTGGGCCGGTGACTGGAAGAAGTTCGTCGAGGCCGGTGAGAAGTACAAGAAGGGTGCCGGCAAGGACACCTACTTCATGGACTCGCCCGGCGGTCTGATCAACGCCATCCTCAGCAGTGAGGAGGAGAAGTTCTACGACTCCTCCGGCGAGGTCATCTACAAGACCAACCCGGCCGTCAAGGACGCCTTCGACCTCACCGCGGAGGCCGCGGAGAAGGGCCTGGTCCAGGCGCAGACCCAGTTCCAGCCGGCCTGGGAACAGACCATCTCCAACAACCTGTTCGCCACCGTCGCCTGCCCGCCGTGGATGATCGGCACCATCAAGGGCAAGTCCCAGCCCGAGGCGGCCGGCAAGTGGGACGTGGCCGTGGCTCCGAAGTCCGGCAACTGGGGCGGCTCCTTCCTGGGCGTGCCCAAGAGCGGCAAGAACGTGAAGGAGGCGCAGAAGCTGGTCGCCTGGCTGACCGCGCCGGAGCAGCAGGCCAAGCTCTTCGCCGTGCAGGGCAGCTTCCCGAGCGCCCCGGCCGCGTACAAGCTTCCGCAGGTGACGGACGCGAAGAACGAGATGACCGGTGCCGCGCCGATCGGTGACATCTTCGCCAAGGCCGCCGAGGCCATCCCGGCCCAGGTGATCGGCCCGAAGGACCAGATCATCCAGCAGGGTCTGACCGACAACGGCGTCATCCTCGTCACCCAGGGCAAGTCGCCCGAGGAGGCCTGGGAGAACGCCACCAAGACCATCGACAACAACCTGGAGAAGTGACCGGAATGACCACCCGGCACGACACCGCCGCGCCCCCCGCGAAGGGGGGCGCGGCCCCGGGCCGACCGCCCGGTGAAGCGGTCTCCCCCGAGGCGGCGAGGAAGCGGGCCCGGCTCTCCCGCCGCTGGCAGCGGGACATGCGCTGGAGCCCGTACGCGTTCGTCGCCCCGTTCTTCGTGTTCTTCGCCGCGTTCGGCCTGTTCCCGCTGATCTACACCGGCTGGGCCTCGCTGCACACGGTCGAGCTGACGGCGCCCACCGACATGGCGTGGACGGGCCTGGACAACTACACCAGGATCTTCGACGACGACTTCTTCTGGAACGCCGCGAAGAACACGCTGACCATCGGCATCATCTCCACGGTGCCGCAGCTGATGATGGCGATGGGCCTGGCGCACATCCTCAACTACAAGCTGCGCGGCTCCACCTTCTACCGGGTCATCATGCTCGCGCCGTACGCCACGTCGATCGCCGCCGCCGCGCTGGTCTTCGTGCTGCTCTTCGGCCGCGACTACGGCATGATCAACTGGGTGCTCGACTCGGTGGGCCTGGGCAAGGTCGACTGGCAGAACGACAAGTGGGCGTCCCAGTTCGCCGTCTCGTCGATCGTCATCTGGCGCTGGACCGGCTACAACGCGCTGATCTACCTGGCGGCGATGCAGGCGATCCCGCAGGACCTGTACGAGTCGGCGGCGCTGGACGGTGCCAGCCGGTGGCGGCAGTTCATCCACGTCACGCTGCCCGCGCTGCGTCCGACGATCCTGTTCACGGTCGTCGTGTCCACCATCGGCGCCTCGCAGCTGTTCGGTGAGCCGTTGCTGTTCGACGCCAACAAGGGCGCCTCGGGCGGCAGCCAGCACCAGTTCCAGACGCTCGGCCTGTACCTGTACGAGCAGGGCTGGGTCAACCAGCACCTGGGCCGCGCCTCCGCGATCGCCTGGACGATGTTCCTGATCCTCATCGTGATCGGGCTCGTCAACTACGTCATCTCGCGCCGGCTGCGCGCCAGTAGTTAAGGAGAACCGGCCGTGACGACGACCCTGACGAAACCCCCGGCCCAGCCGGTGCCCGAGCCGGACCGGCGGCGCCGCCGGTCCAAGGCGTCCCGGGCCGGCGGGCAGCTGCACGCGGGCCCGATCGCGTACATCATCCTCGCCGTGTTCACGCTCGGCTCGCTGTTCCCGCTGGTGTGGACGGCGATCGCCGCCTCCCGCGACAACCAGCGGCTGGCCCAGACCCCGCCGCCGCTCTGGTTCGGCTCCAACCTGTTCGACAAGCTGGAGATCGCCTGGACCGACGCCAACATGGGCGAGGCGATCCTCAACACCACGATCGTCGCGGGGATCTCCTCGGCCACCGTCGTCTTCATGGCGACGATCGCCGGCTTCGCCTTCGCCAAGCTGAGGTTCCGGGGGCGCAACGCGCTGATGCTGGTCGTGGTCGGCACGATGATGGTGCCGCCGCAGCTCAGTGTCATCCCGCTGTACATGATGGTCGCCAAGCTGGACTGGTCCGACCAGCTCCAGGCGGTGATCTTCCCGTCCCTGGTCAGCGCGTTCGGCGTGTTCTTCATGCGGCAGTACCTGCTCCAGGCGCTGCCGGACGAGATCATCGAGGCCGCCCGCGTGGACGGCGCCAGCAGCTGGCGGGTGATCTGGCACGTGGTGTTCCCGACGGCGCGGCCCGCGATGGCCGTGCTGGGCATGCTGACGTTCGTGCAGGTGTGGAACGACTTCCTGTGGCCGTTCCTGGTGCTGACGCAGAACGGCAACCCGACCGTCCAGGTCGCGGTGGCGGGCCTCGGCCGCGGCTTCACCCCCGACCAAGCCCTGATCATGGCCGGCGCGCTGCTCGGCACGCTGCCCCTGCTGCTGGTCTTCGCGATCTTCGGCAAGCAGATCGTGGGCGGCATCATGCAGGGCGCCGTCAAGGGCTGACACCTCGCCTCGGGGGGCCGGGCCACCGCCGCCCCGGCCCCGCCCTCCCCCCTCGCCATCACTACACGTCGGTCTTCCCGACCCGTCACGACCTGCTATGGGAGCGCTTCCATGCTTGAGTCCGCAACGCCGGTGACCCCGGTGACCTTCCCCCCTGCCTTCCTGTGGGGCGCCGCGACCTCGGCGTACCAGATCGAGGGCGCGGTGCGGGAGGACGGCCGTACCCCCTCGATCTGGGACACCTTCAGCCATACGCCGGGGAAGACGGCCGGCGGCGAGACCGGTGACATCGCTGTCGACCACTACCACCGCTACCGCGACGACGTGGCGCTGATGTCCGAGCTGGGTCTGGGCGCCTACCGCTTCTCCGTCTCCTGGCCCCGCGTGCAGCCGACCGGCCGCGGCCCCGCGGTCCAGCGCGGCCTGGACTTCTACCGGCGCCTGGTGGACGAGCTGCTGGCCGCCGGGATCAAGCCCGCCGTCACCCTCTACCACTGGGACCTGCCGCAGGAGCTGGAGGACGCGGGCGGCTGGCCCGAGCGGGACACGGCGTACCGGTTCGCCGAGTACGCGCAGATCGTCGGCGAGGCGCTCGGCGACCGGGTCGAGCAGTGGATCACGCTCAACGAGCCGTGGTGCGCCGCCTTCCTGGGCTACGCCTCCGGAGTGCACGCCCCCGGCCGTACCGACCCGGCGGCCTCGCTGCGCGCCGCGCACCACCTGAACCTGGCGCACGGCCTGGGCACGGTGGCCCTGCGTTCGGTGATGCCGGCCCGCAACTCGGTGGCGATCAGCCTCAACACCTCCGTGGTCCGGCCGCTGTCGCAGCAGCCCGCGGACCTGGCGGCGGCACGGAAGATCGACGACCTGTCCGGCGGGATCTTCCACGGCCCGATCCTGCACGGCGCCTATCCGGCCACCCTGCTGGAGGCGACGGCGTCGGTGACCGACTGGTCGCACGTCGAGGACGGCGACCTGGGGCTGATCCGGCAGCCGCTGGACGCGATCTGCCTCAACTACTACACGCCCACCGTGGTGTCGGCGGCCGACGTCGACTCCCGTGCCCCGCGCGCCGACGGACACGGCGCGAGCGACCACTCGCCGTGGCCGGCCGCGGACGACGTGGCGTTCCACCAGCCGCCGGGCGACCGTACGGAGATGGGCTGGAGCGTCGACCCGACCGGCCTGCACGAGCTGATCATGCGCTACCACCGCGAGGCTCCCGGCCTGCCGCTGTACGTCAGCGAGAACGGCGCCGCCTACGACGACAAGCCCGGGGCGGACGGCACGGTCCACGACCCCGAGCGGGTCGCCTACCTGGACGGCCACCTCAGGGCGGTCCGCCGGGCCATCGCCGACGGCGCCGACGTCCGCGGCTACTACCTGTGGTCCCTGCTGGACAACTTCGAGTGGGCCTACGGCTACGAGAAGCGGTTCGGCGCGGTGTACGTCGACTACGCCTCCCAGCAGCGCATCCCGAAGTCGAGCGCCCTCTGGTACGGGCGCGCGGCCCGCACGGCGACGCTGCCGCCGGTGGAGTCGGCCGGGTAGACCCCTGCCCCGAGGGCCGGGGCCCACCGGGGGGGAGGGTGCGGGGGCGCGGCATTCCACGGGGGGTGCCGCGCCCCGGCTTGTGGGGTGCGCGCCGGGTCAGTTGTAGGCGGCGAAGGCCTTCGCGAAGGCGTCCTTCTCCTGGTCGATGGAGCTGCACGTCGCGTCGGCCGCGGGCTTCGGGCCGCCCGGGCATGCCTTGTCGCGGGTCGCGGACCACATCGACAGCCACCCGAGGCCCTTGGACTCGGCGAACTCCACCAGCTGGGTGGCGTCGCCGACCTCGAACACCTCGGAGACGACGTCGTTGACGCCGATCATCGGGGTGACGGCGACCGTCTTCCAGGCCTCGCTGTCGGAGAGCCCGAGGATGCCCTTGACCTGGGCCTGGGTGGCGGTGGCGGCCTGCTCGGCGTAGGTGCCCATGTCGCCGCTGTAGGCGGGGCCGTAGTCCATCGCCATGATGTTGACGTTGCCGATCTCCACGCCGTTCTTCTCGGCGTCGGCGAGGAGGGCGACGCCCGCCTGGGTCAGGCCCTCGGGCATGACCGGCAGGGTGAAGGAGACGTCCAGGCCCGGGTGCCGCTTCTGCAGTTCGGCGATGGCCCGCGAACGGCGGGTGTTGGCGGCCGTGTCGGGCAGGGCGCCGCCCTCGACGTCGAAGTCGACCTTGGTGAGCCGGTAGGTGTCCACGACCTTGCCGTACGCCGCCGCCAGCGCCTCCGCCGTCGTGCACGTCGTGGCCAGTTCGGAGCCGGCCGCACCGCCGAAGGAGACGCGGACGTCGCCGCCCTCGGCGCGCAGGGCGCCTATCTGGTTCGCCACGGCGTCGCTCGCGAGGTCGGTGACGCCGCCCCACTTGGGGGTGCAGCCGCCGCCGTCGGTGACGAAGGCGAGGTTGTAGTTCCGCACGCCGGTCGCCTCGGCGCTCGCGACCAGGTCGAAGGCCGGGTAGAGGGAGGTGTCGACGTAGGGCGCGAAACCCGTGTCGGTGCCGTTGCCGGTGCCGGGGGTCTCGGTGGGCGCCGGGGTGGTGGCCGTGTCGGTCGGTGTCGGCTCGGCGGTGGCCGTGCCGGTCGGGGTGGGAGTCGGCGTGGGCGTCGGGGCGGGGGGATCGGTGGGGCGGCCGCTGGGCTCGGGGGTGGCGCCCTCGTCCGCCGAGCACTCGGCGTCGTCGATGAGGCAACCGGTCGGGTCGTCGGTGCCGTTGACGACCAGGCCGACCGTGACGGACTCGCCGGCCCGCAGACCGTCGCCGTCCCACTTCGGCGGGGTCACGGTGACGTGCTGCCCGCTGACGCTCGACTCGGCGTTCCACAGCGAGCCGAGCTTCGCGCCGGACGGCAGGTCGAACTCCAGCGTCCAGTCCGTCTTCGCCCGGCCGCTGTTGTTGGTGACGACGTACTGGGCGGTGTAGCCCGTCGACCACTCGCTGGTCTTCGTGTACGCGGCCCCGACTCCGGCGGCCTGGGCGGTGCCGGTGAACACCAGGGCGCCACCGCCGGCCACGGCCGCCGCGACGAGTGTGCCGATCGCCTTGTTCCTGCCACTGATCCTGCGTCGGTGTGTGCTCATCGCGTGCCTGCCTTCGCTGTTCACGGTCCCCCGCCGGGGGGCGTTGGGGGGTGGGGTGCGGCAGCACGCTAGCGAGCCCGAAACGGGCAAAGATCCTGATCCGGGCGCCGTTCGGCGATCTTAGGGTGCGCTTAAGGAAGGGATCGGGACCGATTAATGGTCGTGGCCGACCGGGGCTGGCGACGGCGTCGTACGGCTCCCCGGTGCCCCCGCTGCCGGGTCTGCGCCGCCCGCCCGTCCAGCTGGATCCAGATCCGCACCTCGGTGCCGCCGAGCACGGAGGAGCCGATCCGTACGTCCCCGCCCGTCGACTCCGCCAGGCGGCGCACGATGTCCAGTCCGAGCCCGGTCGACCCGTCGTTGCCCGACCCCCGGCCCCGGGCCATCGCCGCGGCGGGGTCGGGTATGCCGGGACCCGCGTCCGAGACGAGCACGATCACCGCGTCCTCGCCGTTGTGGAGGTCGACGGCGAAGGCCGTGCCCTCGGCGGTGTGCCGGAAGACGTTGCCGAGCAGGGCGTCGAGGGAGGCGGCCAGGTCCGCGCGGGCCACGGGTATGCGCACCGGCCGGTCGGCGCCGGCCACCCGCCACTTGCGGCCCTCGTCCTCGGCGAGCGCGGACCAGAACCCCATCCGCTCACGCACCACCTCGGCCGCGTCGCACCCGGCGCCGGGGCCGGCCGCGGCCGTCTGCGGTTTGGCGTCCCGGGCGGTGCGGATGATCGTGTCGACCTCGCGCTCCAGCTGCTCGACGGCGGCCCGGGTCTGGTCGGCGGCCGGCCCGTCGCCGAGCGAAGCCGCGTTGAGCCGGAGCACCGTCAGCGGGGTGCGCAGCCGGTGGGACAGGTCGGCGGCCAGCTCCCGCTCGTTGGCCAGCAGCTGGACGACCTGGTCCGCCATGGAGTTGAACGCGACCGCCGCGAGGCGCAGTTCGTTCGGCCCCTCCTCCGGCACCCGCGCGCCCAGCTTCCCCTCCCCCAGTTCGTGCGCGCCCTCGACCAGGCGTTGCGCGGGCTGCACCATCCGTACGCCCAGCCGGTCGGCGACCGCGACCGAGCCGACGATCAGGGCGGCACCGACCGCGGCGAGCACCGCCCAGGCCGTGCCGACGCCGTTGGTGACCTCGGACTCGGGAACGTAGACCTCGACGACGGCGATCTCACCCGAGCTGAGCGCGACCGGCTGGAGCAGGGTGGAGCCGCCGGACACCTCCGTGGTGGAGGCGCGGCCCATCTCGCGTACGGCGGCGATGTCCTCGTCGGTGGCGCGCTGCCGGCCGATGTCGGTGCCGCCCTCGGTCCCGGTCCCGGCACCGGACGCCGGTATGTGCACGGCCATTCCGGCGTCCGAGCCCGCGGAGGCGACGACGCGCTCCAACTGCTCGCGGTCGGTGGTGATGGACAGTGCCGGGGCGACGGCGGCCGCCTCCCGCTCCGCGTTGGAGAAGGCGCGGTCCCGGGCCATCTCCCGGATGACCAGTCCGAGCGGGATCGCGAAGGCGACCACGACCATCGCGGTGACCGCCAGCGACACCTTGACCAGGGCCCATCTCATCGCGGTGGCTCCGCTCCGGGGAGCCCCGTGGCCGGCCCGGGGAACGGCTCCGCGGGCGGCTCCAGTTTCACGCCGACACCGCGCAGGGTGTGCAGATAGCGCGGCCGGGCCGCGGTCTCGCCGAGTTTGCGCCGCAGCCAGGACAGATGGACGTCGATGGTCTGGTCGTCGCCGTAGGACTGCTGCCAGACCTCGGCGAGCAGTTCCCTGCGGGGGACGACGACTCCCGGCCGGCCGGCCAGGAAGGCGAGCAGGTCGAACTCGCGGCGGGTCAGGTCGAGCCGGGCTCCGTCCAGTTCGGCCTGGCGGCGCAGCGGGTCGACGGTGAGGCCGCCGACCCGGATGACGGTCGAGGGGGCCGCCTCCGCGGGGCCGGTCCGGGCGCGGCGCAGTACGGCCGCCATCCGGGCCGACAGGTGCTCGACGGAGAACGGCTTGGTGAGGTAGTCGTCCGCGCCCGCGTTCAACAGCCGTACGACCTCCGTCTCGTCGTCCCGGGCGGTGGCGACGATCACCGGTACGTCGGTGATGCCGCGCAGCATCTTCAACGCCTCGGAGCCGTCCAGGTCGGGCAGTCCGAGGTCGAGGATCACCACGTCGAAACGGAAATGGGCGACCTCGCGCAGCGCCTCCAGTGCCGTACCGACGCTGCGCACGGTGTGCGAGGCGTCGGTCAGATGCCGGATGAGCGCCGAGCGTACGAACTGGTCGTCCTCGACCACGAGCACACTTGCCATGGGCGGCACCGTACGCCATGCGGACCGACCCGGCTGGGGCCTGTGGACAACTCCGGCCCCGCCCCCGGTCCGCCACGGTCCGCGCTCGTCCCGTCCCCGTCCCGTTCCGCCTCCGTTCCGTCTCCGTTCGGGGCGACACGTGTGTGGCGGGTGAGGCAGTATGGCCGCGATGCGCAGAGGACTCGTACACGTGCTCGCCTGGCTGCTCGCCACCGGCGCGGCGGTCACGCTGTCCTGGTGGGGCGTCCACACGGTGATGGCGGGCACGGCCTACGACCGCCCCCGCGCCCTGCCCATCACGGCGGCCGACACGTCCGTGCGGGAGGCGCGGGAGTCGGAGGACGCCGGGGGCTCGGGATCGCTGGCCTCGTCCACCAAGCGGCCGTCGCCGTCGGGCAGTCCCTCGCGGGAGGCGGGCGAGACCCCCGACGCGCGGTCTCCCGCACCGTCGCGGACCGCGCCGTCCGCTTCGTCCTCCGCCTCCGCCGAGGCTCCGGCGAGTCCCTCGCCCACCACGTCCGGCCGGGTCAGGAGTTACGACACCGACGGCGGACGCGCGGTCTTCGACCTCGGTACGTCGTCCGCGTCCCTGGTGTCGGCGACGCCGGGCGCGGGCTGGTCGATGCAGGTGTGGAAGACGGAGTCGTGGATCCGGGTCGAGTTCACCTCGGGCGCGGACCGGGTGTCGGTGTTCTGCACCTGGCACGACGGACCGCCGCGGGTGGAGATCGGCAGCTACTGAGTCACTGGAAGACGGACGGGGGCGGCGCCGGGGAGGCCACCGCCGCCGCGTCCGTCACGGGTACCGCGCCGCCGGTGAAGTCGGTCAGCGCGCGGCCGTGTTCCACGCGCGCGGGGTGCGGGTCGGAGGCGGCGCGGCGGGTGAGTTCGGCGACCGGCAGCGGGTGGTCGCAGGCGACGAGGATCGCGTTGCCGAAGCGTTTGCCGCGCAGTACGGCCGGGTCGGCGACGAGGGCGAGTTCCGGGAAGCGGTCGGCGGCGGTGGCGATCTGGCCGCGCAGATGGGCGAGCGGCGGACCGTCGGCGAGGTTGGCGGCGAAGACCCCGCCGGGCGCGAGCGTGCGCCGGACCTCGTCCAGGAACTCGGTGGACGTCAGATGGGCCGGGGTACGGGCCCCGCTGAAGACGTCCGCGACGACCAGTTGTGCCCAGCCGTCGGGCACCTTGGCCAGCCCGGCGCGGGCGTCGGCGGAGCGCACCCGGACCCGCGCGCCGGGGTCCAGGGGAAGCTGCCTGCGGACCAGTTGGACGAGACCGGCGTCCTTCTCGACGACCTGCTGGGTGGAGCGGGGTCGGGTGGCGGCGATGTAACGGGCGAGGGTGAAGGCGCCGCCGCCGAGGTGCACGGCCTGCACGGGCTTGCCCGGCGGGGCGGCCAGGTCGATGACGTGCCCGAGGCGGCGCTGGTACTCGAAGGACAGGTACGCCGGGTCGTCGAGGTCGACGTGCGACTGCGGGGCACCGTCGATCAGCAGCGTCCAGGCCCGGTTCCGCTCCCGGTCCGGGATCAGCTCGGCGAGCCCGCCGTCGACGTTCTCGGCGACGGCTTCGGCGGCAGCGCGCCCGCGGCGGGCGCTCCTGGACTTTCCCATCGGCCCATTATCGGCGCACCGGGACAGCGCCGTGCGGCTGGACCTGACACCTCGGCCGCGGCTGTCCGCGGCCTCGATCAGCCGGGGCGGCTCAGCCGCGGCCGTCCCGCGGTTTCGACGATCAGCCGGGGCGCCTCAGCTGCAGCTGTCCGCGGCCTCGATCAGCCGGGCCGCCTCGCCCAGCGCGGCCCGCAGTACCGCGGGATCGGTCGCCAGGTCCGCCTCGCCGGGCGGCAGCAGCCAGTCGGAGCCCTCCACGGGCGGCTCGGGGGCGGGGTCGAGGCTCAGTCCGCGGCCGTCCGTCTCCGTGCAGGTGCTTCCGGGCACGTCCCAGGCGGCGGCCGTGCCCGGGGGCACCAGGAACCCCAGGGTGTCGCAGCCGTCGTCGTGGATCACGGGGCCCACCCCCTCGCCGGCACCCCGCCTGAGGATGTCGACCGCCTCCAGGCCCTGCCGGGCCGGCACGGTGACGACGTCGCAGGCGGCGCAGGGCGGATCGCTGATCCGTCTGGTATCCATCCCGGCCTCCACCACGGAACTCCTCCTTGGACGAGCGGGTCGGGAGTCGGGGGCCTCCCGGTCCACAGGGTTCAACGCGTCGGACCGTCAACGGCTACGGCACAAGTCAGCCGCAAAGGATGGCACTTCATGGCAGATCGTGGATGAGATATCCGGTTTGTAGCCAAACACCGCGTGGTCGCTCCGTCACAGCCGGTACGTTCTTGCTCGCCGGGAACAGGGATGACAAACGGAGGAATCCGCATAACTCGCCCCTGTCCCGGCATGGTTCGACGGTTCGCACGAGAGGACCCGGCCATGGCGTCGTCAACGGTGACCTCCGCCCAGCCCGAACGGCCACCGCGGCCGAACCTCGCCTTCCGGCGGTTGCGCGGCGGGCGCTCGCCGGCCGAGTTCGCGGCGGCGGTGCGCCGGTCCGCGCGTGAGATCGGCGAGCGGGTCAGCTGTGACGCGCGCTACATCGGCCGGGTCGAGGCGGGCGAGATCCGCTGCCCCAACTACGCGTACGAGCGGGTGTTCCTGCACATGTTCCCCGGCCGCACGCTCACCGACCTGGGGTTCGCGCCCCGCTCGTCGGTACGCGGGCGCCGGGCGCGCACCGCGGAGGACGCGCCCCCGGCGTACCCCGAAGGGTCTCCGCGCGCCACAAGTGAGAAGCGGGGCGCGGTCGAGCCGTATGAGACGCAGGACCCGCAGTACCCGCACGACCCGCAGTACCCGCAGTACCCGCAGAACAAGCAGTACTTGTACGACACGCACGACAACAACGAGGAGAGCGACGTGCTGCGTCGCGCATTCATGACGAGCGGTGCCACGGTGGCCGCCGCCTCGCTGGGCCCCCTGGGCCCCGCCCTCGACGCCGCGGCGGTCCAGCGCCCCGTGCGCAGGGCGGGGGCGGGTGACGCGGGCGCCCTCGAGGAAGCCGTCCGCCGGATCCGGCTGCTCGACGACCGGTACGGCGCCGACGGCCTCTACCGGCGCGCGGCGACCCCGCTGCGTACCGCGTACGCGCTGCTGGACGCCGGCGCGACCCGGCAGGCGACAGCGGACCGGCTCTACTCGGGCGCCGGTGAACTGGCGATCTCCGTGGGCTGGCTGGCGCACGACTCCGGGCGCTTCGACGACGCGCGCTCCCACTACGCCGAGGCCCTCGCCACTTCCCGGATGACCGGCGACGCGGGCCTGGAGGCGCACGCCTTCTGCAACATGGCGTTCCTGGCCCGCGACGCCGGGCGCCCGCGCGAGGCGGTACGGGCGGCCCAGGCCGCGCAGCGCGCCGCCCGCCCACTGGGCTCGGCCCGGCTGATGTCCCTGCTCGCGCTGCGGGAGGCGGGCGGTTGGGCGGGGCTGGCCGACCGCGTCGGCTGCGAGCAGGCGCTGGCCCGCGCGCAGGCCTTCTTCGGGCGGGGCCCCTCGGACGCCGACCCCGAATGGATGAGCTTCTACGGCGAGGCCGAGCTGGAAGGGCTGGAGGCCCAGTGCTGGTCCACCCTGGGCGACTGGCCCCGGGCGGCCCGGCACGCGCGCCGGGCAGCCGAACTCCAGGACCCGCACTTCACCCGGAACCTCGCGCTGTACTCGGCGGAACTGGCGGACGACCTGGCGCGCGGCGGCCGGCCCGACGAGGCGGCGGGGGCGGGCATGCGGGTTCTGGACCTGCTGGGCGAGGTCCAGTCGTCACGCGTCCACACGATGCTGTCCGCGACGGCGCGGGTACTCCTCCCGCACCGGCGGGCAGCGGCCGTCTCGGCCTTCCTGGACCGCCACGCGGCGCTGCCACGAACGGCGTGAACCCGGTCACCGCTCCGCCCCCGCCCCCCATCTGCGGGCAGTCGCGCCCCCGGCTGCGGGCAGTCGCGCCGCTGGGGCGGCACGGGTGGGCGCAGCAGCACCCCGCACCGCCGGGCAGCGCACCCACGCGCACCCGCACCGGCACCCGCACCCACACCGGCACCGGCGTCAGCCCGCCAGATGCCCCAGGTCGTTCCAGCTCTCCAGCGCCGGTTCCCCGTACGCCCACCCCAGCACCGACAGCGACGTCGGATTCAGCCGTATCCGTGCCGCGAAGTCCAGCGGCAGCCCCAGCCACCGCGCCCCGATCGACCGGAGTATGTGCCCGTGGGCGAAGACGAGCACGTCGCGGTCCGCCTCACGCGCCCACGCGACGACCTCGTCCGCGCGCGCGGTGACGTCCGCCAGGCTCTCCCCCTCGGGCACCCCGTCCCGCCAGATCAGCCAGCCGGGCCGGGCCGTCCGGATCTCGTCCGGCGTCATGCCCTCGTACGCCCCGTAGTCCCACTCCATCAGCGTGTCCCAGGCCCGGGCCCGCTCACCGAAGCCGGCCAGCTCGCAGGTCTCGCGCGCGCGGGACAGCGGGCTGGTGCGCACCTCGACGCCGGGCAGCCCGTCCAGCGGCGCCCGGTGCAGCCGCTCGCCGAGCAGCTTGGCGCCCCGCCTGCCCTCCTCCAGGAGCGGCACGTCGGTCCTGCCGGTGTGTCTGCCGGACAGCGACCACTCCGTCTGTCCGTGCCGGGCCAGCAGGATGCGCGGTGCCATGGAGAGCGCCTTTCCGGGAGAAATGTCTGAGGGGACCCCTCCATCATCGCGCACGCCGCGCGCGGGCAACCCGGCGGGCGATCCCGGCGTCTATCAGGGCCGAGGGCGCCCAGTGAAGCGGGGCGCACGAGGCCGTAGAGTGTCACGTCCGTGTCGGACCAGGCGCGCGAGAACGAAGGGGGAGGGCGATCGGATTGCCGCACACCGAGACACCGGGCACCGAGGCGCCCCCGAGAACTCGACTGCGCTGGTGGACCGAACTGCCGCTCATCGTCCTCGTCTACGCCTGCTACTCCGCGGGCCGGCTCATGGTCCGGGGCGACGTCTCCGACGCGGTCGACCACGGCCTGGCCATCCTGCGCATAGAGAAGGGGCTGTTCCTCAACGCGGAGCACCCGCTCAACCGCCTTTTCACCCGCGAGCCGTGGGTCGGCATACCGGCCGACTTCTGGTACGCGTCGCTGCACTACCTGGTCACCCCCGCACTGCTGATCTGGATCTTCCGCTCGCGCACCGTGCGCTACCGGGCCGCCCGTACCTGGCTGATGACGTCCACGTTCATCGCCCTCATCGGCTTCACCCTGCTGCCGACCTGCCCGCCCCGGCTGCTGGACGCGAGCCACGGCTTCGTCGACACGATGGCCCAGTACAGCTCGTACGGCTGGTGGGGCGGCGAGGCGAGCGCGCCGCGCGGCCTGGGCGGGATGACCAACCAGTACGCGGCCATGCCGAGCCTGCACGTGGGCTGGGCCCTGTGGTGCGGGGTGATGCTGTGGCGCTACGGCGGCACGCGCACGGCGAAGGCGGCCGGCGTCGTCTACCCGCTGGTGACCACGGTCGTGGTGATGGGCACCGCCAACCACTACTTCCTCGACGCGGTCGCGGGCGCGGCCGTGATGGGCGCGGGACTGCTGCTGACGCCGTACGTGCTGCGGACGGCGGACCGGGTCCGGACCCGGATCGCGGCCCGCTCCACACCGGCCGCGAAGACCCCGGATGGCGCTGGTTCCACGATTGTCAGTGGCGGATGCCAGACTTCCGCGGGTGAGCGATTTCCACGGCAGCGCGAGCAGCGGTTCGGAGCAGGAGCCGAGCCGGACCCCTCCCCAGCGGACGCGGGGGACGAGACTCCGGCACCGGCTCGCTGAGCTGCGCGGGCCCGACGTACCGGCCAAGGCGCTGGACGCGCGGGCCCTGGCCGCCCTCGCCGCCAACCCCGGGTGCCGTCGGCGCGCGATCCTCGACGGTGCCGGGGTGGACAAGGCCTCGCTGGCGAGCGCGCTGGGCTCCCCGGCGGTCTTCGGCCAGTCGCAGTTCGCGTTCATGAGGGGCAACGCCTTCGAGGCGCGCGTCAAGGCGGACGGTGGCGCCGAGCTGCTGCGGCTCGTGCACGAGAAGCTGGACCGGGGCGCCGAACCGCCCGCCGGCGCGCAGGTGCCCGACCTGTCCGCGACGGGCCCCGAGGGCCGCACGGCGCGGACGGCGCTGGCCCTGCGGGAGGCCGTCGGCACGCCCGGGACCTGGACGCTCCTCGACCACCCGATGCTCGCCCTCGACGTCGCCGGTTCCCCCGCGTTCCTGGAGCCGGACGCCGTGGTGGTGCACCCGGACGGCAGCTGGACGGTCGTCGAGATCAAGTCCTTCCCCATGCTGGACGGCTCCGCCGACCCGGCGAAGGTCGGCGCCGCCGCGCGGCAGGCCGCGGTGTACGTGCTGGCCCTGGAGCGGGTCGCCGCCCGCCTGGACCCCGCCCCGCGCGTGCGCCACCGCGTGCTCCTGGTCTGCCCCAAGGACTTCTCCAACCTGCCCACCGCCTCCGCCGTCGACGTGCGCAAGCAGCGCGCGGTCACCGACCGTCAGCTGGCCCGCCTGACCCGCATCGAGACCATCGCCGACGCGCTTCCCGAGGGCGTCTGCTTCTCGCCCGAGCTGCCGGCCGAGGAGCTGACGGCGGCGGTCGAGGCGGTCCCGGCGACCTACGCGCCCGAGTGCCTGTCCGCATGCGAGCTGGCCTTCCACTGCCGCGCCCGGTCCCGTGAGGCCGGCGCGGTGACCTCGCTGGGCCGCCCGGTCCGGGCGGAGCTGGGCGGTCTGTCGACGGTGGATGAGGTGCTGGCGGCGGCCCGCGGGGAGGCCGGCGACCCGGACGACCCGGCGGTGGCCGCCCTGCGCAGGGCGGCTCGGCTGCGCGCGGAGGCACTCGCCACCTCCGGCGTCGCGGTCGGCGGGAGCGGGGTGGCCGGGTGTCACTGATCACGACGCTCGCCCGCCTGGAGGCCGTGCGCACCGGACACGCCCAGCCCGCCGCCACCGTCCGGCACCGGCACCTGTCCGACCGTCCGCTGGTCTTCGTACCGCTGATCACCGCGGGCGAGGCCGGTGCCCCGCTCGGCGCCCTGGTCGGCACCGACCGGGACGCGCCGCACCTGCTGGTCGTCCCGCAGCCCCGCGACCGCGACCTGCGCTTCGCGTTCCTGGCCGAGCTGGCCGGCATCGTGCTGCCGCACGTCGAGGCGTACGCCGACAGCGTCGAGGCCGCCGAGCGCACCGAGACCGACCCGGAGACGGGCAAGCGGGTCAAGGTCGAGGTCGACCTGTGCGCGGACGCGGCGCAGCTGATCGTGCCGAGCCGGGCCGGTGTCGACTTCGTACGGCTGCTGGGCCGGTCGATGCGTTTCCGGCGTACGGCGGAGCAGGACCCGGAGACTCCGCACCCCGCGCCGCCGAGGGTGCCGCTGCTCGGCCGGTGGCTGACCCACTACGGCGAGCGGGCCCGGGTCCCCGGCTCCTCCCTCCTCCTCGCCATGACCGACCTGCTGGGCCGGCACTGGGCGACGGGGCAGTCCACGCTGGAGGACCAGCACCTGGGGGCGCTGCTGGCCTGGATCGCCCCGGAGGCCGGCGGCGCGGGGCTGACCGGGGCGGAGGCCGCGCGGCGGGCCGAACTCGCACGCGACGCCGACGGCCAGTTGCTGTGCCCGCCCGCGGGCCCGGCCACCGACCCGGCCTTCGACAACAAGCTGCTCGCCCCCGCCATCGAACGCTACGACCGTGCCCGCACCGCGCTCGCCGCCGCCGAGGACGGCCTGGAGGCCGACGAACGGCTCGGCGCGCTCACCGCCGCCGAGCGGGAGATCCGCACCCTGGTCGAGAGCCGTACGCGGCCCACCTGGGACCTGGTGTGGCGGGGCCTGGACCTGCTGCGGGAGCTGCCCGCCGGCCCGCATGTCGAGGACCGCTGGACCCGCGACCGCTGGTCGTTCACGTCCCACCGCGACCGCATCCTGTCCGGCGAGCCCCCGCAGCCGCGCCGCGACGACGCGGTGACCGCGGCGAACAAGCTCGCCACGCGCGAGCGTGAACAGGCCCGGCTGGAAGCCCAGGAGGCGCTGGACGATCCGCTGGTGATGGCCGGGCGGCGGCTGTCCGGCGAGGCGTTCGCCGGGGAGGTCACCGACGTGGTCATGGCGTACAGCGAGAGCAAGCGGCCCAGTCCGCGCCCGCTGGTCACGGTCCGCACGGACGACCGCCCGCACCTGGGCGAGCGCGTGAAGGTCTACCGGTCGCTGGGCGGCAAGCCGCAGACGGCGGAGTACGTCGGACCGGCCGCCGAGGACGGACGCGAGGGCGGGTACGAGGGCGGGCTGGTCCTGCGGATCGTCGACAAGATGGGCCGCGGCAAGGAGCCCGAGGCCGGGTCGGTGCCCGAGAAGGGCGACCTGGTCTGCTTCACCCTCTTCGAACACGAGCAGCGGGGCGGCGCGAAGCTGCCCGACCCGGACCGGACCCCGTGGACGCACGGCGGACCGCCCGGCGAGACGGCCGCCGTACCGGAGGCCGCCGACGCCGGGACGGAGGAGGACATCCTGTGACCGCCGAGGCCACCACCGTCCCCGTCGACCCGGCCTTCGACCCGGGCGCCGAAGCCGCCCGCGCCACCGCCGCGATCCTCCACGACACCCTGCACGGCGCCGAGCGCGGCGTCGTCGTCGACTCCCCGCCCGGCGCCGGCAAGTCCACGCTCGTCGTACGGGCGGCGCTGGAGCTGGCCGAGGCCGGCCGGACCCTGATGGTCGTGGCGCAGACCAACGCCCAGGTCGACGACCTGGTCCTGCGCCTCGCCGAGAAGAACCCCGACCTGCCGGTGGGCCGCCTGCACAGCAGCGACGCCGACCCGTACGACAAGGCGCTCGACGACCTGGCGAACGTGCGCAAGTCGGCGAAGGCCGCCGATCTCGCCGGGCAGGCCGTCGTCCTGTCGACCGCCGCGAAGTGGGCGCACGTCAAGGTGGACGAGCCGTGGCGGCACGCGATCGTCGACGAGGCGTACCAGATGCGCTCGGATGCGCTGCTGGCGGTCGCCGGGCTGTTCGAGCGGGCGCTGTTCGTGGGCGACCCGGGTCAGCTGGACCCGTTCTCGACGGTGGGCAGCGAGCAGTGGGCCGGCCTGTCGTACGACCCGTCGGCCTCCGCGGTGACCACACTCCTCGCTCACAACCCGGACCTGCCGCAGCACCGGCTGCCGGTGTCGTGGCGGCTCCCGGCGTCGGCGGCACGGCTCGTCTCCGACGCGTTCTACCCGTACACGCCGTTCCGCAGCGGCACGGACCACGGCGACCGGGCCCTGTCCTTCACGGTGGCGTCCAACGGCTCGGGCCCCGACCATGTGATCGACGAGGCCGCCCGCTCGGGCTGGGGTCTGCTGGAGCTGCCCGCCGGTCACACGCCGCGCACCGATCCGGAGGCCGTACGGGCGGTGGCGGCGGTGGTCCGGCGGCTCCTGGACCGGGAGGGCAGAGCCACGTCCGAACGCTCCCCCGACCCCGTCCCCCTGACCGCCGGCCGCATCGCCGTCGGCACGGCGCACCGCGACCAGGCGGCGGCGGTACGGGCCGCGCTGGCCGACCTCGGGGTGACCGAGGTGACCGTGGACACGGCCAACCGGCTCCAGGGCCGCGAGTACGACGTCACCGTCGTCCTGCACCCGCTCTCCGGCCGCCCCGACGCCACCGCCTTCCACCTGGAGACGGGCCGCCTGTGCGTCCTGGCCTCCCGGCACCGGCACGCGTGCATCGTGGTCTGCCGGGAGGGCGTGAGCGGGTTGCTGGACGACTATCCGTCCACGGAGCCGGTCCAGTTGGGCACGCTGGTGAAGTTCCCGGACGGCTGGGAGGCGAACCACGCGGTGCTGGCGCACCTGGCGGAGCACCGGGTGGGTTGGCGGCCCTGAGCGCGGTGTTCTTGGGGTCGCGACGCCCGGCGCGGCACGCATCGCGCACCGGGCGACGTCAGTGGGCGTGCCTGTGGGCCATGCCGACCGCGAGCCGGTGGAGCAGCCGACGGGCGGCCTCGGGGGCGACGACCTCGATGTGTTCGCCGAACTGGAGCAGCTGACGCACTCCGTCGAGGTGGCCGTACGCCACGGTTATCTCGACCCGGCCGTCGTCCCCGGGGCCGCCCGCCGTCCTGAGCCGCGCACCCAGGATCCGGCGGACCAGGTCGAGGCGGTCGGCGTCGACCCACGCCGTGACCACGACGTGCCCCTGACTCTCCAACGCCTCGCCCAGCTCCCGCGCCGTGCCGGCCAGGTCGGCACCGGGCCGCAGCCGACGGTCGCCGTCGAGTACGGCCCAGTGCCGGAGACGGGAGAGCGCGAACATGCGGGGGTGCCGGTCCCGGTCGGCCACCAGGTACCAGCGCCCGCCCCGCTGCACGAGCCCGTACGGGTCGACCACGAGATCCCGCGCGCTCGCCGAGCCACTACGCCGGTAGTTGATGCGCAACCGCCTTCCCGTGCGCAGGTCCCGGACCAGTCCGGCGACGTCGGGCAGGGGCGCGGCCTCCTCGAACCAGGGCCGGTTGTCGATCGCGATCACGTCCGTCAGGGACAGCGGCAGATCGTCCCGAGCGGGCGGCGGCGACCGGCGCGGCGTCAGCTTGCGCAGCGCCGACCGGGCGGCCGCCTCTCCGCCGACCTGGCGGGCCCGGTCGGGATCGAGCCCGACGGCCCGGAGCAGATCCGCCTCGCCGGTCGTCAGCTTCGACAGGCCGGCCTGGTCGCCGGGCAACAGGCTGATGCCGCCGTACTTGCCCCGCTCGGTGAAGACGGGGATGCCCGCGTCGACCAGCGCCCGCACGTCACGCAACACCGTTCTGGTCGAGACCCCCAGCTCGTCGGCCAGCGACTCGGCGGTGGTCCGCGGCCGTGCCTGCAGCGCCGCGAGGAGCTCGATCAGACGTTGCGGTCGACTCATGCGCCGGACTTCCTCACCTGAATACGACAGACCGTGTCATGTTCTCAGGCGAGGCTGACACCGACGGCCGGAACCGGCCCATTCGGAAGGAGCCCGACACCCATGTCCGCACCCAACCTCTTCCTCGTCTACGTCAACGACGTCGAGCGCGCGACCGCGTTCTACGCCGACCTGTTCGACATGAAGCCGGTCATGGTCACGCCGCGCTACGTCCCGTTCGAGGTCGCGCCCGGAGTGGTGTTCGCGCTCTGGAGCGGCAAGTCGGACCAGATCGCCCCGGGCACGCCGCGCACCTCGGAGATCGGCCTGATGCTCCCGGGCCCCTCGTCCGCCATCGACGACCTCCACGCCGCGTGGACCGCCAAGGGCGCCACCGTGGTCGAGCCACCGCACGACGAGGTCTTCGGCCGCACCTTCGTGGTCGCGGACCCGGACGGCAACCTGATCCGGGTCGCACCCGTCGACTAGCCGGCGCGTCTCGCGGGTCCCGCAGCCGGGGCCGTACCCAGCTCGCACCACACGTACTTGCCCCGGTTGCCCTCGCGGGCCAGCGGCTGCCACCCCCACACGTCGGCACAGGCCCGCACCAGCGCCAGGCCCCGCCCGTCCTCCCGGTCCACGGCCCGGTCGAACGGCTGCGGCGGCTCGGGCGGTGACGGGTCCGCGTCCCAGGCCCCGATCCGCAAGACGCCCGCCGCCCAGCGCACCCGCAGGGCGGCGGGCCCCTTGGTGTGCCGCACGGCGTTGGAGACCAGCTCCGTCGCCAGCAGCTCCGCGACGTCGACCAGCCGGATCAGCCCGTGCATCGTCAGGATCAGCCGGAGGGTGCGGCGGCAGACGGTGACGGCGCGGGGGTCGTTCGGGATGTAGAGGGAGTACTCCCACGGATCGTTTTCGGGCACGCGGACTCCTTCGGAGACGTGGAGAGGAGTGGGGTGCGGTGGCATTGCCGCAGCCGTCGTGGCAGGACCGAGCGGTGCGCTTCCAGCATCCCGCGATCGCAAAGAGTGTTCGTCGCATCACCGAAGGTAGGTCATAGATTTATTACTAGGCAAGCCGGTCGCGTAATCTTGCCCCGAACGAGCCGCCCGAGGGCGCCCGTTGAGCGAGGAGGAAGTTGTGCCGCCGAGACGCACGCCCACAGCACGTCAGGAGCGCCTGGGGGCTGAACTGAGAAGGATGCGGGAAGCAGCAGGACTCAAGGCAACCGAGGCGGCAGCCCTTCTCGGCGTGAACTCCGTCCAGATCAGTCAGATCGAGTCCGGAATCGCCGGAGTGAGCGAGGAGCGGCTACGCCGTCTCGCAGCCAACTACGCCTGTCCCGACGGCGAGTTGATCGATGCTCTGGTAGCCATGGCGACGGTCCGGGTCCGGGGCTGGTGGGACGACTATCGCGGCGTGCTTCCCGCCGCCTATCAGGATCTGGCCGAGTTGGACCATCACGCGACGTTCCGTCGCGATGTGGCGGTCATCCACGTGCCAGGTCTGTTCCAGACGGAGGCCTACGCCCGCTCTCTCTTCACCTACATGAACCCGGAGTTCCCCGACCGCGAGGTGGAGCACCGGGTGCACCACAGGATGAAGCGGAAGGTCATCGTCGAGGGGCCTGATCCGATTCCCTACGAGACGTTGATCCACGAAGCAGCGCTCCGGATCAAGGTGGCCGGGCGTGCCGCGACCCGGATGCAGCTCGCACGCATCGCGGAGATGTCCGAGGCCGAGCACGTCACTGTTCGCGTCATTCCGTTCGCACTGGACGACTTCGCGGGAGCCGGCAGCGCCATGGTGCACGTGGGCGCAGCTGTGCCTCGCCTGGATACCGTGGTGCGCGACGCACCGCACGGCACGGCCTTTCTCGATTCCGAAGCCCAACTGGGTCACTTCCGGAAGCTCTTTCGTAGGGTGAGGGACGAGTCACTCTCCCCGGAGCGGTCACGCGACCTCATCCACCACCTGGCCAAGGAGCTGTGAGGAAATCCCATGACCACCCCCACCCAGTGGCAGAAGTCGTCCTACTCCGGCGGCGGTGAGGGCAACGACTGCGTAGAGGTCGCCCACCGCCACCCCCACATAGCCGTCCGCGACTCCAAGACCCCGGACCGGGCCACGCTCACCTTCGCCGCCCCCGCCTTCACCGCCTTCCTCCGCACCCTCAGGACCACCACCGGGGAATAACCGGAGACCCCCTCCTGTTACGCAGCGCAGCGACCCGCGCGATTGTCACGACACAGGAGGCACCCCACCATGGCCGCAGACGCCGCAGAGGAGATCCGGGGCACGACCCACGGCACCGCGCCCGTACCCCTCTCCGTGCTGGACCTGGTGACCGTCGGCGCCGGCCGGACCGCCACCGACGCCCTGCGCACCAGCGTGGACATCGCACGCCTCGCGGAGAGCCGCGGCTTCCACCGGTACTGGGTGGCCGAGCACCACTCGATGCCCGGCGTGGCCTCCTCCTCCCCCGCGGTGATCCTCGCCCACCTGGCCGCCCACACCGACCGCATCCGGCTCGGCTCGGGCGGCGTCATGCTGCCGAACCACGCGCCGCTCGTGATCGCGGAGCAGTTCGGCACCCTCGAAGCCATGGCGCCCGGACGTGTCGACCTCGGCCTCGGGCGCGCCCCCGGCACCGACGGGGCCACCGCCGCCGCACTGCGCCGCACGGAACGGCTCAACGAGGGCGCCGACGACTTCCCGCAGCAGCTCGCCGAGCTGATCCGGTTCCTGGACGACGACTTCCCCGACGGGCATCCGTACCGGCGCATCCACGCCGTGCCCGGTCCCGTGCAGGCCACCTCCCCCGGCGGTGTGCAGTCCGCGCACCGGCCGCCGGTGTGGCTGCTCGGTTCCTCCGGCTTCAGCGCCCGGCTGGCCGGCACCCTCGGGCTCCCCTTCGCGTTCGCGCACCACTTCTCGGCGCAGAACACCGTCCCGGCGCTCGACCTGTACCGGGAGTCCTTCCGGCCGTCCGCCGTCCTCGACGCCCCGTACGCCCTGATCGGCGTCTCCGCGCTGGCGACCGACGACGAGAAGGAGGCCCGTCGGCAGGTGCTGGCCGCCGCGCTGAACATGGTCCGGCTGCGCACCGGGCGCCCCGGGCTCGTGCCGACGCCGGAGGAGGCCGAGGCGTACGACTTCAGCCCGATGGAGGAGGAGTTCGTGGCGTCCTGGAACTCCAACGTCGTCCACGGGACCGCCGACGAGGTCAGGTCGGGCCTCGACGACCTCCAAAAGCGCACCGGCGCCGACGAGCTGATGCTCACCGCCAACGCTCACGGCGGCGACGTACGGCTGCGCTCCTACGAGCTGATCGCCGACGCCTACGGGTTGCCGACGCCCGCCTGAACCCCGGCCGCTCCGGGCCCGGCGGGGCCCAGCAGCGCGGAGATGCGATCCGGCGCCACCGGTCGGGAGTACAGCCAGCCCTGACCGGTGTCGCAGCCGATGCGGCGCAGGCGGGTCGCCTGGTCGGACGTTTCCACGCACTCGGCGGTGACGGTCAGGCCGAGCCGGTGGGCCAGCTGGACCATCGCCTCGACGATGACCTCGTCGGCCGGGTTCGCCCCGGACGCGTCCACCCCTCCGCCCGCGTCGACCTTGTCGTACTGGAAGCCCCGTACGAAGGCGCCGTCCAGCTTCAGGACCGAGACCGGCAGCCGGCTGAGGTAGGCCAGGTTCGAGTAGCCGGTGCCGAAGTCGTCGATGGCGATGTGGACGCCCATGTCGCTGAGCGCCTTGAGGGCCTGGAGCGGCCGGCCCGCGGAGCCCATCACCGCCGACTCGGTCAGCTCCAGCTGGAGCAGGTGCGGGGCGAGGCCGGTCTCCTCCAGGGTGGCCGCGACGTCCGCGACCAGGTCGGAGTCCCAGACCTGGCGGACCGCCACGTTGACGCTGACGAAGATCGGCGGGTCGTCCGGGTGGGCGAGCTGCCAGCGGCGGGCCTGGCGGCAGGCCGTGCGCAGGATCCAGCGGCCGAGGGGAACGATCGAACCGTCTTCCTCCGCCAGTGCGATGAACCGATTCGGCGCCAGTACGCCGAACTGAGGATGATTCCAGCGGATGAGCGCCTCGACGCCCCGCACCCGGCCGTCCTCCATGCCGACCAGCGGCTGGTACTCCAGGGCGAACTCGCCGCGGTCGATGGCGGGGCGGAGCGTGGCGGCGAGGGCCTGGCGGGTCATGCGGTTCGCGTTCCGCTCGGGGTCGAAGAGCGTCCAGCGGGCCCTGCCGTCGGCCTTGGCCCAGTACAGGGTCGTGTCGGCCGCCTGCATCAGGGCGGTGGGGGTGGTGCCGGCGGTGTGGCGTTCGACGACGCCGACCGACGCGGTGACCGAGAGGCGGCGGTCGCACAGCTCGAAGGGCGCCTGGAGCGCCGTGAGGACCGATTCGGCCAGGTCGGCGAGCTGGTCGGTGCCGGTGGAGTCCTCCACGAGGAGGGCGAACTCGTCGCCGCCGAGCCGGGCCACCAGCGGGGCGCCGGACCGGGTGTGGGCGGCGGCCTCCTCGGCGCAGCGGGTGAGGCGTTCGGCGACGGCGGCCAGCAGCCGGTCGCCGACACGGTGGCCGAGGGTGTCGTTGACGGCCTTGAAGCCGTCCAGGTCCAGGTAGCACACGCCGATCCGGCCGGTGCCGCCGTGCTCGTACGACTCCGCCTCCAGCGCGGCCGTCAGACGCTCGAAGAACAGCGCGCGGTTGGGCAGCCGGGTCACCGGGTCGTGCATCTGGAGGTGGCGCAGCCGGGCCTGGAGTTCGCGCCGGGCGCTGATGTCGGCGACCGACATCAGCAGTCCGCCCGGCACCTCCCCCGGCTCGGCCAGGGGCGCGACCGTCACCTGCACCCACAGGGAGTGCCCGTCGGCCCCCTTCAGCCGCCGGGTGCAGCGCAGCCGGGGCTGCCGGCCCCGCAGCACCTCGCGGTACGCGTGCCAGGTTCCGGCGTCGGAGACGAGGTCGACCAGCTCGGCGGCCGCGCGGCCGGCCAGCGCGGCCGGATCGGTGCCGAGCAGGGTGCCGAGCGTGTCGTTGGCGCTGACGACCAGGCCCTCGGCGTCGACGACGGCCATGGCGAGGGGGGCGGCCGCGAACGCCGAGTGGTAGGTCGGGGGCCCCGTACACGGCGTACGAGGAGCCAGGTAGTTGTCACTCTCTGTGACGGCCGACCGGTCGAGGTCTGCCACGGGCGCCGGCCCTTCGGAGGTTCCGTTCACCGCTCGCTCCCGCAGTGCCTCGATCTCTGTTCGTGCTCTGTTCGTGCAGGAAAGTGTGCCGATCATAGAGGCTGCCACCGAGCCCTACCAGCCGCCGTTCCGCGGTCCGGACCGCGCGACCCCTCCGGCAGATCGTTTCTGCCCACACCTGGACGGGTTCTATACGCCCCCGACCAGTTGTGACGTTCCGTGAGTGCCCTCGGGGTGTCGGCCAGGGAGCCTCCCGCGAAATTCCCGGCGGCTCACCCATCCGGTGCAGGCGAACAGGGCGTAATACGACAATCATGCACAAGCTGGGTGCGGTGTCCCGTCAACCGCACCCGGAGGTCCATGTGCCGCGCCAGCTCCCCCTGAGGCGACTTCCGCGGGAGACCCTCAAGGGACTCGGCGCGGTCCGCCGGGCGGCGGGGGCGCCCCGGTCCCGGCTGCGCAGTACGGCGGCGGTGTGCACCACGATGTCGGCACTGGCCGCGACCTCCCTGGTCACCGCCCCGTCGGCCGCCGAGCCCTTCTCCCCGGAGCCCTGCGCGCTCCAGCGGACCGAGGTGCACCACTCCGAGGGCCTGGACACCTGGAACGCCGCCTACCCGCGGCCCTCCCGCGCCCTGGACGCGGTGATGGTGTTCCTGTCCTTTCCCGACTCCCAGCCGCTGACCGCGCCCGCCGAACTCGCCGCCGACCACTTCCCGGCGACCACCCGCTTCTTCCAGCGCGCCTCCTACGGCACGTTCACGCTCCGCCCGCACCCGCTGCCGAGCTGGGTCCCCATGCCGCGGCCGTCGACGGCGTACGACATACAGCGCGACTGGAGCCCCGAGCACCGGGCCGCCTACCTGCGCGACGCGCTGGACGCCGCCGACCGGCACGTCGACTTCTCCCGCTACGACATCGTCTACTTCGTCGCGGACCCGGACGCGCCCGGCGTGGACTCCGACGCGACGAAGGTCGTCAACCTGGACACCCCGATGCGGGCCGACGGCACCGACATCCGGCGGGTCGTCACGGTCTTCGAGAACCATCCGCCGGACCGGCTGGTCCTGGCCCACGAGACCGGGCACGTCTTCGACCTGCCCGACCTGTACCACCGGCCCGTCGACGGCAAGGGCGACTGGGACACCCACGTCGGCGACTGGGACCTGATGGGCAGCCAGTTCGGGCTCGCTCCGGATCTCTTCGGCTGGCACAAGTGGAAGCTGGGCTGGCTGGAACCCCGGCAGGTGGCGTGCGTGCGGGGCGGCGGGCCCACCCGGCTGACGCTGGAGCCGCTGGGGGCCGGGCCGGGGGTGATGGTGACGGGCGCCGCCGGGGCGCCGGCCTTCGGTCTCGGGCGCGGTACGAAGCTGGCCGTGGTGCGCACGGGCGCGGACAGCGTGCTCGCCTTCGAGGCGCGGGGGCCGGTCGGCAACGATCTCGCCGCCTGCCGGGCGGGGGTGCTGGTGTACCGGGTGCGCAGCGGGGCGGAGTCCGGGGGCGGGCCGATCGAGGTGATCGACGCCCATCCGGAGACCGAGGCCTGCTGGGAGGACTCGGTCTACCCCCCGCTCGCCGACGCTCCGGTGAGCCTCGGCGAGAGTTTCACGGTGCCGGGGGAGGGCGTACGGGTGGAGGTGGAGGGGCGGACGGTCTCGGGGGCGTGGACGGTGCAGATCACGCCGGGGTGAGTCCGACGGGCGCGTCCGGGCACTCCCGGGCACGCGAGAAGGGCCCCTCGCTTGCGCGAGGGGCCTTCTCGTTGTCTGTGCGCCGCCAGGGACTCGAACCCCGGACCCGCTGATTAAGAGTCAGCTGCTCTAACCAACTGAGCTAGCGGCGCCTGCTGACGTCGTAGACCTTAGCATCCTGGTCGGCGGGAGGAAAAATCGAAATCCGCACCGCCGCGCGGGCCGCCCGTACGGCCGCCCAGAGCAGGATCTCGGGACCCGGGAGCCACGGCAGGCGCGTGTCCGGCGCCACCAGCCAGCGGGAACCGGAACGCGCGGGCACGCCCACCGGGGCCGGCACCGTCACCGCGTCCCCGGCACCGTGACACAGCAGCGGGGGCACCGCGCCCGTACGGCCACCCGTCCGGCCGCGCGCGCTCCACTCCTCCCACTCCAGCAGCGACGGCAGCCGCTGGGCCGTGCCCGGCGCGGCGAACAGCAGCATCCGGCCCCGGAACTCGGCCACCGGTCCGGACCCCGGCCCCTCGTCCCACATCCGGTCCAGCATCCGGCGCCCGAAGATCGCGGGGGCGCTCACCACGTCGAAGGCGGAACCACAGGGCAGGACGACCGGGGCCTGGGGCCGCTCCTCCCAGAGGGCGAGCGTGCTGCGCGGGTACGGCCCCGCCGAGGCCAGCCAGGCGGCCCCGTCGGGGGTGGCGTCCGAGACGTGGGACGTGGCGTCGAGGATGACTTCGCGTGTGCTGCTCATGACGCATACATCTACCGGGGGTGAGGGAGCCACTCCGCTGGGTTGCGGGAAACCGGGACAGGAGGGAGGGGAAGGGAGTATCTTGCCCACTCGCCTGGCATATGCGGGCCAGCTAGTCGGGGTGTACGCCGCCCTCGCCGCCGCGCATCAGGTCGCGCCCGAACTCCACCATCTTCTTGGCGTAGTCCTCGGTCCACTCGGCCCGCTCGGCGATGTCCGCGAGTGTCAGCCGGTCGAAGCGCCGCGGATCGGCGAGCTGCGCCGCCGCCATCGCCTGGAACTCCATCGCCCGGTCCGCCGCCGCGCGGAAGGCCTGCGTCAGCTCCGTCGCCCGGTCCAGCTGCGCCCGGGGGTCGTCGATCGACTCGAGGTCGAAGAAGTGCTCGGGGTCGGCGGACACCTCCGCCGGCTCGAAGAGCAGGGGCGCGGGGCGTAGCCGCGGTTCGTTCCGACGCGGCGTGGGCTCCGCCATGTCTTCTCCTCCTCGTACGTACGGCGGCCCTCCCCGCGGACCGGGGCACTCCCCCGGGGAGGAGCGGGCCACCGTCCATTGTCCCGCGCCCATGCAAGAGGGCGAGGCCGTACCGGTATGCGCATACCGGACACTCCCCGCCCCTCCCGCGCGACCGGGCCGCTCGCTAGCCGGCGTAGGTCTCGAACTCGGCGACCTTCGGCGTGCCGCTGGAGCCGGTGATCTCGAAGGTGACCTTCTTCAGCGAGGTCGAGGCGAAGCCGATGACGCCCGCTCCGCTGCCGGAGGCCAGGACGGAGCCGGTGTCGTGGTTGACGACCCGCCACGACCCGATGGCGCCCTCGGAACCCGACGCCTCCCGGATGACGACCTTGGAGACCGTGGTGGCGGATCCCCACTTCACGGAGACGGAACCGGTCGAGCCGGTCGGGGACCAGTAGGTGCCCATGTCGCCGTCACGGACGTTGCCGTAGCTGGTTCCGTCGGCCTTGGAGGAGCCGTCGGAGCCCGCCCCGATGCTGAGGTTGGTTCCGGTGGGCGGGTCGGTGGGGCCGGGGTCGGTCGGGTCCGGGTCCGGGTCGGTGGGCCCGGGGTCGGTCGGGCCCGGGTCGGTCGGGTCCGGGTTCTGCGGCGTACAGCTGCCGTCCGAGACCTTCAGCCCCTTGCCGGCGCCCGCCGTCTGGCTCACGACGCCCGGCACGCAGTCGGCCGCGTCGAGTTTGTAGGAGTACGGAATGCTGACGCTGGTGTTGGACCGCGGGTCGGGCCCGGCGGGGTTGGTGTCGCCCTCGCGGTCGGACCAGGTCACGTTGTCGAAGATGTTCCCGCTGACCTGCCAGTAGCCGGCCTGGTCCGTGTAGAAGGTGCCGAGGACGTCCTTGGAGTCCTCGAAGTAGTTGTTGTCCACCTTGGCCTTGGCGCCGGCCCGGGAGTTGATGCCGGACTCGTTGAGGCTCACGTAGTGGTTGTTGTAGATGTGGGCCGTGCCGCCGCGCAGCAAGGGCGCGCGGGAGTCGATGTTCTCGTACTTGTTGTGGTGGAAGGTGACGTAGCCGTTGGAGCGGTCGCTCTCGCTGGAGCCGATCAGGCCGCCGCGGCCGGAGTTGCGCAGGACGCTGTAGGACAGGGTCACGTACTGGGTGTTGTCCTTCATGTCGAAGAGACCGTCGTAGCCCTCCGACTCCCCGCCCGACGCCTCCAGGGTGGTGTGGTCGACCCAGACGTTGCGGACGCCGCTCTCCATCCCGATGGCGTCGCCGCCGTTGGACGTGGGCGAGCCCGACTTCTTGACGTTCCGTACCGTCACGTTCTGGATGATGATGTTGCTGGACTCCCGGATGTGGATGCCCAGTTGGTCGAAGACGGCACCGCCGCCGACCCCGACGATCGTGACGTTGCTGATCTGTTTGAGCTCGATCTTGTCGGCCGCGGTGCTGCAGCTGTCGCCGGACACCTTGGTGGTGTTGCCGTGGTTGATGGTGCCCTCGACCTCGATGATGATCGGGGTGCTGCTGTCGGCCCTGCCGCACAGGGCCTGGTGGATCGCGGTTCCGGTGGTGGCCCGGACCGTCTGTCCGCCCGCACCGCCGGTCGTGCCGCCGTTCTGGGTCGCGTAGCCGGTGGCGCCGATGGCCGCTGCCGCCGCCTCGGGCATCGACAGCACCACGCCGGTCGCGGCGGCGACAGCCAAGGTGGCCAGCGCCGCGTGGAGTCGCAGCGCGACTGGTCGTCTCATCCTCGGTCTCCCCATTCGTCTTCACATGACGGAACGAACGTCCTGTCGTGATCACGTCAACACGACGGACGGGAAAGCGCTTTCTCGGCGTGAGAATAGGGGGGCCCTCAGGGGCTGGCAAGAGATTGCGCGCGTTCAGAACTTGGCCCACTGTTCATGTGAGTGACCGTTCCCTGAACAGCGCCGTTAACCGCACCCCCTGCGCCACGGAGTCGATGTGCACCCCGAGCAGAGCTGCGGTACGATCATCCTGCCAGCTCGCGGGGCTCAACCCCCAACGGTCGGCAGTGCGTTGGTGGTCCAAGGAAAGACGCCCCACTTCCCGTGGGGAAATGCAGGTGCAAGGCCTGCCCAGCGCTCGACCGGAACCCCGGCCCCGCTCCAGCGGGACCGGGGTTCTTCCGTTTCCGGCCGAGCCCGGGTCGGCCGGGCACCACCGGTGCCTTCGCGCGGTTGCTCCGCTCAGCCCCCGGCGTCAACCACGGTGTCAGGCCTGCACCACCGGCTCCCGGGTGAACAGCGCTCCCAGTTCCGGGGCGTTGACCCGGCGGTCCGCCAGGCGCAGGCCCTCCCAGACGGTGACCTGGTTCGCGGTGAGGACCGGCTTGCCCAGTTCCTTCTCCAGGGCCGGGATGTGGGCCGCCGTGTGCAGTGCGGTGTCCGGGAGGAGGACCGCCTCCGCGTCCGGGTGGTCGGCGGCGCGGGCCAGGGCCAGCACCTCCGACTCGGTCCAGGTGCCGACCTCCGCGGCCGTGATGATGCCGGAGCTGACGACGCCGACCGCCTCGATGCCGGCGGCGCGCAGGAACTCCGCGAAGAGCTGCGCCACGTCGTCCGGGTAGGTCGCCCCGACCGCGACCCGCCGCGCCCCGATCTCCTTCGCCGCGTGCACGAAGGCGAAGGAGGTGGAGGAGGCCGGGAGGCCCGCGGCCTGGGCCAGGGCGCGCACCTGTTCCTGGGCCCCGTCCCAGCCGTGCACGAAGCTTCCGCTGGTGCAGGCCCACACCACGGCGTCGGCGCCGGCGAGCCGCAGCTCCTCCACACCCGCCGCGAGCCGCTGCGGTGCGCCCATCTCGCGCAGCGCGTCGACCCGGTGCGCGTCCTCGCCGATGTCCGTGTGCACCAGGTCCACCCGGATGTCGCTGCCCAGGAGCTGCTCGATGCGTGGGTAGTCGTCCTCACCGGAGTGGCCCGGGTACAGGAATCCCAGTGCTGTCATGTCCACCCTTCCTGCTGCTGTTCCGTGTCCGGAGCGTCACCGACGCCCGGCAGGTCCGCCACCGCGGGGCCGACCGGACCCGCGACCGCGGGACCCATCGGACCCGGCACCGCGGGACCCATCGGGCCCGGCACCGCGGGACCGATGCGCGCGGACGGATCGGTCAGCGCCTGATACGGCCCCACCGCAGGGGTACCCAATCGGCGCAGTGCCGCCCACATCGTCACTTGGTTGGCCGAGATCACCGGGATCCGCAGCTCGGCCTCCAGCTGAGGGATGACGTCGTAGGTGGGGAGGTTGGTGCAGGAGATGAACAGGGCGTCCGCCGCCCCCGGGCCCGGTACCGCCTGGCGTGCCATGTCGGCCACGTCGCGGTACGGGACCTTCCAGATGTGCCGGGTCAGGCCCATGAAGGCGCAGCCGGTGACGGTCACGCCGGCTTCGGCGACGTACGCCTCCAGCGCTCGGGTCACGGAGACGGTGTACGGGGTCACCAGCGCGACCCGGCGTACGCCCAGTTCGGCCAGCGCGTCCAGCAGCGCGCCGGAGGTGGTCACGGACGGGACGGCGCCCGCCCAGGTCATCGCCTCGCACATCGCGCGTTCCCCGGTGATGCCGCCGACGAAGCTGCCCGAGGTGCAGGCGTAGGCGATGACCTCGGGCGCGATGGCGTTGAGGGTGCGCACGGCCTCACCGAGCGTCTCGTGTTCGCTGACCATCCGGGCGAGGTCGAGACTGACCTCGACGGGTACGAAAGGGGTTCGCGTCATGTGCAGCGACACGTCGTCGGGCACCCATCGCCACAGCTCGCGATCGAGTGCGAAGTCGAACGGGGCGACCACGCCGACCCCGCGTTGCGGAGCTGGTCCGCCGAGAAAGGAGATGTCCATGGCACGCACCGGCCTCACACTGAGAAAGGGGAGGGCAACGCACCGTTACGCACGGCCGTGTTGACGAAGGTAGGTTCCGGTGCGAGCGTGGTCAATCCGCCCGCGTCACTCCCAGGTCAACAGCCGGTTAACTTATCCGTCAACTCCTGAACCGCCCCGTTCTCACCGACCGGAGACAGGCCTGCCGATGACCATGCCCACGCTCCTCGTCCTGGACGCCGAGCCGCTCCCCCGCCTGGGCCGGCTGACCGGCCGCGCCCGGATCGAGCACGCCGACGAGAAGAGCCTCGCCGAGCGGCTGCCGCACGCGGACGTCCTGCTCGTGTGGGACTTCACCTCGCACGCCGTACGGAAGGCGTGGCCCGGCGACGGCCCCCGGCCGCGCTGGGTGCACACGGCGAGCGCCGGTGTGGACCATCTGATGTGCCCGGAGCTGGCCGCGTCGGACACGGTCGTGACCAACGCGCGCGGTGTCTTCGACCAGCCGATCGCCGAGTACGTCGCCGCGCTCGTCCTCGCGATGGCGAAGGATCTGCCCACGACCCTGCGGTTGCAGGGCGAGCGGACCTGGCGGCACCGGGAGTCGATGCGGGTGGCCGGAACCCGCGCCTGCGTGGTCGGCTCCGGGCCGATCGGGCGGGCGATCGCGCAGACCCTCAAGGCGCTGGGGATCACGACCGCGCTGGTCGGCCGCACCCCTCGCCCCGGCGTCCACGGGCCCGGTGAGCTGGACCGGTTGCTGGCCCGTGCCGACTGGGTGGTGGCGGCGGCCCCGCTCACCGACGACACGCGCGGCATGTTCGACTCCCGCCGGTTCGGGGTGATGCAGCCCTCCGCGCGGTTCGTGAACGTGGGGCGGGGTCAGCTGGTCGTCGAGGACGATCTCGCCGAGGCGCTGACCAGGCGCTGGATCGCGGGCGCCGCCCTGGACGTGCTGAGCCACGAGCCCCTCGCGCCCGACAGCCCGTTGTGGCGGGTCCCGGATCTGATCATCTCCCCGCACATGAGCGGGGACACGATCGGCTGGCGGGACGAACTGGGCGCGCAGTTCGTGGAGTTGTACGAGAGCTGGGCGGCCGGCGAGCCGCTGGCGAACGTGGTCGACAAGAAGCGCGGATACGTGCCCGGACACTGACGTCCCACATACGCGGGAGGGTGCTGCATGACCGACCTCACCGAGCTGACCACTGTACAGCTCGTCGACGGTTACCGCAAGGGCGACTTCAGCCCCGTGGAGGTGACCCGGGCCGCGCTGGAGCGGGCCGAGCGGATCCAGCCGGAGGTGAACGCGTTCGTCCGGCTGACCGGCGAGGAGGCGCTCGACGGGGCACGGCGGTCCGAGGAGCGGTGGCGGCGCGGGGAGCCGGGCGGTCGGCTGGACGGCGTACCGGTCACGGTGAAGGACATCCTGCTGACGCGCGGTCACCCGACCCTGCGCGGCTCCCGCGCCGTCTCACCGGACGGGCCCTGGGACGAGGACGCGCCCTCCGTGGCCCGGCTGCGCGAACACGGCGCCGTGTTCCTCGGCAAGACGACGACGCCCGAGTACGGCTGGAAGGGCGTCACTGACTCGCCCCTGTCCGGCGTCACCCGCAACCCGCACGATCCGACCCGCACCGCGGGCGGCTCCAGCGGGGGCGCGGCGGCGGCCGTGGCCCGCGGGGCGGGGCCGCTGGCGCTGGGTACGGACGGCGGCGGCAGCGTGCGCATCCCGGCGTCCTTCTGCGGCATCTTCGGCCTGAAACCGACGTACGGCCGGGTCCCGCTCTACCCGGCGAGCGCGTTCGGCACCCTCGCGCACGTCGGCCCGATGACCCGGGACGCGGCGGACGCGGCGCTGATGCTGGACGTCATCGGCACCCCGGACGCCCGTGACTGGTCGGCGCTGGGCCCGGCGCCCGGGTCGTACACCGAGGCGCTGTCCGGCGGGGTGCGGGGGTTGCGGGTGGCGTACTCGCCCTCGCTGGGCGGGCAGGTGGCGGTACGCCCGGCGGTGGCCACGGCGGTCCGGCGGGCGGTGGAACGGCTGGCGGAGCTGGGCGCGTACGTGACGGAGGCCGACCCGGATTTCGCGGACCCGGTGGACGCCTTCCACACGCTGTGGTTCAGCGGGGCGGCGCGCGTGGTGCAGCACCTCGGGGCGGGTCAGCGGAAGCTCCTGGACCCCGGGCTGCGGGAGATCGTCGGCGCGGGGGCGCGGTACTCGGCACTGGAGTACCTGGCCGCGGTGGACGTACGGATGGAGCTGGGCCGGCGGATGGGCCGCTTCCACGACGCGTACGACCTGCTGGTCACGCCGACGCTGCCGATCACCGCGTTCGAGGCGGGGGCCGAGGTGCCGAAGGGTTCGGGGCACCGGCGGTGGACGGGGTGGACGCCCTTCACCTACCCGTTCAACCTGACCCAGCAGCCGGCGGCGACGGTGCCGGTGGGGGCCGACGGGGACGGGCTGCCCATCGGGCTCCAGCTGGTCGCGGCGCGGCATCGGGATGATCTGGTGTTGCGGGCTGCGCACGCGTTGTACGGGGCGGGGGTGGCGGCGGGTAGTCCCGCGTCGGCCGAGTAGTGGCCGGCGTGGGTGCGGGCCGGGGGTGGGTGCGCGGCCCGGCGCTGCGGGGTGCCTCCCCCACTCTCGGCTTCGCTCGAGCGGGAGGTGCCCCCACCGCCCACCCGTGCCGCCCCTGGGGGTACCTCCCAGGCCGTTCAGGCACTGGGGAGGCACGACTGCCCGCAGCTTGGGGCGGCGGTGCGGCGGGCAGTCGTGGCGCCGCCCTACGCGCGGCGGAAGCTGAGCGTCTCTCCCTCCGCTCCCGCTCGCCACAGGTCGTTGCAGGCCTCGGCCATCTCCGCCAGGCCCTCGACGACCTGCCCCCAGACGGTGCCGGGGACCCAGCCGACGTCGCCGTTGAGCAGCAGGTTGTTGCGCTCGTAGAACAGGGCCAGGTCGACGAGGGTGGTGCCCGCGCGGACCTCGCGGTCGTAGCCGTACGCCTTGGTGCCCAACTCGGCACCCGCGAAGGCGAAATAGCACAGATCGCCCGGAATGGGCGTCACCGTCGGATTCTCCAGCGGCGGTTCGTATGCCGCGAAGGGCGGGAAAAGGGCGTAGATCTCGTTGCGCGCGTATTTGGCGTGATACACGTCGCCGCCGAGGGGGAGCGCGTCCCAGACCGCCGCGCAGGTGATCGGGGCCCGGTCGTCCAGCAGTTGGGCCGTGCAGGTGATTCCGCGCTTGACCAGCGAGACTTCGATGAAGCGATCAGCCATACCCTCCATGGCAGTGCCCGGCGGCCCCGCGGTCAAGGGTGCGGGGCCGAGGTATCGGACTGAAAAAGATCGGCATAACCCGTCCGGCTTCGGGTAGCTGCGCGCCCATGGCTCCACCACACAGAACCCCTCCATGGGGTATATCCGACCAAAGGCCCAGGACAGCCGGGCCCACTCGCCGGTCGCTGCTCGCGGGGGTCGCGGCGCTCGGTGCGCTGGGAGCCGCCGGCTGCTCGCGGGTGGCCACCGCGTCCGACGTGGAAGGCGGCGATCTCCTCGACCGGCTCAAGGCACAGGGCGTGGCCCGGCTCGGCATCGCCGGCGAGATCCCCTTCGGGTACATCGACAAGAACGGTGAGCTGACCGGCGAGGCGCCGGAGCTGGCGAGGGTCATCTTCAAGCGGCTCGGCGTGGAAGAGGTGCAGCCGGTACCGACCGAGTTCGGCTCCCTCATCCCGGGTCTTCAGTCGCAGCAGTTCGACATCGTGGCGGCCGGGATGTACGTCAACCCCACCCGCTGCGAGCAGGTCATCTTCTCCGACCCCGACTACCAGATGCTGGACTCCTTCATCGTGCGCAAGGGCAATCCGCTCGGACTGCACGACTACAAGGACGTCGTGGCGAAGAAGGCCAAGTTCGCCACCGGCACGGGCTACGCGGAGATCGCCTACGCGGTGGAGGCCGGGTATCCGAAGGACGACATCCTCATCGTGCCCGACCAGGTCGCCGGCCTCAACGCCGTGGAGACCGGGCGCGCCGACGTCTTCGCCGGTACGGCTCTGACCACCCGCGAGGTGGTGAAGAAGTCGTCCAGCACCGAGGTGACCGAGGCGTTCAAGCCGATCGTCAACGGCAAGCCGCACGTGGACGGCGGCGCCTTCGCGTTCCGCCCGAACGAGACCAACCTGCGGGACGCCTTCAACGTCGAGCTGCACAAGATGAAGAAGAGCGGCGAACTCCTGCGCATCCTGCGCCCCTTCGGTTTCACCGAGGACGAGATGACCGATCTGACCGCGAAGGAGCTCTGCGGCGGATGACATCCGGACTCTGGGAACTCGTGGCCAAGGGTGTCTGGACCACCGTCCAGCTGCTCGTCTTCAGCGCCCTGCTGGGCGCTGTGGTCGCCTTCGTCGTGGGCACCGCCCGCACTCATCAGTCGCGCATCGTCAGGTTCCTCGCGGGCCTGTACACCACGGTGTTCCGTGGCACCTCCGCGCTGATCATGATCTTCTGGATCTACTTCGTGCTGCCGCTGGCCTTCGGCTGGCAGCTCGTACCCATGTGGGCGGGCACGCTCGCCCTCGGCCTGACGTACGGGGCCTACGGCGCCGAGGTCGTGCGCGGCGCGATCGCGGCCGTCGACCCGGCCCAGCGCGAGGGCGGCATCGCCCTCAGCTTCACTCCCTGGCAGCGGATGCGACTGATCCTCCTGCCGCAGGCGCTGCCGGAGATGATCCCGCCGTTCTCGAACCTGCTGGTGGAGCTGTTGAAGGGCACCGCGCTGGTGTCCCTCATGGGCATGGGCGACCTGGCGTTCAGCGGCAACCTCGTACGTCTCGCGCTCCAGGAGAGCGCGGAGATCTACACGTACATCCTGCTGATCTACTTCGTCCTCGCCTTCCTGCTCACCCGACTCATGCGGGGCCTTGAGAAGAAGCTGAAGTCGGGGGTCGGCAAGGCGCCGACTCCCGCGGCCGAGGCCGTGCTGAAGCGGCCCGAGGCGACCAACGCGGGAGGTGCTGTCTGATGGAGTGGGACTGGAGCGCGGTCTCCGACTTCATGCCGCACTTCTGGGACGGTCTGCTGGTCACCCTGCAGATCATGGCCCTCGGTTCGGTGATCTCCTTCGCGCTGGGCCTGGTGTGGGCCCTGCTGATGCGGACCCCTACGCGCTGGGTGCGCTGGCCGGTCGGGGTGGTCACGGAGTTCATCCGGAACACCCCCCTGCTGGTGCAGCTCTTCTTCCTCTTCTACGTACTGCCCGAGTGGGGCGTTCAGGCCTCGGCGCTGACCACGGGTGTCTTCGCCATCGGTCTGCACTACTCGACGTACACGATGCAGGTGTACCGGGCCGGCATCGAGGCGGTGCCGGTCGGCCAGTGGGAGGCCGCCACGGCGCTGAACCTTCCCGTGCACCGGACGTGGATCGCGGTCATCCTTCCGCAGGCGGTCCGCCGCGTGGTGCCCGCCCTCGGCAACTACGTGATCGCCATGCTCAAGGACACCCCGATGCTCATGGCGATCACCGTGCTGGAGATGCTCGGCGAGGCTCAGCTCTTCGCCCGTGAGAACTTCCAGTTCACCGAGCCGCTCACGGTGATCGGCCTGGCGTTCATCGTGCTTTCCTACGTGGCCTCCCTTTTCCTGCGAGCCCTGGAGCGACGCCTTGCCCACTGACACCCTTCCCAACCCCGGGACCAGTCCCGAACGCAGCACCGGCGAGCTGATACGCCTGGAGCAGGTCACCAAGCGGTTCGGGGACAACACCGTCCTGGACCAGCTCGACTTCTCCGTCGACGCCGGCAAGCACGTCACCCTCATCGGGCCGTCGGGGTCCGGCAAGACGACGATCCTGCGGCTGCTGATGACGCTGCTCAAGCCTGACGAGGGCACGATCACCGTGGACGGGCAGAAGCTGTTCCCGGCGACGGAGAAGGAGCGGCGCGAGGTCCGCAAGCAGATCGGGATGGTGTTCCAGCAGTTCAACCTGTTCCCGAACATGAGCGTGCTGCGCAACATCACCGAGGCACCGGTCACCGTGCTCGGCATGTCCAAGGACGAGGCCGCGGAACGGGCCAGGGAACTCCTCGACATGGTGGGGCTGGCCGACAAGTGCGACGCCCGCCCGGCCCAGCTCTCCGGCGGCCAGCAGCAGCGTGTGGCGATCGCCCGCGCGCTGGCGATGCGGCCGAAGGTGCTGCTGCTCGACGAGGTGACTTCGGCACTCGACCCGGAGCTGGTCGCGGGCGTCCTGGACCTGCTGCGGGACATCGCCCGCAGCACGGACATCACGATGCTCTGCGTGACCCACGAGATGAACTTCGCCCGGGACATCTCGGACCAGGTCCTGATGTTCGACTCGGGGCGGGTCATCGAGTCCGGGGCTCCCGAGAAGATCTTCAGCGATCCGGAGCACGAGCGGACGAGGGAGTTCCTGAGCGCCGTGCTCTGACGGCGCACGACGCACGGCGCGCCACCGGTCTCCACCGCGGGTCACCGCACCGCCCGAACCACGTCGGGCGGTGCGGTGACCCGCGGCTTTTGCGGGCGGGTTCCGACGCGCCCGGCTCCACGACGCCGCGAACGGGGCTTGATCCCTTCGACACGTGGCCGACAAAGGCCTTACAGCCCCACAAATCAACCTTTACTGTCATGCACACGCCATAATCGGACGAGTATTCCGGTCAGGAGATCCGGGCCCCGAAGCCACCCCCGCCCCGCCGGTCGAACAGGTATCCACAGTCAGGCCCTTCACACCGCAGGAGTGAGACACGCAGTGAAATTCACCGCCCCCGTGTTCGTCACCACGGCCGCGTTCGCCCTCGTCACCTTCCTCGGCAGCTCCGCCTCCGCCGCCACACTCCACTCGGAGCAGGCCTCCGCGACGTCGACCTCACCGACGCTCGACGCGAACTGCAACGAGGTCACCGGCTACGAGAACCCTCGCGCGACGGCCGGCCTGGCGTGCTTCCGGCCCTACGGCGACAAGTTCTACGTCCGCGACACCCTGGCGGACGGTCACCACATAGAGGTGCGCGGCACGGTGAACCGGACCGGCGACAACTTCCGCTGCTACGAGTACGGCGGCTCCTCGGCGGGTTGGCAGGTGTGCGACGGCTTCCACGACGAGATCCCGGAGAACTCCACGATCTACTGGGAGATCGGCCTGTGGGAGGGCGGCACCCTGCTCGGCACCGGGGGCGACCCGAAGTTCAGCTCCACCTCGTGACCCGAGATACCCCCAGCGTGGCGCCGCGACCACGCACCGCGCGTGCCCCAACGCCCGAGGTCGGGGCGTTGGGGCACGCCGTTGGCATATGCCAGCGGGCCAGCGCCGCAGTTGGGGGCGCTGAAATCTTGCCAACACCCCCTCACTCCGGGCCGCTTGGCGGCTATCGTGAAGGGGATCCGCTGTCCGGATCGGGGCACAGGCAGGGACAGGGACAGGGGCCTACCAGCGAGCGCAGGGGGAGACCACCGTGGCGCTGCAGCACAAGCCGACCGCGCCGCACCACTCGGCCCAGGACGCCCTGCGCGTCCTGGAGACGGTGACGCGGCACAGCACCGGAGTCACGGACACCGAAATCGCCCAGGGAACCGGCCTCGACCGGGAGCGGCTGACCACGCTCCTGCGCATGCTGCGCCGCGAGGGCTACGTCGAGCAGACCACCGACGGCACGTACGTCGCCGGTGAGGCCCTGGCCCGCCTGGGCTCGGCCCACGGCCGCGAGGAGGCCGTGCGCGACAAGCTCCAGCACACCCTGGACCGGCTGCGCGACTCGGTGGGCGCCGCCGTCTACATCAGCCGGTACGTCGACGGCGAGGTCAGCGTCACCCAGTACGCCGACAGCCCGGCCACGCCCAAGGTGAACGAGTGGGTGGACTTCCGCGTCTCGGCGCACGCCACCGCGGTCGGCAAGAGCCTGCTCACCCAGCTGGACCACGCGGGCCGCCGCGACCACCTCGCCCGGCACAAGATGGCCCGCCTGACCTCGCGCACCATCACCAGCGACAAGCTGCTGCTGTCCCGGCTGGAGTCCCAGCCGCCCACCGTCCCGGTCCTCGACCTCCAGGAGTACGCGGTGGGCACGGTCTGCGCGGCCGTCCCGATCACGGCCGGTTCCGCCGTGGGCTGCCTCGCCCTGTCCCTCCCGGTCGAGCACGCCCACCGGCTGCGCCGGGCCGCCGACGAGCTGAACCGGAACGCCGCGGGGGTGCTGCTCTCGCTGGCGATCTAGCCGCGGGGACGGCGGGGCGGAACGGCCGACGAAAGCCGGCGACCCGGGCGCCTGGATGGCCGGCGGATGAATGGTCGGAAGCACCCCTGGAGACCAGGTAGTATTTTCGTCGTCGCCGACCGCGAAGAGCGGACGGCGGGAGTCATGCGCCGCTAGCTCAGTTGGTTAGAGCAGCTGACTCTTAATCAGCGGGTCCGGGGTTCGAGTCCCTGGCGGCGCACAGCAAGAGGGCCCCTTCGCTCAGGCGAGGGGGCCCTCCGCTCGTTCAGAAGGTCACGTCCGAGCACGCGTAGAACGCGTTGGCCGTGTCGGCGACCGTCCACACCGCGACGATCACGTGGCGTCCGCTCAGCCCGGACGGCAGCGTGCCGCTGTGGGAGAGCGTGGCCGGCGGCTGCTTGCCGCCGTAGGGCACCGTGAAGAACGGCGTCAAATTGAGGTCGGACCGGGCCAGGTTGTGGTTCTGGTTCCAGCCCTGCTTGGTGACGTAGTACCGGAAGTCGGTGGTGGCGTGCCGGGCGGTGAACTGCCAGCGGAAGTTGTAGCTCTGCCCGCCGTTCACCTTGGTGGCCGGCCACGCCTGGCCGCCCGGCGCCTTCGGACTGTCGAGCGGGGCGAACGGGGTGTTGTTCGCGGAACATATCCGCCCGTCGGCCGGTCCGCCCGCCGGGAAGCCCTTGGGGCCCTCGACGCTCTGCGGCTCCCACTGGATGGCGCCGCACCCGCTGACGGTGCCGTTCTGGCAGACCTTCTGCCTGCTGACCGGCAGGTCGGTGTAGCCGTGGCCGCTGGCGCCGCCGGACGAGAGCACGAGGGCTCCGGTGGTCGCCATGCCCACCGCGACGGCGGACAACTTGGTCTTTGTACGCATACCGCTGCTCCTGTGACGTGGGGGAGGTTCAGTGAGCCGTGCAGGTCTAGACCAAGTCTCAGGTTATTGCCGCGAGTTGAACATGTCCATACCAATCGGAGAACCCGGGGAACGGGTCAGGCCCCCGTGTCCCCCCGCCCCGCGCAGAACGCCACCGTCAGGTCCTTCACCAGCACCTTGCGCTCGTAGTCGTCGAGTTCGACCAGCCCTCGCATGGTCAGCCGGGTCACCGTGTCCTCCACCGAGTCCACCACCGAGGTGAGCACGCTGGCCCGCTGCGCCGCGTCCAGCGCGGCGATCCGGCGCCGGTGCATCGCGGCGGCGACCTCGGGGGCGTACTCCACCCGGACCGGCCGCACCGAGAACACCTCCAGGCCGACCGGCGCCGCGTCCGCCGCCACCAGCCGGGTCAGCGTGTCGCCGGCCACGTCCGCCGAGCTGCGCACCGTGCCGAGTGGCTCCACCGGGACCCGGGCCAGCGCCGCCTCGACGCACTCGCGCAGGTACGTCTCGTGGTCCTCGACGCCCAGCGTCGCCTTCGCGGTGTCCCGCACCCGCCACACCACCAGCGTCACCGCCCGGAGGGCGACCCCGTTGCCGTCGGCCGCGGGCATCGGCTCGCTGCGCCAGTGCCGCAGCCGGACGTCCACCCGGCGGCGCAGCAGCAGCGGGTTCACCCACATCAGGCCGGTGCGCCGCACCGTCCCCCGGTAGCGGCCGAACAGTCCGAGCACCCAGGCCCGCCCGGTCCGGCCCCGGGCCAGCCCGCCGAACCCGAACAGCCCCAGCGCCCCGGCGGCCGCGTACGCCGCCCACTGCGCGGGACCGAGCCCGGCCCCCGCGTACGCCGGCAGCCCGAGCGCCTCGGCCGCGAGCGGCGGCACCAGCCCGGCCCACCAGGAGGTGACCGCGCAGCCCGCCGCACCGCAGGCACCGGCGGCCACGCCCGCGGCGCCGGGCAGCACCCGGGCCGGACGCTCCGTCAGCTCCGGGTCGACGCTCGGCGCCGGGCGCGGGCGCGCGGCGACGGGGCGTCGCGTCCGGGGCTGCTCCCCCGTGCCCTGCCGACGGCCGACGACCGCGGACCGCAGCTCCACCGGCGCCGGATGGGGGTCGTCGCGGAACAGCAGGTGGACGGGGATCTCGGTGGTGGCCTCGTTGTGGATGAGCCGGGCGGGCCGGTGGCCTGCCTCCGCCGCTCCTTCGGGGACCGAGGGCCCGGACGGGGCCGGCGGCTTGGTGTCCGGGTTCGTGGAAGAGGTCGTACTCATGCGTGCTCCAGCCTCCGCGCCAGATGCGTCATGAACGGGTGGTCACCGCTGGGCGGACGGTCAGGAGAAGAGCCGCCGCCAGGTCTCCGGGCCCGGGTAGCCGTCCGCCGCGCCACCGCGCCAGCCCTGGGCGCGCTGGAAGGCCTCGACGCCCCGCCGGTCCGCCTCGCCCCAGCGCGGCCCTGGCCCGGTCGTGTAGTGCTTGCCGAATCCCTTCTTCACCAGCTGCCTGCCGAGCCTGGTGACGTACGGGTTGTCCGCGCCCGGCCCGAACATCGCCCGTCCGGGGTATCCGGCCACCCCGTGCGAGGCGGGGGCCGGGCCGGCCGCCGGGGCCGGGATGTCCTTTCCCCCGCCCGTCCTCAGCAGCCGCCAGGTGCCGGGGCCCGGCAGCCCGTCGGCGTCCTCACCCCGCCAGCCCTGGGCCAGCTGGAAGGCCTCGGTGGCCCTGCGGTCCGCGTCCGACCAGCGGGGGCCCGGCCCCGCGGCGTAGAAGCGTCCGGCGCCGCGGGAGACGAGCATCCGGCCCAGCTCGGTGACGTGCTCGTTGTCGGCGCCGGGGCCGAAGGAGGACGCCCCCGGGTAGGCCGTGGCGGCCGGCGCCCCGCCCGCCGTGGTCGTGGTGACCCCCTTGTAGCGGTAGGGCAGGTACTTGGCGCTGTCGCTCCAGTAGGCGTAGGGCGTGGCGAGCTTGCGGGTGTGCGGCGGGGTCTGTTCGTAGGCCGTGTAGGCGGTGCGGGTGGCGTCCGTCCAGCCGCCGAAGATCACCACGTGGGAGCCTTTCTGGGGGTCGGACGCATTGTGGAACAGCAGGATGTCGCCGGGCTGGAGCTCCTCCTTGGTAATACGGTCGGCGAAGGTGCCGAGGCTGCCCGTCCATTCGTTCGTGGGCAGCTTCCAGGCCATCGACACATAACCGGAGCAGTCCTGCCGGTAACCGTCGGACCAGTAGGCGGTCATGCTGTAGGGCACTTTGGCGGCGACCCAGGTCTTGGCCCGGTCGATGATCTCCGTACGGGTGTTCGCGGCCAGTTCCGCACCGGCGGGAGGCGCCGCCGGCGTACCGGTCGGGCCGTGCAGCGGGGCCCTGGGCCCCTGCGGGGTGTCGGGCTCGTCACCTGCGGGAACGCCCGGCCGGTGGGGGGCGTGAACGGCGGTCGGCGCCGCTGCCGCCTGTCCCGCGCCCAGGGCTCCGACGGTGGCGGCCGCGGTGGCCATGATCAGCGCGCGGTGGGCCGCCGGATGGGCGCGGCCGGCCGGGGCATGCGGCAGGACGCGGCGCCAGTGACGGCAACCGGGGCAGTCGCAGTCGCTCGCGGGGTCGATGTCCTCGAATACGGGAGCCTTCATGCGATTCCCCTCACACTCCCGGTGAAAATGTCCGCGGCGGTGCACTTCGGTACATGTCGGTCAGTTTCTCAACTGTCTTCTTCGCGCGCATGCTGACGGTCCGAATGATGTACACGGCGGCGGGCGCGATCACCGGGCCCCCGGAGGCCCTCGGGGGCACGGTCCGGAGCAGCGTCCGGCATCCGGTAGAGTTGTGCAGGTCAGCAGGCGCCGCTAGCTCAGTTGGTTAGAGCAGCTGACTCTTAATCAGCGGGTCCGGGGTTCGAGTCCCTGGCGGCGCACCGACGGTCGAAGGCCCCCCGTAGCACACGGGGGGCCTTCGGCGTACCCGGCCACCGGACACCTTGCGATCATGGCGAACACCGTAGAACCCTGGTCCGGTTGGGGGGCCGGGTGCCGAGGGGGGCATCATGCAACCGGGGGTCGCCATTCCATGTCTATATAAGGTGTGGATGCCGTGGTGACAGCAACCCACCACTGTTACGTGCGTGAAGGTCGAGGGGGACCCGAGCGGACGATGGAAGCGACGAAACACGCGTGACCCGCGTGTGGGGGGATGACTCATGACGTCGACGCCGACGGGCGCCGGGCAGGACCACGACCCGTCCCAGACCACCCAGCTCAGGGTGCCCGCGCATCGGACCTGGAACACCGGCTCGTTCCGCCGGATACAGAAGACCCTGCCGAGGTACGACTACGAGCACTACAGCCGGCTCGCGGGCCCCCTCACCCAGCCCGACCCGCACAAGCCGTACAAGGTGCAGTACCGCTCGCTGATCTCGCAGGAGCCGCACCGCATCCGGGTCGCGCTGATGCTGGCCGCCGCCCCGCTGCTGTCGGTGGTGCTGCTGGTCTGGCTGCTGCAGCCCACGCACTGGACCGAGCGCGACTACGCGGCCTTCGACTGGCTGCCCGCGCTGGACATCGTGATGCTCGTCTCCATCGGCCTGATCGAGCTGTTCCGCTGCCTGAACGTGCTGTCGAACGCGCACGCGACGCTGGTCGCCCGGGACCCGATCCCGGTGGTGCCCGAGACCGGCACCCGGGTCGCCTTCCTCACCTCCTTCGTGCCCGGCAAGGAGCCGCTGGAGATGGTGACGAAGACCCTGGAGGCGGCCGTCAAGATCCGCCACCGCGGTCTGATGCACGTCTGGCTCCTCGACGAGGGCGACGACCCCGAGGTGAAGGCGGTCTGCGAGCGCCTCGGCGTGCACCACTTCTCCCGCAAGGGCGTCGCGAAGTGGAACATGCCCAAGGGCCCGCACCGCGCCAAGACCAAGCACGGCAACTACAACGCCTGGCTCGACGCGCACGGCGACGGCTACGACTTCTTCGCCTCCGTCGACACCGACCACGTGCCGCTGCCCAACTACCTGGAGCGGATGCTCGGCTTCTTCCGCGACCCGGACGTCGGCTTCGTCATCGGCCCGCAGGTCTACGGCAACTACGACAACCCGATCACCAAGGCCGCCGAGTCGCAGCAGTTCCTCTTCCACGCGCTGATCCAGCGCGCCGGCAACCGCTACGGCTCCCCCATGTTCGTGGGCACCTCCAACGCGGTGCGCATCAGGGCGCTCAAGCAGATCGGCGGCCTGTACGACTCGATCACCGAGGACATGGCGACCGGGTTCGAGATCCACCGCCACAAGAACCCGGTGACGGGCCGCAAGTGGCGCTCGGTCTACACGCCGGACGTGCTCGCGGTCGGCGAGGGCCCGAACGCCTGGACGGACTTCTTCACCCAGCAGATGCGCTGGTCCCGAGGGACGTACGAGACGATCCTCAAGCAGTACTGGAAGGGCTGGTACTCGCTCCCGCCGAGCAAGCTCTTCAACTACACGATGATGATCATCTTCTACCCGATGTCGGCCCTGAACTGGATCCTGGCGGCGCTGAGCTGCTGCCTGTTCCTGGGCCTGGGCGCCTCGGGCGTCAACATCGACCCGGCCGTCTGGCTGATGCTCTACGGCAACGCCTCCGCCCTCCAGATCGGCCTGTACGTCTGGAACCGCCGCCACAACGTCTCGCCGCACGAGCCGGAGGGCTCCGGCGGTGTGGCCGGCATGGTGATGTCCGCGCTGTCGGCGCCGCTCTACGCGAAGGCGCTCATCGACTCCGTGCTGCGCCGCAAGAGCAAGTTCGTGGTGACGCCCAAGGGCGACTCGGCCAGCCCGGACACCCTCTTCGGGACCTTCCGGTACCACTGGTACTTCATCCTGATCTTCGGCGGCTCGATCGCCGCGGGCTTCGTCTACGGCCACGCGCACCCCGCGATGATCATCTGGGCGACGTTCGCGCTGCTGATCACCGCGTCGCCGATGTTCGCCTGGCGCCACGAGCTGCGGAAGGCGAAGAAGCAACCGCCGGCCGCCGCGGCGGAGCCCGAGCCGCGGGTCCCGTCGCAGCAGCAGCCCGCGCCCGCGGACGCGGCACCCGCGCAGGCGTACGCGCCGTACACGCAGCACGCGCCGCACGCGCACGCGCCGCAGCAGAAGCCCAGCTGGGCGGCCTCCGACGGAGGCAACGACCAGACCATGCAGATCGCCCTTGGTGGACTTGGGGGACGTAAGGAATGAAGGACCGTGCCGGCCGCCGCCGCGCCCGTCGCTTCGCGATAGGTACGGCGGTGGTAGTCGCGCTGGCCGGGATGAACGGGCCGTGGCTCTACCGCTTCGGAACCGAGAAATACCACCAGTACAAGATCAACAAGCCGGAGTACAAGGCCGCCAACGGCAAATGGGAGATCATCGAGTTTCCCGAGAAGTACCGGCAGAACACCATCCACGCGGCGCTGCTGCGCACCGGCAAGGTGCTGCTCGTCGCCGGGTCGGGCAACAACCAGGACAACTTCGACGCGAAGCGGTTCGACACCCGGATCTGGGACCCGGTCAAGGGGACCGTCAAGAAGGTATCGACGCCCACCGACCTGTTCTGCACCGGCCACACCCAGCTCGCCAACGGCAACCTGCTGATCGCCGGCGGCACCAAGCGGTACGAGAAGCTCAAGGGTGACGTCACCAAGGCCGGCGGCCTGATGATCGTCCACAACGAGAACCCGGACAAGCCGATCACCCTGCCGGCGGGCACCAAGTTCACCGGCAAGGAGAACAAGAAGACGTTCGTCTCCAAGGACCCGGTCCTGGTGCCCCGCGCCGAGAAGGTCTTCGACAAGGCGACGGGCACCTTCCTGCGCAACGACCCGGGCATCGGCCGGATCTACGTCGAGGCGCAGAAGAGCGGCCGGCAGTACGAGACGGGCACCCAGGACAACTACCGCGTCCACGGCCTGTCGGGCGCGGACGCGCGGAACACGTACGGCATCGCGCAGAAGCTCGCCCTCGACAAGAAGGACTTCCAGGGCATCCGGGACGCCTTCGAGTTCGACCCGGTCGCCGAGAAGTACATCAAGGTCGACCCGATGCACGAGGCCCGCTGGTACCCGACGCTCACCACCCTGAGCGACGGCAAGATCCTCAGCGTCTCCGGCCTCGACGACATCGGCCAGCTGGTCCCGGGCAAGAACGAGATCTACGACCCGAAGACCAAGGAGTGGACCTACACCGAGAAGGTCCGGCAGTTCCCGACGTACCCGGCGCTGTTCCTGATGCAGAACGGCAAGGTCTTCTACTCGGGCGCGAACGCCGGCTACGGCCCCGACGACGTGGGCCGCGACCCGGGCATCTGGGACGTGGAGACCAACAGGTTCACCAAGGTCCCCGGCATGAGCGACGCCGACATGCTGGAGACCGCCAACTCGGTGCTGCTGCCGCCGGCGCAGGACGAGAAGTACATGGTGATCGGCGGCGGCGGGGTCGGCGAGTCCAAGCTGTCCAGCGAGAGGACCCGGATCGTCGACCTGAAGGCCGACGACCCGAAGTTCGTGGACGGGCCGTCACTGGACAAGGGCACGCGCTATCCGCAGGCCTCGATCCTGCCGGACGACAGCGTGCTGGTCTCCGGCGGCTCGGAGGACTACCGGGGCCGCAGCGACTCCAACATCCTCGAGGCCCGGCTGTACCACCCGGACCGCGACGAGTTCGAGCGGGTCGCCGATCCGCTGGTCGGCAGGAACTACCACTCCGGTTCGATCCTGCTGCCCGACGGGCGCATGATGTTCTTCGGGTCGGACTCGCTCTACGCCGACAAGGCCAACACCAAGCCGGGCAAGTTCGAGCAGCGCATCGAGATCTACACGCCGCCGTACCTGTACCGGGACTCGCGGCCGGATCTCTCCGGGGGGCCGCAGACCATCGAGCGTGGTGGGTCGGGGACGTTCACGTCCCGGGCGGCGGAGTCGGTCAAGAAGGTGCGGCTGATCCGGCCGAGCGCGTCGACGCATGTCACCGACGTGGATCAGCGGTCGATCGCGTTGGACTTCAAGGCGGACGGGGACCAGTTGACGGTGACGGTTCCCGAGAACAAGAACCTCGTCCAGTCCGGCTGGTACATGATGTTCGTGACCGACGGCGAGGGCACGCCTTCCAAGGCGGAGTGGGTGCGCGTTCCCTAGCGCTCCCGCGGGTGGGGTCTTCGGGCGCGGGAGCGCTGTGACCGGTCGCGCTCCCGCGGCGGAGCCGCACATGTCACGGCCCCGCGCCCCTGGGTGCCTCAGCCCTGCGCCAGCTTCAAGGCGTACTCGGGCCACCATTCGCCGGCCTTCGGGCCGCCCTTGCACTCGCCGTCCGACTCCCCGGGGCGCTTGACCCACAGGTAGGCGTCCACGAGGGGGTCGGCGGTCTTCGTCGTCGGGGTTTCGCCCAGGGCTCGGCCGGGCGGGTTGCACCAGCGTTCGCCCGGGTCGCCCTCCGTGTAGGGGCCGTTGCCGTTGCGGCTGGTGTCGATGACGAAGTGCTTGCCGCCGATCTTGGCGGAGAGCTGCTTGCCGTAGGCGATGGAGTCCTCGGTGGTGTAGAAGTTCGAGACGTTGACCGCGAAGCCGTCGGCCTGGTCGATGCCCGCCCACTTCAGCGGCTCGAAGATCTGGTCCGGGTGACCCCAGCCGGCGTTGCCCGCGTCCAGGTAGACCTTGGTGTTCTTCAGCGCGGTGAGCTTGCCGACGGCGCCTTTGAGGAGGTCGTAGCGCTCCTCGTGGAACTGCTCCGGGGTGCAGCCGTCCACCAGGTGGAGCACCGCGTCCGGTTCCAGGATGACCGTGGCGGCGCGGTCGCCGATGCCCTTGGCCACGCCGTCGATGAAGTCCCGGTAGGCGTTGCCGTCGGCGGCGCCGCCGCCCGAGTACTGGCCGCAGTCGCGGTGCGGGATGTTGTAGAGGACCAGCAGGGCGGTGCGACCGGCCTCGTCGGCGGCCTCGGTGAAGCCGCGGGCCTGCTCCTCGGGGTTCTCCGGGCTGACCCACTCGCCCGTCGGCTGCTGGGCGATCTTGCGGATCTGCTCGGCCTGGTCCTTCTTGTCGGACTTCTGCAAGGCGGCCAGCTGCTGGGCCGCGTTGCCGTCCGGGTTGACCCAGAACGGGTCGGCCTCCTTGGGCTGCTGGGTTATCCCGGCGCCCGCGTTCTTGTCCTTGCCCTTGTCCTCGCCACCGTCGGACGAGGAGCAGCCCGCGAGCAGCAGTGCCGCCCCCAGCGCCACCGCGGACGCTCGCCTCGTGGACAAGTCTCCGGCCCCCCTGCTGCCGTACATCCAACCCCCCTGGGTGCACCGTTCCAAGGCTCAATCCTGACATACGCCTGTGGCACCCAGGGGGTTGCCGGGTACCGGCCCGAAGGTTCTCCGTCAGGGGCCGGTACCCGTGAGGTACGCCGATACGACCACGTTGGCCGTGTAGCTGTTGGTGGCGCGGTCGAAGGTGCCGCCGCAGGTGATCAGGCGGAGTTCGGCGCGGCCCGTGCGGTGCGGCCCGTAGGCCTGCTGGGCGTCGAAGCCGTCGCGGGTGAGGACCTGGACGTCGTCGACGGTGAACTCGGCGACCTGGGCGTCATCGCGGACCACCCGGATGGTCTCGCCGGGCTCCAGGGTGCTGATCTCGTAGAAGACGGCGGGCTCGGTCTCGGTGTCGACGTGGCCCACCATCAGCGCGGTCCCGGCCTCTCCCGGGCTCACGCCGTCCGCGTACCAGCCGACGGAGCCGGGCCGGTCGAAGGGCGGTGGTTCGACGGCGCCCTCGGCATCGAGGCCGCGGGCGACGACCGGCGCCCGGATGTCGAGCCGGGGGACGTCGAGGCGCTGCGGCAGGGCGTCGCCGAGGGGCGCGTGGGCGGGAGGCAGCGGTACGTCGGGGGGGCGGCCGGCCGCCGCCATGTCGCCGGTGGCCGGCCGGGATATGCCCTCGCGCACGTCGGTGGCCTCGCGGCCCCACAGCCACAGCCCGAGGAGCAGCACCACCCAGGCGATGCCGGTCACCAGGCGGCCGGAGCCGGCGGTGCGTAGCTGGTCCTGTTGGGACATGGTCGGTCAGTCCGTCCTGCGGCTCCGGCTGCGGACGCTGCGCAGCGCGACGGCGACGGCGGCGACGCCCGCGAGGGCCAGCCCGGTCACGGTGTGCGCCGTGCCGGGGGGTTCGGGGCGGGCCTCGTCCCGGGCGTCGGCGGCGGCCAGCCGCGCGGTGCCGCCGCCGCCCGCGTCGACGGGGGCGACGGGAGAGGCGGGGGCGGCCGGGCGGCGCCGCTCGGCGACGGTGACGGTGCCCTCGCGGGCGTCGTCGCCGCACTTGACCTGTACGGCGTACGCGCCGGCCTCCATGGTGGAGCGGACCGTGCCGGCCCCGACGAGGACGCCGTCCTGCGCGGCCAGGGTGAGCCGTACGTCCGAGGCGAACGCCGCCGACACGGCGAGGGCCGTCTTCTCGGTGCAGTCCGCCACGCGGAGCCTGACGTCGCCGCCGGGCGCGGGCGCGGACGGTGACACCGAGACGCCTCCGCCGTCCACCGCGTACGCGGTCGGCGGGAGCGCCGCGATCGGTGCGAGCGCCGCGGCGAGCGCGGCTCCGGCACAGAGAGTGACCTTCAGTGAGCCCATCGTGTACCTCCAGTTACCTGGAGACTCCCCCGCGGGCCGGGCCCCCGCATCCTGCGCGGGGCCCCGACTGCTCCGAACGGGTTACAGCGGGGGCCTGCGGGTTTACCGCCGCTTCACGGGTCTCAGACGCGTTCGACCAGGTCGGCGATGGAGTCGACCACCTTGGACGGGCGGTACGGGAAGTTCTCGACCTGCTCGGGCCGGGTCAGGCCGGTCAGGACGAGGAAGGTCTGCATCCCGGCCTCGATGCCGGCCAGCACGTCGGTGTCCATGCGGTCGCCGATCATCGCGCTGGTCTCGGAGTGGGCGCCGATCGCGTTGAGCCCGGTGCGCATCATCAGCGGGTTGGGCTTGCCGGCGAAGTACGGCTGCTTGCCGGTCGCCTTGGTGATCAGCGCGGCCACCGCGCCGGTCGCCGGGAGCGGGCCCTCGGTGGAGGGGCCGGTCTCGTCGGGGTTGGTGCAGATGAACCGGGCGCCTGCGTTGATCAGCCGCACCGCCTTCGTCATCGCCTCGAAGGAGTACGTGCGGGTCTCGCCGAGGACCACGTAGTCCGGGTCGTGGTCGGTGAGGATGTAGCCGATGTCGTGCAGGGCGGTGGTCAGGCCGGCCTCGCCGATGACGTACGCCGAGCCGCCGGGCCGCTGGTCCTGGAGGAACTGGGCGGTGGCCAGCGCCGAGGTCCAGATGGACTCGATCGGCACCTCCAGGCCCATGCGGCGCAGCCGGGCGTGCAGGTCGCGCGGGGTGTAGATCGAGTTGTTGGTGAGGACCAGGAAGGGCTTGCCGGACTCGCGGAGCCTCTTGAGGAAGGCGTCGGCGCCGGGGATCGGCACACCCTCGTGGATGAGGACGCCGTCCATGTCGGTGAGCCACGACTCGATGGGCTTGCGGTCTGCCATGTGCGGGGTCTCCTGCCTGCGCGGTCCTGCGTGCGCCCCAGCCTAGACGGCGGTCCGATCATGGGGAACGTCAGTTCAGGCGTCAGTTCCCGGCCGCCTCCTTCCAGGCGTCGATGCAGGACGTGAGGTTCTCCTCGATGTCGTCCCAGTCGGGCTCGAAGACCTCCACGCCGTCCATCAGCTTGGTGAGCGCGATGGCGTTGGCGTCGGTGGCCTTGACGTCCTGACGGGCCGCGAAGCCGCCGCCGATCTCGCTGACCTGCTTCTTGCCTTCCGGCTCAGCAGGTAGTCGAGGAGCCTCTTGCCGTTCTCGCTGTGCGGGGCGCCGGTGACCAGGCCGGCCGCGTACGGCAGGGCGAAGGTGGTGGGCTCGCCGCCCTCGCGGGCCGGGAACCACAACTGGAGCAGCCGCTGTCCCTGGCCAGCTGCACCGAGGGCGTCCGTCGCCAGGGCCGTACCCCCGGCCGCGCGCTCGTCACCCTCGACCGCTTCCCCTGCCCCGCCGCGCTCGCCGCCGAGACCGGCCTCACGCGCGGGGAGCCCGTAGGGGCCCGCGACCACCGTGCCGCGCCCCTGCGCGCCGCCCTCCCCCGGTTCGGCGACCAGACGGTCGATCCGCGCCTTGACGGCGTAGTACTTCGGCACGCGCCCGTGCTCCGGGATCCCGGAGCACGGGCGGGGGCGCCCGGGGCCTGGTCGTTCGGATAGTCCACGCAGGGATGGTCGCGGACGGGGGTGGCGGGGGGCAGAGGTGGCGGGAGCGCAGAGGTGGCGGGGATCGCGGGGGGGGGAGCGCGGGGGGCGGGGAGCGCGGGGATCGCGGGGGGCGGGGATCGAGGGGGCGCCCGCCCTGCCGCCCTGGTCCGGTGCGTCTCAGCGGCGCCCGCGGGCCAGCAGTACGGCCGCGGCGCCGGCGGCGACGAGCAGGGCGGTGGCGCCCAGGGCCGCGTCCACCCGGCCCAGTCCGGTGCCGGCGAGTTCGTCGGCGAACGGGATGCGGGTGCCCTGGTCGTCCGGGGTGGCGGCGACGGAGGGAGCGGCCGGGTCGGACGAGGCGGCGGGGTCGGCGGGGCCGGTGTTCTGCCCGGTGGCCGGCTCGCGGGCGTCGATGCGGAAGCGGTAGTCGTTCGACTGGCCGATCCACTCGCCGTCCCCGCCGCGGCGCTGGACGACGGCCGCGTTGGCGGTGACCTCGCCCGGCGCGGTGTCCGAGGTGATCGCGAGCCGCACCTTGACGGTGAGGGTCTTGCCGGGGCCGACGGTGAAGCCGGGGAATCCGTCGCCGCCTGCGCCCACCGCCCCCTCCTCACCGAACGCGCCGATCAGTTCGTCCCGGTCGGTCGTCTCGAAGGCGACGGGACGCGGGCGGGCGCCGTCGTAGAACTCCAGGCGGGGCTGCGCGGGCTCCAGGGCCCGCTTCTCGTCGACGAGGACGACGACCGGGTGGATGCCCTCGCAGGTGCGGGAGGTGGTGTTGGTCAGGTCGAGGTACCAGGTGCCGTAGCCGCCGCCGGCCTCGTAACCGGCGGGGCCGCCGTGGATACGGGTGGTGAGGGGGAAGGTGTGGTCGTCCGGCGCCGTACAGGCGGGCAGCGGGGCCTGGGGGTCCGCGTGCGCGGGGGCGGCGGGCACGAGCACGGCGGACGCGGAGGCGGCGAGGAGGGCGGCCGCCGCCAGGCAGGGGGACGCGGACGTGAACAGTCGCATAAACACATGAGCGTGCCGATGGATCGCGGACGCGGGCACCGCCATCCGGGGCACGACGCCCGGACGGAGGACGAACACCCCTCGATCGGCGGCGGGTGGGCGGGCGTACCGGATCGGCATTGTTTGCGCCAGGCGGCGTGAAAGTGGCGCAATCACGCGTTGCCGCTCCGCTTCGCGAGTCGCAGCCTGAGTGCGGGAGCGCTACGGGAGCGCTCCCATGACCCCGTCCCACGATCACCCCGCCCCACGATCACCCCCACGACCACGACCACGACCACGCCCGCACCATCGACACTCACGGAAAGAAGGACGAGAAGGACTCATGGATTGTCATATACATGCCCATCGCATGGGACGCCGCCTGACGCTCGTCCTGAGCACCCTCGCCACGGCGCTGCTGCCGGCCCTACTCCTGCTGACGCCCCTGACCCCCGCACCCGCGGCGGCGGCGGCGTCCGTGTCCGCGGCCGCGGAGGCGGGACCGGTGCAGGCGTCCCCCGTTCCCCTCCCGTCGCTCGACGCCACCACCACCCAGGTCGCCTCCGGTCTGAGACGGCCCACCGCCCTCGCCGCCCCCGACGACGGCACGGACCGGTTGTTCATCACCGAGAAGCGCGGCACCGTCCGCGTCTACCACCCGGACACCGGCCTGGCCGGGCCCCCGTTGCTCGACATCACCTCGGCCGTGGACGAGACGGGCAACGAGCGCGGCCTGCTCGGCATCGCCCTCCCGGCCGACTTCGCCGACAGTCAGGACCTGTACCTGGCGTACACGGCGCCCCCCGACGGCGCGGTCACCCTCGCCCGTTACCGGCTCGACGAGTCCCGCCTCGAAGTCCTGCTCTCCCAGGAGCACGCCGAGTACAGCAACCACAACGGCGGCCAGCTCGCCTTCGGCCCCGACGGCAACCTGTACTGGAGCATCGGCGACGGCGGCGGCTCCGGCGACCCCTTCGACGCCGGGCAGCGGCTGGACACCCTGCTGGGCAAGATCATGCGCGTGGACGTGAGCCGCGCCTGCGCCCCGCTCGCCTACTGCGTCCCCGCCGACAACCCCTTCGTCGGCATCGCGGGCGCCCGCGAGGAGATCTGGCAGTACGGGCTGCGCAACCCATGGCGGTTCTCCTTCGACCGCGCCGACGGCTCGCTGTGGATCGGCGACGTCGGCCAGGGCCGCTGGGAGGAGATCAACCACCTCGCTGCCGGGCAGGGCGGGCTGAACCTCGGCTGGTCCTGCTACGAGGGGCTGGAGAAGTTCGCCGGCGGCGACTGCGCGCCCGGCGCCGAGTACACCGAGCCGGTCTTCACCTACTCCCCCTACACCGGCGGCTGCTCGGTCATCGGCGGCCACGTCTACCGGGGCGAGCAGTACGCCGACCTGGTCGGCGGCACCTACATCGCCACCGACTACTGCTCGTCCACCGTCTGGGCACTGCGCCCCGACGGCCGGGGCGGCTACGAGCAGGCCGAGATCGGGCAGATGCCCACTCAGGTGACGTCGATCGGCACGACGGTCGACGGGGAGTTCTACGTGGTGAACGACCTGCCCGGCGGCCTGCACCGCGTGTCGTTCACGCGCGAGGAACCCACCTGCCGGGTGGACCGCACGGTCACGGCGTGGGGCACCGGTACGACGGTCGACCTCACGGTCACCAACACCGGTGACGCCCCGGTGAACGGCTGGACACTCGAATTCCCGCTGGCCCTCGGGCAGACGGTCGTATCCGACTGGAACACGGAGCTGACGCAGGGCAGTAACACGATCTCGGCGGGCAGCGCCCCGCACAACGCCGCCATCGCGCCGGGCGCGAGCGTGACGCTGGGCTATCTCGCGGAGCACACCGGGGACGCGTCGCCGCCGCCGCGGTTCATGCTCAACGGGGACGCGTGCGCGGTGGGCCGCTGAGCGTTCCGTACGGGTGGGGTGCGCCCCAGGGGCTCGATCGGCACCGGAAACGCCGATCGCGCCCCGTCCCCGTCAGGCGTCCCTCCGCCCGAACAGCGGCGCGAGCAGCAGCTGGGCCGCGCCCTCCGCGACCCCGCGCGTGCCGCCGGGCGCGATCCGCACCGGTACGGCGCCGTCGCGTCCGCCCTCACGCCGGGCGCGGGCGTCGAGGACGGCGCCGACCCCCTGGACGAAGGCCTCGGGCGCGGCGGCGACGGTACGGCCGCCCAGCAGGACCAGGTCGATGTCCAGCAGCCCCACGAGGTTCGCGGCGCCCGTGCCCAGTACGCGCGCCGCCTCCGCGAGGTCGCCGCGGGCCACGGCAGCGAGACACAGGGCCTCTATGCAGCCCCGGGCGCCGCAGGTGCAGGGCGGCCCGTCCAGCTGGACGACCTGGTGCCCGAACTCCCCGGCGCCGGTCCGGGCGCCCCGGTGCACGCCGCCGCCGAAGACGAGGCCGGCGCCGAGCCCCGTACCGAGGTGCAGATAGGCGAAGGAGCGACCCGCGCGGGCGCCCGCACCACCGCCCTCGCCACCGTCCTCACCATCGTCCGCGCCGCCGCCCTCGCATCCGTCCGCACCGCCGCCCTCGCCACCACCGACGTCGCGGCCCTCGCCACCACCGACGTCGCGGCCCTCACCACCACCGGCACCACCGCCCGCACCACCACCGGCCCTATCGGCACCACCGGCCCTATCAGCACCACCGGCCCTATCAGCACCACCGGCCCTATCAGCACCACCGGCCCTATCGGCACCACCGGCGGCACCGGCGCCACCGGCACCGCCCTCACGAACCCCCTGGCCGTCACCGTCACCACCCCCACCGCTTTCGCCACCCTCACCCCCGCCCGCGCAACCCCCCGTGAACCCGCCCGCAAGGCCGACCGCGAGCCCCAGCGCCGCCGCGTTGGTGTCCTTGTCGACGACGACCGGCACGCCGAGCCGCCGCGCCAGCGCGTCCCGCAACGGGAATCCGTCCCACTCCGGGAAGCCGGTGACCCGGTGCAGCACTCCCCGTACGTGGTCGAGCGGCCCCGGCAGGGCGACGCCCAGGCCGAGAAGGGTGGGCGCGGCGTCGAGGGCTCCGCCCGGCGGGGCCAGCGCGTCGGTGACCAGGTCCCGGGCCACCCGCGCCACCGCCTCCACCACGTCCGCCGCGCCCGCGCCCAGGTCCAGCGGGGAGCGCCGCTCCCCCACCACGGCACCGTCGAGATCGACCAGCACCGCCCGCAGCTCGTCCCGGTCCAGGTGGACGCCGAGCGCGTGGCCCGCCTCCGGCACCAGGCGCAGTACCGTGCGCGGCTTGCCGCCCGTGGACGCGCGGCGTCCGGCCTCGGCGGCGAGGCCGTCCTCGCGGAGCCGGGCGGTGATCTTGCTGACCGCCTGCGGGGTGAGCCCGGTCCGTTCGGCGAGTTCGAGCCGGCTGATGCCCCCGGCACCGGCGGTCCGCAGCAGGTCGAGCACCAGAGCGGTGTTGTGGCTGCGCAGGGCGAGCAGGTTGGCGCCGCCCGCCGCGCCCGGCATGCCGCCGCCGCCCGCCGCGGGGCCCGCGCCGGCGATCACGCCGGCCCCCGTCACACTCCCGCCGTTCATCCTGTTCACGCCCCCATTGTCCCCGGCGCTTGCACTTTGGCAACACCGTTGCGAAAGTGGGAGGCATGACTGGTACTCCCTCCGGCAATCCCCCCGGCAACGCTCCGGGCGCCCCGCTGCGCGTCGGTCTCGTCGGCTACGGCCTCGCGGGCTCCGTGTTCCACGCCCCGCTGATCGCCGCCACCGAGGGCCTGGCCCTGGACACGGTGGTCACCTCGAACCCCGACCGGCAGCGGCAGGCCCGCGCCGAGTTCCCGGACGTGCGGACCGTCGCCGCTCCGGACGAGCTGTTCGACCGGGCCGCCGAGCTGGACCTGATCGTCATCGCGTCCCCGAACAAGACCCACGTGCCGCTGGCGACGACGGCCCTGAAGGCCGGTCTGCCGGTCGTGGTGGACAAGCCGGTCGCGGGCACGGCGGCCGAGGCGCGGGAGCTGGCGGCACTGGCGGAGGAGCGCGGCCTGCTCCTCTCCGTCTTCCAGAACCGCCGCTGGGACAACGACTTCCTCACCCTCCGCAAGCTGCTGGCCGCGGACGCGCTGGGCGACGTATGGCGGTTCGAGTCGCGCTTCGAGCGCTGGCGGCCGAAGCCGAAGGGCGGCTGGCGCGAGTCCGGCGACCCGGCAGAGATCGGAGGTCTCCTGTACGACCTCGGCAGCCACGTCGTCGACCAGGCACTCGTCCTCTTCGGCCCGGCCACGCAGGTGTACGCGGAGTCGGTCGTCCGGCGCGCGGGCGCGGAGGCGGACGACGACACGTTCATCGCCGTCACGCACGCGGGCGGCGTCCGCTCCCACCTCCACGTCTCCTCCACCGCCGCCCAACTCGGCCCCCGTTTCCGGGTCCTGGGCTCGAAGGCCGGTTACGTCAAGCACGGCCTGGACCCGCAGGAGGCGGCGCTGCGCGAGGGCAAGCGGCCGGGTCCCGGCTGGGGCGAGGAGGACGAGTCGCTGTGGGGCCGCGTGGGCTCCGGGGAGTCCCCGCTCACCGGCGGCGGACGCGTGGAGGCGACCGTCGCGGGCGACTACCCCGCGTACTACGCGGCGGTGGCGAAGGCTCTGCTGGACGGCGGCCCGAACCCGGTCGACGCCCGGGAGGCGGCCGCCGCCCTGGACGTACTGGAGGCGGCCCGCCGGTCCGCCCGCGACGGAGTGGTGGTGACCCTGTGAGCCCCGCCCCCGACGCAGCGGTCCCGACCGTGGAGGAACTGGAGGAGCAGGAACGCCGCCTGGTCTTCCGCCGGTTCACGAACGACGACGCGTGGGCGCTGGGCTCCCTCCTGGTCGAGCTGGCCCGGGAGCGCCAGGCGCCGGTCGCGGTCGACATCCACCGCGCCGGCCAGCAGCTCTTCCACGCGGCCCTGCCCGGCTCGACCCCCGACAACGACGCCTGGATCGCCCGCAAGCGCCGGGTGGTGGAGCGGTACGGCTCCGCGTCGTACCTGGTCGGCTCCCGGTTCCGCGCCAAGGGCACGACGTTCGAGGACTCCTCGCGGCTCGACGCCGACACGTACGCGGCGCACGGCGGCTCGTTCCCGATCACCGTGGCCGACGTCGGTGTGATCGGCTCGGTGACGGTGTCCGGGCTGCCGCAGCTGGAGGACCACCGGCTCGTGGTGGAGGCGCTGGAGCGGTTCCTGGGCGACTAGCCCGACCGGCCCCGGCCGGCGTGCTCGGGGAATCACCGGTGGGTACCTGTGGTTGACAGGCAGGTACGCAGGATGATCACGGTGCCCACCGGAGGGATCGCAAACCGATGAACGACGCGACGGCTTCTCTGAAGGAATCGGTCGGACGGTACGGCGTCTGGAGCGCGGGACTGCGCGCCGAGGAAGCGGACCAGGCCGGCGAACGCGCCGAGGCCGCCGCCGAGTTGGAGCAGCTCGGGTTCGGCGCCGTATGGCTGGGCGGCAACAGCGCCGCCCGGCACGCCGCCCCGCTGATCGAGGCGACCTCGCGGATCGTCGTCGGCACCAGCATCCAGAGCATCTGGGAGCACGAGGCGTCCGAGGCGGCGGCGAGCTTCGCCGAGCTGGAGGTGTCCCACCCCGGCCGCTTCGTACTCGGCCTCGGCGTGAGCCACGGCCCGCGGGTCGAGGGGTACAGCCGCCCGTACTCGACGATGGTCGGCTACCTCGACGACCTGGACAAGGCGGGCATGCGGGCCGGCCACCGGGTGCTGGCCGCGCTCGGCCCGAAGATGCTGGAGCTGTCCCGGGACCGGGCGGCCGGCGCGATCCCCTACCTGGTCACCCCCGAGCACACGGCGCAGGCCCGCGAACGCCTCGGCGAGGGCCCGCTGCTGGCCCCGGAGTTCAAGGTCGTACTCGACTCCGACCCGGCCCGCGCCCGCGCGACGGCCCGCTCCTACCTCGCCATGTACCTGACGCTCCCGAACTACACCAAGAACTTCCTCAACCTCGGCTTCACCGAAGCGGACGTCACCGACGGCGGCAGCGACCGCCTCATCGACGCCGTCTTCGCCTGGGGCGACGAGGACACGATCCGCACCCGCATCGACGCCTTCCACACCGCGGGCGCCGACCACGTGGCCCTCCAGGTGGTGGAGGACGACATGACGTCCCTCCCGAGGGAGGGCTGGCGCCGGCTGGCTTCACTCCTGACGTGAGGAAGGCGCCCCCGAAGGGGCGCGGGGAACTGCGCGACCAGCCACGACGCACCGTCAGCCGCCGGCACACCGCAGTCCCCCAGCGCCCCGGCGGAGCGCCTACGCGTTCTTCAATTCCTGCCGCTGCCGCCCAAGCCCCTCGACCTCCACCTCGACCACGTCCCCCGCCCGCAGATACGGCTTCGGCTCGGGCTGCCCCATCGCCACCCCCGCGGGCGTGCCCGTGTTGATGACGTCACCGGGCCGAAGCACCATGAACTGGCTGACGTACCGAACGACCTCACCCACCGGGAAGATCTGGTCCGCGGTCGTCCCGTCCTGCTTCAGCTCCCCGTTCACCCACAGCCGCAGCGACAGCCGCTGCGGGTCGGGGACCTCGTCGGCGGTCACCAGCCAGGGCCCCAGCGGGTTGAACGTCTCGCAGTTCTTGCCCTTGTCCCAGGTCCCGCCCCGCTCGATCTGGAACTCCCGCTCGGACACGTCGTGCGCGACCGCGTACCCGGCGACGCACGCGAGTCCTTCCTCCGCCGACTCCAGGTAGCGGGCCGTACGCCCGATCACGACCGCCAGCTCCACCTCCCAGTCGGTCTTGACGGAGCCGCGCGGCACGAGCACCGTGTCGTCCGGCCCGACGACCGTGTCCGGCGCCTTGAAGAAGACGACGGGCTCGGCGGGCGGCTCGGCCCCGGTCTCGCGGGCGTGGTCGTGGTAGTTGAGCCCGATGCACACGATCTTGCCGATGCGCCCCACGGGCGGACCGACGCGCAGCCCCGTGCCGTCCAGGGCGGGCAGCTCACCGGCCTCGGCGGCGGCCCGTATCCGGCCGAGCGCGGCGTCGTCGCCGAGCAGCGCTCCGTCGATGTCCGACACCACGCCCGACAGGTCTCGCAGGGTCCCGTCGGCGTCGAGCAGCGCGGGTCGCTCCGACCCCGCCGTACCGACTCGCAACAGCTTCATGATCCCCAACTCCTCGATCGCGGGCAGCCCGCCCGATGAGCTGCGACCTGAGTGCGGCAGTGACGCGACAAGCATCGGAGGACTGTTCGATCGTCCAAGGTCGGAGTCCACTCCGCAATACCCCGTTCACGTACTGGACCGTAGCCACGCGTCCTGGACGCCGGACCATGGCCACGCGCCGGGCAGCCCGCTCACAGGTGTCGGCCTCGTCGGCCTCATCGGAGTCAGCGGTGTCAGCGGTGTCAGCGGTAGAGGACGGCCCGCTCCACGGCACTCCACGTCGTACTGGTGACGACGTACAGCGCGGCGGCCAGCGGCACCACGGCCACGGTGACGAGCGTGAAGAAGGACATGAACGGCATGACCTTCGTGATCGCGCCGAGCCCGGGCACCTGCTCCCCGCCACCGGCGTCCGCACCGGTCGGCAGCATCGGCCGTTCGGCCATCGTCCGCTTGGTGAGCCGGTAGCTGAAGACGGCGACCCCGGCGACGAACGCGAACAGCACGGCGTACACGAGTCCGGCACCGCCCACCGGCCCACCGTCCCCGAGCGCGTCGGCCCACCGCCCGCCGAGCGGGGCGGCGAGGAGCTGGTGCGAGAGCAGTTCGTTGGGCTGCCCGCCGATCGAGGAGCTGGAGAACAGGTGGTAGAGGAGGAAGAAGGCGGGCACCTGGCACAGGCTGGGCAGGCAGCCCGACAGCGGCGACACCTTCTCCGCGGCGTGCAGTTCGAGCACGGCCCGCTGGAGCTTCTCGGGGTTCCTGGCGTGCTTGCGGCGCAGTTCGGTGATCCTCGGCTGCAGCTCGGTGCGCGCCTTCTGCCCGCGGGCGGCGGCCCGGGACAGGGGGTGGACGAGGAGCCGTACGAGGGCGGTGAACAGGACGATGGCCGCGGCCGCGGCGGAGGCGCCGAAGAGCGGCTGGAGCAGGTCGGCGAGGTGCTCGACCAGGTTGGCGAAAACGGACATGGGTGGGTGAGCCCTCCGGGGGTCTCGTCGTGCCGGGGTCAGGGGAATGACGGCATGACGACACGACCGGCGCGGGGCCAGGTGTGGAGGAGGCTGTGCCCTACGCGGTGGTCGCCGGGAGGGCGTGCCCGGGTGCTCGGGGCCGGCGGCGGCCGCGGGCGTCGGGATCGCGTTGGGGCAGGAAGGCCGTACGCAGGTCTCGGTCCCTGATCGCCGTACGGACCCGGGTGGGCGGCACGGCGGGCGCGCAGCGCGCGGCGATGACGGCGCAGACGGCGAGCGCGGAACCGACGGCGGCGGTCGCGGCGAGCGCGACGGTGGCGGAGAGGCTGCCGACGTCGACGAACGCGACGGGGAGGAGCACCAGCAGCAGCACGAGAAGGGGGCGCGGGACGGCCCGTTTTCGGGTCATCGGCCACTCCCCCTCTCGTACGCGCGTTTGCCCCAGTTATACAGGAGTCCTACGACACCCGGTATCGGCATCGCGAGGCCATCGGCCCCCTCGGGCGCCCGCCCGGGGGCACGGGTCACCGCCCAGCGGGTACCTCACCTTCGTCACCTCTCGGCAGTACGGTGTCCATCATGCGCCCCGACACGCCCGCCGAAAACGTCGACCACACCGCCGAAGCGGCACGCCTGGAGCGGACCGCCGGCCTCTACCCCGAGGACGCCGAGGCCCTGCTCCTGCGCGCAGCGGCCCACCTGGAACTGTCCGGCGACCGCCCGGCCGCGACCAAGCTCTACGACCGCCTGCTGTCGCCCTCCGACACCGGCCCCTCCGGTCTGGAGAACCCGTCCCTGGTCCGTGCTCTCAAGGCCTCGAACCTGTGGGAGTACGACCACGAGGCGGAGGCCAGGGCGATCATCGACGGCGTCCGCGCCGCGGCACCGCGCGACCCGGCCCCCTGGGTGATCGTCGCCGAGGCCCTGGAAGCCCACGACGAGCTGGAGGCGGCGCACGAGACGTTCACGGAGGGCGCCCGCCTGCTCCTGACGGACGTGGCGGAGCCCCCGTACTCGACGCACCCCCTCCTCTACGGCCGTCACCGGGTCCGCAGGATGCTGGGCCTCCCGCACGACGAGTGGGACGCCCTGGCCGACACCCTCCACACCATGCCGGTCTCCCTGGACGAGCTGCACGACCCGAAGCGCGTGTGGTCCCTGGGCTCGGACGACCCGGCCGACCTGGAGGCGGAGATCTCCCGCCTGCGCGCCGAACTGGGCGCCTACCGGGAGGCCCTGTCCCGCCCCTTCCCGGTGGCGATGCTCCACTGGCCGGCCGGCGAACTGACGGAACTCCTGGAGGCGTACCCGCCCCTGGCCACCGAGTACCCGTCCTACGACGACCACCTGGCGACGATAGAGGCCGCCCTGCGCGAGCTGGCGTCGTCCGGCACCCCGAACCTGGGCGTGGTCCGGGGCACGGTCCCGTCGTACGAGGCGTTCGCGGCCTCGGAGGGCGCGTCCCCGGCCGACCCGTCCCTCCTCCCCCAGTACGCCACGACGCTGGCGGCACGGGGCCGCGCGGTGGCGTGGCCGCCGCAGCGCGGGGCGGCGTGCTGGTGCGGATCCGACCGGCCGTACGCCGAGTGCCACGGCCTCGAAGGTACGGGCGCGGCCGACCGATGAGTTCCCGCGCGGGCGGACGTCTACAGGTGTGACAGCGCGGCGCGCAATCCCAAGCGCCGAGCCCTTCACCCGAGGAGACCGACCGACATGAGCACCGAGCAGACCTCCGCCCCCGCCGACGGCTACTCCTACACCCTCACCCGCACCCTGGCCGCCCCCGCGGCACGGATCTGGCAGGCCTGGACCACCCCCGACCAGTACGCCCGGTGGACCCACGCCGCCCCCGGCTCCGTCGAACTGGACGTACGGCCGGGCGGCGCCTGGAAGGCCACGATGATCGCCCCCGACGGCGCCGAGTTCCCCCTGACCGGCACCTACGTCGAGGTCGACGAGCCCACCCACCTGGTCATCGGCATGGACATCCCCGGCCGCCCCGACCCCACCCTGATGACCATGGAACTCACCGAACAGGGCCCCCGCGACACGGTGCTCGTCCTCCGCCAGACCTGCGAGACGAAGGCGGAACGGGACGGGGCGGAGGAGGGCAGCGGGATGCTGCTGGACGGGTTGGAGGGGTTCTTGGCGGACGGGGGGAAGGATTGAGCGGGGTGGTCTGGGTTGGCGCGCCTCCTTCGCCAGGACGCCGGCTACACGCAGCGCCAACGTCGGTGGCGACCGGGGACTGCAGGTTTTGCACTCTCGCGCCTCACCTCACGCGTGATGCCTCAGTGACTCAGCAAAAGTGCGAGACTCTTGATGTCGAGAGGCTCGTACGTGACCATCGCCTCTCCCCGAACGACCACCTTCAGGAGGAGCGGCATGCCCCGCAGCGGCCAGACGCGACCGCGGTTCGCCTCGCCATTGACCTCGATCGAGATCTGCGCGGGCGCCGGGGGGCAAGCCGTCGGACTGCACAACGCTGGTTTCGACCACTGCGCTCTCGTTGAGTGGGACTCGCACGCCGCAGCTACCTTGCGGGCGAACGTGGGCGGCTGGCCCGGCTGGGATCAGCGCAAGGCTGACGGAATCCGCCCTATGGACGTCAAGGATTTTCTGGATTCCGAGGTCAGAAAAAATCTCGGCCTTGAGCCAGGCGAACTCGACTTGCTCGCAGGCGGTGTACCGTGTCCGCCATTCTCCTTGGCCGGACACCGGCTTGGCCCGGACGATGAGCGCGATCTCTTCCCAGCAGCACTTGACATCATCGAGGTTCTCCGACCAAAAGCGGTGATGATTGAGAACGTCCGAGGGATCCTCGAACCTCCAGAAGTCTTCATCGAGTACAGGAATTCGATCCTTGACACCCTGCGCGACCTCGGATACCTGGTTCCTGATATTGACCCGAGCCAGTCAGCAAGTGCCCAAGACGTAGCTATGCGAAAAGTCTGGCGGCGACTTGACGCGAAGCATTTCGGGGTTCCCCAGCTCCGGCCGCGGGCAATCTTGGTGGCGATTCACCGCTCTGCCGTTACACCGGGAAGTGCGGGATTTCAGTGGCCGACCGGCATCAAGGGTGGCGAAGTCACTGCTTTCGAAAAGCTCGAGAAGAGCATGCTCGCGCGCTGCAAAGCCTTTTGGGACAAGAATGCGGACGGCGAACCTGCCCGTCCCGGCGAGCGTACCGGGAGGGACGTGTTCGAAGACTGGAAGAGGCAGATCACCCAGGCCTCGGCGGCAGGCAAGACCGTTGCCCCGACTCTCGTCGGCGGCTCCAGAAAGCACGGCGGTGCCGACCTGGGGCCTACCCGCGCCAAGCGCGCATGGGCGGAACTCGGGGTCGACGGGATGGGCATCGCCAATGACCCGGAAAGCTGTGATCCGGAACGCGATCTGTTCCGACCAGTCGGTCCTATGCTCACTGTCGCTCAGGCGGCGGCCATCCAGGGTTTCCCTGAAGAGTGGAAGTTCCAGGGGCGGAAGACGGCCCGATACCGTCAGGTTGGGAACGCGTTCCCGCCGCCGGTAGCCGAGGCAGTCGGACGCGCTATCGCCGCAGTCCTGCTCCCTGAATACGGGGACGCACTCACCAGGGACTATGAAATGGAACCAGCGGGATCGAATCCCGTCGATGACATCCCGCAGCAACTGGAGATCTCAGTCGCCACGAATAATCCCCCCCGCACGCCGAGCCAAGACCGTCACGGCGATTTTGTCGGCACAGGCGTCTGACGGCTCGTGCTCCCAGAAGCGGAGCACCAGCCAGCCAGCTTCCCGCAACCTTTCGTCGGTATCCCGGTCCCTCGTGACATTGCGAACGACTTTTTCTGACCAGTAACCGGGATTAGTCTTCGGCGGAACATAATGTTCAGGGCAGCCATGCCAATAGCAGCCGTCAATGAATACCGCGACCTTGGCCGACCGGAAGACCATGTCGGCCGTCCGGCGAAGGTCCGGGAGGGGGCGAGCGGCCACCCTGTACCGCAGCCCCGTGGCATGTACGAGCCTCCGGATCAGGACTTCCGGCTTCGTGTCACGGCTGCGGATCGCCTGCATGTTGCGGCGGCGTGCTGCGGAGGAAGCCCAGGATCCTTCCGGGGCCTCCCAATCTGCTTCAGGGGACACACCGCAGAGGGTAGTCGTGCGCGGCCCGCAGCACGCAGCCAGTCCTAGCGGCCTCCCATGTGACTCAGCAGTGCCTCGATGTCACCCGGCGCGAGACCAGCCGCCACCGAAGGCTCCTCCTCAAGATCGGCGAGCTGCTGCACGGTGGGGTCGTCCAGGATGCGCCCCATGAATTCCAGCTTGCGCTCCAGGCTCGCGGCCACAACCTCGTCGACGGAGTTCCGCACCGCCAGGACTGTCACCCGGGTCTCTGTGCCGGGGGCGAGCCCGAGACGGTGGATCCGGTCCAGGCTCTGGAGGAACCGCCCCGCCATGAAGTCGCGGTCCACATAGACCGCGTCATGGCAGACGTGATGCAGGCTGATTCCCTCGCCCAGAGTTGCCGGGTTCGAGATGAGCACCATGCACGCCGGGTCTTCCCTGAACCGCCGAATCTGCTCCTCGCGGTCAGGGGTACCGCCGTAGACGACAGCCGGGCTGTACTTCTCCAGCATGCGCTCCAGCGTGGTGAGGCTTCTGACGAACGTCGTCCACACCAGTGTCTTCCGGCCCTGCGCAGCGTTCTCCGCGATGATCGCCACGGCTTCCTTGTACTTGGGCGAAAGCTCGTAGTCGGGAAGGTTCTGCATAAGCGAGTACAGCGAACCCCCCTCGGGAATCTCCATCGGCGGCAGCTGATACGCGAGTGGTTCGTAGCGGCTGCCTCCTTCCAGGAGAAGGGCGGGGCTCGTCGCAGCCATGAGAAGGCGGAGTGCCGTCTTCCCGAGGGAACTCAAGTCCTCGCGCGCGGCGCCGCTCTTCTCGCCGCCCACGATTGCCGTGTAGATCTCGTCATGCAGCGGTGGCATGTCAACGAAGCGCAGTCCCAGCTGCACGGGGGGCAGGCCGAGTTCGTGCTTCGTCGTGCGCGTGAACAGCGGCCGGAGGACAGTGCTGGCGTGCGCGAGGTCTCCTCCAGCAACCGCCTGGACCACCGTGCGCTGGCCGTGGCCCGGCCAGACGAAACCCAAGAGGTTCTCCAGGTCCCGTGAACCGTTCGGAGCCGGCGTACCAGTCAGAATCAGTCGGCGTGCGGCCAGAGGCCCCAGCGCCATGCAGGCCGCCCCGTAGGTTCCGCGGGCACCCAGTTTCATCCGGTGCGCCTCGTCCAGGATGATCATGGAGGGAGCCGACTTGAGCCACCCAGCCAGCATGGACAGTGACCGGTCGAGACGCTCGTAGTTCACCACGAGCACCTCAGCCCACTGATCCAGCGACCCGTCCAGGACGTTGATGCGCAGCGGGTGGATGAGGCACTCCGCAGTCTCGTAACGCCATGACTCGTAGGCCGACTTAGGGCACACGACCAGCAGTCGGCTCGCCCGGCCGGCCGCCTTCTGGGCCGCGTACACAGCGAGCGCGACCCGGGTCTTGCCAGCGCCGGGCACACTGAAGTTGGCGCCGTGCTGAAGCGACAGGAGCTTCGCGATGTCCCGGCGCTGGAACTCGCTGAGTACCCCCTTCCAGGAATCGCCGAGAAGCGCAGGCACATCATCGGGCGCGACCTCGCCAGCCGTCTGCCGCCCAGCGAGCCGCTGCTGCACGGTGTGGGCGTCCTGGACCACTCCGGATACCAGGTCCCGAAGGTCGTCCGCCCACTCCACACCGGCGGGGTCTGACCAGGAACCGAGCAGGCCGAGGTCCGCGAGCAGCTCGTCCAGGGAGACCGAGGCACTCAGCGGGCCAAGCTGACCGCCAGTACGAAATCGGGCGGCCAGCTGTACGAGTTCCTGCTGGAACGATTCCGTGGTTCGCAGAACCACTCGGGTCCGGGTCTCGTCGAACCCAAGACGCAGCGACTTCTCGCTGACAGAACTGGTCACCGGGGGCCCTCCGCCGCGACCGCTTCCAGCAGCCAGGAGACGCCGTCCCCCGGTTGCGGCAGCCCGCGGCCAGCCTGCTGAGCGAGCTTCAGCAGGCTGCCCCGCAACTTGACCACAGCGTCGTCGAACGCCTCCTCGTCCAGGCTGCGGGAGGTCCGTGCCTGCACCAGGTCGTTCACGCACTGGTCGATACTCGCGCAGGCTTCGGCCAGCCGGGCCGGGGCAAGCTGCTTGCGCTTGCGCAGCCGAGCGCTGCGGCCCGCCGCCTCGATCGCCTCGTCGAACGCCTTCTTGGTGCTGTCCCAGGTGTCCTGAGCGGCGGCCTTCCGCTCATCACCGAGGTCCGAGGCTTCGTTTCTCACCACGGCGGCGGTGCGGAGGATCTCGTCGTTCATCGCCCGGGCTTCCGCGACGGCGGAGGAGGCGGCGGGCACCTCCAGGCCCAGTCCAGGGATGGACACCGACTGCGGCTGCGCGGCCGTCGCACCGCCCATGGGCAGCTGTCGCTCAAGCCCCGCCTTCAGGAAGTCCTCATTGATGTGACGGACGTCGGTCTTGGAGAAGTTGAGCAGAATCGCGGCCAGACGAAGCTCCTTCAGGACCTCAGCCTGGTCACGGTCCACCGTTTCCAGCTTCACGTACAGCCGGTGGAGTTCCTTGAGCCGCTCCTGCGCGCCCTCCCAGTCCACCAGGCGCAGCCCGTTGCCACCGCCGGTGCGACTGCGCTCGTTCAGCTCGCGGATCGTGCTGAGGATCCACCGCTCCTGATGGTAGGTGCGCACCTGAATCCGGAAATCCTTGGCGATCTGCTCAGGCGTCCGGCCCAGCGCCGCCTGCTCCTCCATGGCGATGAGGCGGTTGATGTAGGAGTAGTCGCGCCGGTGGTCCTTGCGAAGCTGCAAGGACAGCTCGACGGCATTGATGTCGGCCCACGTGAACGACGCCGGCAGCACGCCCACGCGCATCGACTGCGCGCCCAGTTCGCGAAGTGCGGCGGCCCGGGTGTTGCCGTTGACCAGCACCCCGTGCCGGGTCACCAGCCCGGGGTCGTTCTGCCCGAACTGGTCAAGGCTGTCCTTCAGGACATCGAAGTCCTTGTCCCGCACATTCGTGTTCTCAGGGTCCGCCTTGAGCAGGAACCCGAGGTAGTCCTGACTCTCCGCGCTCCAGGGGTCCTTGTCCAACGCCGCGTCCCGCTCGGCGTCGTGGCTCCGCTGAGCCCGGATCCGGTGGGTGCTCGGGTTGTAGAAGAGGCTGCTGAGCGGCAAGTCGATCACTTCGACATGGGCCTGCTGCCCGTTCCAGTCGACAGTGACCGTCTCCCGGGTGCTGCCAGACGCCTTGACCTCCTCGACCTTCTTGCTGATCAGCTCGCTGAACTCGGCCGCCCGCGGCGGGGCCGGAAACTCGCGCATCATCGTCATCCCGTCCTGTCTCAGTCGTCCGTACCGTCAAGAACGTCGGCCACAGCCTTACGGGAGTCCTCCGGCAGGGTCCGGTACATGCCCCACAGCACCTCCAGCGAGCTGTAAGTGCGCTGATCGTTCTTCACCCAGCCGCTCAGTACGCTCCGCTCCAGGGGCGCCAGTGACTCGATCCGGGAGAGCACGGCCGGCAAATCCACGGAACGGTCCACACTCCCTCGCCCGCACCGCTTGCACTCAGTGATCAACTGGTGCGTGAGGCTGCCGTCAGGAAGCGTCACCTGCCGCCGCGCGATGTTGAGCGCCGACTGTTCGACACCGTCCTCGTAGGACTCGGCGACACCAATGCCACACGTGCGACACAGATGACCGTCGGCCAGCATCACCCTCGCCCGCTGGGCGCTGGTGATGCTGGCCTTATGGCTGGGTGCCTTGGCCTGGCCGGGAATCCAGACGTCCATACCGCGTGACACGAACCGGCGCTCCTGCTGCAGCAGCTCCGGGTCCTCTCGGCTAGTCGAGATCTCCCAGCCGTGGTCCCTGAGATCACGCATACGTCGGTCAATCTGCGCAACCTCCGGGAAAGCCTCGCGCAGCTTGGCCACGGTGAAGATGTTTCCCTCCCCGACCTCCTGGATCAGCCACAGCGCCGCACGCGCCTTGCTGCCCAACTTGTGGTTCCCGACACTGGTCTCCTGCCAAGACGGCAACGTCATAATGGGGTCCCCTCCCACACATTCAGGCGTTCTGCCGCACATCACACGAAAGGCATAAATGGCACCATTTGCGCATGTGAGACTCGCGCCACCCCCGCACCACTGGCGGCTGACTCTTAAATCGTGGCACATCGAAACCGCTTTGAACCCTCCCGATGCAACTTGCGCACCAACTGGCAAGAGAAGAAGCAAAAACTGCCAGGCGGCGACCTGCCACCCTCCGGCACAATGACGACCAACGTCACTGAGCGGCGGCACGAATGGCCAGTTCTTCCGAATATGCGGAGGTTTGTCACCATGGCAGCGAGCAGCAACCGTCGCCCCCCGTTCGCGTGGACGGATAAGGAACTCGACGAGGATGTCCTGCCCGACAGACGGCGACTGGTCACAGCACTGCAAGAGATCTGCCGCCAGCTGGTCGTCACAACCGCTGACGGTGCACCGCAAACTCACCCCACGCAGGCCCAGGCTGCCGAGTACCTGAACATCAGCGAGACCGCGCTGACGCGATACCTCCGGGGGCGGCGCATTCCGCCAGACGAGGTAGCTGCCTTCATCTTCGACACCGCTTGCCGGGATACCGGGGGCGGCCAAAACCTCGGCATCACGAGGGAAGAACTGCTGGAGCTACGCGCGAGAGCCGAGCAGGAACGATGCGGCAACTGCCAGCGGAACAGAGAGGCGGCACGTGCCGCAGGCCAGAAACTCCGGGCTTTGCAGGGAACCCATGAACAGCTCGAACGGTCTGCGGCAGAAGGAGCCCGCGAACTCAGGGAACTCCGTCAGCGCGCCGCCGTACTGAAGCAGGAGGCTCAGCGAATGAAGGCCGCTCAGCCCATACCGGTAAGCGAAGCCGGCCCGCAAAAGGTCCGGGAGGCGGCACACGCCGCAACTCTGTTGCCGGTCCCCCGCCGACAAGGGGACCGGCAACAGAGCAAAAACGCAGCCTTGGCATCCCGCCACGTCGGCCGCCGCGCGGAAGAGCTGCTCCGCGACGGCCGGCCGGACAGCACCCTCGCACTCCTCCGGCATACGGCAGAGGCTTACACGCCCATGGAAGTAGCCCTGCTAGTAGCGCTGTTGCGGACACGCGGGCAGGACGAACTGGTCGACAACCTCGTGCACATCTATGCGCGCGACCGCAACGACCAGGACGTGGTGCGGACGGCACTGATACTGCACGAGCAGCGGGCCGTCACGGACGCGGAGGCCCTGCTGCGCACGGCCGCCGCCCATCCTGGGTCAGCTCTCTCCCGGGCAGAGATGTCCGGGCCGCCCAGATAGCTGCGGCCAGCCTCGTCAGCGCCTCACCGAAGCAGACCACGACCAGGCTTGCCGCTGAGTGTGGACGCAGTACGGGACTGGCCGGCCAGCGCCCAGTGGGCCGCAGCGCCATCACGGCATGCGGGAAAGAGACCTAGAGAAGAACTCAGGCGGCGGCGCCCGGATCAGCTTCGAAGTGCAGCTGGGCCTGGTCCAGGATGTCGTCTGGATCGAAGCCGCAGGAAGCCGTCCAGTGCAGCAAGTCAGCGATCAGCTCAACCGCGGACTCCTTGAGGGCGGTGTCTCGCAGCCGCCCCCCAAAGGCAGGGCCGGTCCCAGTGCGGTAGCTCCGCAGAGCGGCAGCAGCACGTTCCATCCGTTGGCAGACCCGCTCGGGCCCGAGCGCGATCTCGCACCACACCGACTTTCCGGCGGCCGTCAGAGCCGTCCCCCAGTCCGCCGTCACGGCGGCGAGCAGGTGCAGACCGCGCCCGCATTCGTCGTCGCAGCCTGCTGCTGGCAGGGAGGGTACGGAGTAGCTCTTGTCGTGCACTTCTACGCGCAGCCGCTCCCCTCCCCACTCCAGGACCAGCGTGGCGGGCGCGCCTTCGCCCACGTGCTTGATGACATTGGTGGCCAGCTCCGTGACCACCAGCTCCGTTTCCTCCACAGCATGGGGTACGCACCACTGTCCCAACTGGGCTGTAGTCGCCTGTCGCAGTAGCCGCACCTCGGCCGGCGCTGCCGTGAACGGCAGAACAGATCGGTATCGGTGTTCTCTGACCTCATAGCCGGGCATGCGAACTCCTCCCTCCTGAGCCACGCACATGCTGCGCCCGCCGTGTCCGTCCGGCTGCATTGCGTAGCGGAACACAAGGGAGAATGACACAGAGAAGTCTCACCATGTAACTTCTCACAAGAACCCATCGAGTGAATCTGATGGTGGGAGGTCTCCTCGCTGCCTAGCCTGATCAGGCCCGGAGCGACCGCCCGGCGCACGCGCAGGAGGAAGTCCGGATGACCGTGAGGGCCACCACTCGCCGCCGTCAACTCGGCGCTACGTTGAGGAAGTTGCGCGCCAGCAAGGGCCTGACCCTGGAAGAGGCAGGTCGGCTTGTCGGGGTCTCCAAGGCCACAGTGAGCCGCTACGAGACACAGGCGGGACCGGTGAAGTGGATCGTGGTCGATGCCTTGTGCCGTGAGTACGGGGCCGCCGACACCGAGCGCGAAGCCGTCGTACGGCTGGCCAAGGACGCCAAACAGCAGGGCTGGTGGAGCTCGTTCGCCGATTCCATCCCGGAGAGCATGAACCTGTTGCTGACCTTGGAGGACGAGGCCGTACGGGAGGACCACTTCTCCTGTGTCTACGTCCCTGGCCTTCTGCAGACCCGGGCCTACAGCACCGCCCTGCAGAAGGCTAACGAGGTTCCCCTGGAGCCGGCTGAGATCGAACGGCTGGTGGACATCCGCATGAAGCGGCAGGAGATCCTCGGCCGGCCGAGGCCACCACGCCTGTGGGCCATCCTCGACGAGTCCGTGATCCGCCGGGTCGTCGGGTCACCGGAAGCCATGAAGGAACAACTCGGCCGACTGCTTGAAGCGAACGAGTCTCCGCACATCACACTTCAGGTACTGCCCTTCTCCAAGGGAGCCCACTCCGCGGCGCTCGGCAGCTTCGTGATCATCGGCGGCACCGAGGCAGCCCTCGACGTCGTGTACGTCGACTTCCACACCGGCTCGCTTTTCCTGGAAAAGGACGAGGAACTCGAGCGGTACAGACTTGCGTTCGAGTACCTCCGCGCACAAGCGTTGGACATGGAGGCTTCCTCCGCCCTGATCCACCGCGTCCGCAAGGAGCTGTGAATGTCCTTCGATCCCAAGCCCCTCTCCGCCGCCGTGTGGTTCAAGTCGTCGTACAGCGGTGGCAATGCCACCGAGTGCGTCGAGTGCGCCTACCTCGGGCGCCGGGCACTGATACGCGACTCGAAGCACAGCCGCGGTCCTGTCCTCTCCGTGGGAACTGAGGCCTGGCGGCGCTTTGTCGACGCGTTGCACCAAGGCGTCTGTGCCGGGTAGGCACGGGCGGTCCGGACCCGTAGAAGTTCGTGCAAGTAGCTGGCACCCAGGCCGACACCTGCGCAAGCCTGGCCATGCCGCCCGTCATCACCGGCACCGGAGGACACCATGGCTCTGCACCGCCTGGGCAAGGATCCGGAGAGCCCCAACAACGGCTCTCCGACCGTGTACCTGGACGACGAAACCGGGAACTACATCTTGCAAGGCTGGCGAGTCACAGACGCCGAGCGCCTGGCTCAGCTGGACATCCCCGGCCACGAGACGGTGATCGAGTTTCCCAGGCGCATGATGCAGTACTTCCCGGAGGTGAGCGGAGGTGCCGCAGCCGACGTTTGAGGAACTGTTCCGATCCGCCCGGCAGAGTGCGTACCACCTGGAGATGCGCGACGCTTACGGCCTCGATGAGGACTATCGCGCGTGGTCCGCAGGCCACCGCTTCGACCCGGCGCAGCGGTGGCCCTGGTGGATCGAGCTGGTCTCCTCCGCCGTGTCTCGGGGAGTTGCGGTGCACCGCGCTCGTATCGTCTCCGAACCCCTGTCCTCCTACGCTCGCTACGAGTACGAGCTGACCAGCGGGCACAACGTCAAGGCCGGCGAAGACGTGCGCTGGCTGCCCCGCAGGCATGCCTCGGGCCTTGCGCTGCCGGGGAACGATTTCTGGCTTCTCGACGGCACGTCCGTCCTGTTCAACCACTTCGCCGGGGACGGGACGATGACGGGTGAGGAGCTAGTGACGGAACAGGACGTCGTCAACCTGTGCTCCTCGGCGTTCGCTGCCGTCTGGGAGCGGGCAGTCCCCCATGAGGAGTACCAGCCGACCTGACGGGGCCCAGCCGCCACACCTCATGTCTTCGTCATCCAGCATCCAGCAGGCCCGTGAGGCCCTGGGCAAGCGACTGCGCGAGCTCCGGAAGGACTCGGGTCTGACCGCGCGGGAACTCGCCTCCAGGGCGGGCTGGCATGAAAGCAAGTGCAGCCGCATCGAGAACGGCCGCACGCCACCTTCCGACGACGACGTGCGCGTGTACACGCTCCATTGCGGCGCGCACGCCCAGACAGCCGACTTGATCGCCACAGCGCGCAACATCGACGGTGCTTACGTCGAGTGGCGTCGCTTGGAGCGCTCCGGACTGCGTCGGGCGCAGGAGTCGGTACTCCCGCTGTGGCAGCGCACCCGGCACTTCAGGGCGTACTCATCGTGGCTCATACCTGGGCCATTGCAGACCCCCGCATATATCAGGGCCCTTCTGGTGTCGATCCGCGACCGTCGCGCGCTGCCTGACGACCTGGACGCAGCCGTCGACGTTCGCGTGGACAAGCAGCGCGTCCTGTACGAGGGAGCGCGCCGTTTCGCCGTGGTTCTGGAGGAGAGCGCGCTTCGGCACCTGATCGGTGGGACGGAGACCATGGCTGGACAACTCGGGCATCTGCTGTCACTCGCGACGCTCCCCAATGTCAGCTTGGGCGTGATTCCGCTGAGCACGGATCGCACCGCGCTGTGGCCAGTCGAAGATTTTTGGATCTTCGACGAGGCACAGGTCAACGTCGAGTTGGTCTCTGCCTTCCTGACCATCACACAACCACACGAGGTCGGCATGTACGCACAGACCTTTTCAGCTCTCGCCGACTCGGCAGTCTATGGCACCCCTGCCCACACACTGATCACGTCGGCTATCGACTCACTCGGGTGACTACGTGCAAGTCCACGCATGTTCGTTGAGGGTTACTCCCACCCGTTCCTAGCGTGGCCGTCATGGAATCCATGAACAGGGATCGGGCCCTCACATCCACGGCTTCCGCCCAGGCTCCCTGGGCGATGCGTCTCGTCACCAACCGCTCGCCGCTCACTCCCGCCCCCTACGCGACCGTCACCCTGGACGCCACCACCCAGACCGCCCGCTACACCGACGCCTCCGGGCACCTGGTCGAAATGGGCAGGCACGGGACGTCCAGGACGAGTAGTACAACGTCCGTGTCCGGTGGTGGGGACGGGCAACAGCCCCAGCCCCAGTCGCAGGACGACGCGACGACCGACTACGAGTCGGACTGACCGATGGTGCACACCGTTCTGGTCGTCACCGCTTTGGAAGACGTGACCGCGGACTGGGTCATCGACGCGCTCAACGAGCGCGAGGTGCCCGTCGCCCGGTTCGACCCCGCAGACATCGGGCCCGAGCTGACCTTCGGGTTCCGTCTCGGGGGCGACAGGTCGGTCTGGGGAGGCCGGCTGCGTACGGCGAGCCGGGACGTGGATCTCGGAGAGGTAGGGGCCGTCTACCATCGTCGGCCCACACCATACGCCGCCCGGTTCGGCCAGCTGCCCGCACAGCAGCGGGAGTTCGCCGTCGCCGAGGCTAGGCATGGGCTGGGCGGCGTGCTGCGCAGTCTGTGTCCCGCCCTGTTCGTCAACCATCCGTCGGCCGTGACACGGGCGGAGTTCAAGCCGTGGCAATTGCGCCGATTCGCCGAACTCGGGCTGCGGGTTCCGCCCACGCTCGTCACCAACGACGTCCAAGAGGCCCGGAGGTTCGCCGAGGAACACGAGTACGTCGTCTGCAAGACGTTCCGCGGGCTGCCACGCGGCGAGGACGGACACGTCGGCGCGATCTGGACCCAACGAGTCGACCTCCGCGACTTCGACGCGTCGCTCGCGGTGACGGCTCACCTGTTCCAAGCGGAGGTTCCGAAGACCGGCGACGTACGGGTCACCGTGGTCGGGCGTCGCGTCTTCGCCCAGCGGATCAGTACCACGACAGGCGTCATCGACTGGCGTCGCGGTGACTGGAACGAACTGATCCACACTTCGGTCCCCGTCCCACCGGTGATCGAGGCTGCCCTGCACGACTACCTGGGCTCGTTCGGTCTGGTCTTCGGCTGCTTCGACTTCGCGCTCACCGGCGACGGGGACTCTCCGGACGACTGGTGGGCGATCGAGTGCAACCCGAACGGTCAGTGGGGCTGGCTTCCGGACGCACCGGCCATCACCGAGGCGTTCGCCGACATTCTGAGCACGGCAGGTATGGAGAGTACGGAAGGACGTGCCAGGTCATGACGATGCCCGTCGACCTCGACAACGACGCGGCCGCACTGCGCGAGGCGATGACGAAGTCCTTCGCCGAGACCGGGGTCCCGGTCGCCCCGGCCTGGCGGGCGACCGCGGAGAGGGTCCCCCGCCATGTCTTCGTCCCCGGCTTCTACCTACCCGCCGACGAGCGGGACGAGCAGGGCCTGACGGTGTGGGAGCCGGTCACGGCCGACATCGACTACGGACGGTGGCTGGCCACCGCCTACTCGGACGCCACGCTGATCACCCAGCTCGACGGCGAGGAGGTCGACTGGAGAAACCCGGCCGTCCGACATGGAGGCGCGCCCACGTCCTCCTCCACGCTGCCCTCCCTCGTCCTGCGCATGTGGTCGGACGCGGATGTCGCCGAGGGGCACACCGTCCTGGAGATCGGCACAGGGACGGGATACTCGACGGCGCTCGCCTGCGAGCGGCTGGGGTCGTCCCACGTGACCAGTGTCGAGGTCGATTCCGACAGGCTGGATGCGGCGGCCGGCGCCCTGTACGCCTGCGGGTACACGCCGACACTGGCGCGGGCGGACGGGTTGTACGGATACTGGCCCGAGGCCTGGTTCGACCGGATCGTGGCCGCCTGTTCCTTCCGCGCTGTGCCGGCCGCCTTCCTCAGGCAGGCACGACCGGGCGGGAAGATCCTGCTCCCCTTGTCAGGGTGGCTGTATGGCAACGCCCGCGTCCTGCTCACCGTCGCCGAGGACGGGACCGCCGAGGGGGCGCTGCTGCCCGGCACCATTTCATTCATGTCCGCCCGGACCCATGCGGCACCGGCGTACGGGAATCCAGCAGACTGGGCCGCGGGACTGCCCGAGGTGCCCCGGGCTGCGCGGCACCTCCCCGAGCGGCTCACGGCTGCCTCCGAGGAGGCGTTCCACCTGCGGTTCCTCGCGCAGAGCGCCGTACCGGACACTCAGATGGTCGCCATCGACGGCGTCCTGCACCTCGTCGACATCGTCTCCGGCTCCGCAGCCACGCTCACACCGGACGGCGGAGCGTGGGGTGTGCGTGAAGGGGGCCGGCTGAGGCTGTGGGCGCGGATCGAGCAGGTGATCGACGCCTTCGACGCCGCAGGGCGGCCCAGTCCGGAGACGTTCACACTGCGTGTGGACGGCGACGGGCAACGGCTGCTGCACCCGCTGATGCCCCAGCTGCCGCTACCTCAAGGGTGACCGGGAGCCCGCCCCGGCAAAGCCGCCCCCCACCTCACGGCTTCCGCCCCACCCCGCAATACGCGTCCACGGAGACCGAGGCCGGGCCGGCCGGAGCGTTCGGGTCCGGGCGCCAGGACGGGACCTGGGTGATGCCGGGGGCGACCAGGTCGAGTCCTTCGAAGAGGCCGGCGATCTCCTCGACGCTGCGGACGTAGTACGGCGTCGCGCCGCTGGCGTTGTACGCGTTCGAGGCGGCGATCATGCCCTCGCTCGTCGCCGTGCTGTCGCTGATCACCAGGTAGCTGCCCGACGGGAGGCCTGCCATCAGGCGGCGTACCAGGTCGCGGGCCTGGTCGTAGTCGGCGACGTGGCCGAGGGTGTTGAGGATGATCAGGGCGATCGGGCGGGAGAAGTCGAGGGTGCCGGCGGCGGCTTCGAGGACGGTGTCGGGGGCGTAGAGGTCCGCGTCGAGGTAGGCGGTCCTGCCCTCCGGGGTGCTGGTGAGCAGCGCGTTGGCGTGGGTCAGCACGATCGGGTCGTTGTCGACGTACACGATGCGGGCGTCGGGAGCGACGCGCTGGGCCACTTCGTGGGTGTTGTCGGCGGTGGGGAGGCCGGTGCCGATGTCCAGGAACTGCCGGATGCCCTGCTCCCGGATCAGGTGGCGGACGGCGCGGCCCAGGAAGAGCCGGCTGGTGAGTGCCACGTCTACGAGGCCGGGGAAGATCTCCTTGATCTGGTCCCCGATCTCCCGGTCGACCTCGTAGTTGTCCTTGCCACCGACGAAGTAGTTCCAGAAGCGGGCCGAGTGCGGTGTGGCGGTGTCGATCCGGGCCCGTATCTCCGCGCTGGCCGCGAGCTGGGAGTTGGTGTCCGACACGGCAGAGTCTCCTAGGGATGGGGTGGGGGGTGGGGTGGGGTGGGGTGGCGTGGGCTGGTCGGGGTCGGGGTCGGGACACCAACCTAGTGCGGACGTCGCCTGCGCGGGGCATGAAAAGGGGGGCAGGCGCGGGAAGTTGGCGGTTGGGGTGCTGCGGGGATGGCGGCGGACGGCTGGGGGATCGAGATGTTCGGTCGGCGGATCGGCCCATTGGCCCTGTGGCCGTGGATCAGGCCGGGCAGGAAGCTGGTCTCCGCGGACCTGCGTGGAGCCTGGCTGCACTGGGCGCGGTTGCGCGGGGCCAACCTGCGGTTGGCGCGGTTGCGAAGGGCCCGCCTGTCCTGGGCGGACTTGTCGGAGGCCAAGCTGGACGGCGCCCACCTGTACGAAGCGAGGCTCCGGCGCGCGAATCTGCGGGGCGCGTCCCTGACCGGCGCGTTCCTGAAGGGCGCGGATCTCACGAACGCGCGGTTGGCGGGCGCCGACTTGACGGGCGCGGATCTCTCGCGCGCGAGGCTGGTGGGCGCGGACCTGCGCGGCGCGAACCTCTCGCGGGCGAACCTGTTCCAGGCGGACCTGACCGGAGCCGACCTTTCCGGTGCCAGCCTGCGCGGGGCGACCCTGTTCAGCACGCACATCCAGGTCGCGGACATGAGGGGCGCGGACCTGAGCGGCGCCGCCCTGGACTACCTGGGGTCGCGCATCGTGACCCTCTTCGAGACGCACGCCCGCACGGGCATCCTCATGTCGCTGCGCTGGTCGTCCAGCACACGCTGGCCGGGATCGTGGAGTGCCGAGAGGATTCGCGAGTACTCGGAGGAGACCGCGCCGGGCGAGTGGCAGGTGACGCGCGGGAGCGATGAGCCCGGCCCGCCCGGCTGCCAGGCGAGTGGCCGAGGGGTCTGACCGATGGCGGCCGACCGCCTGCCAGCGCGTCACCCGCACGACCAACGCCCGTTTTCGGTCACATGCGTTCGGCTGCCATCCGGACATTCTTCGCGCCGAACCCCGAGGGTCACGGCTCTTGGTCACGAGGCCGACACGAGGCGTCAGCGTAAGCGGTATGGTCCCTTCCCGTACGTCGAACGCCGGTTGTGGACAAGGGAGTTCGAAGTGGTGCGGGGTGCGCAGTCCGTTCCGTTACGAGTCCGCGTCGTCGCCGGCCCCCCGTCCTGCTCGTACCGGCCCTCGCGTGTCCGCGGAGTTCCATGTCGTGCGCCCTCGCCGCCGGGCCGCTCCGGCCTGCCGCGGTCCGCACGTGTCGCCGCACACATCACCGCCCGCACGCCCACCGCCTCCTTCCCCGGACCCTCCGCGCGTCGGCCCACTTCGGAGAGGGTGTCCAAGGACGCCATACCGGCAACCGCGCCCACCTGGCCCGGAGCGTCGGCCCGCGCTCCTGACCCGACCGCTCGCGCGCCTACCTCATCGCCGAGAACGCGGTCACCCATCTCCTGGACGCGCTGCCGGAGACCGGCCTCGCTCGTCCCCTCGACGAGCCGACGTGGCGTCCCCGGCCCGTTCCACCGCGCCCTGGAACCCCTGCCCGTCACCTTCCCCGCCACCCAGCAAGCCGCACACCAAGGAGCCAGGCCATGGTGACCCAGCAGCCCGTCCTCGTCCTCGACCCCACCGGCGCCGGTCGCCACGCCGAGCACCGCGCCCTGCGGGAGGGCGGCCCGGCCACGCGCGTGGACGTCCTCGGCGTCCAGGCCTGGTCGGTCAGCGACCCCGTCCTCCTCAAACAGCTGCTCACCAGCCCCGACGTCTCCAAGGACGCCCGGGCGCACTGGCCGGCCTTCGGCGAGGTGGTCGGCACCTGGCCGCTCGCCCTGTGGGTCGCGGTGGAGAACATGTTCACCGCGTACGGGCCCGACCACCGCAAGCTGCGCCGGCTGGTCGCGCCCGCCTTCAGCGCCCGCCGCGTCGCCGAGATGCGGCCCGCCGTCGAGGAGATGGCGAGCCGGCTCGTCGACCGGCTCGCGGGCCTCCCCGCCGGCGAGCCGGTCGATCTGCGGCAGGAGCTGGCCTACCCGCTGCCCATCGCGGTGATCGGTCACCTCATGGGGGTGCCCGAGGACCGGCGGGAGGGCTTCCGGGCCCTCGTGGACGGCGTCTTCGACACCACGCTGAGTCCCGGCGAGGCACAGGCCAACACCATGCGCCTGTACGAGGTCCTGGACCGGCTCATCGCCGGCAAGCGCGCCACCCCGGGTGACGACATGACGTCGCTGCTCATCGCCGCGCGGGACGACGAGGGGGACGGCGACCGCCTCTCCCCGGCGGAGCTGCGCGACACCCTGCTGCTGATGATCAGCGCCGGTTACGAGACCACCGTCAACGTCATCGACCAGGCCACGCACACCCTGCTGACCCGTCCCGACCAGCTCGAACTGGTCCGCGAGGGCGAGGTCACCTGGGCGGACGTCGTCGAGGAGACGCTGCGCCACGAACCCGCGGTCAAGCATCTGCCGCTCCGGTTCGCGGTCACCGACATCCCGCTGCCGGACGGGCGGACCATCGCCCGCGGGGAGGCCATCCTCGCCTCGTACGCCGCCGCCAACCGCCACCCGGACTGGCACGCGGACGCCGACACCTTCGACGCGACACGCACGGTCAAGGAGCACCTCGCCTTCGGCCACGGCGTCCACTTCTGCCTGGGCGCGCCGCTGGCCCGCATGGAGGTGACCCTCGCGCTGGAAAGCCTGTTCGGCCGCTTCCCCGACATCCGCCTCGCCGACCCGGCGGAGGAACTGCCGCCCGTGCCCTCCCTGATCAGCAACGGCCATCAGCGGCTCCCGGTCCTGCTGCACGCCGGCTGAACGGCGGGCCGGATCGCCCGTCGATCGGGCGGGCCGGCCCGCCGGCGTCGGGGAACTCCCGGAGGGCGGGTGCGTCAGCCGAACATGCCCGGCTCGTAGTCGCCGGCCGGGTTCTGGAGGATGACGTTCAGGCGGTTGTACGTGTTGATCACGGCGATCAGACCGACCAGGGCGGCGAGCTGGTCCTCGTCGTAGTGCTTCGCCGCTTCCGCCCAGGCCTCGTCGGTGACGCCCCCGGCGGAGTCGGCGATGCGGGTGCCCTGCTCGGTCAGTTCCAGAGCGGCGCGCTCGGCGTCGGTGAAGACCTTGGCCTCCCGCCATGCCGCGATCAGGTTGAGGCGCAGTGCGGTCTCGCCCGCCTTCGCCGCGTCCTTCGTGTGCATGTCGAGGCAGAAGCCGCAGCCGTTGATCTGGCTGGCGCGGATCTTCACCAGCTCCTGGGTCGCGGTCGGCAGCGCCGAGTCCGTCACGACCTTGCCCGCCGAGTTGATGTGCCGCACGAGCTTGCCCGCGATCGGGTTGGCGAACATGTCGATACGAGCTTCCATGGTGGGTTCCTCCGTCGTGGCCGTCTTGGCCGTCGTGGCCGTCTTGGCCGTCTTGGCCGTCTTGGCCGTCTTGGCCGTCGTGGTCATCGTGCTGGTGAGTCGTTCGCCCTTCGGCGTACACAGCTACGACGGAACGCGGAGGCGGGATGTGACAGACCCCGGGAGGGCGCGGGTGTGACCTGCGTCTCAGCCGTTCGGGGTGGCCCGTGACAGGAGTCGGCTCAGTGCCGCCGTGACCTCGGCCGGGCGTTCGTCCATCACCCAGTGGCCGGTGCCGTCCAGCATCGTCAGCTCGGCGTCCGGGATGGCCCCGGCCAGCTCGGTCGCGATCGCCGGGCGCAGGTACCGGTCGGCGCGGCCCCAGATGACCGCCGTCGGGCAGGAAATCTCCTGGAGGCGCCGGCGTAGTTCGGGGCGGGGCGGGGTGCGGTAGTCGCCGAAGTAGTGGAGCAGCCAGCGGCGGCCCTCCGGCGTGTCCATCCAGTCGACGTAGCCTTCCAGGATGCCGGTGTCGAGGTGGCCCGCGCGGACCAGCGGTGCGAGGGTCCGGCGGTGGATGGCGGCGTAGGGCAGGTGCATCGCCGCCGGTCGGAGGGCGGGGGCTCGTCCGGCGAGGCTGATGAGGCTGAAGACGGCGTACCAGGGGCGGGTGAAGGTGGCGTGGGCGCGGCTGTTGAGGACGGCCAGGCGGCGGACGCGGCCGGGGTGGGTCTCGGCGAAGCCGAGGGAGAGGAAGCCGCCGTAGTCGTGGCCGACCAGGTTCACCGAGTCCAGGCCGAGAGCGTCCAGCAGCCTGCCGAGCCGGGCGACCTCGGTGTCGTAGTCGAAGGACAGGTGCAGGGGGCGGTCGGACTCGCCCCAGCCGAGGAGGTCCGGGGCGATGACCCGGTACCGGCGGGACAGGGGTGGGATCTGGTGGCGCCAGCAGTGGTGGTCGGCGGGGTAGCCGTGCAGGAGGAGGACCGGCTCGGCGTCGGGGGGACCCGCCTCCCAGCAGGCCACATGGGCGCCGTCGTCGTCCACCATGACCGACCGGGTGCGAGGCCGGTCCGTACCCGCGCTCTGCGTACTCATCGGTTTCCCGCTCCCTCGTTCCGTCCGCCGTCCGCTCTGTCCCCCGCTCTAACTCAGCGGGTACCCGGAAGTGTCGCGGGCCCCGCCCGCGGTTCGGCCGATGGAGGGGCACGCCGCCCTTGGCGGGGAGTTCAGCGACGCTCACCCCGGCGCGTGCGCCGTGCACGGCGCGGATCAGCCTCGGCTGCGGTAGCCGGCACGGCAGGAGACAGAGGAGACGGACATGGCGAAGGTTCCCGGCGCGGTGGTCGCCGCGGGCGGTCTCGTCGGCGGGTACGGCGTGGCCCGCTGGACGAAGAAGCGGCAGCTCGGCGGGGCCGTGCTCGCCGTCGCCGGGGCCGCTGCCGCGCGGCAGTGGCGGGAGCGGGCCGGCGGGAAGGCGGCGGGGGCGCTGACGGCCGCGTACGTCGCGGGTTTCGCCGGGTCCCACCCGCTGGCCAGGAAGGTGGGCGCCTGGCCCGCCGTCCTCGGTGTCGCCGGCGCGGTGGCGCCGGCCTCGTGGGCGGTCGCCGACCGGCGGGCCTGACCTCGCGGAACCTAGGCCAGGTGGGTCAGTACGTTCACCACCCGCCCGTTCGGGTCCCGTACGAAGAAGCGCCGTACGCCCCACTCCTCGTCCCGCGGCTCCCGTACGATCTCCGCGCCCGACGCGGACACCTGTGCGTACACCGCGTCGACGTCCTCGACCTCCACGCTCAGGTCGGGGACGAGGGGCGCGGTGCGTTCCTCGGTGAAGAGGCCGATCTGGGCGGTGGGGTTGGACGGGGAGGCCAGGGTCGTCACCCAGCCCATGTTCATGACCTCCTCGAAGCCCAGCAGGCCGTAGAAGTCACGGCTCGTGTGCAGCTGCTCCTCGGTCTCGACCTGGATGTTGGGGACGATCCGGCGGATGGTCATCGGGCGGCTCCTCGCGGTCGGCCGGTCTGGTGACGGGGGGCGTACGGGGCGACGCTACGCGCCCGCCGAATCCGCCCGCACCGTCGACAGCGGCTCCGCGATGTCCTCCAGCGAGCGGCGTTCCGCCTTCACCGCCAGGAACACCGCCACCAGGCCGGCCGCGCACATCAGCCCGGCGCCGATCTGGAAGGCCAGGACGGTGTCGCCGACCACGCCGGACTCGGTGAGGTTGGCGAAGAGCAGCGGGCCGCTGATACCGCCGGCGGCGGTGCCGAGGGCGTAGAAGAAGGCGATGGCCATGGCGCGGGTCTCCATCGGGAAGACCTCGGAGACGGTCAGGTACGCGCTGGAGGCGCCCGCCGACGCGAAGAACAGCACCACGCACCAGCAGGCCGTCATCGTCGTGGCCGTGAGCGAACCCCGGTCGAAGAGGTAGGCCGTGCCGAAGAGCAGGATGCCGGACAGCAGGTACGTGCTGGAGATCATGATGCGGCGGCCGACCGTGTCGAAGAGGGGGCCGAGGAGCAGCGGGCCCATGAAGTTGCCGGCGGCGATGACGGCGAAGTAGTAGCCGGTGCTGCCGGTCGGCACGTCGAAGAAGGTGATGAGGATGGTGCCGAAGCCGAAGGTGATGGCGTTGTAGAGGAAGGCCTGGCCGATGAAGAGGGAGAGGCCGAGGACCGCGCGGCGCGGGTAGCGGCGGAAGACGGTCTTGGCGATCAGGCCGAAGCCGATGCTCTTGCGCTGGTGGATGGTGATCTCACGGGCCGGCGGCGGCAGCTTCTCGCCCTTCTCCTGCTCGATCTCCCGTTCGACGGACGTCACGAGGGTGTCGGCCTTCTCGCCGTGGCCGTGGATGAACTGCCAGCGTGGACTCTCCGGAACGTGCCGTCGTACGAGCAGGATGACCAGGCCGAGGACCACGCCGAGGGCGAAGCTGAGCCGCCAGCCGAGGTCCTTCGGGAAGATGTCGGTGTCCAGCATCACGATGGACAGCAGGGCGCCGCCGATCGCGCCGAGCCAGTAGCTGCCGTTGATGATGAGGTCGACCCGGCCCCGGTACCGGGACGGGATCAGCTCGTCGATCGCGGAGTTGATGGCGGCGTACTCGCCGCCGATGCCGAATCCGGTGAGGAAGCGGAAGAGGAAGAACCACCAGGACTCGAAGGAGAGCGCCGTCAGCGCGGTCGCCGCCAGATACACCGCCAGCGTCGCCATGAACAGCTTCTTGCGGCCGTAACGGTCGGTCAGCCAGCCGAAGAACAGGGCCCCGGAGCACGCGCCCGCGACGTACAGGGCGGCGGCGAGGCCGGTGATCTGGGCGGCGCTGATGTCCAGGCCGCTGCCTTCCTCGGCGATGCGGCCCGCGACGTTGCCGACGATCGTGACTTCCAGGCCGTCCAGGATCCAGACGGTGCCCAGGCCGATCACGATCATCCAGTGCCACCGTGACCAGGGCAGCCGGTCCAGGCGGGCGGGGACGGCCGTGGTGACGGCGCCGGTGGAGGCGGGCGTCGGGCCCGGCGACGACGATTTCGCTGTCATGGCTCCCTCTCCGTCGAGCGAACGCCTCCCTTGTGCCCGGCGCGGGGAGGGACACGCCCGCCGAGCCCGCCGCGCCGGATGGGGCCGGCTACGCCCCCAGCATGCGGGACACCGTGTAGATCAGCAGCCCGGCCAGGGAGCCGACCACCGTGCCGTTGATGCGGATGAACTGGAGGTCGCGGCCGATGTTCGCCTCGATCTTCTTCGTGGTGTGCTCGGCGTCCCAGCTCGCCACCGTGTCGGTGATCAGGGAGGTGATCTCCTTGCGGTAGGTGGTGACGACGTACACCGCGGCGCCCTCGACCCACCCGTCGACCTTGCCCTGCACCTTGGGATCGGAGGCCAACCGGGCGCCCAGCGACAGCAGTGAGGCCCGTACCCGCATACGCAGTTCGCTGCGCTCGTCCTCCGCCGCCGAGACGATCATGGATCGTACGGCCGTCCAGGCGGACGCGATGAGGTCCTGGACCTCGCCGCGGCCCAGCACCTCGGTCTTCAGCCGCTCCACGCGCGCGCGGGTGTCCGTGTCGGACTGGAGGTCGGAGGCGAAGTCGGTGAGGAAGCGGTCGAGGGCGCCTCGCGCGGGGTGGGCGGGCATATCGCGCATCTCGGTGACGAAGCGCAGCAGCTCCTTGTAGACGCGCTCGCCGACCCGCTTGTCCACGAACCGGGGGGTCCATCCGGGCGCCCCGCCCTGGACGGCGTCCATCACGGAGTCGCCGTGCAGGATCAGCCAGTCGTGGGCGCGGGAGACGATCAGGTCGACGGCGCGCTTGTGGCCGCCGTCGGCGACGATCCGGTCCAGCAGTTTGCCGATGCCGGGGGCGATCTCCTGCGCGTCGGCGCGGCGTGTGATCGCCTCGCCCACCACCGCCTGGACGTCGGAGTCCCGCAGCACGGTGAGGGCGCCGCGCAGGGCGGCGGACAGCTCCGCCGTCACCCGGTCGGCGTGTTCGGGCACGGCGAGCCAGGCACCGAGCCGGCTGCCGATACCGACGGCGCGCAGCCGCTGCCGTACGACGTCCTCGGAGAGGAAGTTCTCGCCGACGAACTCGCCCAGCGAGACGCCCAGCTGGTCCTTCTTCTTGGGGATGATCGCGGTGTGCGGGATGGGGATGCCGAGGGGGTGGCGGAAGAGGGCGGTGACGGCGAACCAGTCGGCGAGCGCGCCGACCATGCCGGCCTCGGCGGCGGCCGCGACGTAACCCGCCCAGGCGCCCGCGCCCCGGTGGGAGGCCCATTCGGCCAGGACGTAGACCACGGCGACGAACAGCAGCAGGCCGGTGGCGGTGAGCTTCATGCGGCGCACGCCGCGGCGCTTCTCCTCGTCGGCCGGGCTGAAGGACGTCATCGCGCGGTCGCGGACGGTGCGCCCGGCCCCCGCGGCGGGCCGCCCTCCACCCGCCCCTGCACCTGCCCGTTCACCCGCCCCTGCACCCTGCCCGGTATCTCCCGCACCATCAGGAAGTTCCGACTTCGTGCGTTCCATCCACTCCACCGTTCGCTGATCCGTCCCGCACACATTGTCCCTTCCTGACCGACTCCTGGAACGGAACACAAGTTCCCGGCGTCTGTCCGGGAGGGGAACGCCCGGGGGTCGTACGGCCTTTCCTCCGCCCATGACGCATCATGGGTTCATCCCACCGGAGCCTCGGGCTCCCTCGCCCGAGGAGAACAGCACAGCATGACCCGGGGTCGTGACGGGGGCGCGGGGGCGCCTCCCACCAAGCACCGTGCCCTGCTCGCGGCGATCGTCACCTTGATAGTGGCGATTTCCACGGCCATATACGCCGGAGTGTCCGCCGACGGCGGCGCGAAGGACCGCACACCGCTCGCCGGCGGCCGTTTCCCACGCGGCGACGCCGCTCCCGCCTCGACCGGCACATGGGTCGGCGCCTGGTCCACCTCACCGGCCGCCGCCGAGCCGGGCACCGAGACGACGGGCATGGCGGGCCGTTCGGTGCGCAACGTCGTGCACACGAGCATCGGCGGCACCAGCGCGCGGATCACCCTGTCCAACCTCTACGGGCAGTCTCCGCTGACCATCACGCACGCCTCCATCGCCCTGGCCGCCGGTCCCGACACCGCCGCCGCGCTCGCCGACACCATGCGCCGGCTCACCTTCGGCGGCAGCCCCCAGGTCGTGATCCCGGCGGGCGGGCAGGTGATGAGCGACATCGCGCGCATCGCCGTCCCCTACGGCACGGACGTCCTGGTCACCACGTACTCCCCCGTGCCGTCCGGCCCGGTCACCTATCACCCGCGCGCGCAGCAGATCAGCTACCTCGCCGACGGCGACCGCGCCGCGGACGTCACCGGCGTCGCGTACACCACGGAGACCCGGTACTGGCGCTACCTGACCGCGCTGGACGTGCTGAGCCACGAGGCCGACGGCACCGTCGTCGCCATCGGCGACTCGATCACCGACGGCTTCGGCTCCAAGACGGGCGCCAACAACCGCTGGACCGACGTCCTCGCCGAGCGCCTGCACCAGGCGGCCGAGGCCGGGCGGGACACGCCCCGCTACAGCGTCGTCAACCAGGGCATCAGCGGCAACCGGATCCTGACCGGCCGGGCGGGCCGCCCCGCCGACAACCCCAGCGCGCTGAGCCGGTTCGAGCGGGACGTACTGGGCCGCACCAACGTCAAGGTCGTCGTCATCGTCCTCGGCGTCAACGACATCCTGCACAGCCCGGAACTCGCCGACCGGGACGCCATCCTGGACGGCCTGCGCACCCTGACCGACCAGGCGCACGCCCGCGGACTGAAGGTCGTCGGCGCGACGATCACGCCGTTCGGCGGCTACGGCGGCTACACGCGGGCCCGCGAGACGATGCGGCAGCAGATCAACGAGGAGATCCGCTCGGGCCGGGTCTTCGACGAGGTCGTCGACTTCGACAAGGCCCTGCGCGACCCCTACGACCCGCGCCGGATGCGCTCCGACTACGACAGCGGCGACCACCTGCACCCCGGCGACAAGGGGTACGCGCGCATGGGCCGCCTCCTCGACCTGGACGACCTGAGGGGCGCGGCGCCGATCCAGCTCTGAGCGCCGGACACGGCTATGAGGGGCACGGCTGTGAGGGGCACGGCTGTGAGGAGCACGGCTGTCCGGGACACGGCTGTGAGGGGCACGGTGTGCGGGACACCCCTCGGCGCGGCACCGGCGTACGGGACACCGCCGGGCGTGACACAGCCAGGCGTGACACCGCTGGGCATGACACCGCCGCGCGTGACACCGCCGGGCGGCGCTCCGTCAGCCGTCCCGGCGGCGGTCCCGCTCCTCCTCGCGGTGCAGGTCGTGGAAGCCGTGGCGCGAGCCGTCCAGTTCCTTGCGGCCCTTGCGTTCCAGCTTCTCCTGCCGGCGCTCTTCCTTGATCCGCAGCTTCTCCGCCCGCGTCAGCTTGCGCTCGATCCCGACCCCGCCCCAGAAGGCGAAGCCCGTCACGACGACGCGCGGGGCGCCCGGGTCGCCGGGGACGCCCTCCTCGCGGTGGTCGAAGCCGCCCATGATCCCGATGCCGCGCACGATCACCTCGACCCCGGGCGGCACGACCACGTTCATCCCGCCCATGATGGCGACGCAGTTGATCACGACCTCGTCGTGCGCGAAGTCCGCCTCGCGCAGGTCGATGTCCCCGCCGCCCCAGAACGCGAAGGAGTTGAACCGCCTCGGCACCGTCCAGCGCCCCTTGCGCTGGAAGCCGGACATCACGGCGACCGCCCACGTCGACGACGGCTCGCCCCCGGTGATCCGGCCCACCCAGCCCCCGGCACGCTCGGGCTCCTTGGTCATCGACACCCGGGGCGGCCCGTCCACGGGGCCGGCCGGCAGGTCCCGGGTGATCGGCGTCAGGTCCCCGTACGTCCGCGCGCTGTACGTGGCGTCCAGCCGCTCCTCGAACTCGGTCATGTCCAGGCGCCCCTCCGCGAGGGCGTCCCGCAGGACCTCGGCGACTCGTTCACGGTCGGCGTCGGATGCGCGGAGTTCCGGGGCGTCGTCGGTCATGTACAGCAGCCTACGAGGTCGCCGCGCCGGACACTACGCGCCCGCGCGTTCCGCGTACATCTTGGCGATCACCGACTCGATGTCCGGCTCCCGCACCGACAGGTCCACCAGCGGATACTCCGCCGCGATCCGCGCCACCAGCCCCGCCGCCGACGCCGACGCCGGGAACGCCAGCCACTGCCGCGGCCCCTCCACCCGCACCACCCGCGCGGGCGCCGGCGCCTCGATCGGCGGCAACTCCCGCTCCAGGTCCACCACCAGGGTGCGTTCGCTCTCCCCCGCCTCGTGCAGCCCGTCCAGCGGGCCGTCGTACATCAGCCGCCCGTGGTCGATCACCATCACCCGCGAGCAGAGCTGCTCGATGTCCTGGAGGTCGTGCGTGGTCAGCAGCACCGTCGTGCCGCGCTCCGCGTTCAAGTCCCGCAGGAAACCCCGCACCTTGGCCTTGGACACCACGTCCAGGCCGATCGTCGGCTCGTCCAGGTACAGCACCTCCGGGTCGTGCAGCAGCGCCGCCGCGACGTCGCCCCGCATCCGCTGGCCCAGCGACAACTGCCGCACCGGCACGTCCAGCAACTCCTGGAGCTGGAGGAGTTCCACGCAGCGGTCCAGGTTCTCCCGGTAACGGACGTCCGGGATGCGGTACATGCGGTGCATCAGCCGGTAGGAGTCGATCAGCGGCAGGTCCCACCACAGCGTCGTCCGCTGCCCGAACACCACCCCGATGCGGTGCGCCAGCCGGATCCGCTCCCGGGACGGATCGATGCCCGCCACCCGCAGCCGGCCGCCGCTCGGCGTCAGGATGCCGGTGAGCATCTTGATCGTCGTCGACTTCCCCGCACCGTTCGGGCCGATGTAGCCGACCATCTCGCCGCGCGCCACGGTGAACGACAGCCCGTCCACCGCCCGCACCTCCCGCCGCTCCCGTTTGAGGAAGCCGGTCTTCCTGCGCACGTCGAAGACCTTCTCGACGCCGTCGAGCTCGATGAAGCCCCCCGCCCCCGGCCCCACGGTGTCCACCTCGGCCAACGCCTTCAACTCCCTCACTCCCTCACTCCCTCACTCCCGCACTCCCGCACTCCCGCACTCCCGCGCTCCCTCAACTCCCGGTACTCCGGTACGAGCGAAGCCCCGCCCGCCAGGCCAGCCCCGCCAGCGCGCAGCAGGCAACGGCCACCAGCGGCGGCGCGAACGCCACCCACTCGGGCAGATCCAGCGGATAGGGCCGGTCCAGCACGTAACTCGCCGGCAGCCAGTTGACGAAGGCCAGCGGCATCACGAACGTCACCCCCCGCACCAGGTCCAGCGCGAACACCGTCGGCGGGTACTGCAACATCGTCGTACCGCCGTAGGTGAAGGCGTTCGACACCTCCGAGGCATCCTGCGCCACGAACTGGAACGCCGCCGCGGCCACGAACACCGCACAGAAGATCCCCGCCCCGCTGAGCAGCATCACCGGCATCAGCAGCAGCTTCGCCGCCGTCCAGTCGACGTCCAGGACCGTCAGCGCGTACCCCAGCACCAGCACCCCCTGCGTCACCCGGCCCAGCCGGCGCAGCGCGAACCGGTCCGCCGCCACCTGCGCCAGCACCGGCGCCGGACGCACCAGCAGCGTGTCCAGCGTCCCGTCGCGCACCCGCCGGCCCAGCCGCTCCATCGAGCCGATCGCCAGGTCGGCCAGCCCGAAGCAGACACCGGACACCCCGTACAGGAACGCCACCTCGGCCAGCGACCAGCCGCCCAGCGCGTCGACGCGGGAGAACATCAACAGGATCGCCACGAAGTCCAGCGCGGTCGCCGCGAAGTTCCCGAACGTCGTCAGCGCGAAGGACGTCCGGTACGCCATCGTCGACCGGATCCACATCACCGCGATCAGCCGGTACGCGCGCAGCCCCTCGGCGACCCGCCCGGGTCTCTTCGCCCTGCCCGCCGCGTGAGCCGTCTCAGCCACCCTGGACCACCACCCGTCGCGTCGCCGCCGACTGCATCAGCCGGCCCACCGCCAGCAGCGCCACCGCCCACCCCGCCTGGAAGAGATACGTCCCCAGCGGATCGGCCTCCCCCAGCAGCACGTCCGCCGGCGCCTGGAGCAGCGACGACCACGGCAGCATCCGTACGACTTCGCCGAGCGCACCGGGGAACACGTTCAGCGGCAGCAGCATCCCCGAGCAGAAGAACCCCGCGAGCCACGCCATCTGCGTCACCCCCATGCCGTCCATCAGCCAGAACGCCGAGAGGGCCACCAGGTACCGCAGTGCGAAACTCACCGCCGCCGCCAGCACCACCGCCACCAGGAACGCCGCCCACGTGGACACCTCCCGCGGCAGCGCCACCGGGAAGAACAGCGACCCGAAGGCGAACGGCACCACCCCACGCCCCAGCAACTGGAACAGCGCCCGCCCCACGTCCGCCGCCAGCCACCACAGCTGGAGATCCGCCGGCCGGTACAGATCGACGGCGATGTCACCCGTACGGATGCGCTCCATCAGCTCGTCCTCGAACCCGCCGCCCCCGATCGCCAGCGCCGCCAGCAACGCCTGCCCCAGCCACACGAAGGTGACGGCCTGCGCCTGGTCGTAGCCCCCGAGCTGCGGTTTCTCGTCCCACAGGGCCAGATAGGTGTACACCAGGATCAACCCGAAGACCGTGTTGGTGAACACCCCGGCGGCGGTGGCCGCCCGATAGGTCGCGTACCGTCGGAAGCCCCCCGCCGCGACGGCCGCGTACAACCGCCCCGAGCCCACGCCCACGACTCCCACCCTCCGAACGGCACCGAAGCGCAGGAGCCTAGTGCGACGGCGACCGCACCTGCCACGGAATTTCGCGGGTGTGCCGCCGAGTGGGAACGGAACGCCCGGTGCGAGAGTCTTCTTCTGAGGGCGTCGAAGGCGAGAGCAGGCGCCGGAGGACGCAGGGGCGTACAGGCCGTACGCGACCAGACCGTACGACGCGAAAACCGTACGACGCGAAACAGGAGTCCGTGCACGAGATGAGCGACGAGCCGCAGCCGCAGCAGCCGAACCAGGGCTGGGCCCCACGAGAGCCCCAGGCGGCCGGCGAGGGGGAGGCCGGCGAAGGAACGGCCGGCGAGGGCAAGGCCAAGAAGCCCAAGCGGCCGGCGCGCACCGGCTGGCGCCGGCTGGTCCCGACCTGGCGCATCGTGCTGAGCACCTGCCTCATCGGCGTACTGCTGCTGATCGGCGGCTTCTTCCTCGGCTACCACCTGGTGCAGATCCCGGCCGCCAACGCGCTCGCCACCAAGCAGTCCAACGTCTACCTGTACGCCGACGGCGGCGTCCTCGCCCGCGACGGCGAGGTCAACCGGGAGAGCGTCGGCCTCGCCCGCATCTCCAAGGACGCCCAGCACGCCGTCCTGGCCGCCGAGGACCGCGACTTCTACAGCGAGTCCGCCATCGACCCGGGAGCCATGGTCCGCGCCGGCTGGAACACCGCCACCGGCAAGGGCAAGCAGTCCGGCTCCACGATCACCCAGCAGTACGTCAAGAACTACTACCTGGCCCAGGAACAGACCATCACCCGCAAGGTGAAGGAGTTCTTCATCTCGATCAAGCTCGACCGCGAGAAGAGCAAGAACGAGATCCTCGAGGGCTACCTCAACACCAGCTTCTTCGGCCGCGGCGCCTACGGCATCCAGGCCGCCGCCCAGGCCTACTACGGCGTCGACGCCAAGGACCTCACCGCCGCCCAGGGCGCCTACCTCGCCTCGCTGCTCAACGCGCCCAGCCAGTACGACGTCGTCGCCCACCCCGAGAACAAGCCCGCGGCCGAGGCCCGCTGGAACTACGTCCTGGACGGCATGGTCGAGAAGGGCTGGCTGAGCCCGTCCGAACGCGCGAGCCAGAAGTTCCCCGCGCCCAAGGAGAGCACCATCTCCACCAACATGTCCGGGCAGCGCGGCTACGTCGTCAACATCGTCAGGGACTACCTGATCCAGAACGGCATCGTCGACGAGGAGGAACTCGACCGAGGCGGCTACCGCATCACCACGACCCTGCAGAAGGACAAGCAGAACGCCTTCGTCAAGGCCGTCGACGACAAGCTCATGTCCAAACTGGACAAGAAGGACCGCAAGGTCGACTCCTACGTCCGCGCGGGCGGCGCCTCCGTCGACCCGAGGACCGGCAAGGTCGTCGCGATGTACAACGGCATCGACTACGTCAAGCAGTACACACCGAACGCCACCCGCCGCGACTTCCAGGTCGGCTCCACCTTCAAGCCCTTCGTGTTCACGTCCGCCGTCGAGAACCACTCCGAGACGCAGGACGGCCGCACGATCAACCCGAACACGATCTACGACGGCACCAGCGAACGCCCCGTCGAGGGCTGGAGCGGCGGCCGCTACGCCCCGGAGAACGAGGACCACCACGACTACGGCGACGTCACCGTCCGCGAGGCCACCGACAAGTCCGTGAACGCCGTGTACGCCCAGATGGCCGTGGACGTCGGCTCCGACAAGGTCCGGCAGACCGCGATCGACCTCGGCCTGTCCAAGAACACCCCCGAACTCACCCCCTCCCCCTCCATCGCCCTCGGCGTGGCCACCGCCAGCCCCCTCGACATGGCGGAGGCGTACGCCACCCTCGCCAACCACGGCAGGCACGGCACGTACACGCTGGTGGAGAAGGTCATGAAGGACGGCAAGCACGAGGTCGAGCTGCCCGAGCGGCGCGAGCGCCAGGCCGTCAGCCGCGAGGCCGCCGACACCACCACCTCCGTCCTGCGCAGCGTCGTCCAGAACGGCACCGCCACCGCCGCCCAGGCCGCCGGCCGCCCCGCCGCCGGCAAGACCGGCACCGCCGAGGAGGACACCGCCGCCTGGTTCGCCGGCTACACCCCCGAACTGGCCACCGTCATCGCCGTCATGGGCCAGGACCCGGAAACCGCCGCCCACAAGTCGCTCTACGGCGCGATGGGCCTGGCCCGCGTCAACGGCGGCGGCGCGCCCGCCGAGATCTGGGGCCAGTACACCCGCAACGCCCTCAAGGGCGAACCGGTCACCGACTTCGACCTCCAGCTCCAGGTCGGCGCCGACGTCACCGCGTCCCCGTCCGACGACTCCTCGGACGAACCGGGCACCGGCGACGAGAGCGGCGGCGGCGAGCCCGACGACGAGCCGACCGGCGACGGGAACGAGTCCGGCAACGAGACCACCCCGGGCTCGACCGGCGGCGGCAGCACCCCGCCGGGCGGCGAAACCGGCACCGGCGACCCGACGACCGGCGGCCCCACCACGGGCGGCGCCACGACCGAACCGGGCCCCACCGGCGGCGGCGACGGAGGCGGCGACGACTCGACGAACGGCGGCGGCACCACAGAAGGAGGCGACGGCGACACGACCGGCGCGGGCGGCGGAGGCGACGCGGACACCGGAACGGTCGCCGGCATCCCCGTCACCCCCCGCCGCCAGTGAGCGTCAATGACCGGAGGTCGCCTTCAGCCCCACCACGGCGACCAGCAGCAGACAGATGAAGAAGATCCGGGCGGCGGTCACCGGCTCACCCAGCACCACCATGCCGAGCACCGCCGCACCGGCCGCGCCGATGCCCACCCACACGCCGTAGGCGGTACCGATGGGCAGCGTCCGGGCCGCGTACGACAGCAGCACCATGCTGGCGACGATCCCGGCGCCGGTGAACAGACTCGGCACGAGACGGGTGAACCCGTCCGTGTACTTCATCCCGATCGACCAGCCGACCTCGAGCAGACCGGCGACGAGCAACAGAACCCAGGCCATGACGGCACCTCCGTGAACGAACTGAACGGTGGTGCGTCGTCTTTTCCTTGGCCCGGTACGGCGCGTCTCGTCGGGGCACTTCCCAACGTAGCAAAGACAGAAGAAAGGGGCTGGTGACCTTGATCACCAGCCCCTGAACCGCTCTGCGAACCCCTGTTTCACAGGTACGGGGTCTCAGAGATACAGCCCGGTCGAATCCTCCGACCCCTCGAACCGGTCCGCGGCCACCGCGTGCAGATCGCGTTCGCGCATGAGCACGTACGCGGTACCCCGCACCTCGACCTCCGCACGGTCCTCCGGGTCGTACAGCACCCGGTCGCCCGGCTCCACGGTCCGTACGTTCTGACCCACCGCGACGACCTCGGCCCAGGCCAGCCGCCGGCCGACCGCCGCCGTGGCGGGAATCAGGATCCCGCCCCCGGAACGCCGCTCGCCCTCACCGGTGTCCTGCCGCACGAGTACACGGTCGTGCAGCATCCGGATGGGCAGCTTGTCGTCCGGGGAACTGTGCTCGTTTCTCTTGGCGCTCACGCCCTGAACCTACCTGCCCCGGCTCAGCGCCTGCGCCGCCGGGTACCGCCCAGGGCGAGCAGCCCCACGACCCCGACGACCACGAGCGCGACGGGCACGACCCGCTCCATCCGGGGCGCGCCCTCCTCGTCCACGAACTGCGACTTCACATCGCTGACCACACGATTGACCCCGACGTACGCACGCCCGAGAGTGTGATCGACGCTGGAAGCGACCTTGGCCTTCGCATCGCCCACGATCGTCTTCGGGTGCACCCGCATCCCGATCTCGTCGAGCGTCTCGGCCAGCACCTCGCGGCGGCGCTTGATGTCCGCCTCGATCTGCGCCGGGGTTCTGATGTCCGACGTGTCCGCCACCGTACGGCCTCCGAAGTCTGCTGACGCTGTTCCGGACAGTCTGTCAGCTACTCGCCCCGCTGCACTGTCAGGACCCCCGGTTACGCTGGTTCGATGAGCGAGCGACTCCAGCCCGGGGACGTGGCCCCCGCCTTCACCCTCCCGGACGCCGACGGCAACGAGGTGTCCCTGTCCGACCACAAGGGCCGCAAGGTCATCGTGTACTTCTACCCTGCCGCGCTTACCCCCGGCTGCACGAAGCAGGCGTGCGACTTCACGGACAACCTGGAGCTGCTGACCGGCGCCGGGTACGACGTGATCGGCATCTCCCCGGACAAGCCGGAGAAGCTGGCCAAGTTCCGCGACACGGAGTCGCTCGCGGTCACCCTCCTCGCCGACCCGGACAAGAAGGTCCTGGACGCCTACGCGGCCTTCGGCGAGAAGAAGAACTACGGCAAGACGTACATGGGCGTCATCCGCTCCACGATCGTCGTCGACGAGGACGGCAAGGTGGAGCGCGCCCTGTACAACGTCCGCGCGACGGGCCACGTGGCCAAGATCATCAAGGACTTGGGGATCTGACGGCGCTGCCCGACCAGTACCATGGCCGGGCAGCAGCGCCGGGCGGCCGTGGTGGAATTGGCAGTCACGCTGGGTTTAGGTCCCAGTGGGGTAACTCCCGTGAGGGTTCGAGTCCCTCCGGCCGCACCAGTACGTTCTTCGGCTGCTCAGCCGAGCAGCTCCCGCACCACCGGCACCAGCGCCCTGAACGCCTTGCCCCGGTGGCTGATCGCGTTCTTCTCCGCTGCCGTCAGTTCCGCGCACGTGCGGGTCTCGCCCTCCGGCTGGAGGATCGGGTCGTAGCCGAAGCCGCCCGTGCCGGCGGGGGCGTGGCGGAGGGTGCCCCGGAGTTGGCCCTCGACGACGCGTTCCGTGCCGTCGGGCAGGGCCAGGGCCGCCGCGCAGGCGAAGTGCGCGCCCCGGTGTGCGTCGGCGATGTCGCCGATCTGGGCGAGGAGGAGGTCGAGGTTGGCCTTGTCGTCGCCGTGGCGGCCGGACCAGCGGGCGGAGAAGATGCCGGGCGCGCCGTTCAGGACGTCGACGCAGAGGCCGGAGTCGTCGGCGACGGCGGGCAGGCCGGTGGCCTGTGCGAGGGCGTGGGCCTTGAGGAGGGCGTTCTCGGCGAAGGTGACGCCGGTTTCCCTGACGTCGGGGATCTCCGGGTAGGCGTCCGCGCCGACGAGGTCGTGGGGCAGGCCCGCGTCGGCGAGGATGGCCCTCAGTTCGGTGATCTTTCCGGCGTTGCGGGTGGCGAGGATCAGGCGGGTCATGGGTTCAGTATCCCGGCCCTCGCCGGCCCGCTCGCACTGCCCTTACGGCGTGCAGACCTTCGTCAGTTCGCCCGCCGCGTCGGTGACGGGGCTGAGGTCGGGGGTGTTGTCGCCGTTCTCGACGGAGGTGCGGACGTTGTCGACGGCCTTGCCGAGGTCGTCGACCGCCTTGTCGACGTCGGCGTTGTCGGTCTTGTCGCCGATCTTGTCGAGGTCCTTGTCTATGGAGTCGAGGGATTCCTCGAGTTGCGTCGGGTCGTTGGACGCGTTCTCCACGGCCTGCTGGAGTGCGGTGACGCTGTCGGCGATGGCGTCGGCGGTCTGGACGCAGTCGAGGGCCTTGTCGACGGCGTCGCATCCGGTGGTGAGTCCGGCCGTCAGGGCGATGGCCGCCACGGTGGCGGCGGCGACGGTGGTGCGGCGAAGGCGGCGGTGGCGGCTCGCGGCCATGGGTCTCGGTCCTCCCCTTGGGACAGGGCCGGGCGGCCCGTGTGCGGTACGGCGCCGGACGTACGGCGGTGAACCGTACGTCCGTACTGCTAGTGACGCGGCGGAGGGCGGCGGAGTTGCGTCTCCGGCCGCCTTTTCTTGATGCGCCCTTGGTCTTCTCTTTACTTTTCGAGGGTCGTATCGAGAGCCTTGCGCTGGAGTTCGGCCAGTTCGGTGCAGCCGGCGGCGGCGAGGTCGAGGAGGGCGTTGAGTTCGTCGCGGTCGAAGGGCTCGGCCTCGGCGGTGCCCTGGACCTCGACGAAGCGGCCGTCGCCGGTGCAGACGACGTTCATGTCGGTGTCGGCGCGGACGTCCTCCTCGTAGCGGAGGTCGAGGAGGGGGGTGCCGTCGACGATGCCGACGGAGACGGCGGAGACGGTGCCGGTGAGGGGCTTGCGGCTGGGGCGGATCAGTTTGTTGGCCTGGCCCCAGGTGATGGCGTCGGCCAGCGCGACGTAGGCACCGGTGATCGCTGCCGTCCGGGTGCCGCCGTCGGCCTGGAGGACGTCGCAGTCGAGGACGATGGTGGTTTCGCCGAGTGCCTTGTAGTCGATGACCGCGCGCAGGGAGCGGCCGATGAGGCGGCTGATCTCGTGGGTGCGGCCGCCGATGCGGCCCTTGACGGACTCGCGGTCGCCGCGGGTGTTGGTGGCGCGGGGGAGCATGGCGTATTCGGCGGTGACCCAGCCTTCGCCGCTGCCCTTGCGCCAGCGGGGGACGCCTTCGGTGACGGAGGCGTTGCAGAGGACTTTGGTGTCGCCGAAGGAGACGAGGACGGAGCCTTCGGCGTGCTTGCTCCAGCCGCGTTCGATGGTGACGGGGCGGAGCTGCTGGGGGGTGCGGCCGTCGATTCGTGACATGCGGGTGAGCCTAGCGGGCGCACGGGAAGGGGCCCGTCCCGCGGTGGGAGGGGCCCCTGGACGCGCTCGGCGTCTTTACATCATGTCTTCGATCTCGGCGGCGATCGGGTCGGCGTCGGTGCCGATGACGACCTGGATGGCGGTGCCCATCTTGACGACGCCGTGGGCGCCGGCGGCCTTGAGGGCGGCTTCGTTGACCAGCGCGGGGTCGTTGACCTCGGTGCGGAGGCGGGTGATGCAGCCTTCGATCTCGTCGATGTTGTCGATGCCGCCGAGGCCGGCGACGATCTTCTCAGCCTTGCTGGCCATGTTCTTTCTCCCTGATCCGAGCCGCTTTGTGGCAGTAACCCACAGTTGGCCCATCTTCGCGAGCCATCGTGGGGCCTGTGTCGAATGATGGCGTCACGGCGGCGGAGCCGTCTGTCAACTGGTCTACACCAGTGTACCGGCGACCGGATGGAGACCGGATGAGTACCGACAGCGCGGTCAGCCCTGCCCGTGCCCGCTGGAACAAGGCGTTCCAGGGGTTGCAGAAGATGGGCCGCAGTCTTCAGTTGCCCATCGCGGTCCTGCCCGCCGCGGGCATTCTCAACCGGCTCGGGCAGCCGGATGTCTTCGGGGACGACGGTCTTGGCTGGTCGAACGTCTCGAAGGTGATGACCGGCGCGGGTGGCGCGCTGCTGGACGGTTCGCTGGGGCTGCCGCTGCTGTTCTGTGTGGGCGTGGCCATCGGGATGGCGAAGAAGGCGGACGGTTCGACGGCGCTGGCGGCGGTGGCGGGGTTCCTCGTCTACTTCAACGTGCTGCGGCAGTTTCCGGAGGACTGTCCGGAGGGGTCGGAGGCGATCCCGCAGATCGGGTGCCGGCTGACCGACGGGTCGGAGACGGTGACGGCCTTCACCTTCCAGAATCCGGGGGTCTTCGGCGGCATCGTGATGGGGTTGCTGACGGCCTATTTCTGGCAGCGGTTCCATCGGACCAAGCTGGTCGACTGGCTCGGGTTCTTCAACGGGCGCCGGCTGGTGCCGATCATCATGGCCTTCGTGGCGATCGCCTTCGCGGCGCTGTGCCTGTGGGTGTGGCCGCCGATCGGTGACGCGCTGGAGAGCTTCAGCGACTGGCTGACGGGGCTGGGCGCGTGGGGTGCGGGTGTGTTCGGGCTGGCGAACCGGGCGTTGCTGGTGATCGGCCTGCATCAGTTCCTGAACGTGCCGATGTGGTTCCAGTTCGGTTCGTACACGAAGCCGGACGGCACGGTGGTGCACGGCGACATCAACATGTTCCTGGCGGGCGATCCGAACGCGGGCCAGTTCACCTCCGGCTTCTTCCCGATCATGATGTTCGCGCTGCCGGCGGCGGCGCTGGCGATCACCCACTGCGCGAAGCCGCACCGGCGCAAGGAGGTCGGCGGTCTGATGCTGTCGGTGGCGCTGACGTCGTTCGTGACGGGGATCACGGAGCCGCTGGAGTACTCGTTCCTGTTCATCGCTCCGGTGCTGTACGCGGTGCACGCGGTGCTGACGGGTGTGTCGATGGCGGTGACGTGGGCGCTGGGCGTGAAGGACGGGTTCAGTTTCTCGGCGGGGCTGATCGACTACGTCATCAACTGGAATCTGGCGACCAGACCGTGGCTGATCATTCCGATCGGCCTGTGTTTCGCGGTGGTGTACTACGTGGTCTTCCGGTTCGCGATCACGAAGTTCGACCTGAAGACGCCGGGTCGGGAGCCGGAGGACGAGGTGGAGGACGTCACGAAGGTGTAGACCTCACGCACCGTCACGTACGCTTTGAGCGTGGTCTCGCGAAGGCCCTCGGACCGACCGTCCGGGGGCCTTCGGCACGCCGTCGCGGCGCCCTGGCCTGGGAGCTTGATCGGGTACTGCGCGTAGTGCCTCCGTCGCGGAATCGCGGGTTCCTTACGCGGCCTTCATCGTGCTACAACAGGTCTACACCACTGAGTGGTGTAGACCACCACCCGATGGAGGAAGTATGAGCACCGCCACCGACAAGGCGGCCCCCGCAAAGAAGCGGGGATCTGGTCTTTTCCAGGGTTTGCAGAAGGTCGGCCGCAGCCTGCAGCTTCCGATCGCCGTGCTTCCGGCGGCCGGCATCATGGTCCGGCTCGGCCAGGACGACATCTTCGGCAAGGACGGCCTGGGCTGGGACCGCGTCGCCGCCGTCTTCAACAACGCGGGCGGTGCTCTGACCGGCTCGCTGCCGCTCCTGTTCTGCATAGGCGTGGCCATCGGCTTCGCCAAGAAGGCGGACGGCTCGACCGCCCTGGCCGCGGTGGTCGGCTTCCTCGTGTACAGCAAGGTCCTGGAGGCCTTCCCGGTCACCGAGGCGGTGGTCCAGGAAGGCGCGGACGTCGCCGCGACGTACAACAACCCGGGTGTGCTCGGCGGCATCATCATGGGTCTGCTCTCCGCCGTACTGTGGCAGCGGTTCCACCGCACCAGGCTGGTGGACTGGCTCGGCTTCTTCAACGGCCGCCGTCTGGTGCCGATCATCATGGCCTTCGTCGGCATCGTGGTCGGTGTCTTCTTCGGTCTGGTCTGGGAGCCCATCGGCACCGGCATCTCCAACTTCGGTGAGTGGATGACCGGCCTCGGCGCCGGTGGCGCGGCCCTGTTCGGCGGCGTGAACCGCGCGCTGATCCCGGTCGGCATGCACCAGTTCGTCAACACGGTGGCCTGGTTCCAGCTGGGCGACTTCACGAACGCCGCCGGTGAGGTCGTGCACGGCGACATCACCCGCTTCCTCGCCGGTGACCCGAACGCCGGCATCTTCCAGTCGGGCTTCTTCCCGATCATGATGTTCGGCCTGCCGGCCGCCGCGATCGCCATCGCGCACTGCGCCCGCCCGGAGCGCCGCAAGGCCGTGATGGGCATGATGATCTCCCTGGCCGCGACCTCGTTCGTCACCGGTGTGACCGAGCCGATCGAGTTCTCGTTCATGTTCATCGCGCCGGTCCTGTACGTGCTGCACGCGGTGCTCACGGCCGCCTCGATGGCGATCACCTGGGGCCTGGGTGTGCACGCCGGCTTCAACTTCTCGGCCGGTGCCATCGACTACGCCCTGAACTGGCATCTCGCCACCAAGCCATGGCTGATCATTCCGATCGGTCTGGTGTTCGCGGCGATCTACTACGTGACGTTCCGCTTCGCGATCATCAAGTTCGACCTGAAGACCCCGGGCCGCGAGCCCGAGGAGGAGGTCGAGGACCTCACGAAGGCGTGAGTCCCCGCCGCAGGCAGGCATGACGAGGGCCCCGGAACCGGGAAGGTTCCGGGGCCCTCGTCGCGTCTGTGCGGGGGCTAGACCTCGTACACCGCGCCCGCCGCGGCGACCTCCACCGGCCCGCCGTAGACCTCGCGTGCGTCGGCGAGGTTGACCTGGGGGTCGGTCCACGGGGGGATGTGGGTGAGGACCAGGCGCCGGGCGGCGGCGCGGGTGGCGGTCTCGCCCGCCTCGCGGCCGTTGAGGTGCAGGTCCGGGATGTTCTCCTTGCCGTGCGTGAAGGCGGCCTCGCACAGGAACAGGTCGGTGTCGCGGGCGAGTTCGTCCAGTGTGGCGGTCACGCCCGTGTCACCGGAGTAGGTCAGCGACCTGCCGCCGTGCTCGACGCGGATGGCGTAGGCCTCCACGGGGTGGGCGACGCGTTCGGTGTGCACGGTGAGGGGTCCGACCTCGAAGGTGGACGGCTTGACCGTGTGGAAGTCGAAGACCTCGCTCATGGAGGAGGCGGAGGGGGTGTCGGCGTAGGCGGTGGTGAGCCGGTGCTCGGTGCCCTCGGGGCCGTAGACCGGGAGGGGGGCGCAGCGGCCGCCTTCGTGCCGGTAGTAGCGCGCCACGAAGTAGGCGCACATGTCGATGCAGTGGTCGGCGTGCAGGTGGCTGAGGAAGATCGCGTCGAGGTCGTAGAGACCGCAGTGGCGCTGCAACTCGCCGAGGGCGCCGTTGCCCATGTCGAGGAGCAGCCGGAAGCCGTCGGCCTCGACGAGGTAGCTCGAGCAGGCCGATTCCGCGGACGGGAACGACCCCGAGCAGCCGACGACGGTGAGCTTCATGAAGCAGAAACCTCCGCTGGCGCGTGTGGAGAGACGGGGGTCGTGCGGTTCGTCGAGCGTAAGGCGCAAAACCTGCGGTCGCTCCTCCACCAGGGGCCGTTGTGGGCGAACTCACCTGCGGTGTCACCGGTTCGGCTGGAAGTGGGGGCGCTCCGGGCCATGGCGGGGGCGCGCGGGGCCAGTGCGCGCCGGTACGGTCGTCGACATGAACACGTCCTGGTGGCTCGCCCTCGCGGCGGTGGTATTGCTCGCGCTCGTCGCCACGGTCGTCGACGGCTGGGGCCGGGGGCGGCGGCCTCCGCGGCCGGGCGGCAGCCGGCGTCCGCCGGGCCGGCCCACGGGGCCGAGGGGGCGGGCCGGCCGGCCGCGGCCCGCGGAGATCTGGTGGGCGAACGTGCCCTACGAGGACTCCGGCGGCGCGAAGGACCGGCCGTGTCTGGTGATCTCGGTGCGCGGACGGCGGGTGCTGGTGGCGAAGATCACCAGCCGGTACCGGGAGGGGCGGGCCGGGGTGATCACACTGCCGCCGGGCTCGGTCGGGGACGCGCGGGGGCGGACGAGTTTCCTGGAGACCGACGAGTTGCGGGAGGTGCCCCTGGGGGACTTCCGGCGGCGGGTGGGCGAGGTGGACCCGGCCCTGTGGGACCAGGTCCGGCACCTCGCCCGGTGAGCCCTCAGGCCCAGAGCTGGCCCTGGAGCGTGTCGATGGCCTCCTCGGTGGTGGCCGCCGTGTAGACGCCGGTGGAGAGGTACTTCCAGCCGCCGTCGGCGACGACGAACACGATGTCCGCGCTCTCGCCGGCCTGCACCGCCTTCTTCCCGACGCCGATCGCGGCGTGCAGGGCGGCGCCGGTGGAGACGCCCGCGAAGATGCCCTCCTGCTGGAGGAGCTCACGGGTACGGGTGACCGCGTCGGCGGAGCCCACGGAGAAGCGGGTGGTGAGGACGGAGGCGTCGTACAGCTCGGGTACGAAGCCCTCGTCGAGGTTGCGCAGGCCGTAGACCAGGTCGTCGTAGCGCGGTTCGGCGGCGACGATCTTCACGTCGGGCTTGTTCTCGCGCAGGAAGCGGCCGACGCCCATGAGGGTGCCCGTGGTGCCGAGGCCGGCCACGAAGTGGGTGATGGAGGGCAGGTCGGCGAGGATCTCCGGGCCGGTGCCGGCGTAGTGGGCGCCGGCGTTGTCCGGGTTGCCGTACTGGTAGAGCATCACCCAGTCCGGGTGCTCGGCGGAGAGTTCCTTGGCGACCCGTACCGCGGTGTTGGAGCCGCCCGCGGCCGGGGAGGAGATGATCTCCGCGCCCCACATCGCGAGCAGGTCACGGCGCTCCTGGGAGGTGTTCTCGGGCATCACGCAGACGATGCGGTAGCCCTTGAGCCTGGCGGCCATGGCCAGCGAGATGCCGGTGTTGCCGGAGGTGGGCTCCAGGATGGTGCAGCCCTTGGTGAGCCGGCCGTCCTTCTCCGCCTGCTCGATCATGTGGAGCGCGGGGCGGTCCTTGATCGAGCCGGTCGGGTTGCGGTCCTCCAGCTTGGCCCAGACGCGGACGTCGTCGGACGGCGAGAGCCGCGGCAGGCGCACCAGAGGGGTGTTGCCCACCGCGGCCAGCGGGGAGTCGTAGCGCATCGCCGATCAGGCCATACCGCCGGCCACGGCCGGCAGGATCGTGATGCTGTCGCCGTCGGTGAGCTTGGTGTCGATGCCGTCCAGGAAGCGGACGTCCTCGTCGTTCAGGTAGACGTTGACGAAGCGGCGCAGCTGGTCGCCGTCCACGATGCGCGCCTGGATGCCCGTGTGCCGGGTCTCGAGGTCGGTGAAGAGCTCGGCGAGGGTGTCCCCGGTGCCCTCCACCGCCTTCTGGCCGTCGGTGTACTGGCGGAGGATGGTCGGGATGCGGACCTCGATGGCCATGGCTGAGGGCTCCTGTCGGAAGGTGTCGTGGGTTCGGTGGGGCGCGCGGCGGCGCGCGGCAGCCCGCCGCGGCACACGGCCGTACGGCGGCAGCGGAAGATCAACAGATGGCGCTGTTCAGCCTGCACAGGTCGACGTGCAGGCGCGCCACGAGCAGCGTGCCCGGCGCCTTTTCGCTCACGTCGAGAAGAACCATGGGCTCATCGTATCGATTCCCGGTCCGCTATCTGGAGTGTGATCTCATCTGCTGGACGTTTCCCGTCCGCCCTGCGATATCAGTACGCCTCCACGACCTTGACCTCCTCCTCGGTCACCTCTCCCTCCACGATCCGGAACGACCGGAACTGGAAGTCGCCGGCGCCGTCGGTGTCCGCCGTGGAGACCAGGACGTAGTGGGCGCCGGGCTCGTTGGCGTAGGTGAGGTCGGTGCGGGAGGGGTACGCCTCGGTGGCCGTGTGGGAGTGGTAGATGACCGCCGGCTCCTCGTCGCGGTCGTCCATCTCCCGGTAGAGCTTGAGCAGGTCCTGCGAGTCGAACTCGTAGAAGGTCGGCGAGCGGGCGGCGTTCAGCATCGGGATGAACCGCTCGGGGCGGCCCTCGCCCACGGGGCCGGCCACCACGCCGCACGCCTCGTCGGGGTGGTCCGCGCGCGCGTGGGCGACGATCTGGTCGTACAGGGCCTGGGTGATGGTCAGCATGCGGCCAGCATAAGCAGAGGAGCCGTCCCGTACCGGTGGGTGGTACGGGACGGCCCGCATGCTGGACGCCCTGAGCGGCGGCCGGAGCGGATGCCAGGAGCATCCCCGGTGACCGGACGTCCCGGATGCGCGAGAACGCGCAGGTCAGAGGATCTTCTCCAGCTCCGGTTCGCCGCGCCGCTCGGTGATGTCCGGGTTGCGGCTCTTCAGCACGGCCCAGCCGATGCCGAGGGCGGCGGCCCAGCCGGCCATCACGTACAGGCAGACACGGGCGTCGGCGTCGATGGCGATCAGGCAGGTGACGAAGAGCAGGAAGACGATGGCGATGTACGAGCAGACCGAGCCGCCCGGCGCCGGGAAGGAGGAGGCGGGCAGCTGCCCCGCGACGACCTTGCGGCGGTACAGCACGTGGCTGATGAGGATCATCAGCCAGGTCCAGATGCCGGCGGCGGTGGCGATGGAGGTGACGTAGCCGAAGGCCTTCTCGGGGACGACGTAGTTCAGGACCACGCCGATGCCCATGAAGATCACCGAGATGCCGATGCCGAGGGCCGGGGTCTTGGTCGACGACAGCCGGCTGAAGATCCCGGGGGCCTCGCCGTTGTCCGCGAGGGTGCGCAGCATGCGGCCCGTGGAGTACATGCCGGAGTTGCAGGACGACAGGGCGGCGGTGAGCACCACGAAGTTGACGATGCCGGCGCCGGCCGGGATGCCGATGACCGTGAAGGCCTTCACGAAGGGGCTGACGCCCTCGGCGAACTCGGTCCACTTCACGACGGCGAGGATGACGGTGAGGGCGCCGACGTAGAACAGGGCGATGCGCCAGGGCAGGGTGTTGATCGCCCTGGGGAGGGTCTTCTCCGGGTTCTCCGACTCGCCGGCGGTGACGCCGACCAGCTCGACGGCGAGGTAGGCGAACATGACGCCCTGGAGGGTCATCAGGGACGAGCCGATGCCCTTGGGGAAGAAGCCGTCGAAGGCCCACAGGTTGGAGACGGCGGCAGTGTCGCCGGCCTGGCTGAAGCCGAGGGTGAGCACGCCGACGCCGATCACGATCATGCCGATGATGGCGGTGACCTTGACCATCGAGAACCAGAACTCGATCTCGCCGAAGAGCTTCACCGAGATCAGGTTGGCGACGAACAGCAGGACCAGGAAGACGAGGGCCGACACCCACTGCGGGATGTCCGGGAACCAGTAGTGGATGTAGATGGCGGCGGCGGTGAGTTCCGCCATGCCGGTGACCACCCACATCAGCCAGTACGTCCAGCCGGTGAAGTACCCGAAGAAGGGGCCGAGGAATTCGCGCGAGTACTCGGCGAAGGAGCCGGAGACCGGTCGGTAGAGCAGGAGTTCGCCGAGCGCCCGCATGATGAAGAAGATGATCACGCCCGCGAGGGCGTACATGAGGATGATGCTGGGGCCGGCCTTGGCGATGTTGGCCCCGGCGCCCAGGAAGAGGCCGACGCCGATGGCGCCGCCGATCGCGATCATCTGGACCTGACGGCTGTTGAGCCCGCGCTCGTAGCCCTCTTCGGGGGCCTTGTCCGTGTCGACCTGCGCAGAGGTCATGTGTGGTGCGCCTTTCTCCATGCCGACCCGGGCCTGCGTCGGCCTCGGATCGGGTCTCGATCCCCCCGGATGATGGAGTCGAGCGGGCCTCACGTCCCGCTCGGTGCCTGGCCGGCGGTCCGCCGGCTCGGTGGCGCACCCGGCCGAACATTCGGGTGGTGTTCGCCGGGCGGTCGTGAAGATTTACCACGACGGCGACGCAGGCCACAGGGGCCTCATGTGACACAGCACACAGACATAGCCGGGCAGAAGACGCCCGAGACGGACGAAGCGGGGTAACTCCTTGACGGGATCATTACCCGGATTTGAGGGTCCGCTGAGCGGACACCCGTCCCGGCAATCAGGGCATAAGGGTCGCGACGAGCGACTCCTGGAGCCCGCCGAGCCACAGGTACGCCATCACCATCGGCTTGCGCGGGTCCTCGTCCGGGAGCCGGTAGAGCAGGTCCGTGTCGTCCTCGTCGGCGATCTCCAGCCGGGAACCGATCGCCAGGCGCAGGTCGTTCAGGGCGCGCAGCCACTGCTGGGACTCCTCCGCCGACAGCTTCAGCACCGCCCCGCCCTCGCCCGCGGCCGCCGAGGCGAGCCTGTCCAGGGTGCGGATGACCCCGAGCGCGTTGTCGCGCTTGCCGGCGCGCAGGTCGTTCTCGGTGTAGCGGCGGAACTCGGCGGAGTGCGCCCGCTGCTCCTCGGCCTCCTCGGCCCGCGGCGTGCCCTCGGGATCGCCGTAGGCGTCCGGGAAGAGGCGCCGCAGCACCGGGTCGGAGGGCGGTTCGCTCGGGCCGTCGGCGAAGAGCTCGGCGAGCGGGTCGTCGGAGGCGTCCTCGGCGGGGCCGGGGCCGATCAGCTCCAGGAGCTGCACGGCCAGGGACCGGATGATGGAGATCTCGACGTCGTCGAGGGCGACGGCCGCACCGCCGCCGGGGAGTGGTTCGAATTGTCCGGGCATGAAGGCGATTCAGCTACTTCCGTCCTGCGGGCGGGCGTGGGTCATTTCCGGTCCTGCTGGAGGGTGGCCCACAGGCCGTAGCCGTGCATGGCCTGGACATCCCGTTCCATCTCCTCGCGCGAGCCGCTGGAGACGACCGCCCGGCCCTTGCGATGGACGTCCATCATGAGCTTGGTGGCCTTGTCCTTGGAGTAGCCGAAGTACGACTGGAAGACGTACGTCACGTAGCTCATGAGGTTGACGGGGTCGTTGTGGACGATCGTCACCCAGGGCACGTCGGGCTCGGGTACGGCGAAGACCTCCTCCGCCGATTCGGTCTTCTCGATCTCCATGGGAGCGGCTGCCGTCACATGGCCCATGCTGCCACCACAGGGGGGCACTCGCACAAACGGGCCTGTGGGCCACGCCACGGAACCAGAAATCGTCAGAGTGACGAAATGGGGGTACGCTTCCTGCCATGAACACAGCGGACCTAGGGCTGCCCGTGGACGTTCCCTCGACGGCGCTCTTCACGGACCAGTACGAGCTGACCATGCTCCGAGCCGCCCTGAAGGCGGGCACGGCCGGGCGGCGGAGCGTGTTCGAGGTCTTCACGCGCCGACTGCCCAACGGGCGCCGCTACGGCGTCGTGGCGGGCACCGGACGGGTGCTGGACGCGGTGGAGAACTTCCGCTTCGACGCGGACGTCCTGCGCTTCCTGCGCGAGCGGGGCATCGTCGACGAGGAGACCCTGGACTGGCTCGCCCAGTACCGCTTCAGCGGCGACATCTGGGGCTACCCCGAGGGCGAGGTGTACTTCCCGGGCTCGCCGATCATGCGGGTCGAGGGATCCTTCGGTGAGTGCGTGCTGCTGGAGACGGTGATCCTCTCCATCCTCAACCACGACTCGGCGATCGCCGCCGCCGCCTCCCGGATGGCCTCCGCCGCCGGGGACCGTCCGCTGATCGAGATGGGCGCCCGCCGCACCCACGAGCTGGCCGCCGTCGCCGCCGCCCGCTCCGCCTACGTCGGCGGCTTCGCGACCACCTCCGACCTGGCCGCCGGCTTCCGCTACAACATCCCCACCGTCGGCACCTCGGCCCACGCCTTCACCCTGCTGCACGACAACGAGCGGGACGCCTTCCGGGCCCAGGTGGACGCGCTCGGCCGGGACACCACGCTCCTCGTGGACACCTACGACGTCGCCGAGGCCGTCCGTACGGCCGTGGAGATCGCCGGGCCGGAGCTGGGCGCCGTGCGCATCGACTCCGGCGACCTGCTGCTGGTCGCCCACCGGGTACGGCAGCAGCTGGACGAGCTGGGCGCCACGGAGACCAGGATCGTCGTGACCTCGGACCTGGACGAGTACGCCATCGCCTCGCTGGCGGCGGCGCCCGTGGACGCGTACGGCGTCGGAACCCAACTGGTGACCGGGTCCGGGCACCCGACGGCCTCGATGGTCTACAAGCTGGTCGCCCGCGCGGAGTCCGGTGAGGACGGGGCACCGCTGGTGCCGGTGGCCAAGAAGTCCAGCGGCGGCAAGACCTCGATCGGCGGACGCAAGTGGGCCGCCCGGCGGCTGGACCGCTACGGCCACGCCGAGGCCGAGGTGGTCGGCACCGGGCCGGTGCCCGAGGACCTCGCCGACCGGCAGCTCCTGGTCGAGCTGGTCAAGGGCGGTGCGGTCGTCGCCCGCGAGCCGCTGGACGCCGCCCGGGACCGCCACGCGGCCGCCCGCGCCAACCTCCCGCTGTCCGCCACGCAGCTCTCCCGAGGGGAACCCGTCATTCCGACGGAGTACCTGCACGGGGGCTCGGGTAGCTAGAGCTGGTGCCCCTCAACCTCACATCGGACCCAGTCGAAGGACACCGACCATGCGCCGCGCCTTGATCGTCGTAGACGTGCAGAACGACTTCTGCGAGGGGGGCAGCCTCGCGGTGTCCGGCGGTGCCGACGTGGCCGCCGCCATCACCGAGCTGATCGGGCAGGCGCCCGCCGGCTACCGCCACGTCGTGGCCACCCGCGACCACCATGTCGCACCGGGCGGCCACTTCGCCGACAACCCCGACTACGTCCACTCCTGGCCCGCGCACTGCGTCGCCGGCACGGAGGGCGTCGGCTTCCACCCGAACTTCGCCCCCGTCGTGGCGTCCGGCGCGATAGACGCCGTCTTCGACAAGGGGGCCTACTCGGCGGCCTACAGCGGCTTCGAGGGCACCGACGAGAACGGCACGGCCCTCGCCGACTGGCTGCGGGCCCGGGAGATCGACGAGGTCGACGTCGTGGGCATCGCCACCGACCACTGCGTGCGGGCCACCGCCCTGGACGCCGCGCGCGAGGGCTTCCGTACGCAGGTGCTGCTCGACCTGACCGCCGGGGTGGCCGCGGAGACCACCGAGCGGGCGCTGGAGGAGCTGCGGGAGGCGGGCGTCGAGCTGTCCGGGAAGCCGGTCGTCCAGTAGCCCCGGGAGCCGGTCACGTCTGGGCCGTGGGACGTCTGAGCAGCGCCCGGATCGGATGCCACAGCTCCTGGACGAGGTCCGGGCCGCCCACGGCGCCGGCCACCGGTGCCGTGCGCCATATGAGGCCGTCCGGGTGGTGCAGGACCGCGGTGATCTCGTCCGGGGTCGGCGGGGCGGCGTTGCCCCGCAGGTAGACCGCGCGCAGTCCCAGGTTGCGCAGCCTGGTCAGGGCGCGCGCCCGGTTCTGGGCGTGGACGAGGAAGCGCACTCCCCCGGGGGCGGCGACCCCGCCCTCCGGGGCGGCGGGGCTGGGCAGGTTCAGTGCCACCACCACCGTGCCGTTCGGCAGCTTGCAGAAGCCTCCTGCGGCCATGCGCTCATACCCCCGTGTCAGCCGGCGAAGGTCCGGGTGTCGAACCAGGTGTCAATAAGAGAACCACAGGACGCACCTAAACACGGATCGGCGGCGACCCGCCAGGGGGTCACCGCCGATCACGCTCTGACCTGGGCAGATGCTAGTTACCTGCCCGCAGGGCCGATCTCGAGCTCGATCGTCGAGCCGTTCTTGGCCTCCTTGAGGATCTTGATCTTCGTGTTGGTGTCAGTGATCTTGACGCCGCCGGTCGGGTTCGACTCGTCGTAGTAGTCGCTCTTGCGGTCGTTGAAGACCGAGACGCCCTTGGAGCCGGGGATGTACTTCGCCACGTCCGCCTTGTGCAGCGTCATGCCGTCCGTGCGGTAGCGGCTGAACGGCGAGTCGTACGCCTGGACGCGGTTGCGCATCAGGGTGCCGTCCTTCCACTTCAGCGCGGTCGGGTGGGCGTCGATCGGCAGGACCAGGCCGGTGCCCGGGTGCTGGCTGGTGTTGTTGTCCGCCTGGGAGGTGTCCCACTTCCAGATCAGCAGGCCGTTCTGGTACGCGTAGTGCTCCACCCAGTTCGGGCGGTCGCTGAAGCCGAAGTTGTACGGACCGGTCTTCAGCGTCTTGTCGTACGACACGTACTGCCGGTTCTCCGCGATGTAGTACTGCGCGTAGTCGTTGGTGAAGGACGCGCCGACCCGGGTGAAGCCGTCGGCCGTCCAGGCGGCGTCCGCGGTCTCGGCGCCGTCGGTGAAGAGCGTCTCGCCGTCGGCCCACACCGCGATCCCGTCGGCCGCGAAGCCCTTCTGGGCCACACCGCCGTCGGTCTGGTAGCGGAAGCGCAGGTCGATCTTCTTGCCCGCGTAGGCGTCGAGGGAGTACGCGAACTTCGTGTAGTCGTCGATCGTGCCGTGCAGGGCGGGCTTGTCGGCGGCGTCGCGCGGGATCAGGTTCCCGTCCACCACGCCGTCGATCGCGGTCCAGTTGGCGCCGCCGTCGGTCGAGACCTCGGTGTAGAGGTAGTCGTAGTTGGCCTCGATGTCGTACCAGCCGTCGAAGGTCAGCTCGGCGGTGGTCCTGCCGGTGAGGTCGACCGAACGGGTCAGCGTGTTCTTGAGGTTGTCACCGCTGCCGCTCCACCACTGGGTCTCGCCCTCGGCGGGGACTACGATCTCGGTGGTGACCGCCTTCTTCGGCAGCTCGACGACCAGCGCCTGCTTGTGCTTGGTGTTGTACTCGGCGACGCCCAGCTTGTGCCAGGAGTTCACGCCCGCCTTGGCGGTGTCGTAGTTCAGCCAGCCGAGCTGGAGCTTGTCCCAGGCGGTCATGTCGCCGGGCAGGTCGCCGATCTCGTTGCGGCCGGTGCCGAGCCAGGAACCGGACGACATCAGCGTCCAGAAGCCGGTGGAGTTCTCGCCGCCGGCGGTGTCGTAGTGGTCCGGCAGACCGAGGTCGTGGCCGTACTCGTGGGCGTAGACGCCGAGGCCGCCGTTCTCCGGCTGGATGGTGTAGTCGCCGACCCAGACGCCGGTGGAGCCGATCTGCGAGCCGCCGAGCTTGTTCTGCTCGGGGCCGGTGGCGCCGGCGTCGGTGCCGAAGGCGTACCAGCGGTGGGCCCAGATCGCGTCGGTGCCCTGGGCGCCGCCGCCCGCGGACTCGTCCTCGCCGGCGTGCACGATCTGGAAGTGGTCGATGTAGCCGTCGGGCTCGTTGAAGTCGCCGTCGCCGTCGAAGTCGTAGCGGTCCCACTCGTCGAAGCGGGCGGCGTCGGCCTTGATCTGGGCGTCGGTGCGGCCGGCCGCCTTCTGCTGCTCGACCCAGGCGTTCAGGCCGTCGCTGACGACGTTCCACACGCTCGGGCAGTTGGTGTCGCCGCAGGCGTTGTTGCCGTACCGGGCCTCGTTGTAGTCGACCTTGACCCAGTCGGAGACCTCGCCCTCGACCGAGTAGCGGCCGGAGGACTGCTTCTCGTAGTACGTCTTGACCGAGTTGACGCCCTTGCCGGAACCGAAGTACAGGTCCTGGAAGTGCTGCCGGTCGTAGTCCGCCTTCCAGGCCGTGGAGTTGTCGGTCTTCCGGTCGGGCTTGGCGATCTGGTTGTGCAGCGGGCCCGCGTCGCCGCCGTAGCGGCTGTCGATCTTGTCTCCGAACTCGACCAGGATGGTGAAGATCTTGTCGGTCTTCTCCCGGCCCAGCTCGACGTACTTGGCGTCGCCCTTCTTGCTCTTGAGCTGGACGACGTTGGAGCCGTCCTTCTTCTTCACCGAGGCCTTGCCGGATATGACCTGCTTGAGGGCTTCCTCGCGCTGGGCCTCCTGAGTGTCGCTCAGGGGGCCCTTGAGGTCATGGGAGTCCATGCCCTTCTCGGGGTGCGGGTCGTGCCGGTCCACGGCTTGCGGCCGGGCGGGCGAGTCCGCCTGCGCCACGCCGGCCGCGGAGAGCGTGGCGGTGGCGGCGGCGAGTGCGACGGTGGTCGCCGCCGTTCTGAACTTCCAGGATCTGCTGGTCACTTGAGTTCCTCCCCCGCGTTCACGCGCGCGGATGGGGGGACAAGGACATGGCAAAGTCCGCGCACACGTGCTCAACGCGTGTAGTCAAGTGACGACATTTGACTAGAGGTTCACCGGAAAAGACAGACCTTGACTTGAGCAGAACAAGTGCACTATGCGGAGCCGGGGTTCGCTTTGCGGACACCGAATCGTGACCGTTGGGGCCGCCGTGGCCGTCGTGGCGCCCTCCGACGGGCGCGCGGGACCGTCCACTTCCCGGACGTCATGAATCCGTGCGCCCCCCGTGCATCGGTCGTGTCGGTTAGGTCATGCTTACTGCTGGTTCCACTCGGGCACACAGCGGGTTAGAGTCGCTTGGCGGAACGCCCGGAAGCCGGCGGAAAGCCAGGCCGACAGCCGGTCTCACCCCCAGATCGTCTTCCGAGGACACGATGGCCATGCCCCGTCCGACTGCCGCACAGTTCGCCTACGGTTCGTGCACCGTGATCTTCTCGACGCTCGCCATGCTGCTGCTGTCGCAGACGAGTTCGGGCCCCGGAATCACCGTCATCGTCGTCGCGGCGCTCGCACTCGGGCTGCTGGTCGCCATGACGGCCCCTCTGCCCAGGACGCGCACGGTGACCACCGTGCCGGCCCGCAGGCCGGCCGCGGCCCGGGAGCCGGTGCCGGCGGCCCGGGTCTCCGCGGGGGCGCGCGAACCGGCCCGCGGCCGCGCCGCCTGACACCCTTGTCCCGGGACCTCAGCGGGCGCTGACCACCACCGTCTTGGCGGCCTTGTCGTGCAGGCCCTGCTTGTAGGGCCGGTCGAAGAAGCTCCAGCCGCCCGCGATGATCGTCCAGACACAGGCGCAGCAGAAGGCGAACGGGATCCACAGCACCAGGGCGCGGATCAGCGACGTCTGCACCGAGGGCGTGGCACCGTTGTCCAGGTTGGCCACGCGCAGGCCGAGCCACTTCTTGCCCAGGGTCTGACCCGTCTTGGTGGTCATGTAGGTGTCGTAGGCGATGTAGAGCACGGCGGCGATCAGCGACTGCCCGAACGACTTGCCGATCTCGACCTCGTCGCCGTCCACTTGGTACTCCTGGACGTTGAAGGCCCAGCTGAGCAGCCAGACCACGATGCCCACGAGGATCATGTCGATGATCCGCGCGAGCGTGCGCCGTCCGCTGTCGGCGAGCGGCGGCATGCCGGCGAGCGGATCGGGGCCGCCGCCGTACGGATCACCGCCGTAGGGGCCGCCTCCGCCGGGAGGCGGGGCGCCGTAGGGGCCGCCGCCACCGGGAGGCGGGGGCTGGTTGTCGTACGGCGAGCCCGTGCCGCCGTCGCCAGGGCCGGGCTCCGGGCCCGGTCCAGGGGACGAGGGACGCTTCCTGAACGGGTCGTCTTCCGGCGGCTGCCCGCCGGAGCCGGGGGGCGGTTCACTGCTCATGGCCCGAGTCGACCGCGAACCCCCCGACGGCGCATCCGGCGAGCCGCCGTCCGGAGTACGGGGGCCTCCGGCGGTGGGGGGCGGGGGTTCATCGCGGTCGGCTGCGGGTGGGGTGTGGTTGCTCGCGCGGTTCCCCGCCTCCCGCCGAGCTAGCCCGCGACGAACGTGCGGGACGCCTTGTCGTGCCAGCACTGGTGCCACGGGCGGTCGAACAGGCACCACGCGACGCCGACGACACCGACGACCAGCAGGCCGGGCACGCTGTAGACCAGCCAGCGGCGCAGGGCCGCGCCGAAGGACGGGGGCTCGTGGGCCTCGATGTCCCGTACCTCCAGGCCGAGCAGCTTCTTGCCCAGGGTGCGGCCCCACTTGGCGGTGGGCAGCGCCTCGTAGACGACGCCGAAGAGCAGCAGGACGGCCAGGACGATGCCGAGGTACGTGGACGTCGTGCCGTCGAGCAGCCATACCGTGACGGTCTCGCCGGAGAGCTTGGCCTCGTCGATCTTTCCGTTGACGTGGTCGAGCGCTTTGCCGCCGAGGGGTACGGCGGCCACGGCGGTGACGCCGGCGAGGACGACGGTGTCGATCAGCCGGGCGGCGAGCCGCTTGCCGAGCCCGGCGGGGCGGGCCGCCGCCTGGCGCCGGGCGGCGGCCTGGAACACGTCCTCGACCGGCGGCTTCCAGGGCGTGACGGGCTGCTCGTCCCCGCCGGCACCGGCGAGCCGGTGCACCTGCTGCGCCCACGAGGACTGACCGCCGCCGGGGCCGGGCGCGAGCGGGGCGGAGGCGGCGGACTGCTGCGGGGAGGCGGCGGGCTGCGAGGCGGCGGGCAGCGGGGCGGCGGCCTGGTGGGGGACGGCCGGGCCGCCCGTGGGGCCGCCCGTCTGCTGCGGACCGGAAGGGGCGGCGGGAGCGGCCGGCGCGGCGGGAGCGGGGGCCTGCGTGGCCGCCGCTCGGGCGGCGGCGGCCTTCCCGGCGTTGAAGCCGGGGCCGCCGGCGCGCGGGGAGACCGCGCGGAAGGTCATGGTGCCCTCGTCGGCGGCGGCGCCGCCGTCCGAGGCCCGGGAGCCTTGGGCGCCCTGGGCCCCGGCCGTCGGGCGCCGGAAGACGAAGGTGTTGCCCGACCCGGCCCCCGCCTCGCCGGACGCGGTCCCCGTCGAGGCGTCCGGCCGCCCGGAACGGGCGTCGTCGCCCTGCGCGGACCGGGCGTCGGCGGACCGGCCGCCGTCCGCGGGGCCCGCGGGAACGGGGCCGCCACCGGCGGCCCCGGGCCGGGCGCCACTCGGCGCCCCCGCGCCGACGCCCGCACCCGCGTGCGCACCGGCGGGTCCGCCGGTGCCATGACCGTCCTGGGCACCGCCGACGGCGCTCGCGCGGGGACCCGGCAGGGCGGTCCCGCTACCCGCGTCGGCGGGGCCGGACTCGGCCGCCGCTCCCCCGGCCGGCCGCGCGGCCTGGGCGTGCGGGACCCTCGGGTCCGCGCCCTGGGCGGTGCCCGGCCAGGCGACGCGGTGGTTCGGATCGTCGGCGAAGCCGGACTGGCGGGAGCGGTCGGCGCCCCAGGCCGTCGCGGGTTCCGGGCGGCTGCCGTGCTGGGACGCGGAGCCGGGCGGCTCCTCGACCGGGTCCTCGTCGAAGAAGTGCGGGCCGGTCTCCTCGACGGAGGGCCGCGCGCCGGGCGGCGGTGCGAGCGACTCGCCGTCCTTGGGGGCGGGCCGGCTGGTGCCCGGCACCCAGGAGGCGCCGTTCCAGTACCGGACGTATCCAGGAATGGACGGGTCCGGGTAATACCCTTCGCGGGGCCTGTCGTCGCCGGGTGCCGGGGTTGGGGCGCTCATGTCCGTCGTCCCGTATCTGCTCGGGGGTTGATATGGGGGCTCAACATCTATCAGACGGGCGCAATCCGCACCGCCGGTCCCGCCGGACCCACCCCTTTCCGGGCAACCTCGTGCATGGACCTTCACAGCCGGGACAGAGGTGGGGGAAAAAGTTCCGCGAACCCGCGTAACGCTCGCGGCTCCGGCCGCTCTCACTCGTGCGGGCCCGTGCCAGGCGGCCCGTGCGGACCCGTACGAGAGAGGACACCCCGCCATGCACCCCAACACCACCGTCGTGGAACGCGAACTGGAGCTGAGGCTCATCCTGTCGCCCGAGCGCGGCATCCCGGTGCCGGCCCTGCTCGGCTACCACACCGACGACCCGTACGCCGTCCACATCACCTTCCACATCGACTCCGGCCACCCGGTGCACTGGACGTTCGCCCGCGAACTGCTGGTGGAGGGGGTGTTCCGGCCGTGCGGGCACGGTGACGTGCGGGTGTGGCCGTCGAAGGCGGACGGTCGCAGCGTCGTGCTGATGGCACTGAGCAGCCCGGACGGTGACGCCCTTCTGGAGGCGCCGACGGCGCAGGTGTCGGCCTGGCTGGAGCGGACCCTGTGCGCGGTGCCGCCCGGCACCGAGGGCGGGCAGCTCGGCATCGACGACGGGCTGGCCGAGTTGCTCGCCCGGTGACGGGGCGGACGGTCAGAAGAGCTTGCCGGGGTTGAGGATGTCCAGCGGGTCGAAGGCCTGCTTGATCGCCCGCTGCATCTCCAGGCCCACCGGGCCGATCTCCCGGGCCAGCCACTCCTTCTTCAGTACGCCCACGCCGTGCTCGCCGGTGATGGTGCCGCCGAGTTCCAGGCCGAGGGCCATGATCTCGTCGAAGGACTCGCGGGCACGCCGGGACTCGTCCGGGTCCTGGGCGTCGAAGCAGACGGTGGGGTGGGTGTTGCCGTCGCCCGCGTGGGCGCAGACGCCGATCGTGAGGCCGTACTTCGCGGCGACGCGCTCGATGCCCTCCAGCATGTCGCCGAGCCGGGACCGGGGCACGCACACGTCGTCGATCATCGTCGTGCCCTTGACCGCTTCGAGGGCGGTGAGGGACAGGCGGCGGGCCTGGAGGAGGAGTTCGGACTCGGCCGCGTCGTCGGCGGGGACCACCTGGGTGGCGCCCGCGGCCTCGCACAGCGCGCCGACGGCGGCGAGGTCGGCGGCCGGGTCGGCGGTGTCGAAGGCGGCCAGCAACAGGGCTTCCGTGGTCTCCGGCAGACCCATATGGGCGAGGTCATTGACCGCCTTGACGGTCGTACGGTCCATCAGTTCGAGGAGGGACGGCACGTGCCCGCCCTCCATGATCCGGCAGATCGCGTCGCAGGCGGCGGTCGCGGAGGCGAACTCGGCGGCCAGCACGAGCTGCTCGGGCGGCTTGGGGCGCAGGGCGAGGACGGCCCGTACGACGATGCCGAGGGAGCCCTCGGAGCCGACGAAGAGGCGGGTGAGGTCGTACCCGGCGACGCCCTTCGCGGTGCGGCGGCCGGTGGACATCAGGCGGCCGTCGGCGAGGACGACGTCCAGGCCGAGGACGTACTCGGCGGTCACCCCGTACTTGACGCAGCACAGGCCGCCGGAGGCGGTGCCGATGTTGCCGCCGATGGTGCACATCTCCCAGCTGGAGGGGTCGGGCGGGTAGTACAGGCCGTGTTCGTTCACCGCGCGGGAGAGCGTGGCGTTGATGACGCCGGGTTCGACGACGGCGACGCGGTCGACCGGGTTGATCTCCAGGATGCGGTCCATCCTGGTCAGGGACAGCACGACGCAGCCGTCGGTGGCGTTGGCCGCGCCGGACAGGCCGGTGCGGGCGCCCTGCGGGACGACGGGGACGCGCAGCGCGGTGGCGGTGCGCATCACGTGCTGGACCTCCTCCACGGTGCGCGGCAGGACGACCGCGGCGGGGGCGCCGGCCGGGCAGAAGCTCGCCATGTCGTTGGCGTAGGAGGTGGTGACGTCGGGGTCGGTGAGGACGGCCTCCGCCGGCAGGCCGGCGAGCAGCCGGTCGACGAGGGTGCCGGAGGCCTCCGTGACCGCTCCGGCTTGCTGGGCTGCGTCGTCTTTGTCGCGAGGCGCTTCGATACGGCTCATGATCGGAGGTTCGCACCCGGGGGCCATCGGTGTGAACCCCGTCGACGGCACCCGGCGCAAGTCCCGGTGTGCTCGTCGTATTGGCGCACAGTAAGCGCCATGGAGGTCATGAAGAGGGTTACCGAACACGGGTGGCGCTCACGCCGCGGGCGCCGGGTGCTGATCGCCTCCGTCGCCGGGTCCGTCGTACTCGGCGGGGTGCTGGTGCTGCTGCCGTGGGGCGGCGGCGACGCTCCCCCGCCCGCGCCGGGGCCGGCGGCGCTGGCGCGCGGCGCGGTCACCACGGGCGTGCCGGCCGCACTGCCCGACCTGGCCGTGCTGATCGGCGACCGGGAGACCCATCTGCGGGCGCATCCGCTGGACGGCGTGTCGTGGGCGGTGCTGGGGGCGGCCTACGTCGAGCAGGGCCGGCGCACGGCGGACACCGCGAACTGGCCGAAGGCCGAGAAGGCGCTGCGCACCTCCCTGAAGGTCGGGGCGGAGCGCAACCCGCAGGCGCTGGAAGGGCTGGCGGCGCTGGCCGTGGCGCGGCGGGACTTCCCCGCGGCGAAGAAGTGGGGCGAGAGCGCGGCGAAGGCGGCGCCGAAGCGGTGGACGGCGCACGCGGTGCTGATCGACGCCTACACCGGTCTCGGCGACCACGAGGGCGTGGGGCGGGCCCTGGACAAGGTGATGGAGCTGCGCCCGGGGACACCGGCGGTCCGGGCGCGGGCCGCGGCAGTCTACCGGGACCGGGGCTGGCGGGAGGACGCGGCGGCGCAGATCTCCGACGCGGCGGCGGCCGCCGAGGCGCCGGCCGAGCGGGCGGCGTATCTGGAGCAGGCCGGGCGGCTGGCGTTCGAGCGCGGGGACCGTCAGGAGGCGCTGCGGTTCTTCCAGGAGGCGCTGCGCACCGATCCCGACCAGCGGGCCGCGCAGGCCGGGCAGGCGCGTGCGCTGGCGGCGCTGGGCCGGACGACGGACGCGCTGACCGCGTACCAGGCGGCGCTGGCCAAGCGGCCCGGCCCGGAGTACGCGCTGGAGCTGGGCGAGTTGTACGAGTCGCTGGGGCTCGGGCAGGCCGCGCGGGTGCAGTACGACCTGCTGCGGTCACGGGTGCGGGACGCGGAGGCGGCCGGGGCCGACGAGAACCTGGTGCTGGGACGGTTCGAGGCGGACCACGGGGACGCCGCGTCGGCGGTGCGGCGGCTGCGGACCGAGTGGGGGCGCCAGCCGGGGATCGCGGTGGCCGACGCGCTGGGCTGGGCGCTGCACCGGGCCGGTGCGGACGAGGAGGCGCTGGAGTTCGCGACGATCGCGACCGACGGCGACCAGGGCGGCGGGGTGCGCAGCGCGCTGCACGTGTTCCACCGGGGTGTGATCGAGAAGGAACTGGGGCGGTACGGGCCCGCGCGGCGGCATCTGCGGGAGGCGCTGATGATCAACCCGTACTTCTCGCCGCTGCGGGCGCCGGAGGCGGAGCGTGCGCTGGCGGAGCTGGGCGAGCCCTCCGTGGAGGACCCGCCCGGGTAGCCCCGTCTGAGCGTCCGGCAGCCGCGCCCGGCCGTCCGCCGGCAGCCGCGCCCGGCCGTCCGTCAGCGGCCGCGCCCGGCCGTCAGAGGTTGCCGCGCTTCTCCTGCTCGCGCTCGATCGCCTCGAACAGGGCCTTGAAGTTGCCCTTGCCGAAGCCCATCGAGCCGTGCCGTTCGATCATCTCGAAGAAGACGGTCGGGCGGTCCTGGACCGGCTTGGTGAAGATCTGCAGCAGGTAACCGTCCTCGTCGCGGTCGACGAGGATCTTCAGCTCGCGCAGCGTCTCCACGGGCACCCGGGTCTCGCCCGCCCACTCGCCGAGCGTGTCGTAGTACGAGTCGGGCGTGTCCAGGAACTGGACGCCGGCCGCCTTCATCGTGCGCACGGTCTGCACGATGTCGTTGGTGTTCAGCGCGATGTGCTGGACGCCCGCGCCGCCGTAGAACTCCAGGTACTCGTCGATCTGGGACTTCTTCTTGGCGACCGCGGGCTCGTTGATCGGGAACTTCACCTTGAGGGTGCCGTCGGCGACCACCTTGGACATCAGCGCGGAGTACTCGGTGGCGATGTCGTCGCCCACGAACTCCTTCATGTTCGTGAAGCCCATGACCTTGTTGTAGAAGCCGACCCACTCGTTCATGCGGCCGAGTTCGACGTTGCCGACACAGTGGTCGACGGCCTGGAAGGTGCGCTTGGCGGGCGGCTCGACCATCGGCTCGGCGGCGGCGTAGCCGGGCAGGTAGGGGCCGTCGTAGCCGGTGCGCTCGACGAGGGTGTGGCGGGTCTCGCCGTACGTGGCGATGGCGGCGAGGACGACGGTGCCGTGCTCGTCCTTGACCTCGTACGGCTCGGCGATGGAGCGGGCGCCGTGCTCGACGGCGTAGGCGTGGGCGGCGCGCGCGTCCGGGACCTCGATGGCGAGGTCGACGACGCCGTCGCCGTGCTCGGCCACGTGCCGGGTGAGGAAGTCGCCCCATTCGGTGGCGGGCTTGATCACCGAGGTGAGGACGAAGCGGGCGGAGCCGTTCTCCAGGACGTAGCTCGCGGTCTCCCGGCTGCCGTTCTCCGGTCCGGAGTAGGCGACCAGCCGCATGCCGAAGGCGGTGGAGTAGTAGTGCGCCGCCTGCTTGGCGTTGCCCACGGCGAAGACGACCGCGTCCATTCCCTTGACCGGGAAGGGGTCGGCCTGCCGGGCGGTGTCGGGAGTGTGGTGTGTGGTCTGCGTCATAGCCGCAGGGTCTCCCGCCTCTGCAAGGTGCGCAATAGTTTGCGTCTTCACTGGGCAACCTGACCAGTGATACGGCGGTAGGGGCGGGCGATCTGTACAGGATGACCAGGATGACCGGCCGGGAGGGCGCGGGCATGGCGATCGATCGACTGGACGGGCGGATCATCGGGCTGCTGGCCCGGGAGCCGCGGATCGGGGTGCTGGAGATGTCCCGGCGCCTCGGCGTCGCGCGCGGCACCGTGCAGGCTCGGCTGGACCGGCTTCAGTCGAACGGAGTCATCCGCGGCTTCGGCCCCGAGGTGGACCCGGCGGCGCTCGGCTACCCGGTCACCGCGTTCGCCACGCTCCAGATCCGGCAGGGCCAAGGCGCCGACGTACGGGCGCACTTGGCGACCGTGCCGGAGGTGCTGGAGCTGCACACCACCACCGGCACCGGGGACATGATGTGCCGGCTGGTGGCGCGCTCGAACGCCGATCTCCAGCGGGTGATCGACCTGGTTGTCGGTTTTGATGGCATCGTCCGGGCCTCCACGGCGATCGTCATGGAGAACCCCGTTCCGCTGCGGATCATCCCGCTGGTGGAGCAGGCGGCCGAGGACAGCGAGGACAGCGGCAGACACGACTGAGACCGGCCTCCCGGCCGGCCCGACCCGGAGGTGAGCGGCGGTGAACTTCTGGGAGTTCCTGGGCAGCCGCCACCAGCAGTTGCTCACCGACGCCTACCAGCACGCCAGCGCCGTCTTCCAGTGCATGGTCGTGGCGACGCTGCTCGGGGTCCTGATCGGCGTCGCCACCTACCGCAGCGAGTGGGCGGGGAACCTGGCGACCCTGACCACGTCGACCATCCTGACCATCCCTTCGCTGGCCATGATCGGCCTGCTCATCCCGATCGTGGGGCTGGGCGTGCCGCCGACGGTGACCGCGCTGGTCCTGTACGGGCTGCTGCCGATCGTGCGCAACGCGATCGTCGGCCTGCGCGGGGTGGACCCGGCGCTGGTGGACGCCGCGACGGGCATCGGAATGTCGCGCGTGGCCCGGCTGGTGCGGGTGGAGCTGCCGCTGGCCTGGCCGCCGATCCTCACCGGCATCCGGGTGTCGACGCAGATGCTGATGGGCATCGCCGCGATCGCCGCCTACGCCTCCGGGCCGGGGCTCGGCAACGAGATCTTCCGCGGGATCGCCTCGCTGGGCAGCAAGAACGCGCTGAACCAGGTCCTCGCGGGCACGCTCGGCATCATCGTCCTGGCGCTGCTGTTCGACGCCGCGTACGTCCTGCTCGGACGGCTGACCATTCCGAGGGGGATCCGTGCCTGAGACCACCGGGGCGACCGCTCACCGTGCCACCACCGGGGCGACCATCGAGCTGGACTGCCTCACCAAGCGCTACCCCGGCAATCCGCAGCCGGCCGTCGAGAACGTGTCGATGGAGATCAAGGCCGGCGAGACGGTCATCTTCGTCGGCCCCTCGGGCTGCGGGAAGTCGACCACCCTGAAGATGATCAACCGGCTGATCGAGCCCACCGGCGGACGCATCCGCATCAACGGGGAGGACGTCACCGACATCGACCCGGTGAAGCTGCGCCGCAAGGTCGGCTACGCCATCCAGGCCTCCGGCCTCTTCCCGCACATGACCGTCGCCCAGAACATCGCGCTCGTGCCGAGGATGATCGGCTGGTCGAAGGCGCGGATCCGGTCGCGGGTGGAGGAGATGCTCGACCTGGTCGGTCTCGACGCCGGGGAGTTCCACGGCCGCTATCCGCGCCAGCTGTCCGGCGGCCAGCAGCAGCGGGTGGGCGTGGCGCGGGCGCTGGCCGCCGACCCTCCCGTACTCCTGATGGACGAGCCGTTCGGCGCGGTCGACCCGATCACCCGGGACCACCTCCAGGACGAGCTGATCCGGCTCCAGCACGAGCTGCACAAGACGATCGTCTTCGTCACCCACGACTTCGACGAGGCGATCAAGCTGGGCGACCGGATCGCCGTGCTGCGCGAGCGCTCCCACATCGCCCAGTTCGACACCCCGGAGGCCATCCTCACCAACCCGGCGGACGACTTCGTCTCCGGTTTCGTGGGCGCCGGGGCGGCGCTGAAGCGGCTGAACCTGACCCGCGTACGGGACGTGGGCATCACCGACTATCCGACGGTGACCGTGGAGGACCCGCTCCAGCACATCTTCAACGCGCTGCGGGCGGCCGGCACCAACGAGATCCTGCTCCTCGACCGGCGCCGCCGCCCCTACAAATGGCTCAGGCGCGGCGACCTGATGCGGGCCAAGGGCTCGCTGGCGCGCGCCGGGACGCTGGTCCACGACACGGTGACCCGGGACGCGACCCTGCGGGACGCGCTGGAGGCGGTGCTCACCGACAACACGGGGCGGGTCGCGGTCACCGGGCGGCGCGGCGAGTACGAGGGCGTCGTCGACATGGAGACGCTGCTCAACTCCGTGCACGAACTGCTGGAGGCCGACCGGCTGGACGCGCTGGAGCACCAGCACGACCTGGAGGAGGCCCGGGCGGAGCAGACCCATGCCGAGCAGGAGGGCTTCGGAGGGGAGGCGAAGGCGTGAGCAGCACTTCCGGTCCCTCATCCGGCCGGCGGCCCGAAGGCGAGGACGAGATCGGGGGGATCGCCCACCAGGACGACGACGAGGTGGAGCAGGAGCCGCGCCCGCCGTCCCCGGCGTCGACGAGGCGGCGGGTCGGCTGGCGGAAGCTGACCTTCCTGCCCGCGCTCCTGATCGCCGTACTGCTGGCGACCTGGCTGTGGTTCCGGCAGGCCGACCTGGACGCGCTGAGCCGGAACGCCCTGTCGGACGGGCAGGTCACCAAGGCGCTGTGGCAGCACGTCCAGCTGACCGTGATCTCCACCTTCTTCGTGCTGATCATCGCGATCCCGCTGGGTGTCCTGCTCACCCGCGGGATGTTCCGGAAGGCCACGCCGGTGGCGATGGCGTTCGCCAACATGGGCCAGGCGACCCCGGCGATCGGCCTGCTGGCGCTGCTGGTGATCTGGCTGGGCATCGGCCGCCGGGCCGCCCTGATCGGCATCATCATCTACGCCGTCCTGCCGGTGCTCTCCAACACCATCGCCGGCCTGAAGGCGAACGACCCGACCCTGCTGGAGGCGGCCCGCGGCATCGGTATGTCCCCGCTGGGCGTGCTCACGCGCGTGGAGCTGCCGCTGGCCGTCCCGCTGATCCTGGCCGGCGTGCGCACGGCCCTCGTCCTCAACGTCGGGACGGCGACACTGGCCGTCTTCGGCGGGGGCGGCGGGCTGGGCGTGCTGATCACCACCGGGATCACCAGCCAGCGGATGCCGGTACTGGTGCTCGGCTCGATCCTCACCGTGGCCCTCGCGCTGCTGGTGGACTGGCTGGCCTCGCTCGCCGAACTGCTGCTGCGGCCTCGCGGCCTGGAGGTGAGGACATGAGCGCGCGCCCCGGTACGGGAGGCGGACGACGCCGTACGTGGCTGGTGACGGCGGCGCTGCTGGTGGCGGCCTCCGGCTGCGGGCTGACCAGCGGCTCCCCGATGGTCGACGACGTCGGTCCCGGCACGATCGGGAAGGGCCGGCCGCTGGAGGGCGCCGACCTGACCGTCGTGTCCAAGCAGTTCACGGAGCAGCTGATCCTCGGCGCGATCATGGGCATCGCCTTCCAGGCGGCCGGCGCGGAGGTGCTCGACCGCACCGGCATCCAGGGCTCCGTCGGCACCCGGGCGGCGGTGGAGAACGGCGACGCGGACGCCACGTACGAGTACACGGGCACCGCCTGGATCACGTACCTGGGGCACGCCGAGCCGATCGCCGACCCGCGCGAGCAGTGGGAGGCCGTGCGCGAGGAGGACCTGAAGAAGGGGCTGACCTGGCTGCCGCCGGCCGAGCTGAACAACACGTACGCGCTCGCGATGAACCAGGCCAACTACGAGAAGTACCGCACGAAGACCCTGTCGGAGGTGGCCGAGCTGTCGAAGTCCGACCCGGCCGCGGTGACGCTGTGCGTGGAGGTCGAGTTCGCCAACCGGGCGGACGGGCTGCCGGGCATGGAGAAGGCGTACGGGATGGACATCCCGGCCGGGAACATCACGGACATGGACACCGGGATCATCTACACCCAGACGGCCGAGGGCGCGTGCACCTACGGCGAGGTGTACACCACCGACGGGCGGATCAAGTCGATGAACCTGGTGGTGATGGAGGACGACAAGAACTTCTTCCCGAACTACAACGCGGCGCCGATGGTCCGCACCGACGTCCTGAAGGAGTGGCCGGCGATCGCCGGCGTCCTCGCGCCGGTCACCGAGGCGTTGAACAACGACGTGGCGCGGACGCTGAACGCGAAGGTCGACGTCGACGGCGAGGACCCGCACCAGGTGGCGCTGGACTGGATGATCGAGAAGGGCTTCGTGACGGAGGGCTGAACCCGGGGGCCCGTCCCCTCCCCCTCAGCAGGTGGGAACCCTGCCCTCGCCCGTCTCCAGAGCCTCCAGCGAGTCGACCGCGCCCTTCAGGGTGGTGACCGGGATCAGCCTGAGCCCCTTCGGCAGCTCCGTCCGCGCGTCCGAACACTCCGCCTTCGGCACCAGGAAGACCGTGGCCCCGTCCCGCCGGGCGGCCTGGGTCTTCAACGGCACACCGCCGACGGCGCCGACCTTGCCGCCCGTGCTGATGGTGCCGGTACCGGCGATGACCTGGCCGCCGGTGAGGTCGCCGGCGCCCAGCTTGTCGACGATGCCGAGGGAGAAGAGCAGCCCGGCGCTGGGGCCGCCGACGTCCTCCAGGCGCAGCTCGACGTCGACGTCCGCCTCGTCGAGGTTCAGGTAGGCCAGCGCGGCGGTGGTCGCCGCGTCCTGGGACTCCCGCATCTGCTCCTCGTTGTACTCCTCGATCTCCTTGACGTCGTCGCCGCTCGGGTAGACGGCGTCGCGCGGCATGACCGCCCGGTCGGTGTCGAACCAGCTGCCGAGCACGTCCCCGAGCTTCACGCTCGCGTCGGGGCCGGTCGCCTCGATCGTCGTCATCCGCAGCTCCCCGCTCGTCTCGTGCGTGGGCGCACCCTTGATCGTGATCACCGGGGCGCCCTGGTTCCGCCCGAGCACGTCGGCCGTCAGCCCCGGCTGCGCCACGGAGAACGGCAACGGCGCGAACACGGCGGTGGCGAGCAGCGCCACGACGGGAAAACCGCAAACGGCGAGGGCCTGGGGACGCGTGAGACGAGAGAGCACGGGGTCAATCTAACGGGAAGGCCCCGGCGCTCCGGGCGCGGGCAGGCACGCGGCTGCTGGAGGTCCTCGGGGGCGCGCCGTTCAATGCCATTCCTCAGGATCGAGGGAGGCCCCGACGAAGCCGTCCCCCTGGGAAACGATCAGGTCCGGCTGCTCCACCAGCCGCACCACCTTGCCGGGGTCGAAGTCGCGGAACTCGAACACGAAATGTTCCGAAACGGCGGGCCGATCCAGCGCAAAGCCGTCGAGGTCGACCGAAGAGTTCGCCCGGTCGGCACCCTGACAAAGAACCGACACAAAGAGGGGAAAATGATCCACTTCCAGGAGCCGATCCGCCTCCTGAATCACGCCCGCGATTCCCATGCCGCCCGTGACCTCTTCACACAAGTCGTCCAGACAGTCGACCAAGGCATCCCAGTTGTTACCGTAGTAACTGGGAAATCGGAGAGTCTTCGCGAAGGAGTGGTGGATCCCCCGCTCGTCCATAAGCTGATGGGAGTCGAAGTGGTAGCAGCGCCCCCCTTCGCTCTCCAACCGGGCGAGTTGCTCTTGCACCGCAGGTGACCGGTGCGGAGCAAAAACAACCCAGGGCTCCGAGGTGCTCGTAATATCGAAATCAGCCATGTGTCGCATCACCCTGTGAACTCACCGACGTAGTAGAAGGTCCCGTAATGGTCTGGCGTGTAATAGGCGGGCCCGGGGCCGTCCTTCGGGGTCAGTAGACGTTCAGGACCTCTGATTTCTTTTCCACAGCCCGGCGCACTGCAGTGCGGAAGGTCAACCTTGGCGTTGACGTCCCATTCCTTGTATTTTCCGCCTGGCAGGGCGGACTTGTTGTTACCCCAGTTCGCATTGCCATGATAGCCGTCGACCTTACCGATGCCTCCGGGCCTGGCATTGACCTTGTTCAACATGTCCACGGCGTGTTGAGGTGCTGGACCGGGCAGAAGGCCGAGGCCGTCGGGACTGCCCGTGTCGCCGCCATGCTGATGACACAAAGGCGCGAGCCCCAGTGGGTCAGACCAACTGTGCGGGTTGTGCACGTAGGTCATCGGGTTGGGCGCCGGTAGGAGACCGAGGGGGTCCGGGCTGGTGTAGCGAGCGGTCTCGGGGTCGTAGTGACGGTGATGGTTGTAATGGAGACCGGTCTCCGGGTCGTGATACTGACCGGGAAAACGCAAGGGAGTGTACGCGGTCGCGTCCCGGTTCCATGCCGTCGTTCCCCAGAGGGTGGACCGTTGGTGCCACGCGATCTCTCCGTCCGGTGAGACCAGTTCTGTCGGCGTGCCGACCAGGTCAGTGACGATGGCGAAGAAGCGCTCGTCGACGCTCTTCTGGGGTGCGTCGACAGCCCAGAGCCGCTCGGCCTGGCTCACAGGGGAGAGCCCGTCGTGGTTCCAGGTGAGGGTGGCGTTCCTGCCGGTATCACCTTGCTCGGTGGTCTGTTCGCAGAGAGTGTTGCCGTCCCAGGTGAAAACCGTCCGTTCCTCGACGGTTTCACCATCGGCCCCGAGACGGAGTTTGGCGGTCCGCCTGCCCAGAGGGTCGTAGGTGTAGCGCCAGCGGCTGCCATCCGGCGTGACGACTGCTGTGAGACGGTCCTCGGCATCCCATTGGTACCGCCAGATATCGGGCTTACGCGAGAGACGCCTCTTGCGGCGCAAGATGACGCGCCCCAGCGCGTCATGCTCGTAATGAACCCCTCCGGCCCGCGTCAATCTCGTACCTGCGTACGCTCGCGGCCCGACGGCCTCATGATCAGGATCCCGTACCGGCCATTCTGCCTCGCTCTGGTTCCCCGCGGAGTCGTAGGCGTAGCGCTCACTCCAGCCGGCCGCGTGCACGGCCGTGACGCGGCCATGTCTTGTCGGCCTCCTTCGACGCCCGGGTCACCCACGACTCCGCCGAGGACAGCTTCGACTGGGCCGAGGACAGGTCCTCGCGGGCCTGCCTCGCTTTGATGAGCGCCTTGTCCGCCAGCGCCTGCGCGCGCTCCAGCTTCGGCCAGAAGTCCGCGAGGGCGTCACCGCACATCCCGTACGACTTCTCCAACTTCTTCAGGTTCTTGGGGACGCCCGAGAACTCCTCCTTGAAGACCGTCGCCGACTTCCCCGCCCACTCCGCAAGCGTGCCCTCCCCCGCCATGCCCTTGACCAGGCGCAGCGCCTCCGACACGTCGTCCGCGAAGTCATGCAGGGTCTTCGCCAGCGTGCGTACCCGCTGGGGGTCGCCGGGGGTCGGGTCCTTGTCCAGGTCCAGGACATGCCAGTCACTCGGCCTGTGGCCCACCATCCCGCAACCCCCGTCAGCCCACGCGCATCAACAAGCACCGTATGCACACGTGAACTTACAAGGCGCGGGCGTTCGAGGAGAAGCCGGTCGCCTCGGCAGGCCGGTCGGATGTCCAGTTCGGCCCGGACCGTCTTGCCGGGCAGGGCGACGCCCCGTGAGACGCGGTCGGCGAGTCCAGCGACAGGAGCAGGCATCGGCCGCTGTCGTCCAGCGGCCTCGGGCGTCGGCGATTCCCCGCGTGCGGGTGGCCTGCGTTCCACTCGGGTGTCGGAGACCTCGACGTGGAGGTGGACGTTCGGGGCATGGGCGAGGCGCGGTTCGCGGTCCCGGCCCGGGACGCGGCCGTGGGTCACTGCGTCGGCCGCCGGCCCCGCCACGGTTCATGCCCGGGATTCCGAGGACGCGCGCGGCCCGCAGGTCGCCCTCTCCCCCACCCGGAGCGACACGCGATACACGGCTGCCCCGGGACGTCACCGCAACGCCTCCGCCACCTCCCGCGCCGCCTCCATCACCCGCGTCCCCACCCGCTCCGGCACCACGTCGGCCAGCATCACCACGCCGACGCTGCCCTCCACTCCCGTCACCCCGAGCAGCGGTGCGGCCGCCCCGCAGGCGCCGGCCTCCAGCTCCCCGTGGGTCAGGGTGTAGCCGGGCTCCTCCACCACGTCACCGGCGGGCTGCGGCTGCGGCTGTTGCCGCGCGGAGAGGATCGCCTTGCCCGCGGCACCCCGCTCCAGTGGATGCCGGAAGCCCGCGCGGTAGGCGACGTGGTAGTCGGTCCAGGTCGGCTCGACGACGGCCACGGCCAGTGCCTCCGCGCCGTCCACCAGGGTCAGGTGGGCCGTCGCCCCGATGTCCTCGGCCAGTGAGCGCAGGGCCGGCATGGCCGCCTCGCGGACGAGTGGGTGCACCTGGCGGCCCAGGCCCAGTACCCCGAGTCCGACCCGGGCGCGGCCGCCGAGGTCACGGCGTACGAGCGCGTGCTGTTCCAGCGTGGCGAGCAACCGGTAGACGACGGTCCGGTTCACGCCCAGTTTGCGGGATAGCTCGGTGACGGTCAGCCCGTGGTCCGTATCGGCCAGCAGTTTGAGGACGCGCAGTCCCCGGTCGAGCGTCTGAGAGGTCTCCGCGGTCACGACGCCCACTCCTTAGTGGTGAGGTCGGCGGCCCTCCTCGCGGGATTGCGTCACCGAGTCCCGTCAGTGACGCGCTTCAGAGGCCGCCGATCGGCTGACGGCCCGGCCTTGTGCCCGGGCCCAGTCGCTTCACGGCTGCGCTCCGCGGCGGCGCTGCCACGGGGCGTGTGCGTAGCGGGACAGTAGCGACCTGGTTCGCTCAGCGGAAGGCTCCGTCCAGAATCCGGGCGGCGACCGGTGAGGACTACCTGTGTTTGTCCCGATACGTACAGCGCACGTAGGCGGCACCCGCGCCCCGCACGTCACTTCATGCGGGTGGCCCACTCCTGCACCTTGGCGATGCGCTGGCGCAGCTGCCCGGCGGTGGCCTCGGCGCTGGGCGGGCCGCCGCACACGCGGCGCAGTTCGGTGTGGATCACGCCGTGCGGCTTGCCGCTCTGGTGGACGTAGGCGCCGACCATGGTGTTGAGCTGCTTGCGCAGCTCCATCAGCTCCTTGTGCGAGACGACCGGGCGCCGCTCGGCGGGCAGTTCGATCAGGTCGGCCTCTTCGTCGGGCTTCTTGCGGCTGTGCGCGATCTGCCGGGCCTGCCGCTTCTGGAGCAGCAGCTGCACCTGGTCGGGTTCGAGAAGCCCGGGGATGCCGAGGTAGTCCTGCTCCTCCTCACTGCCCGGGTGGGCCTGCATGCCGAATTCGGCGCCGTTGTACATGACCCGGTCGAAGACCGCGTCGGACTCCAGCGCCTCGAAGGGCAGCATGTCCTCGCCGGTGTCCTCGTCCTGCTCCCGGTTCGCCTCGTCCATCTCCTTCTCGGACTCGGCGTACGGGTCCTCCTCGCCCTCCTTCTTGGGCTTGTCGAGGACGTGGTCGCGCTCGCGCTCCATCTCGTTGGCGAAGGTGAGCAGGTCGGGCACGGTGGGGAGGAAGACGGAGGCGGTCTCGCCGCGGCGCCTGGAGCGGACGAAGCGGCCGACGGCCTGGGCGAAGAAGAGGGGGGTGGAGATGGTGGTGGCGTAGACGCCGACGGCGAGGCGGGGCACGTCGACGCCCTCGGACACCATGCGGACGGCGACCATCCACCGGTCGGTGCTCGCGCTGAAGGCGTCGATGTTCTTGGACGCGCCGGTGTCGTCGGAGAGCACGACGGTGGCCCTGTCGCCGGTGATCTCGCGGATCAGCTTGGCGTAGGAGCGGGCGGAGTCCTGGTCGGCGGCGATGACGAGGGCGCCGGCGTCCGGGATGGCCTTCCTGACCTCGGTCAGCCGCTGGTCGGCGGCGCGCAGCACGGCGGGCATCCACTCACCGCGCGGATCGAGCGCGGTGCGCCAGGCCTGGCTGACCGCGTCCTTGGTCATGGGCTCGCCCAGCCGGGCGGCGATCTCGTCGCCCGCCTTCGTCCGCCAGCGCATGTTGCCGCTGTAGCTCATGAAGATGACCGGACGCACGACGCCGTCGGCGAGCGCGGAGCCGTACCCGTAGGTGTAGTCGGCGGCGGAGCGCCGGATGCCGTCGTTGCCCTCCTCGTACGTCACGAAGGGGATCGGGTTGGTGTCGGAGCGGAACGGCGTACCGGTCAGCGCGAGGCGGCGGGTGGCCGGCTCGAACGCCTCCAGGCAGGCCTCGCCCCACGACTTGGAGTCACCGGCGTGGTGGATCTCGTCGAGGATGACGAGGGTCTTGCGCTGCTCGACGCGGTTGCGGTGCAGCATGGGGCGGACGCCGACGCCCGCGTAGGTGATGGCGATGCCGTGGTACTCGCGGCTGAGCGGGCCCGCGCTGTACTCCGGGTCGAGCTTGATCCCTATCCGCGCCGCGGCCTCGGCCCACTGCTTCTTCAGGTGCTCGGTCGGCGCGACGACGGTCACCTGCTGCACGACGTGGTGGTGCAGCAGCCAGGACGCGAGCGTCAGGGCGAAGGTCGTCTTTCCGGCGCCCGGGGTGGCGACCGCCAGGAAGTCCCGGGGCTGCTCCTGGAGATACTTCTCCATCGCCCCTTCCTGCCAGGCCCGCAGCTTGCTGGCGGTGCCCCACGGGGCGCGGCCGGGGAAGGCCGGGGACAGGTGGTGCGAGGTGCTGGAGCTGGCGGTGGTAGTCACGGTCTCCGAAGGGGGTAGATCGGCTCGGCCACGTATGACAACCGGGCCACCCTACCGGCGCCCGGACGCGATCAACGCGCCCACCGGGGCGGGTCACCCCCGGGTGGGACGGAGGTCACAGCCGCCCCGAGCGCCCCGGGGCCGGCGCCGGGCTCACCGCTCCCGACGCCTGGTCGCCCCCCGACCGGTCGTCGAAGACCAACACCCACGCCGAGCGTGCGCGGTCGCGCACGTTGATCCCGGCGACGACAGCGGCCGGGCCGGCGAGCCCGCACCGACGACAGTGGAAATGATCCCGGTTGGCCCGCTCGGTGTGCCCGCGGCGCGGGCAGCGCTGCGAGGTATGGCGGGCGTCCACCTCCGGAAACGGCACCCCGGCCTTCTCGGCCTTCTCGGCCTTCTCGGCCTTCTCGGCCTTGTAGGCAAGATGCTGTCCGAGCTGGTGGAACGGCCAGGAGGAGAGGGGGGCGGAGTTACGCGGGTTCGAATCCCGTCACGGACTCCACCGCGCCCGCGCGGCGCAGCAGCCACAGCGTGAAGACGAGGGTCGAGACGTCCGGGGTGAGCGGGCGCAGGGTCGTCTCGGACGGGTGCCAGGTCAGGACCGTGCCGGTCGGGCCGTCCACGACCACGTCGCTGCCGTCGGGCAGCCGGCCCAGCCGGACGAGATGGCCGGCCGCCTCCCCCAGGGCCCCGTCGCCGTAGTGCTCCGCCAGGGTCGGCAGCGGTATCCAGTCGTCGTCCGCCGCGAGCGGGAACGCGTTCTCCGGCAGGCCCGTCTCGCTCAGGAAGCGGCGGGTGGGCTCGTGGGTGAGGGCCGGCGGGAAGTCGATGTCCTCGTACCGGACCACGCGGTCTCGGCCGAACTCGCCGGCCAGCAGGCGGTAGGACAGGTCCAGGGCGAGACCGGAGGCCGTGCGGCGACCCGCGGACACCAGCAGGCAGCCGATCACCGCCGACGACGTCCAGAACAGCGGCACGCGCGCGGGTGTCCGCGTCGTCGTGTACGCCGTGTCCGCCGTGTCCGTGGTGACCTCGTGCATCTTCTCCCCCGAGTGTGCGTGGGCGCGCTCCGTGCGGTGGGAGCCTCAGCGGTCCCCCACCGCTTCGCAGCCTAGGGGGCACCACTGACAGCGGCCCGGCACACCGGACGCGCCCGTCACTCGTACAGACGCGCCCCGCGCCCTGTGCGTTGCCTCACGCGCGCGGGCGGCTCAGTTGCCGGTGACCACCGCGGCCTGCGGGCGGATCGGGAGGCGGTTCACCGGGCGGCCCGTGGCCGCGCGTACGGCGGAGGCGACGGCCGCCGGGGAGGCCACCACCGGGACCGCGCTGACCGCCTTCGCGCCGAAGGGGGCGACCACGTCGCGTTCCTCGACGAGCTTCACGATCCGGATGTCCGGGGCGTCGAGCGCGGTCGGGAGGGCGTAGCCGGTCAGGTCGGGGTGGCGGATCAGGCCGCGCGGGGTGCGCAGGTTCTCGGTCAGCGCGATGCCGACGCCCTGGGTCACGCCGGCCTCGATCCGGGCGGTCAGCTGGGCCGGGTTCAGCACCCGGCCCACGTCCTGCGCGACGGCCAGCTCCACGACCCGTACCGAGCCGATCTCGATGTCGACGTCCACCACCGCGCGGATCGCGCAGAAGGCCATGCCGACGAAGGCGTCGCCCTGCCCCGCCTCGTCCAGCGGCTCGGTCGGGTGCGGGCGGCACTGGGCGGTGGCCCACAGCTCCTTGCCGTCCAGCGCCTCGGCGACCGTCGTCGACAGCACGCCGTCGTACGAGGTGATCTTGCCGTCGGCGATCTGGAGCAGCTCGGTCGACATACCGAACTGGTGCGCGAGGGGCTGGAGGAGCTGGGTGCGCACCATCTTGGCCGCCCGTTCCACCGCGCCGCCCGACACCCAGGTGTGGCGGCCCCGGCAGCCCGCGCCGGCCGGCGGCTGGTCGGTGTCGACGGGCGCCACCTGCACCTCGTCGACGCCGAGGGTGTCCTGGACGATCTGCCGGGCCAGCGTGGTGAAGCCCTGGCCGGTCTCGACCGCCGCGCACAGCACCGTCGCCACGCCGTCCTGGACCTTCACGGTGGCCGTGGAGACCTCGTCGGCGCCCTCGGCGCCCAGCATGTGCACCATGCCGATGCCGTAGCCCACGCCCCGGCGCACCGCGCCCGGCTCGCCCGCGCCCTCGGGGCCGCCGGGCAGCAGCCACTCGTCCTCGGGCGTGTCCTTGGGCAGCGCGGGGAGCGGGAAGTCGCGGACCGCCTGCAAAAGTTCGGCGACGGGGGCGGGGCACGTGACCGTCTGGCCGGTGGGGAGCACGTCGCCCGTGGCCAGGACGTTGCGCAGCCGCACCTCGGCCGGGTCCAGGCCGAGCTTCTTGGCGACCTTGTCCATCTGCGCCTCGTACGCGGCGCACACCTGCATGGCGCCCTCGCCGCGCACATGGCCGGAGGGCGGGTTGTTGGTGCGCACGGCCCAGCCCTCGATGAAGGCGTTGGGGACGACGTACGGGCCGCAGGCGAAGGCCACCGCGGCGGCCAGGGCGTCCGAGGAGGTGTCGGCGTAGGCGCCCGCGTCGAGCAGGATCTGCGCCTCGACCTTCACCACCCGGCCCTCGGCGTCCGCGTGGTGGCGGTAGCGCAGGAGGGTGGGGTGCCGGTGGACGTGGCCGAGGAAGGACTCCTCGCGCGTGGCGGTCAGTTTCACCGGGCAGCCGGTCTTCAGCGCCAGCAGGCCGAGGGGCAGCTGGAAGCCCTGGTCCTCGCGGTCGGCGGTGGCGCCGGGCACCCCGGTGACGACGATCTTCACCTGTTCGGGTGTCAGGCCGTAGCAGGACGCGGCCGTGTCCCGGTCGGCGTGCGGGTCGGTGGAGGCCAGGTACAGCTCCACGCCGCCGTCCGGGCGCGGCACCGCGAGGCCCGCCTCGGCACCGATGGGCGCCGGGTCCTGGCGGCCGATGCGGTACAGGCCCTCGACGACGACCTCGCCGGCCGCGTCCGGGTCTCCGTGGCGCAGCGGGATGTGCCGGATCAGGTTGCCGTCGGGGTGCAGCGGTTCGGCCTCGAAGGCCTGCTCCGGGTCGGTCACCGGGTCGAGCACCTCGTACTCGACGATGACGGCGGCAGCGGCCATCCGCGCGGTGTCCGGGTGGTCGGCCGCGACGGCGGCGATGGGCTCACCGTGGTGGCGTACGACCTCGGAGGCGAACACCGGGCGGTCGGCCCGGCCGCCGCGTCCGTGCAGCGGGGCGCCGGGTACGTCCTCGTGCGTGACGACCGCCCGTACGCCGGGCATCTCGCGCGCGTGGGTGGTGTCGATGGACACGATGCGCGCGTGCGGGTGCGGCGAGCGCAGGACGGCCGCCCACAGCAGGCCCTCGGCCCACAGGTCGGCGGCGTAGGGGAAGGTGCCCTCCGTCTTGGCGCGGGCGTCGGCGGGCGGCAGGGACGCGCCGAGCCCGTGCGGGATCGGCTCGGGGACGGGGGTCGCCTCGTCGGTTCCCGCGGCCTCCGCAGTCGCGGCGTCGTTGCTCACGCGTGGCCTCCGTCCTGGCCGTTCTCACCGTAGGGCTGGTCGTGCGGTCCCGGTGCGTCCGGTGTCCCCGGCGGTTCCCGGCGCTCGAACGCCGACGGGTTGACGCCGCCCGCGCCCGGACCCGCCTGGTGCGGGATACGGGGTTCGTCGGCGTCCGTCTCGGCCGCGTCGGCGGCGGCGTGGGCCTCGCGCTCGGCGACGACCTCCTTGACCGCCTCCAGAACGCCCCGGTAGCCGGAGCAGCGGCAGAGGTTGCCGCACAGGGCCTGCCGGGCCTCCAGCTCGGTCGGCGCCGGGTTGCCCTCCAGGAGGTTGTGCACGGTCATCGCCATGCCGGGCACGCAGAAGCCGCACTGCACCGCGCCGCGCCGGGCGAGCGCCCGCTGCACGTCCGACGGCCGCCCGTCGGCGGCGAGGCCCTCGACGGTACGCACCTCGCTGCCGGCGCTGGTGACGGCCGGGACCAGGCAGGAGGCGACCAGCCGTCCGTCGACCTGCACGTTGCAGGCGCCGCACTCGCCCTGCGAGCAGCCGTCCTTGGCGCCCGCGAGGCCGAGCCGCTCACGCAGCACGTACAGCAGCGACTCGCCGATCCAGGCGTCGGTGACGGGCCGGTCGGCGCCGTTGACGCGCAGCACGTACGAGGCGAGCGGGTGCTCCTCGTGCGGACCGGCGGGGGTCCGCTCCTGGGGGGCGGCCGGGTCGGCATCGGCCTCGGAGGCGGCCGGGTCGGTCTCGGAGGCGGCCGGGTGGGCCTCGGTGGCGGCCGGGTCGGTCTCGGTGCGGGGGGCGGTGCGGGGCTCCGCCCCCGGGTCCCGCTCACGCTCCTGCCCGGGCTCCGGCTCCGGCTCCGGGGCGTCCTCCTGCGCGGCGGCCGGCGTCGGGCCCGTCACGGGCTCCTCGGCGGCCTCCGGGCCGGATTCCACCCCCACGTCCTCGCCGGTGTCCGCGGAGGGCTCTGCGGGCCCCTCGAAGGCCTCCTCGGGCCGCTGGGGCTCACCGGTCACCATCTCGCCGGCAGCAGTCGGTGCCGGGGGTTCGGTCTCCGGGGTGGTCTCCGCGGGCGTTTCGGCGTACGGACCGGCCGAAGGCCGGTGCGTCCCGGGTGCGGACGTGTTCTCGGTCGGCCGTTCCCCGTCGCCCGTCACGCTCTCGGCCGCGCGGTCGTCCCACGGCTGTCCGGCCGGCTGGGTCGCCCAGGGCGCGGGGGCGCCGCCGGGCAGGGTGGCCGGTGCGGTGCCACCCCACTGCTCGGCCAGGGACGACTGGGTGAACTCCCCCGACTCGTCCGGCAGGTCGCCGTCGGCGACGGGGATGGACCACTGGCCGGTCACGTCCTGCCCGGTCACGTCCTGGCCGGACGCGGCACCGGGCTCGCGCACGGTGCCGTCCGCGGCCGCGGCCTCGGAGAAGTCCCACTGACCGGTGGTCGCGGGCCGGTACGTGAACCGGTCGCTCTGTCCGGCGTTCACGTCGTACGGCGCGTTCGTGTCGTACGGCGCGTTCGTGTCGTACGGCGCGTTCGTGTCGTACGGCGCGCTCCCGCCGTACGGGTCCTGCCGCGGGTACTCGGCGTACCCCTGGTGGGCGGTGGGCTCCTGCCCCGCGTCCGGGACGTGCCACTGCGTGCCGTCCACGGGTGCGGCCGGCATCGCCCACGTGCCGGTGGCCGCCGGGTCGGTGCCGGCGGTGGTGGCGGGCGCGACCGTGATCTGCGGTGGCACATAGCCGTGACCGGGTGCGGCGAGCGGGCTGTCGGCGGAGGCCAGGAGGGCGTCCACGCCGCCCTCGGGGAGTTTCACGAAGGCGGTGGCGCCGTCGTCGTAGTCGCCCTGGGGCAGCGGGTCCCAGCGTCCGCCGCTCGGGGGCGTGCCCCCCGCGTGCTGATCGCTCTGCCGGTCTCCGTGCTGGTCGTCGGTCACGACAGCGCCCTCCCCAGTGCTCGTCGGGCCAGCGCGGCGACGATGCGCCGCAGGTGCAGTACGGCCGGCGGGAGCTGCGGTACGGAGCCGTCCTCGGCCGGGGCCGCGTCGGGGATGCAGGCGGCGGCGACGTACTCGCCGAAGGCGCTCAGCGCCTCCGGGACGATCGCGCGGCCGTTGTCCCAGTCGATGAGGGAGGCCACCCACTGCTCGGCCTCCAGGGGGCGCAGCGGCATCGGCGCGATGGCGCCGACGGCGCACCGCACCCCGCGCCGCGCGGGATCGAGGACCAGCGCCACGGAGGCCATCGCCCGGCCCGGGCCGGTCCGGCCGGTCGCCTTCAGGAAGACCTGCGGCGCGTGCAGCAGCGGCACGCGCACGTAGCCGATCAGCTCGCCCGCGCGGAGCATCTCCATGCCGGCCAGCAGGTGCGACACCGGCATCTCCCGGCGGGCCCCGTCCTGGCCCGCGATGATCAGCGTCGCCTCCAGCGCGGCCAGCACCGGCAGCGCGTCGCCGGTGGGGGCGGCCGAGGCGATGTTGCCGCCCAGGGTGCCCGCGTTGCGGATCTGCGGGGGTCCGGCGGCGCGCGCGGCGGCGGCGAGCGCCGGGATGAGCGCGGCGAAGTCGGGGCGGCCCATGCGGGCGTGGGTGAGTCCCGCGCCCAGCAGCGCGTGACCGTCCTGGTACTGCCAGCCGCGGATCTCGCTGATCCGGCCGAGGCCCACCAGCGCGGCGGGCCTGAGCTGGCCGGAGTTGACGGCGGTCATCAGGTCGGTGCCGCCCGCGACCGGAACGGCGGCGGGCATGGCGGCCAGTGCCGCCACGGCCTCGTCCAGTGTCGTGGGCAGCGTGACGGCCTGCGCCGCCTGCGGTGCGTGCGTGGTCAAACCGACTGCCCCTTCCCGCTGTCCCACCTGGTCCCGCCCATGTGGCCGTACGGTACGACCTGACAGGGCGGACGTGGCAACTCTGGCACATCTTTGCAGGGCCCGAACGCGGGGGTCCGCTAGGAGGCATTCGCCCACCTCGTCGTCAAGATGGTCCGATTTCGCACGGGATCTCCGACATTCGGCCGACAATGGGCCGACAGTCGCGGTGCGCACGATGGGCGGGAGTTGCCACTCCTCTGTGGCGTTTGGGGGCTTTCTCCTTACTTGTTCGGCGGCGGTCCGTCGATCGGCCGGCCGAGCACACCGGGACGCCGCTGCCAGGGCAGCGGACCGCCGGGCGGCCGGTAGCCGACGCCCTGGGCGTCAAGTCGCCGGTAGTGGGCGGCCATCCGGCGCTCGAAGCCGGCGAAGTCCCGGTCGGACGGCGCGGGCAGGGCACTCCAGGCGACCTCGGCGAACGCGGCGAGCCTCGGGAACGTCTGGTAGTCCACGCGCGCCTGGTTCTCCATCACCTCGGTCCACACGTTCGCCTGGGTACCGAGCACATGTGCGGCCTCGTCCGGCGTCAGCTCCGCCGGAACCGGCTCGAACCGGTAGACGTCCTCCAGCGTGCGCACGAAGCCGATCGGCACGGGTTCGTCCTCGCCCGCGTGCTGCCGGTGGTCCAGGTACACCTGCTGCTCGGGGCACATGACGACGTCGTGTCCCGCGCGCGCGGCGGCGACCCCGCCGGCGTACCCGCGCCAGGAGGAGACGGCCGCACCCTTGGCCAGCCCGCCCTCCAGGATCTCGTCCCAGCCGATGAGCCGGCGTCCGCGTTCGGCGAGCCAGGTGTCGAAGTGCTGGATGAACCAGGCCTGGAGTTCGTCCTCGTCGGCGAGGGCCAGTTCCTCGATGCGCGCCTGCGCGGTGGCCGAGCGCCGCCACTGGTCCTTGGGGCATTCGTCGCCGCCGATGTGGATGAACTCCGAGGGGAAAAGCTCCAGGAGTTCCTCGAACACGCCCTCGTAGAAGCGCAGGGTGTTGTCGGTGGGGGCGAGTACGTTCGGGGAGACACCCCAGGTGTCCCACACGGAGAGGGCGGTGGTGTCGATCACATCCGTGTTGCCGAGTTCCGGATACGCGGCGATGGCGGCCTGCGAGTGTCCGGGCACGTCGATTTCGGGGACGACGGTGATGTGCCGTTCGGCGGCGTAGGCGACGATCTCCCGGATGTCGTCCTGGGTGTAGAAACCGCCGTGGGGTTTGTCCTCCCAGAGCGGCGAGGCGCGGTGGCCGTATTTGGTGCGCGCCCGCCAGGAGCCGGTCTCGGTGAGCTTCGGACGGCGTTCGATCTCCACCCGCCAGCCCTGGTCGTCCGTCAGATGGAAGTGCAGGACGTTGAGTTTGTGGGCGGCCATCAGGTCCAGGTAACGCAGGACGCCTTCCTTGGGCATGAAGTGCCGGGCGACGTCCAGCATGAGGCCGCGCCAGCGGAAGCGGGGCGCGTCCTCGATCCGGACCAGGGGCAGCCGCCACCGGCGGCCGGGCAGCGGTGCGCGCCGGAAGGCGTCCGGGCCGAGCAGCTGCCGCAGCGTCTGAGCGCCCCAGAAGAGGCCGTCCGGACCACCGCCCGTCAGGTGCACGCCCGCCGGTTCGACGACGAGGCGGTAGCCCTCGGCGCCCAGCTCACCGTCGAGGGACAGGCGGACGACGTCGTCGCCCCCCGACCCGGGAGCGAGCGGCAGCCCGGTCGCGGCGCCCAGCGTGGCGCGCAGCCAGCGCTCGGTGTGCTCCGTACCGTCGTCCGCCACCACCTTGGTGTCCGGGCCGAGGGGGAAGAAGTCGTCCTCGTGGCCGGTCACTTGCCGTGGCTGGGGAATCACGTCTGTCACGTCAGTCCTTTACCGCTCCGCCGAGGCCGGAGACGAGTCGTCGTTGCACGAGTACGAAGAAGACCAGCACCGGAATCGTCATCACCGTGGACGCGGCCATCACACCGCCCCAGTCGGGGTCGTCCGGTTTGTAGAAGACCAGCAGCGCCATGGGCAGCGTCGACTGGGAGGTGTCGCTGATGATGAACGACTTGGCGAACAGGAAGTCGTTCCAGGTCGAGATGAAGGAGAAGACGCTGGTGGCCACCAGCCCCGGGAAGACCAGCGGGAAAAGGATCTGCCACAGGAATCGCGCCCGGCTCGCCCCGTCGATGTAGGCGGCCTCCTCCAGGGCTTCCGGCACGGCTTTCACGAACCCTCGCAGCATCCAGATCGCGAACGGCAGCGAGAAGGCGATGTGGGGCAGGATCAGCGAACCCAGCGTGTTCAGCTGGCCGAAGTCCCGCATGAGGAAGAACAGCGGGATGGTGAGCGCCTCCACGGGCACCATCTGGGCCACCAGGAACATGATCAGCAGGGTGGTCCGGAAACGGAACCGGAAACGCGTCACCGCGGTCGCCGCGAGGAACGCGATCAGCGCCGAGGCGATCACGACGGTGCCCGCCACGAGCAGACTGTTGAGAAAGTAACGGCCGAATTCCTGCTGCCCGAACACCCGCCGGAAGGAATCCAGCGACGGTGCCAGGGTCCACGGTCGCGGCTCGGTCGACTCGATCTCCCCGGCCGGTTTGAAGGCGCTCAGCACCATCCAGTACAGCGGGAAGGCCACCACGACCGAGATCAGCAGCGCCGAGGCCTCGGCCGCCAGCCGCCACGGACGGCGCACACGCGCGCGCGGAAGATTCACAGCTCCTCCCCCTGGCGGCGCAGCAGCCGCAGGTAGACCAGCGTCACGGCGAGCAGGATCAGCAGCATCACGACGCCGATCGCCGAGCCGAGGCTGTACTGCGAGGACGCGAACGCCTTCTGGTAGGCGTAGACGTTGAGGACGAGGTTCTGGCCGGCGATGCCGCCTCCGTTGGTCATGACGTAGATCTGGGTGAAGACCTTGAAGTCCCAGATGACCGACTGGATGGTGACGACCACCAGGATCGGCCGGAGCATCGGGGCGAGCACCGACCGCCAGATGCGCCACTGCGAGGCGCCGTCCAGGGCGGCGGCCTCCAGCACCTCGGCCGGCACGGCGCGGATCCCGGCGTAGACGGTGACCATGACGAACGGGAAGGAGCACCAGACCACTTCGAGCAGGACGAGGGCGAAGGCGCTGAAGCGCCCGTACGTCCAGGAGTGGTCGCCGAGGCCCAGCATCCGGTTGACGGGCCCGAAGTCCGGGTCGAACAGCAGCAGCCACACCGTCGACCCGGTGACCGCGGGAGTCGCCCAGGCTCCGAGGGCGGCCATCATCAACGCGAGCCGGGGCAGCGCGCGCACCCGTGTGAGCAGCACGGCGAGCGCGCACCCGACGGCCAGCGTCGACACCACACAGGCCGCCGCGAACACGACGGTGGCGAGCAGCACCCGCCAGAACTCACCGTCCCCGAACAACTCGGCGTAGTTCCCGAACCCCTGGAAGGTGGTCGGTTCACCACCGGACACCTGGGCCTGCGTGTACTCCAGAAAGGAGATCAGCCCGAGCTGATAGACGGGGTAGACCAACAACCCGCCAAGGACGACGAGAGCGGGGGCGAGGTAGATCCAGGGGGTACTGGCAGCGCCCCCGAAGGGGCGCGGGGAACGGCGCGACAAGCCACTACGGACCTGCGGCCGCGAACGCACCGCACCCGCCGAGCCACTAGGCACCCCCCTCACCCGGCGGAGCCGAACGCGTCGTCCATCTTCCGAGCCGCGTCCCCGGCGGCAGCGCCCACGTCCTTCTTGCCGCTGACCACCTCCTGGAACATCGTCGGCAGCACCTGCGACGAGTCGATCGTCGCCCACGCGGGCGAGGCCGGCACGAACCTCGTGCCCGCGGCGAGGGTGTCCACGAACGGCTTCACGAACGGCTCCTCGGCCGCGACCTGCTGCCGTACGTCCGTGAAGGTCGGCAGGAAGCCCATCGCGTCGAACATCTCGGCCTGTGTCTCCTTCGACGCGAGCCGCTTCATCAGGTCGACGGCGAGGGTGCGGTGCGAAGTGCTCTTGAGGACGCCGATGTTGTTACCGCCCGCGAAGGCCGGGGCGATCGAGCCGGGCTCGACACCCGGCAACGGCACGACCGCGTACTTGCCCTTCGCCTTCCCGGCATCCACGGCCTGGCGGCTGAAGTCGCCGCCGATCGCCATGGCCGCCTTGCCGGAGGCGAAGGCGGTGACGGTGTCGTTGCCGCCCATGCCGGCGCACTTGGCGGCGGGGCAGTTGTCGTCGCCGAAGAGGGACGTGTAGGCCTTGATGCCCTTCCGGGCGGCGGCGCTGTCGATCGCCGAGGCGTACGAGCCGCCCTTGCCGGTGGCGAGTTCGCCGCCGTCGGCCCAGATGAAGGGCATCGCGCCGTAGGTGTAGGCGCCGCCGACGGCGATGCCGTAGAGGTCGGGCCTCGCGGCGCGGACCTTCTTCGCGGTGGACGCCAGTTCGTCCAGCGACTTGGGGGCCCGCAGGCCGAGTTCGTCGAAGAGGTCGGTCCGGTAGTACAGGGCGCGGACGCCGACGAAGTAGGGGGCGCCGTAGACCTTGCCGTCCACGGTGACGGACTGCCGGGCGGTGGGGTCGGTGTCCTTGGCCTCGTCCCAGGCCCCGAACTCCTCGGTGATGTCCAGGAGTCCGCCGTCCTTGACGTAGCCGGCGGTGTCGGTGTTGCCGTACTCGATGACGTCGGGGGCGCTGCCGGGGTCGTTGAAGGCGGCCTTGATGCGCTGGGCGCGGGTCTCGACGGGGATGTACTCGACGTCGACCTTCGTGCCCTCGTGCGCCTTCTCGAAGTCGGCGAGGACCGCGTCGACGACCTTTTCCTTCGGCTTGGTGTTGACCTCCTGGAAGAGCCAGATCCGTAGCGTTCCGCTCTTCTCGTCCTTGCCGGAGGAGGAGTTGTCGGACGTCTGGGGGGCGCAGGCGGTCGCGGTGACGACGGCGGCGGCCAGCATGACGGCCAGGCGGGGGGCGAGCTTCATGGAGTGTTCCTCCGGGCGTGCGTTGCAACATATGCAATGACGGTTTCGCTCTGCACAACACCCAGGAGGTTATGGAGTACATGAACATGTCCACAAGAGGTCTCAACCACTTCGTGACAACGCGAAGGCCCCCGGAGTGCGCGCGCACTCCGGGGGCCTTCGAAGAACCCGGCCGGGAAGGCTGCTACTTCTCGTCGCCGCCCTTACCGCCCTTGCCCTCGTCTCCGCCGCCGCTCATGGACTCGTAGATCTCCTTGCACATGGGGCAGACCGGGTACTTCTTCGGGTCGCGGCCCGGTACCCAGACCTTGCCGCACAGCGCCACGACGGGGGTGCCGTCGAGCGCGCTCGCCATGATCTTGTCCTTCTGGACGTAATGGGCGAAGCGCTCGTGGTCACCGTCACCGTGGGAGGTCTGCGGTGTCGGCTCAACGAGGGTCCCGGTACCAGTCCCGCGCTCGGGCTCGAGAGTGCTCATGCATGCCAGGGTACTGAAAGCCGGGGTACCGAAGCTTGCACGCTGCGGCCGGGAGATCAATTGAGCGAGGGGTCGTCCGGATACGTCGCCACCATCGCCAGGTCGCCCCGCTGGCGGCGCAGCACCTCGCGCCAGAGTCTCTCGGGCACCGGGCAGGACACGTCGCCGGGCTCGGACTCCACCACGTACCAGGCGCCCTCCGTCAGCTCGTCCTCCAGCTGGCCCGGGCCCCAGCCCGCGTACCCGGCGAAGATCCGCAGGGCGCCCACGGCGGGGGCCAGCAACTCCGGCGGCGCCTCCAGGTCCACGAGTCCGATCGCGCCGTGCACCCGGCGCCAGCCCAGCGGCGCCCGCTCGCCGGACGCCCCGCCCGGGACGACGGCCACGCCGAGGGCCGAGTCGAGCGAGACCGGGCCGCCCTGGAAGACGACGCCGGGTTCACCGGTCAGCTCCGCCCAGCCCTCCAGGATGTCGCCCACGTCGACGGGCGTGGGACGGTTGAGGACGACGCCGAGGGAACCCTCCTCGTCGTGGTCGAGGAGGAGCACCACCGCACGCTCGAAGTTCGGGTCCGCCAGGGCGGGCGTTGCCACGAGCAGTCGCCCCGTGAGCGAGGACACCTCGGTCATGCCTGACATGATCCCGCATGTTCCCCTCCCGTGGGGAGGCAATCGGGGGCACGGGGGTGAACACGTGCGCCGAGCGCGCGCCGCCACCGTGACCGCACGTGCCCGCCCCGGAACCGTTCGTGTTGTGACAAACCCATGACATCGCCGGACCGTGCACAGGCTTACTGAAGGGGGGTACAAGGCGATTACCCTTTCCCTTCTGGCCCCTGCCCAACCCCACGGAACGCGAGATTCATGACCGTCAACGGCGCTGATGACGTACTGCTTGTCCACGGCGGAACCCCGCTGGAGGGCGAGCTCCGGGTCCGCGGTGCGAAGAACCTCGTGCCGAAGGCCATGGTGGCCGCCCTGCTGGGCAGTGCGCCGAGCCGGCTGCGCAATGTGCCGGACATCCGCGACGTGCGGGTCGTACGCGGACTGCTGCAACTGCACGGGGTGACCGTCCGTCCGGGCGAGGAGCCCGGCGAGCTGGTGCTCGACCCCTCGCACGTGGAGAGCGCGAACGTCGCCGACATCGACGCCCACGCGGGCTCGTCGCGCATCCCGATCCTGTTCTGCGGCCCCCTGCTGCACCGCCTCGGCCACGCCTTCATCCCGGGCCTGGGCGGCTGCGACATCGGCGGCCGGCCCATCGACTTCCACTTCGAGGTGCTGCGACAGTTCGGCGCGAAGATCGAGAAGCGCGCGGACGGCCAGTACCTGGAGGCCCCGCAGCGGCTGCGCGGTACGAAGATCAACCTGCCGTACCCGTCCGTCGGCGCGACCGAGCAGGTGCTGCTGACGGCCGTGCTGGCCGAGGGCGTCACGGAGCTGTCCAACGCGGCCGTGGAGCCGGAGATCGAGGACCTGATCTGCGTACTGCAGAAAATGGGCGCGATCATCGCCATGGACACCGACCGCACGATCCGTATCACCGGTGTGGACGAGCTGGGCGGCTACACCCACCGCGCCCTCTCGGACCGCCTGGAAGCCGCCTCGTGGGCCTCGGCGGCGCTGGCGACCGAGGGGAACGTCTACGTCCGCGGCGCCCAGCAGCGCTCGATGATGACGTTCCTGAACACCTACCGGAAGGTGGGCGGTGCCTTCGAGATCGACGACGAGGGCATCCGCTTCTGGCACCCGGGCGGCCAGCTGAAGTCCATCGCCCTGGAGACGGACGTGCACCCGGGCTTCCAGACGGACTGGCAGCAGCCCCTGGTGGTCGCCCTGACGCAGGCCACGGGCCTGTCCATCGTCCACGAGACGGTCTACGAGTCGCGGCTCGGCTTCACCTCCGCGCTCAACCAGATGGGCGCCCACATCCAGCTCTACCGCGAGTGCCTCGGCGGCTCCCACTGCCGCTTCGGCCAGCGCAACTTCCTGCACTCGGCCGTGGTGTCGGGACCGACCAAGCTGGAGGGCGCCGACCTGGTCATCCCCGACCTGCGCGGCGGCTTCTCCTACCTCATCGCCGCCCTCGCGGCCCAGGGCACCTCCCGGGTGCACGGCATCGACCTGATCAACCGGGGCTACGAGAACTTCATGGAGAAGCTCGTGGAGCTGGGCGCGAAGGTGGAACTGCCGGGCAAGGCCCTGGGCTGACACCCCTCGTACGCACGCCTCACACACGCCGATGGGGCGGTCACCCGGTACCGGGTGACCGCCCCATCGGCGTTGCGTAGCGCGCCCCAGAGGGGCGCGGGGAACTGCGCGGCCAGCCACGACGGGCCCCGCAGCCGCCCCCGCGCAGAACCGCGACGGCGCTCAGGCGTGCTTACTTACCCTTGGCGGCTTCCTTGAGCTTCGAGCCCGCCGAGACCTTGACGCTGTAGCCGGCCGGGATCTGGATCGGCTCGCCGGTCTGCGGGTTGCGGGCGGTGCGAGCGGCACGGTGGGTGCGCTCGAAGGTCAGGAAGCCGGGGATGGTGACCTTCTCGTCGCCCTTGGAGACGATGTCGCCGACAACCTCGGCGAACGCGGCCAGCACGGCGTCGGCGTCCTTGCGGGTCACCTCGGCGCGGTCGGCCAGCGCGGCCACCAGCTCACTGCGGTTCATGTTGTTACTCCCGTGTTCTTCTTGCCGTTGAGGCGTGCCACGCGGCGGAGCCGCATGTTGGGCACAGCGATGCCGATGCTGCCAGGGTCCTCGGACACTCCCCGGACCCGGGTCGGTCGTCAGACCCTCGCGCCCAGGGAGGCATCCTGCCTCCACCTGCGGCGGTAAAGCCAATCCGGCACCCCCAGGAGTCGTGAGAACACCCTTGGGAGTCACACGCCGAGAGGGCCTGAGCCTTGCGCCACCCTAGAGGGCGATTCGAGGCCCGACATCCCGCGACGCGCCGGTGGGGCGGCCCGCCGTGGTGATCCTCACCACCACGCCACAGGCCGCCTTCCCCCGCCGGAGGAAGCTACGCCACCACTCCGGCGGCCTTCGCCGCGTCCCGCACGGCGCCCGCGACGGCACCGGCGACCTTGTCGTTGAAGACGCTGGGGATGATGTAGTTCGGGTTGATCTCGTCCTCGGTCACCACGTCGGCCAGGGCGTGCGCGGCGGCCAGCATCATCTCGGTGTTGACGGTGCGGGACTGCGCGTCCAGCAGGCCCCGGAACACGCCCGGGAAGACCAGCACGTTGTTGATCTGGTTCGGGAAGTCGGAGCGGCCGGTGGCGACGACCGCCGCGGTCTGGCGGGCGATCGCCGGGTCGACCTCGGGGTCGGGGTTCGCGAGCGCGAACACGATCGCGCCGTCCGCCATGGCGGCCACGTCGTCGCCGTCCAGGACGTTGGGGGCCGAGACCCCGATGAAGACGTCCGCGCCGTGCACGGCCTCCTTCAGGGTGCCGGTGAGGCCCTCGGGATTGGTGTTGTCGGCGATCCAGCGCAGCGCCGACTCGGGCGCGGCGTCGACCAGGTCCGCGCGGCCGGCGTGCACGACGCCGTGGATGTCGGCGACGACGGCGTTCTTCACACCCGCGGCGATCAGCAGCTTGAGGATGGCCGTACCCGCCGCGCCGGCGCCGGACATGACGACCCGTACGTTCTCGATGGGCTTGTCGACGACGCGCAGGGCGTTGGTCAGCGCGGCGAGGACGACGATCGCGGTGCCGTGCTGGTCGTCGTGGAAGACGGGGATGTCGAGGGCCTCGCGCAGCCGGGCCTCGATCTCGAAGCAGCGGGGCGCGGAGATGTCCTCCAGGTTGATGCCGGCGAAGCCCGGGGCGATGGCCTTGACGATCTCCACGATCGCGTCGGTGTCCTGGGTGTCCAGGCAGAGCGGCCAGGCGTCGATGCCGGCGAAGCGCTTGAACAGGGCCGCCTTGCCCTCCATGACCGGCAGCGCGGCCTTCGGCCCGATGTTGCCGAGGCCCAGCACCGCCGAGCCGTCCGTCACGACCGCAACGGAGTTGCGCTTGATCGTCAGGCGGCGGGCGTCCTCGGGGTTCTCGGCGATCGCCATGCAGACGCGGGCCACACCCGGCGTGTAGATCATGGACAGGTCGTCACGGTTGCGGATGGGGTGCTTCGACGCCATCTCGATCTTGCCGCCGAGGTGCATGAGGAAGGTACGGTCGGAGACCTTGCCCAGGCTGACGCCCTCGATGCCGCGCAGCTGCTCCACGATCTCGTCGGCGTGGGAGGTCGACCCCGCGGCGATGGTGACGTCGATACGGAGCTTGTCGTGGCCGGAGGCCGTGACGTCGAGGCCGGTGACGGAGCCCCCGGCGGACTCCACCGCGGTGGTGAGCTGCGAGACCGCTGTCCCGCCCGCGGGCACCTCCAGTCGGACCGTCATCGAGTAGGAGACGCTGGGCGCCGTTGCCATGGCCGACTTCCTCTGCTTTCACCGTGTAGCTGCGTTGTGCCGTCCGATCGTCGCACCTACCACTGAGTACGTGGTAGCCACCCCGGATTGCGGACTTTGTGTTCGCGCACCGTCCCCGCCGGACCCTGAGCACTTTCGGAAAACGACTTCCACCATACGAGAAGTTGCGGGTGGACGGAAGAGGGGAACCGGACCGGGAAAGAACCCGGGGGACGGGAATTGTCTTGCGGGGATCGTTTGTTACCTTGGACGTGGCACCGGCTCGATCCAAGCCCCCGGGCCCAACCTTCGTCGCTCAGAGCGACCACTTGCCGCGAGGCGAGCATGGCGGGTCGGTGCCACTTAAACGAAGACGAAACGAAGACGAGAGGCCCGCGCCGTCCCACGGCGCGGGCCTCTCGCACGTCTTGGCGCCTCAGTCGCGCAGCAGGTCCGGCACCCCGGCCGCGTCCGGCTCGTCCCGCTCGCAGGAGACGACCGTCAGCTGCTGGGTGGCCCGGGTCAGGGCGACGTACAGCACGCGCAGCCCGGCGGGCGACTCGTCGGCGATCTCGGCCGGCGAGACGACGACCGTGGCGTCGTACTCCAGGCCCTTCGCCTCCAGGCTGCCGAGCGCCACCACGCGGTCGCCGAGCCCGGCCAGCCAGCGCCGGGCCTCCTCGCGGCGGTTCATGGCGACCACGACGCCGACGGTGCCGTCGACGAGGTCCAGCAGCCGGGCCGCCTCCGCCCGGACCGACTCGGCGACGGTGTCCCCCACCACCGCGAAACGCGGTTCCACGCCCGTCGAGCGCACCGCCGTCGGGGACGCGGAGCCCGGCATGGCGAGGGCGAGCACCCTGGCCGCCAGCTCGGCGATCTCCGCCGGGTTGCGGTAGTTGACGGTCAGCTCGAAGCGGCGGCGCGGTCGGGTGCCCAGGGCCTCGTCGCGGGCCGCGGCCGCCTCGTCGGGGTCGGACCAGGAGGACTGGGCCGGGTCACCGACGACCGTCCACGTGGCGTGCCGGCCGCGGCGGCCCACCATCCGCCACTGCATGGGGGTGAGGTCCTGGGCCTCGTCGACGATGACGTGCGCGTACTCGGTGCGCTCCTGGGCGAGGCGCTCGGCGCGCTCCCACTGGGTCTCCTCGCGCTGCGGCATCAGCTCGTCCAGGCCGGTGAGCTGGTCCAGCGGGTCCAGCTCGCGCCGCTTGCGGGGGCGGGCCGGGGTGCCGACGATCGCCTGGAGCTCGTCGAGCAGGGCGATGTCGTGCACGGAGTGGCCCTCGCGGCGCAGCGAACGGGCCACCTTGCGGACCTCGCCCGGGTTGAGCACGCGCCGGGCCCAGCGGCCGAGGCGCCGTTCGTCCGCCATGGCCGCCAGCACGGCGCCCGGGGTCAGCTCCGGCCACCAGGCGTCGAGGAAGGCGGTGAACGAGTCCTCGGAGCTGACGTCCTCGTCGAAGGAGGAACGCAGCTCGGCGGCCAGCTCGGGGTCGCTGTGCCGGGTACCGGCGCCCGACTTGGCGTACAGGGCGTCCAGGAGCAGCCGGCGGGCGCGGGGGCGCAGCAGGTTGACGGGCGCGGTGCCGCCGAGGGCGGTGCGGCGGATGCCGGCCAGTTCCTCCGCCTCCAGTTCGAGACGGCGGCCGAAGGCGACGACCCGCAGCAGGGTCGGCGAGTCGGCCGGCTCCAGCGCTCCGCGCGCGGCCCGGCGCAGCACCCTGAGCATGCGGGAGGAGCCCTTGGCGCGGGCGGTGGCCGGGGAGTCGTACAGCGTGGCCTCGGCGCCGTCGACCAGGGAGCCGATGGCGCGGATGGCGACCTGGCCCTCCTCGCCGAGGGAGGGCAGCACGCCCTCGGTGTACGCCACCAGGAGCGGGGTCGGCGAGACGATCAGGATGCCGCCCGCGTACCGGCGCCGGTCCTGGTAGAGCAGGTACGCCGCCCGGTGCAGGGCGACGGCGGTCTTGCCGGTGCCGGGGCCGCCCTCGACGTAGGTCACGGAGGCGGCGGGGGCACGGATGACCAGGTCCTGCTCGGCCTGGATGGAGGCGACGATGTCCCGCATGGAGTGCGTACGGGCCTGGCCGAGGGCGGCCATCAGGGCGCCGTCGCCGACGACGGCCAGCTCCTCGCCGTCCAGGCGGGCCTTGACCTCGGGCCGCATCAGGTCGTCCTCGACACCGAGGACGCGCCGCCCCTTGGAACGGATCACCCGGCGGCGCACGACCCGGCCCGGGTCGACCGGCGTGGACCGGTAGAAGGGGGCCGCGGCGGGCGCCCGCCAGTCGATGACCAGCGGGGCGTAGTCCTCGTCCAGGACGCCGATGCGGCCGATGTGCAGGGTCTCGGCGATGTCGGCGGTGTTGTCGGGCCCGAGGGCGCCCTCGGCGGGCTCGACGGCCGTGTACGCGCCGTCCGGGCCCTTCTTGCCGTCCTTGCCCAGGAGCAGGTCGATACGGCCGAAGAGGAAGTCCTCGAACTCGTTGTTCAGGCGGCTGAGGTGGATGCCCGCCCGGAAGACCTGCGCGTCGCGCTCGGCCAGCGCGCCGGGCGTGCCGACGTGGCCGCGCTGCGCGGCGTCGTGCATGAGGAACTCGGCCTCGTGGATCTTCTCCTCGAGGCGGCGGTACACCCGGTCCAGGTGTGCCTGTTCCACGCTGATCTCTCGGTCCCGTACGGAGTCCTCCCGTGCGGAGTCCTCCCGTACGGAGGCGTGAACCGAGTCGACCGCTGAGTCCTGTTGCGCCTGTGCGGCCACCGGGCCCCCTTCTGACGTGCTGGGCAGCCGTCAAAGGTACGCGAAGGGGGCGCCGGAAGCCACGGCGCGGCCGGGCCGGGTCGGCGGATCACGCCGCGGGCCCCCGGCCGGGCCGCCGCTCCCGCCGCCTCGGGGCGCGGGATGCAGGACCGGCGGTGCCGCCGCACCGCGCCGGCACCCGGGCCGGCGCCGCTCGTCCGGGCCGATCACGGGGTGGGCCGCCGGGCTGCGGCGGCCGATCCGGCAGCCCGCCGACGTCCGAGCCGCCGGCCTGGCCTACGCGTCCACCTCCACCAGCCGCTCGCCGTCGAAGGTCATGACCTCGAAGCGGTCGATCTGGTTGGGTTCGAAGGCGGCGCCGCCCTGCACGTAGAGGGGCTTCTTGCCCTTGTCGGCGGTGGCGTCCGGGAGGCCGTACCCCCAGTCCGGGACCGACCAGGAGGTGACCGTCTCGCGTTCGCCGTTCTTGCCGACGGCGATCAGGGAGCACTTCTCGGGGCCCTTGAGGTTCTTCAGTTCCAGGACCGCGTCGGTGCCCCAGGCCTTCTTCTGCAGGGCCACGGTCGCGCTGACCCGGGTGGTCGGGTCGGTCGCCGTGACCCGGTCGGGCATGGCGGCGAAGGCGGACTCGGCGGGGCTCGCGGCCTGCCGGGTGGCCTCGGTCTTCTTCCCGCCGTCGTCACCGCCGCCGTCCGTCGTCGCCACGGCGGCGAACGGGCCGCCGATGATCAGCGCGGCGGCGGTGCCCACCAGGTAGAAGTTGCGGCGGCGTTTGCTCGCGCGGCGCTCGGCGACCTCGTCGACGAGCTTCTCCGCCAGCCGCGGGCCGGGCTTCGCGGTCAGCGACTCGGCGATCGCGGGCGTACCGGTACCCGGCAGGTCCGCGAGCGCGGCCATCATCGGCTCCATCCCGGCCAGCTCGTCGAGCTGCTGGGCGCACCATTCGCAGGTGGCGAGGTGCGCCTCGAAGGCGGTGGCCTCCGCGTCGTCGAGGATGCCGAGGGCGTAGGCGCCGACAGTCTCGTGCTCGTTCGGCGCCGGTGATCCCTCCATGGGGACAGGATTACCCGTGTCACCCGGGCCGAATCCCCCGCCGAAACCCTGAACTCCCCCGTACCCGCTCATCACGCCGTCACCCCCCGCTCCTCCAGTGCCAGCTTCATCGAACGCAGGGCGTAGAACACCCGGGAGCGAACGGTGCCGCTGGGTATGCCCAGTGTCTGCGCCGCCTCATTGACGGTACGCCCCTTGAAGTAGGTCTCGACGAGGACCTCCCGGTGGGCCGGGGTCAGGTCGTCGAGCGCGTCCGACAGCGTCATCAGCCACAGCGCCTTGTCGATCTCGTCCTCCGCGGGGATGACCTCCAGCGGCGACGGATCGACCTCCTGCGGCCGGGCCTGCCGGCTGCGGTGGCCGTCGATGACGATGCGCCGGGCGACCGTCACCAGCCAGGGGCGTACCGATCCGGTCGCACGGTTGAGCTGACCGGCGTTCTTCCAGGCACGGATGAGCGTCTCCTGGACGACGTCCTCGGCGCGCTGCCGGTCCCCCGCGACCAGGCGGAGCACGTAGGCCAGCAAGGGGCCGGCGTGCTCCCGGTACAGCGCGCGCATCAGCTCCTCGTCGGGTTCCGAGGATGACTGGGACATGCGATGTCGGGCCCTCGCACCACGTTCATTGGCCACGACGGAATCCTTGCGCACGCCCACCTCCGATGTCCGGGGGTTCCCCCAGTCGGTCGCTCGCCCATTCGGTACGGACGCGAAGTGCGGCGTGTTCAAAGTGAGATGACGGTTTTCTCGAAGAGGGTGGACCGAACGGGGCGTAGCCGCACTTACCGGGCGAGGGCGGTGCGGCGGCGGTGCCGGGCGACGCGCTCGCGGTTGCCGCAGATCTCGCTGGAGCACCAGCGCCGGCGGCGTCCGCGGGAGGTGTCGACGTACACGATCGGGCAGTTGTCGCCCTCGCACTGCCGCAGGCTCGCCCGCGCGACGGGGTCGGTGAGCAGTTCCACGGCGTCCCGGGCGAGGGCGCCGAGCAGCGCCGCGCACTCGGGCGGCCCGGTCAACTCCCTGACCAGCGCGCCGTCCTCGCCGTGGACCGCGCGCGGGGCCGGGGGCGCGACGACGGCGAGGTCGTTGACCCGGGCCAGCGCGAGGTCGTACGGGTGGGTGCCGGGCGCGGACCTGGAGCGGATCAGGCGGCTGGTCTGGCAGCGCAGTTCGCGGAAGCCGGTCAGCCAGGCCGTGTCGGCGTGGGCCAGCGGGGTGCCGGGCGGGACGAGCCCGGAGCCGGTGATCCAGGCGCGCAGCACCTCGATGCGGTCGAGCCGTTCCACGGGATGGGTGGTGGCGATGAGGTCCAGGCAGATCCGCCCGGTGTCGAAGCGCAGCTCGTACGGGTCGGTGGCCGTACCCAGTGCCATGTTCCTGTCACCGCCTAGGGGTTGCCCGGTGGGGCGGGCCGAGAAGGGGAGCAGGTGGACCGCTCCTTCTACAGTGCCTGCCCGCTCCCGTGCCCGGAACCCCTCGTACCGCCTCTGCCTGGACGCCTGCCCGCGGCCCGTGCGCCCGGGCGGTGCGCTTCTGGTCCTCCCGCCTCACCCGTCCGTGTACTTGGCGTCCGTCGCCGGGTCCAGGGCCAGGCGGTAGCCGCGTTTCACCACCGTCTGGATCAGCTTGGGGGCGCCGAGGGACGTACGCAGGCGGGCCATCGCCGTCTCGACGGCGTGTTCGTCGCGGCCGGTGCCCGGCAGTGCCCGCAGCAGTTCCGCCCGGGACACGACCCAGCCCGGCCGCCGGGACAGGGCCCTCAGCAGGGACATGCCGGCGGGCGGCACGGTCCTCAGCTCCCCGTCGATCAGCACCGCGTGCCCGCGGATCTCCAGCCGGTGCCCGGCGACCGGCAGGGCACGCGCGCGGGCCGGCAACTCCTGGCAGAGCAGCTGTACGAGGGGGCCCAGCCGGAAGCGTTCGGGCTGGACCGTGTCGACACCGTGCGCCTGGAGCGGCACCGCGGTGACCGGTCCGACACAGGCGGGCAGCACGTCGTGCCCGAGGGCGGCGAGCAGCTCGGGCAGCAGGCCCCGCTCCTCGGCGCGGGAGAGGAGGGAGGCGGCGGCGGGCGCGCTGGTGAACGTCACCGCGTCCACCCCGCGCGAGACGGCGGCGTCCAGCAGCCGGTCCACGGGGCCGAGGTCCTCCGGCGGCAGCCACCGGTAGACGGGCACGCCGACGACCTCGGCACCGCCCGCCCGCAGCGCCTCCACGAACCCCGGCAGCGGCTCACCGTGCAGCTGCAGGGCGATCCGGCGGCCGTCGACGCCCTCCTCCAGCAGCCGGTCCAGTACCTCGGCCATGGACTCGGAGGCCGGCGACCACTCCTCCGTCAGTCCGGCGGCCCGGACCGCGCCCTTGACCTTGGGCCCGCGCGCGAGCAGCTCCACCGCGCGCAGCCGCTCCAGCAGGGCCTCGCCGAGCCCCCAGCCGTCGGCGGCCTCGACCCACCCCCGGAAGCCGATGGCGGTGGTGGCCACGACGACGTCCGGCGCCTGGTCGATGAGCTGCTTGGTCGCGGCCAGCAGCTCGCTGTCGTCGGCGAGCGGCACGATCCTGATCGCCGGGGCGTGCAGGACGGCGGCACCGCGCCGCTGGAGCAGCGCGCCCAGTTCGTCGGCCCGGCGGGCGGCGGTCACGCCGACGGTGAATCCGGCCAGGGGGCCGTGGTCAGGCCGCTGCTGTTCGTCGTCCATGGCTCGCCGCGCTCCGATCGTTCACACCCACGCTCACACTCACATCCACGTGCATCCTCACGTGGCGACCGAGCCTGTCAACGGTGCGTGACGGGCTCGGTTCGGCTTCATGTCACCAGTGTTACGTCATACCTGGGCGTAGCTGAGCCGGTCCTCCGTCTCCGCCGGGTCCGCCGGGCCGTCCGGCGGCCGTACGGCCGGGCGGCGAAGGTATACCGCCCACGTGACGGCGAAGCAGACGGCGTAGAAGGCGAGGAAGGCCACGAAGGCGCCGGTGCCCGAGCCGACGGAGAGGAAGGACTGCCGGAAGGCGAGGTTGATGGCGACGCCGCCGAGCGCGCCCACCGCGCCGATCAGGCCCATGGAGGCACCGGAGAGCCGCCGCCCGTACGCCACGGCTTCCTCCCCCCTCAGTCCCTTGGCGAGGGCCTGGTTCTGGAAGATGCCGGGAATCATCTTGAACGTCGAGCCGTTGCCGAGCCCGCTGAGCACGAACAGCACCACGAACACGGCGACGAACAGCCCCAGCGACTTCGCCATGCTGGCCGCGACGAGTACGGCGGTGGCGCCGGCCATCGCGACGAAGTTCCACAGCGTGATCCGCGCTCCGCCGTACCGGTCGGCGAGCCTGCCGCCCAGCGGCCGGATCAGGGAGCCGAGCAGCGGGCCGATGAAGGTGAGGTACGCCGCCTGCAGCGGGGTCCGCCCGAACTGCGTCTGCAGCACCTGCCCGAAGGCGAAGCTGTACCCGATGAACGACCCGAACGTCCCGATGTACAGCACGGCCATGATCCAGGTGTGGGCCTCCCGGCAGGCGTCCTTGGCGGCCCCGGTGTCGTTCTTCACGGAGGCGAGGTTGTCCATGAAGCAGGCGGCGAGGACGGCGGCCACCAGGATCAGCGGGATGTAGATGCCGAGCAGCACCCGCGGCCCGCCGCTCGCCCCGATGATCGCGAGCGCGGCCAGCTGGATGACCGGCACGCCGATGTTCCCGCCCCCGGCGTTGAGGCCGAGCGCCCAGCCCTTCCTCCGCAGCGGGAAGAAGGCGTTGATGTTGGTCATGGAGGAGGCGAAGTTGCCGCCGCCGATGCCGGCCAGCAGACCGACGAGGAGGAAGGTCGAGAAGGACGTCCCCGGCTCCATGACCGTGAACGCCGCCACGGTCGGCACGAGCAGCAGCCCGGCGGAGACGATCGTCCAGTTCCGCCCGCCGAAGATCGCGACGGCAAAGGTGTAGGGCACCCGCACGACGGCCCCGACGAGCGTCACCACGGACGTCAGCAGGAACTTGTCGGCCGGCGTCAGCCCGTACTCCGGCCCCATGAAGAGCACCAGCACGGACCACAGCGTCCAGACCGAGAACCCGATGTGCTCGGAGAGGACGGAGAAGAACAGGTTCCGCCGCGCGACCCGCTCCCCCGTCTCCTTCCAGAAGGTCTCGTCCTCCGGATCCCAGTGCTGGATCCAGCGGCCGCCAGGGACTCTCATGACGCCTCCACGGTGCTCCACTACTCGGTCACACCGAAGGTAGGGAGGACGCGTTTCGGGCCGGTGGGGCTGTGGATGACCGGAAGGGAACGTTGCTCTCACCCGGCGCCGGGGCGGGATGAGAGGTCGCAGTCGGGTCTCGCCGTCAGCCCTGCGGCGGCTGGGGCTGCCAGTGGGGAGGCTGCTGCTGCGGGTGGGGCTGGGGCGGGTACGGCTGCTGTGCCTGCGGCGGCTGCTGGGGGTACTGCGGCGGCTGGGGCTGACCGTAGGCCGCCTGGGCCGGGTACGGCTGCGGCTGCGGCTGCGGCTGCGGCTGCGGCTGCGGCTGCGGCTGGGCGTACGGGCCGGGGGCGGGCTGCCCGTAACCACCGGGCGCCCCAGGCGCGGCGTAACCACCGGGCGCCGGACAGCCGTACGGCGGGGCGCCACCAGCCGCGGGACCGCCGCCCCCGAACGGGTTCCCGTGCCCGGGAAGTTGCCCGCCGGGCGCCAGGTACCGCACCCGCCCCGTCTCGTCGGCCACCGGCACGAACCCGGCGGACCGCAGCCGCGCCGCGAACTTGGCGTTGCGCTTGCGGGTGACGAGGAAGCCGACGCCCAGGAGCGCCATGGCACACAGCCAGATGATCGCGGCCACGACGAAGTCGCCGGACGCACCTCCGAAGCGGTAGGCGAGGACCACGCAGCCGATGGTGACACCGAGCGCGCCGTACCCCATCCGCTTCTCGGCGCTCTTGCCGGTGAGGTCGAAGTTGATCCGCGCCTTGAGGAGTTCGAGGGCGTCCGGCACGAGCGGCGGCACCGACACCCCGTCACCGGCGTTCGGGTACTGCGCCCAGTTCTGCGCGGCCCGGCTCCGGGCCTGCGGGCTGGGGTCGGGAACGAGCAGCATCGTGAGCGAGCCGTTGCTCCCGCCGCCCTGCCGCACGTCGGCGTACTCGTACCCGAACCGCTGGGCGACGAAGGCGAGTTTGGCGAGCTTCTTCACGGACGCCATCGGACTGGTGAGCTCGACCGGCTCCCCGCTCGCCATCAGCCGCAGCATCTTCTGCGTCTGGCGCTTACTCATCCCGCCTGTCCCCCTGACCGGCTCACGCCGCCCTGTTCACTTCCGCAACCGGGGCAGTCTCGCACGGGACGCGGCGGCGCCGCACCCGCGCTCACCCGACGTCAGTTCCGACGGGTGGCCGCCCTCGCCCTGGGACGGCTCCCGGCGGAGCGCTTCGTGCCGTTCGGCCACAGGCGCGGCTTGCGCTTCGCCGCCAGGTCCTCGACCCAGCCCACCGCGAGGACCATCAGGCCGATGAGCGGCCAGACGAGGGCGAACATCCATATCGTGTACGCGCTGTCGAGGGCACCGACCGCGCGCTCGCTCTGCATGAAGGGCAGTCGGTAGGCCAGGTCGATGATCGGGACCGTCGCCATGATCAGCAGGTTGTGCCACAGGTAGATGGTGACCGCGCGGTTGTTGGAGAGGGTCACCAGCTTGTCCCACTTGGCCAGCCGGCCCGGGAGTTCCTGCCAGGACGGGGAGTACTGGAGCAGGATCACGACGAACCCGAACGACCAGGTGGCCTGGGCCAGTGGGATGTCGTTGAGGTCCCAGCCGTCGGGGCCCAGGTGGTTCGAGGCCCACCACAGGCCGAAGGCCATGATCAGGGACGCGCAGGAGACGGAGACGTACCGCGGGATCCGCTTCAGCAGGCCCTCGTGGTGGGCGAAGCCCAGGACCCAGCAGCCGCCGTAGACCGCGAAGTCGGTGACCGCGTTGCCCGTCTCGCCGGGAATGGTCACCACGCCCGTGCCGACGATGGCCGTCAGGCCGAGCGGCGCGAGCAGCGTCGGCCAGGGGGCCTTGCGGAACAGCCAGAGCAGCAGCGGGGAGGCGATGACGAACCACAGGTAGGCGCGCAGATACCACAGCGGCCCCGCGGCCTGCACCGCCCAGGTGTCCTCCAGCAGGCCGGACTTGGAGCCGATGTGCCAGGGGTAGGGCGGCGCGCCGATCGGCACGATGTAGTTGAACAGCTCGACCAGGCCCCAGGTGCCCCCGCGGTTCGGGTCGTCCGTCGGGTTCCACCCGTTCATGAACATCATCGCGAGCACGACCGCCGCGAACACCCACATCGGCGGCAGGAGGCGGCGCACGCGTCCGCGGATCACGCCCATCGCCGGACGCTTCAGCGAACGTGCCATCAGCGAACCCGCCAGCGCGAACATCACGCCCATCGACGGGAACACCACCGACAGCCAGGCCCAGCCGAACAGGTGGTACACCACGACGCGGACCAGGGCGATGGAGCGCAGCAGGTCCAGGTACCGGTCGCGGCCCGGCTTCTTGGCGGCCGGGGCGGGGGCGGACTCGGGTGCGGGCTCGGTGACGGGCTCGGGTGCGGGCTCCGTCGTGCGCTGCCGCGGAACGGCGTACGGCGTCCCCGCGGTCCCGTACGGGTCTGCCCCGTACGGAGCTGCCCCGCTCGGGTGCCCCGCGTCCGATTCGGCCCCGTTCGGGTGCCCCGCGTACGGGCTTCCGTACGGGCCGGCCGGCTCCGGGTTCATGCCCGTACCGGTCGTGTATCCGTGGGTCATGCCACGGGCCTCCGATCATCGCTGCCCCGCGAACCCTGGCGCGGCACCGAGCCGCCGGGCGCCCCGACCACGCCGGTGCGCCGGAGCTTCTGCCAGCGCAGCCGGCCGCCGGTGAGCGCGGTGATCCAGGACTGGAGCAGCACTACGTACATGAGCTGGCGGTAGAGGATCTGCTGCAGCGGCAGCGAGATCAGGTGGGTCATGCGTTCGCGGTCGAGACGGAAGGCGTACGCCGCGCAGACCGCCTGGATGGCCAGGACGCCCAGCCACGCCACGATCGTCTTCTGGGTCGGGCCGAAGACGATGCCGTAGAGCAGGAAGACGTCGATCAGCGGGGCCAGCAGCGGGGCCAGGACCATGAACAGGGAGACGAAGGGCAGGCCCACCCGACCGAAGCGGCCCGAGGGGCCCTTCTCGATCACCGCGCGGCGGTGCTTCCAGATGGCCTGCATGGTGCCGTACGACCAGCGGTAGCGCTGGGACCACAGCTGCTGGACGGTCTCCGGGGCCTCGGTCCAGGCGCGGGCGTTCTCGGCGTAGACCACGCGCCAGCCGGCCCGGTGCAGCGCCATGGTGACGTCGGTGTCCTCGGCGAGGGTGTCGTCGCTCATGCCGCCGATCGGTGCCAGCGCCGAACGCCGGAAGGCGCCCACCGCGCCGGGGATGGTCGGCATGCAGCCGAGGATGTCGTACATCCGGCGGTCCAGGTTGAAGCCCATCACGTACTCGATGTGCTGCCAGGCGCCGATGAGGCTGTCCTTGTTGCCGACCTTCGCGTTGCCGGCCACGGCGCCCACCTTCGGGTCGCCGAAGGGCTGGACGAGTTCGCGGACGGTGGACGGTTCGAAGACGGTGTCGCCGTCCATCATCACGACGATGTCGTGACGGGCGTTCGCCAGACCGCGGTTGAGTGCCGCCGGCTTGCCCGCGTTGAGCTGGCGGATCACCCGGACGCCCGGCAGGCCCATCGCCTCGACGATCCGGGCCGTGCCGTCGCTGGAGCCGTCGTCGATGACGATGACCTCGACGGGGTGGTCACTGGCCATCAGGGACAGGACGGTGTTCTCGATGCACTTGGCCTCGTTGTACGCCGGCACCAGCACCGTCACCGGTTCGGTCACCGGCGGGCCCCAGCTAAAGCCCTTGCGGCGGACCCGGCGGGCGTGGACGCCGGAGAGGAGCAGCATCAGCACGAAGCGGCTGATGACCAGGGTCCCGATGATCGCCAGGCCCACCACCAGGCCGTCGGTGATCTTCTCCGAGGCCTGGACGAGGAAGACCCAGGCCTTGCCCTTCCACAGTTCGGCGCCGGTCACCGGGCTCATCGCGCTGGGCGCGTCGAGGGCCTCGGTGAGGTTGTCGAACTCGTAGCCCTTCTTCTGCAGGTCGGGCAGGAACCTGTCCAGCGCCGCGACGGTCTGGCTGCGGTCGCCGCCCGAGTCGTGCATCAGGACGATGGCACCCTCGCCGCCCTTGGGCGTGGCGCGGCGGATGATCTCGTCGACGCCGGGCCGCTGCCAGTCCTCGCTGTCGGTGTTGTTGACGACGGTGATGTAGCCGCGGCTGCCGATGTACTCGGTGACCGGCCAGGACTTGTTGTCCATGGCGTCGGAGAAGGAGGAGTACGGCGGGCGGAAGAGCGAGGTGCGGATGCCCGCCGCGCCGGTGATCGCCAGCTGGTTCTGCGACAGCTCCCAGTCGATGCGCTTCTTGGACTGGAAGGAGAGGTCGGGGTGGTTGAAGGTGTGCAGGCCCACCTCGTGGCCCTCGTCGACCATGCGCTTGACGAGGTCGGGGTAGCGGGAGGCCATGGTGCCGGTGACGAAGAAGACGCCGTGCGCGTCGTGCTTCTTGAGCACGTCCAGCACCCTCGGCGTCCAGGTCGGGTCCGGGCCGTCGTCGAACGTGAGGACCAGGTGGTGGTCGGGCACGCTCAGGCTCTCGGTGCGGCCGCCGCGGACGTCGATGACCGGGCCGCCCTCCAGGATCTTCTCCGGCACCTGGTCGGTGGCGGCGGGCGGCTGGACGCGGTGGTCGGCGAGGATCTCGCTGTGCACGTATCCGCGCAGCATGAGCATCGCCGCCAGGGCGACCAGGACGAGCAGCGGAAGCAGCAGACGCAGGGGCAGGCGGCGGCGCCGGGCGCCCCCACGGGCGCTGCGCGCGGCCCCGTGACGGCGGGTGCGGGATGCCATCAGAGGGTGTTCTCCGGGGACAGGGAAGAGGACGTGAGGGTGGTGTCCGGGCCGGCGGCGACGGGCTCGTCGTCGGGCCCGGCGGCGGAGAGGGGGTCGCTCGCGCCGTTGGCGGCCGTGTCGCCGCCCGGGTCGGTGCCCGTGGTGGGGTCGACGGTGGGCACGGTCGGATCGACCGTGGGATCGCCGCCGCCGGCCGGGGCCGACGGGTCCGTGGTGGCGGGCGGCGGCACCTGCGTCGACTGCGTCGGGTCCGGGTCGGTCGCGCCGCCGCCGCCCGGCTGCGTGCCGGCCCCGGTCTCCGAGGGCTCGGGGTCGACGCTGGTACCGGGCTGCCGCGCGGTGCCCGACGTACCGGGCGCGGGGGCGTCGGCACCCGGCGCCGTGGTCACCCCGGCGCCGGCGGAGGGGCTGACCTGCGGAGCGGCGCTGCCGGTGCCGGAGGGCCGCGCCGATTGCGAGGGCAGCGGGGTGGTGTCGACCTGGCCGGCCGGCTTGCCCTCCTGCTGGCCCTCCACGGGCAGCCAGGGCGCGTTGGAGTTGCCGGACAGCAGCGTGGAGACGATGACGACGGCGTAGACCGCGCAGGCGACGCCGACGGCGATGCCGAGACGGCGGTAGAGGCGGCTGCGGCGTCCGGACGCGTCGACGAAGACGGGTCCGTCGGAGCTCTCCGGGCCGCGCTTGCGGTGCCCCCTGTCGACGCGGCGAAGGACGCCGTCGCCGAGCTGGACGGCGTCGAGCTGGACCGTCACCTCGTGCGGGTCGTGGGTGTGATCGCCGGCGTTCGCGTCGGCGTCGGCGTCCGGGGTGTCCTGCCAGGGGTCGCGCAGGGCGGCGGTGGCGGGGCCGGGCGCGGTCGTGGGGAAGACGCGGGTCGGGGTGGCCGCCGGGGTCGCCGGGGTCGCCGGGAGGATGTCCGTCCTGTCGGCGTCCGGGCCGGTGCCGTTGCGGTCGGTTCCGGGCGGCGCAGTGCCCTCGGGACCCTTACCGGACGGGATCGGGCTGGTCGGGGTCGTCCTGGTCGGGGCCGGGGTCCCCTTGTCCGGGTTCGCCCCGGACGGGTTGGTACCGGACTGGTTGGTACCGCCCCAGGTTATGCGCCCTTGGCCGAGCGGATCGCCGATCCGGCCCTGACGCGTACGGTCCGCGCCCATCGGGCTCCCGCCCACGGGGCTTCCGCCCACCGGGCTCCCGCCTATTCGGCCCCTCCCTATTCGGGAACCGAGGATCTCCGTCTCGGCGGCATCCGACGACGGCCGGGCGGCATTGCGCGGAGCCTCCGCCCCGGCGCCGGCGCCCGCGGGGCCGGAGCTTCCGAACCACCCCGCGCCGGGCCCACCGGGCCCGGCGAACCCGGCGGAACCGTCCGCCTGGGCGGACCGGGTGGGCTGGACGGACGGCGTTCCAGCCGTCGGGGACTGCCCGGCCGTCGGGGACTGCCCGGCCGTCGGGAACTCCCCGTTCACCGGGAAGGCCCGGGTCGCCGGAAACACCTCGGTGGCGTCCGCATCCTGTCTCGCCTCCGGGAGATCACGCATCCCGGACGCGGCCTGGGGCCACTCCGGTTGGGCGTCTTTCTGCCATTTTTTCACGCGCACGCACTTCCCCCCGAGGGACAGTTCCGGGTGCGCGTACGACTCCGAGCACCCGTCGGTCGAACCGGCCCCCACCAGGTTCGAGCGCCCCCTGTACCACACCGTGCTCAGGTCAAGAATGTAGCGCACGCGGAGGATGTGTGGTTCCCGCGTGTCAGTTATGGACGGACATCACAGCGGCGTCGACGGCGGGAATCCACCCTCCGGCGGGCCTGCGGAGCCAGGCTTCCTCGGCCGCGACCTGGGCAGCCGCCCGGCGCAGCGCGTCGAACGCGGGGTGTGCCAGTCCCTTTCGCCAGACAAGTGACACCGGCGACAGCGGCACTGGATCGACGAGCGGGCGAACGACGGTCGACGCCATGGCCGGAAAGCTCACCACGGCGAGGATCGGATTGCGCGTCTTGTCCATGATCCGCTGAAACTCCTCCTCCCCGACGGCCAGCGGAGCGGGTGCCGCCACTTCTATGCCGCGCCCCTCGAACAAGCGGTGCGCGAGGTCGGTCCACTCCGTTGTCCGCGCGTTGCCGGCCCCGGCGTACACGGTCTCGCCGGCGAGTGCGGCGAGCGGCACCCGGGGCAGCCCGGCCAGCGGGTGGTCCTCGGGCAGGACGACCGCCATGGGCTCGTAGCGGACGGGCTGGTGGCCGAGTCCGGCCCGCAGCGCCGGGGCGAGGCCGGCGAACCGGCCGAAGGAGACGTCGAGGCGGCCCGCGAGCAGTTCGGCGGCGGCGTAGGTCAGCCCGCTCTCGTAACGCGCCATCAGCTCCTCCCCGGGCGCCAGCCCGCGGGCGCGCTCCAGCACCAGGCGGCCGGTGACCAGTCCCGGGGAGTTGAGGTCGACCAGCAGCGGGCGGGCCTGTCCGAAGGCGGCGAGGAGGTCGTCCTGGGCCTGGAGGACGCGGCGGGCGTACGGCAGCAGCCGCTCGCCGTCGGCCGTCAGGGTCACGTGCCGGGTGGACCGGACGAACAACTCGGCGCCCAGTTCCCGTTCCAGGCGCCGTACGTCCCTGCTGAGCGCCTGCTGGGCGACGTACAGGCGGGCGGCGGCCCGGGAGAAGTGCAGGTCCTCGGCGACGGTGACGAAACCGCGCAGGAGGCGGGGGTCGAGGTGCACGGGTGCGGGCATCCGGCGAATTTACAACGGGAGTGCGTGAATGGGAACGGAGAAGGTGTTGGACCCCTTGGTCACCCCCGGGCGACGGTAAGCGCATGCCGCAACCGACCTACGAAGAACGCCCGTCCGCCCGGACCCCCTTCCTCACCGTCACCGCCGACGCCCTGGTCGCCGCCGACTTCGGCCCGCGCACCCGGCGCCGGCCGCCCGGCCCGTACCGGCGCCTCCTCGCCCTACCCGGCGCCCGAGCGTTCACGATCGGGAATCTCATGGCGCGGCTGCCCATGGGCATGTTCAGTGTGAGCGCGGTCGTGATGATCGCCGGCACCCGTGGTTCGTACGCCCTCGCCGGCGCCGTCACCGCGACGGGGCTGGCGGCGACGGCGCTGGTCGCCCCGTGGACGGCACGGCTCGTGGACCGGCACGGCCAGGCCCGGGTGGCGATGCCCGCCACCCTGATCGCGGCCCTGGGCTCGCTCGCGCTGCTGCTGTGCGTCCGGTACGACGCGCCCGCCTGGACGCTGTTCGCCGCGTACGCCGCCACCGCCACGACGCCGAACACCGGCGGCATGGCCCGCGCCCGCTGGGCCCACCTGCTGAGGGGCAGGAAGGGCGCCGCCGACGCCCTGCACACCGCGAACTCCTTCGAGCAGGCCGCGGACGAGCTGTGCTTCATGCTCGGGCCGGTCCTCGCGGCCTTCCTGTGCACGGCGTTGTTCCCGGAGGCGGGCACGCTGGTCGGCGTGGTGCTGCTGGTGAGCGGCATGCTGCTGTTCACCGCCCAGCGCTCGACCGAACCGCCGGCCCGGCCGAGCCCGACGGCGAAGGCCCCCTTCCGCGTCCCCGGGATCCCGCCGCTGCTGGTGGTGTGCCTGGCGATGGGCGGGGTGTTCGGGGCCATGGAGGTCGTCACGATCGCGTTCGCGGACGCACAGGGTCATCGTGCGGCGGCCGGGGTGGTCCTCGCGTTGCAGGCTGCCGGTTCCTGCGCGGCGGGTCTGCTGTACGGCGCGATGAAGCCGGCCGGCCCCGCCGAGCACCGTCTGCCGTGGTGTGTCGCGGCGATGACGGCCCTGCTGACGCTGCCGCTGCTCGCGGCGTCCCTCACCGGCTCGCTGCCGCTGCTGGCGCTCACGCTGCTGGTCGCCGGGATGGCGACCGCCCCGACGATGGTCACCACCATGACGCTGGTCCAGCGGCGCACCCCGGAGGGCCGCCTGAACGAGGGCATGACCCTCGCGGTGACCGGCCTGCTCGGCGGCATCGCGTGCGGCAGCGCGGCGGGCGGCTGGACCGTGGAGCACGCCTCCCCCACGGCCGCCTACGGCGTACCGGTCACGGCGGCCGCGGTGGCCCTGCTGCTGGCCCTGGCACCGGCTCGGGGCGCGGCGGGGCCGGCGCGGGCATGACGGCCGTGGTGGAGATGACGGCCGTGGAGATGACGGCCGCGGGCATGACGAAGGCCCCGCCGCGCTGGTGCGGCGGGGCCTTCGCCCACATGGGAACTGTGGAGATGGCGGGAATCGAACCCGCGTCCAACGGTGCGGAACCAGGGCTTCTCCGTGTGCAGTCCGCTTCGATTTTCTCAGCCCCGGAGATCACGCGGACAAGTCTCCGACGGGCTCAGTCACTGTTTGGTTTCCCTCTTCACCCCGTGACCGGGATCAAGGTTTAGTCCCCTAGCTGATGCCAGGATCCGGGTCGGGAACAGCCCCGGGCTGACACTCCCTTAGTAGGAGGCTCGCTTCGCTACCTGAGATCAGGCAGCGAGGGCGAAGGCCTGCTGGGAGGAATCGCGCTTGGTGTTGGCGATTATTTTTTTCGGCCTGTGGTTTACGAGATCATGGCCGCTTCCTCGACACGCTTCCCCTGCTTCGACATCCGCTGTCGAAACCGATCATCCCCATGTTGATTTTTCAATCGCTGCACCCGCGTGGGGTGCGTTCACCATCGTACGTGACCAACGCACGCGGGTGCCAGCCCATTCCCGGGGGGTCAGGCCCGCTGCTTGCGCCGGATCGCCGAGATCGTCCGCTCCGCCTCGCGGCGGTCCTGCTTCTCCCGGAGGGTCTGGCGCTTGTCGTACTCCTTCTTGCCGCGCGCCAGCGCGATCTCGACCTTCGCCCGGCCGTCCTTGAAGTACAGCGCCAGGGGAACGATCGTGTGACCGGTCTCCTGGGACTTCGCCTCCAGCTTGTCGATCTCCACGCGGTGCAGCAGCAGCTTCCGCTTGCGGCGTGCGCTGTGGTTGGTCCAGGTGCCCTGGCTGTACTCGGGCACGTGCACGTTGTGCAGCCACGCCTCGTGTCCGTCCAGCTGCACGAAGCCGTCGGCCAGCGATGCCCGTCCCTGGCGCAGCGACTTCACCTCGGTCCCGGACAGGACCAGCCCGGCCTCGTAGGTGTCGAGGATCTGGTAGTCGTGCCGCGCCTTCTTGTTCTGCGCGATCAGCTTGCGCCCTTTTTCCTTAGCCATAGTGCCGCCCATTTTCGCACTACGGCGGGGGTCCGCGGAAAGCCGATTACGCGGTCGGTCCCAGTCCGCTCAGTACCGTACGGGCCCGCTCCAGGGCGGCCGGGTCCGTCGGGTCGGCCTCCAGGTCGGGCGTGATGCCCGTGCCGTCGACGCCGCGGCCCGAGGGAGTGCGGTAGTGGCCGACGGTCAGCTCGGCCACCGAGCCGTCGGGCAGCCGGCTCGGCATCTGCACCGAGCCCTTGCCGAAGGTGCGCGAGCCCAGGACGACCGCTCGTCCGCGGTCCTGGAGGGCTCCGGTCAGCAGCTCGGCCGCGCTCATCGTGCCGCCGTCGACGAGCGCGACCAGGGGCCTGGCGGTGTCGCCGCCGGCTTCGGCGTGCAGGGCCCGCTGGTCGCCGTCGACGTCGTACGTGGCGACCAGGCCGCCGTCGAGGAAGGCGGAGGCGGCGGTGACGGCCTCGGCGACCAGGCCGCCGGAGTTGCCGCGCAGGTCGAGGACGACCCCGGCACCGGACGGCAACCGCCGCACGGCGCCGCGCACCTGCTCGCCGACGCCCTTGGTGAAGGAGAGGACCGTGACGACCGTGACACCGCCGGGGAGCGTGCGCACGGTCACCGGGTCCGTGGAGAGCCTGGCCCGGCGTACGGTCTCCGTCCACGCGCGCGTGCCGCGTTCCAGGCCGAGCCGGACGGCGGTGCCGGCGGGCTCCTGCTCGGTGTCCCCGCGCAGTATGGAGACGACCTCCGTGACGGGACGCCCGTCGACCCGCTCGCCGTCGACGCTGCGCAGCCGGTCGCCCTCGCGGATCCCGGCACCGGCGGCGGGCGAGCCGGAGCGCACCTTGGTGACCTCGATGCGGCCGTCACGCTCACGGCGCGCGGAGAGCCCGACGCCGGTGTACCGGCCGTCGAGGGCGTCCTCCAACTCCTCGTACTCGCCCCGGGAGTAGACGGCGCCCCAGCGGTCCCCGCTGCGGCTGACGGCGCGCTCGGCGGCCTCCTCGGGGGACTTGCCGTCGGCCATCGCCTCGGCCGCCGCCCGCGCGACATCCGTGTTCTGACCGTGCTGACCTTGCTGACCCGGCTGGCCGGCCGGAAGGGCCGTGTCGGACGCCGGCTTCCGGTCGCCCTCGGAGAACGAGCCGGTGGCCGCTCCGGCGACGAGCACGCTCGCGAACACCAAGGTCAGGGCGGCCCCGTGGCGTACGCGACGGGGCTGACAGAACAGGTCACGACCTGACATGCCGGTGAGTCTAGGACAACGCGAGAGGGCCGCACGGTCGCTTGACCGTTCGGCCCTCTTGGTATGTGTCACACCTTCAGGTACTTGCGCAGCGCGAAGAACGCGGCCAACGCGGGCATCAGCAGACTGGTGGCCAGGATGAGCGGAAGCTTCGTCAGCAGGGCGTCCCAGCCGATGAAGTCGATCAGGGCCAGCTTGTCGGCCAGGGCCAGCCCGTGGTCGATGATGAAGTAGCGCGCGGTCACCAGGAAGCCGCAGGCGACCGCGCCGCCGATGAGCCCGGCGACCGCCGCCTCCATGATGAACGGCGCCTGGATGTAGAAGCCCGAGGCGCCGACCAGCCGCATGATGCCGGTCTCGCGCCGCCGGCTGAACGCCGAGACGCGCACCGTGTTGACGATCAGCATCAGCGCGACGACCAGCATGAGCGCCATCACCGCGCGCGCCGCCCAGTTCATGCCGTTGAGGAGCTCGAAGAGGTTGTCCAGGGTCGCGCGCTGGTCCGCGACGGACTGCACGCCGTCCCGGCCGTCGAAGGCGGTCGCGATGACCTGGTACTTCTCCGGGTCCTTCAGCTTGATCCGGTACGACTCCTGCATCTGGTCCGGCGTGAGCGAGCTGGCCAGCGGCGAGTCGCCGAACTGGTCCTTGTAGTGCTTGTACGCCTCGTCCTGCGACTCGTACGTCACCTTGTCCACCACCGACAGCTCTTCGAGGTCGGCGAGGATCTGCTTCTTCTGGTCCTCGGTCACCGCGCCCTTGGCACAGGCGGGATCGGACTTCGCGTCGCTCTTGTTGCAGAGGTAGACGGTGACGTTGACCTTGTCGTACCAGTAGCCCTTCATGGTGTTGACCTGGTCGCTCATCAGCAGTGAACCGCCGAACAGGGCCAGGGACAGGGCGACGGAGACGATGACGGCGAAGGTCATCGTCAGATTGCGGCGAAGACCGACACCGATCTCCGAGAGCACGAACTGGGCGCGCATGGCGTCTCGTTAAGCCTTTCCGTTCCTCGTCAGTGCTGGTAGCCGTAGACGCCGCGTGCCTGGTCGCGGACGAGGCGGCCCTTCTCCAGCTCGATGACGCGCTTGCGCATCTGGTCCACGATGTTCTGGTCGTGGGTGGCCATGATCACGGTGGTGCCCGTCCGGTTGATGCGGTCGAGCAGCTTCATGATGCCGACGGAGGTCTGCGGGTCGAGGTTGCCGGTGGGTTCGTCGGCGATCAGCAGCTTGGGCCGGTTGACGAAGGCGCGCGCGATGGCGACGCGCTGCTGCTCACCGCCGGACAGCTCGCCCGGCCTGCGGTCCTCCTTGCCGCCGAGCCCGACGAGGTCGAGCACCTGCGGCACGGACTTGCGGATCTCGCCGCGGGACTTGCCGATGACCTCCTGCGCGAAGGCGACGTTCTCGCCGACCGTCTTGTTCGGCAGCAGGCGGAAGTCCTGGAACACCGTCCCCAGCTGGCGCCGCATCTGCGGCACCTTCCAGTTGGACAGGCGGGCGAGGTCCTTGCCCAGAACGTGCACCTGTCCGTGGCTGCACCGCTCCTCGCGGAGGACCAGCCGCAGGAAGGTGGACTTTCCGGAGCCGGAGGACCCCACGAGGAAGACGAACTCGCCCTTCTCGACCTCCAGGGAGACATCCCTGAGGGCTGGGTGGTTCTGTTTGGGGTAGACCTTGGAGACGTTGTCGAATCGGATCACGGATGCACCACGGGTCGCCGGGGGTAGATGTGCGTGACCATACGCGAACCGGGGAGTCGACCGCAGTCACCGGTCGGGGTTGCGTATCAGTTGCGCGTTTTGTCCCTGGAGGGAGGGCGCGCGGGGTCCCTCGGAACCTGGCACAGTGGAAGGGGGAACGTTCGCGTCGGTGCGGGCGTTGTCCTGACGGAGCCGGCGGCAAGGAGGGTGAGCGCATGACGTACGACCGGTTGGTGTGCGCGAACTGCGCGGCACCCGTGAGTGAGGGCAGGTGCCCGGTGTGCCGGGCGAACCGCGAGCGGATGCAGCAGGGGAACTTCTTCGCCGGACTGAATCCGATGACGCTGATCGCACTGCTGGCGGTGCTGGTCGCGGCGGTGGCCCTGCTGGCCCACCAGACCGCCTGACACCCCCCGCGGAGGGCCCCTGCGGGCCCCCGCACACGGTCACGGAAGGGGCCCGGAGCGCGATGTGCGCTCCGGGCCCCTTCGCGTGCGTGCGGGGCGCGTACGCGGTGCGTACGCGTACGGCTACCGTCAGGCAGCCGCGCCGCGGCCGTTCATCATGCGCGGCAGCATACGGAAGCCGATGCCACCGGCGATCATCGTGGCGGCGCCGACCAGCAGGAACGTGGTCTCCGCGGCGCCGGTCTCGGCGAGCTCGTCACCGCTGCCCTGGGCGGCGGTGTCGGAGGCCGGAGCCTCTTCGCCGGTGTCGGTCAGAGCCGAGGAACCCTCGTCCTGGGTGACGTTGTCGTTGCTGCCGCCGTCGGGGGTGGTGTTGTCGCCACCGCCGGTTCCGCCGTTGCCGCCGGTGCCGCCACCCGTGGTCTCCGAGCCGCCGTTGCCACCGGTGCCGCCGCTGTTACCGGTGCCACCGTTGTTGCCGGAGCCGCCGTTGTTGCCGGAACCACCGTTGTTACCGGAGCCGCCGTTGTCGCCGCCCTCGGTGGTGCCCTCGGACGTACCTTCCGAGGTGCCCTCGGTGGTGCCCTCGGACGTGCCCACCGAAGAGCCTTCGGTGGTGCCCTCGGTCGTACCCTCCGTGGTGCCCTCGGAGGTGCCCTCCGTGGTGCCCTCGGACGTACCCTCCGTGGTGCCTTCCGTGGTGCCCTCGGACGTACCTTCCGAGGTGCCCTCGGTGGTGCCCTCGGTCACGCCCACCGAGGCGCCCTCGGTGAGGCCGCCCTCGGTCGTGCCTTCGGTCGTGCCCTCGGTCTCACCCTCGCCGCCTTCGACGCTCACGCCGAGGCCGACGTTGGTGTCGCCGACACCCGCGCTCACGCCGATGTCGAGCGCCGAAGCGGCACCCGCGGCGGTCAGGGAGGCGCCGGCCGCGATCACTGCGCCGGCCGCTATGCGCGCGACACGGATGCGCGTCTTCTTCGTCATGTAGTTGCTACCCCCAGTAGCCGATTAGTCGGTGAGGCCGCACTCGGGGCCGTGATCAACGGGAGGTGGCTGCGCACTGAAGTCCCCCGGTTCACATGCGCCCCGGAAATACGCATGCCGCGCCTCACCCTTACGAATGTTCAAGGCAACGTCAAGGTCGTTGCGTACGCGATGTCCAGGTAAGGGACGTATGCCGGACACAAAGGGTGTGAGTGTGATGCAAAACCCAGACATCACCGGCGGAGAGGGGGCCAGACAAAAGGCAACCGCCGCCGGAAGGACGGCAGTTGCCTTGTCGACAAAGCGGCGTCACCGCTTCGCGCTACTTCTCCTGCTGCTTGCGCCAGCGAATTCCGGCCTCCAGGAAACCGTCGATCTCGCCGTTGAACACGGCCTCGGGGTTGCCCACTTCGTGCTCGGTGCGCAGGTCCTTGACCATCTGGTACGGGTGCAGCACGTACGAACGCATCTGGTTGCCCCAGGAGTTGCCCCCGTCGCCCTTGAGGGCGTCCATCTTGGCCTGCTCCTCCTGGCGGCGCCGCTCCAGGAGCTTGGCCTGGAGGACGTTCATCGCGGTGGCCTTGTTCTGGATCTGGGAGCGCTCGTTCTGGCAGGAGACCACGATGCCGGTGGGGAGGTGGGTGAGCCGCACCGCGGAGTCGGTGGTGTTGACGCCCTGGCCGCCGGGACCGGACGAGCGGTACACGTCCACCCGCAGCTCGGACTCGTCGATCTCGATGTGGTCGGTCTGCTCGACCACGGGGAGGATCTCGACCCCCGCGAAGGAGGTCTGCCGGCGCCCCTGGTTGTCGAAGGGCGAGATGCGCACCAGGCGGTGCGTGCCCTGCTCGACGGAGAGGGTGCCGTAGGCGTACGGCGACTGCACGGCGAAGGTGGTCGACTTGATGCCGGCCTCCTCCGCGTACGACGTCTCGTAGATCTCGGTCTTGTAGCCGCGCTGCTCGGCCCAGCGCAGGTACATGCGCTGGAGCTTCTCGGCGAAGTCGGCGGCGTCCACGCCACCGGCCTCGGCGCGGATGTTGACGAGCGCCTCACGGGAGTCGTACTCACCCGAGAGCAGCGTGCGGACCTCCATCTCGTCCAGCGCCTTCTTGACGGCCGTGAGCTCGGACTCGGCCTCGGCGCGGGTGTCCGGGTCGTCCTCCTCCTCGGCCATCTCGAAGAGCACGCCGAGATCGTCGATCCGGCCGCGCAGGGCCTCGGCCTTCCGCACCTCGGCCTGGAGGTGGGAGAGCTTGCTGGTGATCTTCTGCGCCGCCTCCGGGTCGTCCCAGAGGGACGGCGCGGCCGCCTGCTCCTCGAGCACGGCGATGTCTGCCCTCAGCCTGTCGAGGTCCAGGACGGCCTCGATCGACTCCATGGTCGAGGAGAGGGACTTCAGCTCTTCGGATACATCGACGACTGCCACGCATCCAGCGTAACGGCTCCGTCCACCGGTATTCGCCGGGCCGTCACGGCGGCGACGGCCGCGGCGCGACCGGCCCGGCGCAGAGCCTCGCGGCGAGCCTCACGGAGAGGCCGGTGCCGAGTTCCGCGTGTCCTGGGGCCCCGCACCGCCCTCGTCACCGCCCGTGGCCAGCCACGTACCGACGCCGACCGCCGCCACCAGGGCGACCGCGCCCGCGCCCAGCGCCAGCCGGCGGCGCCGCGCGGCGGCGCGGTTGCGGGCCGAGCCGGGGCGCGGGGCGCCGGACGCGCGCGGGGCCCGGGCGGTGCCGCGGGCGCCGCCGGCCAGCTCGTCGGGGGCCGGTACGCGCATGGAGGTGTGCGTGTCGCGGTTGGAGTCGGCCGGCTTCGCCCCCGGCACCAGGGGCACGGCTCCCCGGCGGCGTACCGGCTCCCCGGCGGGCGCGGTCGACGCCGGTGGCTCCTCGGGCGCGTCCTCCTCCTGCTCCGCGTCGGGCTCGTCCACGTCCAGCGGGCCCATCCCGGCCAGCATCGGAAGCAGCTCGCGCAGCCGGGCGCCCAGCTCGGAGGCGCGCAGCCGGGAGGCCGGCGCCTTGGCCAGGCACTGCACGAGCAGCTGCCACAGCTCGTCCGGGATGCCGGGGAGGGGGACGACCCGCTCGGTCACATGGCGGCGCAGCACCGCGCCGGGATGGCCCCCGCCGAACGGCGTGAAGCCCGCCAGCAGCTCGTACAGGACCGTGGCCAGCGCGTAGATGTCCACCGCCGCGCGCGGGGGAAGACCCTCGACGATCTCCGGGGCCAGGTAGTCCGGCGTGCCAATGATCTTCGTGGCACGGGTGCGCCGCGGGGTGTCGATGAGCTTGGCCACCCCGAAGTCCGTCAGGAGCGCCGGGTGCGAGCCGCCGGGGCCGAGCGGGCCCTGCATGTCGAGCAGCACGTTCTCCGGCTTGACGTCGCGGTGCACGACCCCGGCGGCGTGCGCGGCGGCCAGGCCGTCGGCGACGTCGGCGACGACGGCCACCGCGGCCTCGGGTGCCAGGCGCCGCTCCCGGTCGAGGCGGGTGCGCAGATCCGTACCGCGGACCAGGTCCATGACGAGCGCGAGGTCGTTGCCGTCGACCACCAGGTCGCGCACGGAGACGACGTGGGGGTGCTCCAGGCCGAGCAGGGCGGTGCGCTCCTGCACGAAGCGCGAGACGAGCTCCTGGTCGGACGCCAGGTCCTCACGCAGCAGCTTGATCGCGACGGGTCCCTCGGGACCCTCGCCCAGCCACACCGTGCCGGCACTGCCCCGACCGAGGATCTGGTGGGCGGTGTACCGGCTGCCGATCTTCCGTGCCAAGACTGCTCCTACCGACGCGTGTTGCGCTAAAAGTACGCGTCCGAGGAGCCAACCTTCACAGCGGAGGCGGAAATCACCCGCCGGATGTCGACAAATCTCCAGGCTCGTCGTCGGACTCGGCGGCGACGCGGTCCGCCGGCGGCTCAGCCGCCGGACGAGGTCCCGCCGCCCGAGCCGCTGTCGCCGCCCAGTTCGCCGAACCAGTCGGTCACGGTGGTGAACCAGTCGCTGAGCTGCTCCCAGTAGCCCTTGCCCGTACCGATCCAGTCCTGCAGCGGGCTCAGCTCCCAGATGAGCCAGCCGGCCACGAACAGGATGACGAGCGTGAACAGGCATCCCTTGAGGCAGCCGAGCCCGGGGATCCGCATGGGGTTGGCACCGCGCTGCCTGGGCGGCCTGGGCTCACGCCGGGGCGGCTGGGGCTCGGGCGTGGGCGGCGGGGCGTAGCGCTGCGGCTGGGGCCGGGGCGCCTGCTGGGGCTGCTGAGGCTGCGGGGTGGCGTAGCGCTGCGGCTGCTGCTGCGGATAGCCGTAGCCGGGCTGCTGGGGCGGCGGACCCTGCGGGCTCTGGCGGGGCTGCCGCTGCGGGCGGGAGACCTGCCGCTGGGGGCGGCGGCGCAGCGGGTCCTGGTCCGGGTCGAGGTACTGGACCTGCGTCTGTTCGTTGCGGTCGCGGGCGGCGCGCAGCTGGTTCTGCCAGGGGTGCGGGTCGTCGGGCCCACCGGGCTGCCCGCCCTGGCCCTGCCCCGGTCCGCCCGGCTGTCCCGGCGGCACCGGCGGCATGACGGCGGTCGGGTCGGCCGCGCCGCGGTTCGGGAGTACGGCGGTGGGGTCGGCGGCGCCCGAGGCGTTGCCGGTGTGCGGCAGGACGCTGGTCGCGCCGTTCGGGTCGTAGGCGCCGTTCGGGTTCCGCGGGAGGACCTGCGTCGGGTCCGCGCCGCCGGGGGCGCCCGGTACCCGCGCGGGCGCCGGGTCGGGGGCGAGGAGCACGCCGACGTTCTCGGCGGCGCCGATCTGCGCGCTGCTCGAATGCACGCCGATGCCGTCGGCGACGACGCGCAGGCCGCGGGCGAGGTTCTCGGCGCTGGGGCGGTCGTCGGGGTTCTTGCGCAGGCAGCGCTCGATGACCGTCCACAGCGGGTCGGGGACGGTGGAGGGGCGCCGCGGTTCGGCGCTCAGGTGCTGGTGCAGCACCTCCAGCGCGGAGCCCCCGCCGAACGGGGGACGGCCGGTGACCAGCTCGTACAGCAGGATGCCGGCGCCGTACACGTCGACGGCGGAGGTCTGCGGGCGGCCCTCGGCGGACTCCGGCGCCACGTACGCGGGCGTGCCGACGAACTCGTGGGTGCGGGTGAGGCCGGGTGAGTCGGCGAGGCGGGCGATGCCGAAGTCGGTGAGCATCGGGTGCATCTCGCCGTCGGTCTGCTTCAGCAGGACGTTGGCCGGCTTCAAATCGCGGTGGACGACGCCGTCGGTGTGGCTGGCGGCGAGGGCGTCGGCGATCTGAGCGGTGAGCAGCGCCGCGGCGACCGGGGTGAAGGGCCCGTTCTCGCGCAGGTAGCGGTGCAGGTCGGGACCGTCGACGAGGTCCATGACGAGCGCCAGCAGCTCGCCCTCGACGACCAGGTCGCGGACCCGGACGATGTTGGGGTGGGTCAGCCGGAGCAGGACGGAGCGCTCCCGCAGGAAGCGCATCACGATGTCGGGATCGCTCGCGAGCTCCTCCTTGAGGACCTTGATCGCGACGGTCTCGCCGGGCTGTCCGGCCACGGCCGCCTCGGCGCCCGCGGTCTCCCGCTGGCGGGCCCGCCAGACGGTGCCCGTCGCGCCGCGACCGAGGGGCTCCTCGAGGAGGTACTTGCTGCCTACCGGCCGCACGTCATGCGCTCCCTGTTGCTTGCTGGCTGTTCCGACCCACTGTAGTGCCGTGCTCCCGGCACCGGGCTGTCGTCGTTCTGTGGGGTTCCCAAAGGTCCGCAGGTACGTCTTACGTTCCGCGTCCGGTACCCGTTCAGGTGCATGTTCGAAGGAAAGACGCTCGGTCCGGTCCCTTGGTTGCCGGGCCCGGACGTGACCGATCTCAAGCGGACGCCATTCGATCATCGGGGCGCCACCCGTCAGGCACTTTTGCGGGCAGAGACGACCAATCAAGATCATTTGACGGCGGGCGGCGGGCGCGTTGTCAGTGGCAGGTGCGAGGATGCGTGCAGTACTGGCCGACGTGCTCGTGTGGCGGTGGGGGAAGTCCGCGGTGGGGGACCGTGGTAGACGGCTTCTGTCCCCGGCGCGCGGGCGCCCGCGCGAAGGGACCGCTGACGGCGATGCAGATCCGGCTGACCGTCGTAGACCCGCTGGGCCCGCATGCTTCGGTGGGGGGCCGCGCCGCGAGCTGCGACGTGCTGGTCACCGCACCGGCCGGCACGGCCCTGGCCGCGGTCGCCTCCGCGCTGGCCGCGGCGCTCCCCGGCGGTGAGGGCACGGGCTCCGGCCAGGTGGTGCTCTACGCCGGCGCGCAGCGGCTCGACGCCCAGCGCAGCACCCTGGGCGAGCCCCCGCTGACCGACGGCGCCGTGCTCTGCCTGGGCGCGCCGGGCGAGCCCGACCCGCACACCGAGCCGGCCGACGTCCCGGCCCAGCTCCACGTGGTCGCCGGTCCCGACGCCGGCGGCGTCCACCTGCTGCACGGCGGCCAGATCCAGCTCGGCCGCTCCGCCGACGCCGACGTCGCGCTGGACGACCCGGACGTCTCCCGGATGCACTGCGCCGTGACCGTCGCCTCCGACGGCCACGTCTCGGTCGCCGACCTCGGCTCCACCAACGGCACCACTCTGGACGGCACCCGCGTGGGCACCCGCCCGGTCCGCTTCGCACCGGGGGCGCTGCTGCGGATCGGCGAGTCGGCCCTGCGGCTCGTGCCGGTCCCCCAGGGCGCGCAGGCGCGGGTGGCGACGACACCGGACGGCGAGGGGCACGTACGGCTGTCCGGCGCGCCGACCCTCCCGTCCGCCGCCGGGGCGGGAGACGGCGACGAGGTGGTCCACGCGCGCGTGGCCGACGGGGCACGGGGCCACGCACCCGTGGGCGACACGGCGGGCGGTTCCGCGCGTACGGCGGGCGGGGCGGACGGTTCCCGCCACACGACCGGTGTGACGGACGACCCCGCACGCACGACCGGGCGGCCGGGCACGCACCCGCGCACGGCGGGCGGGACGGACGCCTACGCGAACCGGGACGGCGGGCCGGGCGGCGCCGCGCGCCCGACCGCAAGGGCAGGCACGCCCCCTCGCACGACGGGCGGGACGGACTGGCCCCCGCACACGCCGGGCATGCCGGACGGCTACGCGGACCGGGACGGCGGGCCGGGCGGCGCCGCACGCACGCCCGGAAAGACAGGCACGCCCCCGCGCACCGCGGGCGGGGCGGACGGGCCCCCGCACACGTCCGGCACCCCGGACGGCTACGCGAACCGGACCGGCGGGCCGGCCGCCCCCGCACGCGGAGCCGGGGCCGGGGCCGGGGCCGACGGGTGGGACGCCCCCGCCGCGCGGACGCACCACGCCTACGGCACGGCGGATCACGGCACCGGTGCGGCGGATCACGGCACCGGTGCGGCGCCGACCGAGCCGCCCCAGGTGCCCGGCCAGGGCGGTGCACCCCGTATCGAGAGCCATGGCACCGGACCCACGGCGGGCAGGCCCCGACCGGCTCCCGCCGGAGGCGACACGCACGGCGGCGCGTACGGCGCGGGCGCCTACGGAATCGACGCCCCTCGCGCGGACGCCTCCGACGCGGACGCCACCGGCGCGGGCGCACCCCGCATGGGCGCCCTCGGCGCGGACGCCGCCGGGGTCGCCCCCTTCGACGTGGCCCCCGGACTCGCGGGCGCCGGCACCGGCCCGCACGCCGGCACCGGGCGCAAGGGCACGCCCCTGCGGGGCACCGACGTCCCCCAGGGCGTGCGCAGGCGCGGTGGGCTCGGCGCGTGGGCGCGGCGGCTGGCCGGCGGGCGCGCCCCCGCCGAGGACACCACCGGGTCCGGCACGTCCGCGTACGCCGAGGAACCCGCCGGACCGGCGCCGACGGCCCCGCCGGGCACCTCCCGTGCGCCGGAGACCTGGCCGGACCCCGCCTCGTTGCTGCTGACGGCGCTCGGACCGGGGCCGCGGCTGTGGGAGCGCGGCCCGGGCCACCCGGAGGCGCTCACCGTGCGGCTCGGCACGGCCGACCGGGTGGCGCCCGGCGGCGACGCGCCGCTGCCCGCGGTCCCGGTGACCGCCGGGCTGCGCGAGGTCGGGGCGCTCGGGCTGGCGGGCCCGCGCGCGCGGCTCTCCGGGCTGGCCCGCGCGGTGCTGGCCCAGCTTGCCGCGCTGCACTCCCCCGACGTCCTGGAGATCGTGCTGATCAGCGCGGACCGCTCCCGTCCGCTCGCCGAGCGGTCCGCCGAGTGGTCCTGGCTGGGCTGGCTGCCGCAGCTGCGCCCGGGACACGGCCAGGACTGCCGCCTGCTGCTCGCCTACGACCGCGAACAGGCCACGGCCCGCGCCCACGAACTCCTCCGCCGCCTGGAGGACCACCTGACGGACACCCGGACCGGTGCACGGCCGGCGGCCCTCGCCGGCACGATCCCGGCCCAGCCGGCGGCCCCCTCGCAGGACGCGCACCGGGCCGGTCCCGCGGCCGACCCCGCGGCCGGGTGGGCAGCAGCCGCGGGCACCGCCCCGGCGGCGGCTCCCCCCCAGGCCGCACACCGGGCCAACCCCGCAGCCGACCCCACAGCTGGCCCCGCAGCCGGCCCGACACCGGCCGCGGGCACCCCCCGGCAGCCCTCCTGGGCGCGGCCCGACGACGGGACCGACCCGGCCGGCGGCTTCGCCGGGCCGTACTCCGTGGTCGTCGTGGACGGTGACCCCGGTGGCGCCGACGTGCGCGAGGCGGTGGCGCGGCTGGCCCTGGAGGGCCCGCGGGCCGGCATCCACGTCGTGTGCCTCGCCGAGACGGCGGCGGCCTCCCCGACCTCTCCGGTGACGGAGACCTACGAGGCGGCCTGCGCGGTGTCGCCGGTGTTCCGGCAGTGCGGTGCCGTGGGGCTGCTCAGCGGCGACGTGGCGACGGCACTGCGGCTGCTGCGCATCGCGCGCACGGGCACCTCCCAGAGCGCCCCCGGCGCCCCGGGCGTTCCGGCCGCCCCCGCCGGACCGGTCGGGCACGGCACCCTCGGCACGGTCGACGCCGTCTCCCTCGCCTGGGCCGAGCGGTTCGCGCGCGCACTGGCACCGCTGCGCACCGACGGCGCGACCGGCGAACGCCACGCGCGCGTGTCCGCACCGCTGCCCCAGGCGGCCCGGCTCCTCGACGAGCTGGGCCTCGCCCGGGCCACCCCCGCTTCCCTGATGGCCCGGTGGGCGGCCGCGGCCGACGACACGGAGGCGCTCGGCGGACGAGCACAGGCCGTGCTGGGCGCCGGGCCGCGCGGCCCGGTCACCGTCGACCTCGCGGCCGAGGGGCCGCACCTGCTGGTCGAGGGACCGCCCGGCAGCGGACGCACCGAGCTGCTGCGGGCACTGGTCGCCTCGCTCGCCTCCGCCGAACGCCCCGACCGCCTCGGGATCGTCCTGATCGACGGCCGGGACAGCGTGAGCTCGGGCGGCGGGCACGGGGAAGGGCTGCGTGTCTGTACGGACGTACCGCACGTCACCACCCACCTCGCCGTCAACGACCCCGTCCGCATGCGGGAGTTCGCGCAGTCCCTGAGCGCCGAGCTGAAGCGGCGCGCCGAGCTGCTCGGACGGTCGGACTTCGCCGAGTGGCACGCCGGGCGCGAGGTGTCGGGCCGGATGGTCACCCAGCGCACGGCGCCGGGCGCGGCCGGCGCCGGGGCCATACCGGACGCCGGGGACCTCGACTCCCCGCCCAGTTCCACCCTGCGGCTGCGTCCCGGTGCCGCCCGGCGCCGGGCGGCGGCCGTGCCGCCGCTGCCCCGGCTGGTCGTGGTCGTGGACGACCTCGACGCGCTCGTCACTCCCCCGCTCGGCTCGCCCGGACGGCCCGCGGCGGGGTCGGTGATGCGGGCACTGGAGGCCGTCGCGCGGGAGGGCGAGCGGCTCGGGGTGCACCTGGTGGCCGCCACCGGTCCCGGGGGCCGTACGGAACAGACGGAGCCGGCCCGCCGGGCAGCGCTGCGGGTCGCCCTGGACGCGCCGGTGCCGGGGCCGGACGAACCGGCGCCGGGGCGTGGGCGGCTGACCTCCGCGGAGGGGCGCTCCCTGGTGTTCCAGGGCGGCCGGGTCACCGGACGCATCCCGCGGACGGCGACGCTGCGGCCCACCGTGGTCCCCCTGGAGTGGCACCGCATGGGCGACCCGCCCACCCGGCGCCCGGTGCGCGAGCTGGGCAACGGTCCGACGGATCTGGCGTTGCTGGCCAGCGCGTTGGAGCGGACCGCGCGCGAGGTGTCGGCGGCGGAGGTGCCGTCGCTGTTGTGACGCCCGGCGCGACACCGCCCCTTCCACGCGCCCCTCCCGACGCGCCCCTCCCAACGGCCCTCCCTACGTGGCGCTCCCCGCGTGCCCCTCCCAACGGCCCTCCCTACGTGGCGCCTCCGACGTGCCCCTCCCTGCGGGACGCTCCCCGCGTGGCGCTCCCCGCGTGCCCCTCCGAACGCGCCCCTCCCAACGGCCCTCCCCACGCGCCCCCTCCCGACGGCCCACCTGGTCACGACGCGGTCACGATCCCCCGCTTGACAGCGGACGCGCTCTTGCCGCCCTCACCCCCCTGGCGTACACCAGAGCGCACGGGACAGCGCCGAACGTTCGACGAGGAACGAAGAACGGGGCAGTGATGCGCACGAGCAGCACCATCCGATCACGCAGGACCGTCAAGAGGACCACTCGGACCGCCGCCGCCTTCGCCGCGGGAGCACTCGCGCTCTCGCTCACCGCGTGCGGTGGCGACGACGACAAGAGCAGCGGTGACAACGGCGGTCAGGGGGGCGGCGACAAGGAGCCGGCCGCCACCGTAACCCTCCCCAGGCTGGACGGCGAGAGCCTGGAGGTCGCCGCCGTCTGGACCGGCGCCGAGCAGGAGAACTTCAAGAAGGTCCTCGCCGAGTTCGAGAAGCGCACCGGCGCCAAGGTGACCTTCGTGCCCGCCCAGGACCCGATCATCAACTTCCTCGGCTCGAAGATCGCGGGCGGCGCCCCGCCGGACGTGGCGATGCTCCCGCAGCCCGGTGCCATCAAGCAGGCCGTGGAGAAGGGTTGGGCCAAGCCGCTGGGCGCGGAGGCCACCGAGGAGCTGCAGGAGAACTACTCGCAGGGCTGGCAGGACATCGGCAAGGTCGCCGACAAGCAGTTCGGCGTCTACTACAAGGCCGCCAACAAGTCCCTGATCTGGTACAACGCGCAGGTCTTCGAGAACGCGGGCGCCGCCGAGCCCAAGACCTGGGACGAGCTGCTCACCGCCGCCCAGACGATCTACGACTCGGGTGTCACGCCGTTCTCCGTGGGCGGCGCGGACGGCTGGACCCTCACCGACTGGTTCGAGAACGTCTACCTCTCGCAGGCGGGCCCGGAGAAGTACGACCAGCTGGCCAAGCACGAGATCAAGTGGACGGACCCGTCCGTCAAGGAGGCGCTGACCACCCTCGCCGAGATCTGGGGCAAGAAGGACTACGTCGCGGGCGGCGCGTCCGGCGCGCTGCAGACCGAGTTCCCGGCCTCGGTGACGCAGACCTTCACCGGCGGCGACCAGCCCAAGGCGGGCATGGTCTACGAGGGCGACTTCGTGCAGGTCAACATCGCCGAGACGGACGCGAAGGTCGGCACGGACGCGAAGGTGTTCCCGTTCCCGGCCGTCGGCGACACCGCGCCGGTGGTCTCCGGCGGCGACGCGGCCGTGATCCTGGAGGACTCGAAGGCGTCGCAGGCGCTGGCCACCTGGCTGGCCTCGCCGGACGCGGCGACGATCCAGGCGAAGCTCGGCGGCTACCTCTCGCCGAACAAGAACGTCGACGCGTCGGCGTACCCGAACGACGTGCAGAGGAAGATCGCCGAGGCGCTGATCGCGGCCGGCGACGACTTCCGCTTCGACATGTCGGACCAGGCCCCGCAGGCCTTCGGCGGCACGCCCGGCAAGGGCGAGTGGAAGGCGCTCCAGGACTTCCTGAAGAACCCGAAGGACGTCGCCGGCGCCCAGGCGAAGCTGGAGGCGGACGCGGCCGCCGCCTACGGAGGCTGACGCGATGACGTCGGCCACGGCGGCAGGAGCCTCACGGGGCCCTGCCGCCCCCAAGTCGCGCAAGAGCGTGACCGGCACCCGCAGAACCGTGGCGGCCCTGTTCCTGCTGCCCGCCCTGGTGCTGCTCGGCGCGCTCGTGGTCTACCCGATCGGGTACTCGCTGATCCGCAGCTTCTACGACCAGTCCGGCGACGGCTTCGCCGGATTCGACAACTACCAGGCGCTGTTCACCGACGACGGCATCCGCACCGCGCTGAAGAACAACATCATCTGGGTGGTGTTCGCGCCCACGGTCGCCACCGCGCTCGGCCTGATCTTCGCGGTGCTGACCGAACGGGTGCGCTGGGGCACGGCGTTCAAGCTGGTCGTCTTCATGCCGATGGCGATCTCGATGCTGGCGGCCGGCATCATCTTCCGCCTGGTGTACGACCAGGATCCGGACAAGGGCGTCGCGAACGCGGTGTGGGTCGGTGTGCACGACACGTTCGCCGAGTCGTCCGCGTTCCCGAAGGCGCACCCGGGCCGCGAGTCGCCGCTGGAGCCGGCCGGCGGCGGCGCGTTCATCACGAAGCAGCCGGTGAGCACGGGGCAGACCGTCGTCCTCCCCCTCGTCGGCGTCGCCCCCGACCTGATGCCGGACGGCGCGGAGAAGGCCGCACCCGCCCGGCCCGAGGACGGGAAGATCACCGGCACCACCTGGCAGGACTTCACCCGCGGCAAGGGCGTCGGGAAACTCAACGGCGTCGACGCCGCCGAGCTGGGCTACGCCGGGATGAGGATCGAGGCCGTCAAGGACGGCGAGGTCGTCGCGGAGACCACGGCGTCCGGCGACGGCACCTTCACCCTGCCCGCCGCGGCCGACGGAGCACAGCTCAGACTCCCCGCCGACAACTTCAAGGAGGCCTACAACGGCCTGAACTGGCTCGGCCCCTCGCTCGTCACACCGGCCATCATCGGGTCGTACGTGTGGATGTGGGCGGGCTTCGCGATGGTGCTGATCGCGGCGGGGCTGGCCGGGGTCCCGCGCGAGCTGCTCGAAGCCGCCCGGGTCGACGGCGCCAACGAGTGGCAGGTCTTCAGACGGGTCACGGTGCCCCTCCTGGCGCCGGTCCTGGCGGTCGTGGCCGTCACCCTGATGATCAACGTCCTGAAGGTCTTCGACCTGGTGTTCATCATCGCCCCCGGCTCCTCCCAGGACGACGCGAACGTGCTCGCCCTGGAGCTGTACCGCAAGGGCTTCGCCTCGGACCAGCCGGGCATCGCCAGCGCCATCGCGGTGTTCCTGCTGCTCCTGGTCATCCCGGTGATGTGGTTCAACGTACGGCGGCTGCGGCGGGAGGTGCGGCGATGACCACGGACGCGGGCTCCCTCACGAAGACGGCGCCGACACCGCCCGGGACGGCCCGCAAGGCGAAGCAGTCGCTGGGGTCGCGGCTCGCCGAGGGCGTCAGCGGCGGGCTGGTCAGGGTGTTCCTGATCGTCGTGGGCCTGTTCTGGCTGGTCCCGACGATCGGTCTGCTGCTGTCCTCGCTGCGCACGCCCCGGGACATGGCGGCGAGCGGCTGGTGGGAGGTCTTCACCAAGCCGTCCCAGCTCACCTTCCAGAGCTATGAGGAGCTGCTCGAGAACGGCGACATCACCTCCTCGCTCGTCAACACCGTGTTGATCACGGTCCCGGCGACGGTCCTGGTGGTGGTCATCGGGTCGCTGGCGGGCTACGCCTTCGCGTGGATGGACTTCCCGGGCCGCGACTGGTGGTTCCTGGCCGTGGTCGGGCTGCTCGTCGTCCCCGTCCAGGTCGCCCTGATCCCGATCGCCGAACTCTTCGGCAAGATCGGCCTGTTCGGGTCGGTCGTCGGCGTGATCCTGTTCCACGTCGGCTTCGGCCTGCCCTTCGCCGTCTTCCTGCTGCGGAACTTCTTCGCGGAGATCCCGAGGGAGCTGCTGGAGGCGGCCCGCCTCGACGGCGCGGGCGAACTGCGGCTGTTCCTCCGGGTCGTGATGCCGCTGGGCGGGCCCGCGATCGCGAGCCTCGGCATCTTCCAGTTCCTGTGGGTGTGGAACGACATGCTGGTCGCGCTGATCTTCTCGGACTCCGGGAGCCAGCCGATCACGGTCGCCCTGCAGACGCAGGTACGGCAGTTCGGCAACAACATCGACGTACTGGCGCCGGGAGCGTTCATCTCCATGGTGATCCCGCTCGCCGTGTTCTTCGCGTTCCAGCGGCAGTTCGTCTCCGGCGTGATGGCGGGCGCCGTCAAGTAGGCGCCGCGACAGCACCCTTGAGGGGGCGGGCCGAACACCGGCCCGCCCCCTCCTTCGTACGGGGGTTTCCCACGGGCACGGGGTCCCCCGAATGCCGCAGGGGCCGTAACCAAGTCACTCCATTGGCCGTTCCCGGGCCGAACGCCCGCGCCGACCCCGCCGACCCATGGATGTTCCCGTGCCCAGGTTCAGTGTCATCGTCCCCGCGTACCAGGTTCAGGCGTATCTGCACGAGTGCCTGGAGTCGGTGCTGTCCCAGTCGTGTCCGGACCTCGAACTGATCGCGGTCGACGACTGCTCGCCGGACGCCTGCGGCGCGATCATCGACGAGTTCGCGGCCCGCGACCCGCGCGTACGCGCCGTGCACCTGCCCGGGAACCAGGGCCTCGGACCCGCCCGCAACGCCGGGATGGAGCGGGCGAGGGGCGACTACCTGGTCTTCCTCGACGGTGACGACACCCTCGCCCCGGACGCGCTGCGGGCCATCGCCGACCGGGTGAAGGAGACCGGGGAGCCGGACGTCCTGGTCTACGACTACGCGCGCACGTACTGGTCGGGCGAGGCGGTCCGCAACCAGGCCGCCCGGCACCTCACCGAACAGGGCCCGGCGCCGTTCCGGCTCACCGACCGGCCGGGACTGCTGAAGCTGCTGATGGTGGCCTGGAACAAGACGGTGCGAAGGGAGTTCGCGGAGCGCGAGGGCCTCACCTTCCCGCCCGGCTACTACGAGGACACGCCCTGGACCTACCCGGTCCTGATGACGGCTCAGTCCATCGCCACCCTGGACCGGGTCTGCGTCCGCTACCGGCAGCGCCGGCGGGGCAGCATCCTGGGCACGCCGAGCGAGCGCCACCTGGACGTCTTCGCGCAGTACGACCGCGTCTTCGCGTTCCTGGAGTCGCACCCGGAGCCGGCCCGCTGGCGGCCGGTGCTCTACCGCCGCATGGCCGACCACCTGACGACGGTGTTCACCCGCCCCGACCGCCTCCCGCGCGCCCTGCGCGGCGAGTTCCTGCGCCGGGCCCGCGTCCACTGCCGCCGCTACCGGGTCCCCGGCGCCCCCGCCCCGCTGCCGGTGCGCCTGCGCCACGCCCTGCTCCGGCTGGGCCTGCGCCGCACCTACGAGGCCCTGCGGCTGGCGTCGGCCCTGCGCCGCCGGACGGGGAAGGGCGCCGCCAAGCTGCTGCGCACCGCGCGGACCGCCGCCCTGCGCCTGCACTACCGCGTCCAGCGCCGCCTTCCCCTGCGCGCCGACCGTGCCGTCTTCGCCGCCGACGAGGGCCGGGGGCACGGCTGCAACCCGGGCGCGCTGGAGGAGGCGTTCCGCGACCTCGCGCCGCACATCCGCACGGCGTGGGCCGCCGACCCCGCGCACCACCACACCGTGCCGACCGGCACGCGCCGCCTGACGCCCGGCACGGCCGCCTACTGGACGGCACTGGCCCGCTCCCGGTATCTGGTGCACAACACCGCCTTCGACGCCGGCCTGGTCAAGCGGAAGGGCCAGGTGCTGATCCAGACGCAGGCCGGGACGCCCCTCAAGCACATGGGCCTGGACCTCCAGGAACGCCCGGCCGCCGCCCGCGGCACCGACTTCGCCCGGCTGCTGCGCGACGTCGACTCCTGGGACTACGTCGTCTCCGCCAACCGTCACTCCACCCTGACCTGGGAACGCGTCCACCCCGGCGGCTACACCACCCTGGAGTACGGCCAGCCGCGCACCGACGTCCTCCAGCGGGCGACGCCCGCGGACGTGGCCCGGTTGCGCGAGACGCTCGGCATCCCCGAGGGCACGGTCGCGATCCTCTACGCGCCCACCCACCGCGACTACCGGCGCACCCAGCGCGCCGCCCTGGACCTGGAGCGCGTCCTCACCCGCCTCGGCCCCCGCTACATGGTGCTGGCCCGCGCGCACCCCCGCCACGGCGGTCCGCTCGCCGAGTCCGGGGGCCGGCTCCTCGACGTCAGCGACCACCCGAGCGTGGAGTCGCTCTGCCTGGCCTCGGACGCCCTCGTCACCGACTACTCGGCACTGATGTTCGACTACGCGGGTCTGGACCGGCCGATCGTGATCCACGCCGACGAGCCGGAAGCCTACGAGGCGGCCCGCGGCACCTACTTCGACCTGCGCGCCTTCCCGCCGGGCGCGATCGCGCGGGACGAGGACGAGCTGATCGACATCTTCGCCGGCGGCCACTGGCGCGGATCCCGGTCCGCCCAGCTCAGGGCCGCTTTCCGCGAGCGGTTCTGCCCGCTGGACGACGGCCGCGCCGCGGAACGCGTGGTACGCCGCGTGGTGCTGGGCGAGACGGACCTCCCGCGGGTCGTGCCGCTCGCCGCACGGCACCCCGCGCCCTCGGCCGCCGCGGCCCTGGCCCGCACCCCGCTGGCCACGGTGCCGCAGCCCGCCGGCCCCCGCACCGTCACCGACAGCCTCTGAGCGCCGTTTGCCCACTGGGAGTTCGCATGCCCCGCAGTTCGTCGCGGCCCACTCCGACCCGGCCGCCCACCTGGCGGCCGACGGGACGGCCGGGCCGCCGGACGGCACGAGCGGCGGGGGGTGGCTTCCATCGGACGGGGGATTCCGGCCGACGGGAGGCTCCCGGCCGACCAGGAGAACGAGAGAAAGAGCAGTATGCCCCGCTTCAGCATCATCGTCCCGTCCCATGGGGTCGCGGGGCGGCTGTCCCAGTCGCTGGACTCGGTCCTCACCCAGTCCTTCGGTGACTTCGAGCTGATCCCGGTCCACGACGCCCCGGACCGCGTCGCGGCGGACGTCACCGGGGAGCGCGCCGAGCGGGACTCCCGGGTGGCGCCCGTGCACTCGCCGCCGTCGGCCGGGCTGGCCGGGGCGCGCAACGCCGGGACGCGGGCGGCGACCGGCGCGTACCTGCTGTTCCTCGACGGCGACGACGTCCTCGCGCCGGGTGCGCTGGCGGCGCTGGACGCCCGGCTGGCGGACACCGGCGGCGTGGACGTGCTGTACTTCGAGCACGAGCGGGTGCCCTGGTGGGAGGGCGAGCCGACCAACCCGGCCGCCCCGCTGCTGGCGAAGACCCCGGACGGCGCCTTCGCCCCCGACCGCGCCCCGCACCTCACCGGCGTGCGGCTGCCCGCCTGGAGCGCGGCGTACCGCCGTACCTTCCTCACCGAACGGCGGCTGGACTTCCCGGACGGGCACTTCACCGACGTCGGCTTCGGCGCCCAGGTCGCGGCGCGCGCCGAGCGCGTGGCCGTGCTGCGCTCCGTCGTCGTACGGCATCTGGTGCGGCGGCAGGGCAACCGGCTGAACCTGCCCGGTGAGCACCACGCGGACCTCCTCGACCAGGCCGAACTGGCGCTCGCGCACGCCGCCGAGCGGGGGCTGCCGGACGAGCGGCGCGGGCCGCTGTTCGAGCAGCTCTTCGCCACGATCCTGAAGACGGCCACCCATCCGCGGCGCCTGACCCGCCGGGGGCGCCGCGTCTTCTTCCGCCGCGCGAGCCGCCTCTACCGGCGCCACCGCCCCGCGGGTTTCCGGCCGCCGGGCGGCCGGCTCGGCGTGCAGCACCGGCTGCTGGCGTCCGGGTCGTACGCGGGCTTCCGCGCCCTGCGCGCCGCCAACCGGCTGGCGACCGGCGTCCTGCGGCGCCTGCCCCGCCCGCACGGACTGCGCACCCGCCTGCGCTACCGGCGCGCGCTGCGCCGCCCGCTGGACGCCGGCCTCGTCGTGTACTGCGCGTACTGGGGCCGCGGCTACGCCTGCAACCCGGCCGCGATCCACGCCAAGGCCCGCGAACTCGCCCCGCACCTGCGCGCGGTGTTCCTGGTCGAGCCCGACCAGGCGCACACGGTCCCGGAGGACGTCGACCACGCCGTCATCGGCAGCAGGCGCTACTGGGAGGTACTGGCCCGCGCCAAGTACCTGGTCAACAACGCCAACTTCGCCGAGGGCGTCGTCAAGCGCCCCGGCAGCGTGCACGTGCAGACGCAGCACGGCACGCCGCTGAAGACCATGGGCGTCGACCAGTCGACGTACCCGGTGGTGGCCGCGGCGAGCGGCAGCTTCGCCAAGCTGCTGGGCCGCGTGGACCGCTGGGACCACAACATCTCGTCCAACCGCCACTCCACCCAGATGTGGGAGCGCGCCTTCCCGGGTTCCTACGAGCACCTGGAGTACGGCTATCCGCGCAACGACGTCTACTGCACGGCGACCGCCGACGACGTCGCCCGCGTCCGGCGCGAACTGGGCGTCCCGGAGGGGAAGACGGCCGTCCTGTACGCGCCCACGCACCGGGACCACGAGAGCGGGTTCGGCGCGGGCGGCCTGGACCTGGAGGCGTTCTGCGAGGCCGCGGGCGAGGACGTGGTGGTGCTGCTGCGCGCCCACTACTTCTACGACCGGGGCGGCAGGCGGGGCAGCGGCCGGGTCATCGACGTGACCTCGCACCGTTCCTCCGAGGACGTGTGCCTGGCCGCCGACGCGCTGGTCACCGACTACTCGTCGATCATGTTCGACTACGCCAACCTGGACCGGCCGATCGTCGTGTACGCAGACGACTGGGACGTCTACCGGGAGACCCGCGGCGTCTACTTCGACCTGATGGCGGCGCCGCCGGGGCCGGTGGCACGGACGCCGGAGGAGCTGGCCCGCGTCTTCCGTGACGGCTCGTACGCGGGTGCGGAGTCGGCGGCGCTGCGGGCCGTCTTCCGGGAGCGGTTCTGCGAGTTCGACGACGGCCGGGCCGCCGAGCGCGTCGTGCGCCGGGTGCTGCTCGGCGAACCGCCCGAGGCGCTGCCGCCCGTGATCCCGCTCGCGGAGCGCGTCCCGGCCCCCGCCGCCGCCCCCCTCGTAAGGAGCTGACCCCGCCGTGCCCCGCTTCAGCGTCATCATCCCCTGCTTCAAGGTGCAGGGCTTCCTGCGCGAGTGCCTCGACTCCGTCCTGGACCAGTCCTACCGGGACATCGAGGTCATCGCCGTGAACGACTGCTCGCCGGACGGCTGCGGCGCGATCCTCGACGAGTACGCCGCCCGCGACGAACGGGTGCGCGTGCTGCACCTGGAGGAGAACGTGGGCCTCGGCCGGGCCCGCAACGCCGGGCTGCCGCACGCCACCGGCGACTACCTCTTCTTCCTCGACAGCGACGACACCCTCACCCCGGGCGCCCTGCGCGCGATGGCCGACCGGCTCGCGGAGACGGACGACCCGGACGTGCTGGTCTTCGACTACGCGCGCACCTACTGGTGGGGCGGCACGCGGCGCAACGTCCTGGCCAACGTGCTGGCGGAGGCGGGCGACGGCACCTTCACGGCCGCCGAGCACCCCGGCATCCTCGACCTGCTGATGGTGGTGTGGAACAAGGTGTACCGGCGCGATTTCGTGGAGCGGGAGGGCTTCACCTTCCCGCCGGGCTACTACGAGGACACCCCCTGGACCTTCCCGGTCATGTTCGGTGCCGGGCGGATCGCCACGCTGGACCGCATCTGCCTGAACTACCGGCAGCGTCGCCAGGGCAACATCCTGTCCACCACCAGCCGCAAGCACTTCGACGTCCACGCGCAGTACGAGCGGGTCTTCGCCTTCCTCGACGCCCGCCCGGAGCTGGCCCGCTGGCGGCCGTTCCTGCACGCCAAGATGGGCGAGCACTGCCTGGACATCCTGTCCAAGCCGGACCGGCTGCCGCCCGCCGACAAGGCGGAGTTCTTCCGCCGCACCGCCGAGATGTTCCGCGCGTACCGGCCGGAGGGCGCCGAGATCCCGGCCGAGCTGCGGGTGCTGAACGGCGGATACGCCGCCTACCTGTTGCGGCGCCAGTCCGGGCGGGCCGGCCGGGAGCTGGAGCGCCGGGCGCGGCAGGCGTGCGGGGCGGTGGCCGGACGTGCGGGACGGGTGCGGACCGCGGTGAACCGCCGCCGCCCGCTGGACGCCGGCCTCGCCGTGTACTCGGCGTTCTCCCACCGGGGCGTGCTGGGCGACCCGGCGGCGGTCTACCGCAAGGCCCGCGAGATCGCCCCGCACCTGCGCGGGGTGTGGGTGGTGCGCGACGAGGAGTGCGCGGCGGACCCGGCCGCGCTGCCGCCGGGCACGGAGTACGTGCTCCTGGGCAGCGCGGACTACCGCCGGGTGACCGAGCGGGCCACGTTCTTCGTCAACAACGTCAACTGGCCCGGCGCCGTGGCCAAGCGCCCCGGCAGCGTCCACATCCACACCCACCAGGGCACCCCGCTCAAGTACATGGGCGCCGATCTGCTGGGCCGGCCCGGCGCCCGGCACGGGGTGGACGTGCCGCAGATGCTGCGCCGTGCCGACCGCTGGGACTACAGCCTGGTCGCGGGCCGGTACGCGGAGCGGGTGTGGGAGCGGGCGTACCCGTGCCACTTCGCGTCCGTGCACACCGGCAGCCCGCGCAACGACGTGCTGGTGGGCGCGGGCCCGGAGGACGGCCGCCGGGTCCGCGAGCGGCTCGGCGTCCCCGACGGGCACACCGTCGTGCTGTACGCGCCGACCCGCCGCGAGTACCGGCGCGGCGGGTACGTGGAGCGGATCGACCTGGCCCGGCTCGCCGCCGACCTCGGCGACGGCCACACCCTGGTGGTCCGCCTGCACCCGTCCCTCGCCACCGGTCCGGCGCGCGGCATGGGGCTTTCGGAGCTGCACCGGCGGGGCGTCCTGATCGACGCGACGGACGAGCCGCACGTGGAGGACCTGATGCTCGCCTCCGACCTGCTGCTCACCGACTACTCCGCCCTGATGTTCGACTACGCCCTCCTGGACCGGCCGATCGTGATCCACGCCGACGACTGGGGCGCCTACACGGCGAGCCGCGGCGCCTACTTCGACATCACCGCCGAGGCGCCGGGCCATGTGTCGCGCTCCTACCGGGAGCTGGCGTGGCTGCTGGCGTCGGGCGCGTGGCGGGACGAGGAGGCGGCGCGGCTGCGGTCCGCGTTCCGGGCCCGGTTCTGCGAGTACGACGACGGGCTGGCCGCCGAGCGCGTCGTACGGACGCTGATGCTGGGCGAGCCGATGCCCGAACCGGAGCCCCTGGGCGTCCCCGGTGCCCGTGCCGTCCCGGCCGGCCGCGACCTGCTGACCTCGTCGTGAGGCCGCGCACCTGGGTGCTGCTCCTGGCCGCGGTGTTCGCCCTGCTCCAGCTCGCCAACGTCACCGGCCGCGACACCCCCGACACCAAGAACTACCTGTCGTACGCCCTGAGCCTCGGCGGCGGGAGCAAGCGCGGGGTGGCGGCGGCCACCATCGACTACGTGTGCACGAGCCAGGCGTCGACGGCCCGGCGGAACCAGAGCGTGCACGTGGTCCGCTTCCACCGTCCCGACCCCACCGACCGGGTCATGGACGAGTGCCGGGAGCGGGAGTGGCGGCACGTGGAGCCGCGGCTGACGGCCGGGCAGACCGGCGGGCACACCGTGCCGTACATGGAGGAACGCTTCATGCGGATCTTCGAGGCGCGGCCCGGCTACCCGGCGTTCCTGCTGCCGTTCGTCATGGCCTTCGGGGTGACGTGGGGGCTGTGGGCGGCGAGCGTCGTCATCGCGTGCGCGGGCGGCGTCCTCGCCTTCCTGATCCTGCGCACCCTGTCCGTGCCGGTGCCGCTCGCGCTGGCCGGGCAGGCGCTGTACTACGTGCTGCCGTGCGGGACGACCGCCATGCGCCCGATGACCGAGGGGCTGCTGCTGGCGCTGACCCTGGCGGCGGTGTGGGGTTGTGCGCTGGTGCTGCGGGCGGGGCGCGAGCGGGCGGGGCTCGCCGTGGTCGCCGGGTCGCTGGTGGCGCTGTTCACCGTCAAGCACAACCAGGCGCTGTTCCTCGGGGTGTGCCTGGCGGTGGCGGGAGCGCTGATCGCCCTGCGGCGGCACCGGCGGGGCCGGCCGCCGGGCCGGGACGTGCTCGCGCTCGCGGCGGTCGGTCTCGCCGGGGCCGTCCTGACGATGGCGCTGGCCCGGCTGCTGCACTACCCGTCCGTGTCCGACAGCCTCCAGGACCTGCTGACCGGCCATTTCGCCCGGCCGGACCGGGAGGATCCGTGGCCGGAGTTCTGGCAGCTGCAGGGCAACTTCTGGGTGGAGTGGCTGCGCCGGCAGGCGTGGGAGCCGCTGTTCGTCGCGGCCCTCGGCGCCGGAGCGTGGGGCGCGCTGCGGCGCGGCGGCGCGGTCGGCGGCTTCCTGGTCGCGGCGGCGTTCACCGGGATCCTCACCCAGGCCGGGCATCCGGACATCGACATCTGGGGCGGGCGGCTGATCGTGCTGGCGTGGCTGCTGCCGGTGGTGGGGGTGCCTCTGCTGCTGGAGCCGGTGGTGCGGGGGCGGGTGGCGCTGCCGGCGCAGGGGCAGGCGGACCGGGCGCGCGCGACCAGCTGACCCGCACTCGATGGGGTGATGTGAGGTCATGTCGTTGACCTCGGCGGGTTCATCGGGAACATACGCCAAATGTCCCGAATGTCCCACCCTTCGACTGTCCCGTGAGCGCCGGCGTCCTTGTCCGGCGTTCCGTGCGCGGCGCGACGGCGCTGCGCGGCGGCCGCCTCTGGCGCCCCAGCCCGTACCAGGCCGCGGGGTTCCTGTTCTTCCTCCTGATGACGCTGGCGTACTGGGCGGTGCCGCTGTGCTGTGACGCCGGCCAGCACGCGGCCGTCGTCGAGCGCCTGAAGGCCGACCTCCTCCACCCCCGCCACCCGATGGCCGACCTGCCGGGTGCGGGAAGCGCGTACTACTCGCCGTACGCGCTGGCGCAGGGCCTGTTCGCCCGGCTGACCGGGCTGGGCGGCTGGGAGGTGGTGCGGCTCGCCGGGCCGGTGAACCTGCTGGTGCTGCTGACGGGCCTCGGCCGCTTCGTGCGGGTGCTGTCCCCGCGGCCGTGGGCGCCGGTGCTGGCACTGGGCGCGATGACGCTGCTGTGGGGGACCGAGCGCGCCTGGTGGAGCGGCTACCTCGGGCTGATGTCGATGACGGGCAACCTGGGCTACCCGTCGGCTTTCGCGATCGGGCTCACCTTCTGGGCCTGGGCGCTGACCGGGGCGCGGGCACGGGATCCGCGCCGGGTGCGGTACGTGGGCCCGAGCGGCCTGCGCGGCCTGCCCGGATACGCCGGACTCGGTCTCCTCTACGGCCTGGTCCTCCTCGTCCACCCGATCACGGCGGTGGCGGCGGCGCTGGGCGCGGTGGCCCTGGTCGCCGGCTGGCAGCGCGGGTGGCGCGGGGCGGTCGCCGGACGGTGGGCGCTGACGGGCGGCGCGGCGGTGGCGTCGGCGGCGGTGTGGCCGTACTTCGACGTGTTCGCGCTGGCCGGTGACGACAGCGTGGACGGCATGCACCGGCTCCTGTACCTGGACCTGCCCGGGGAGTTCTGGCTGGCGCTGCTCGGGCTGCCCGCGCTGTGGCTGCGCGGACGCCGGTCGTCGCGGGATCCGCTGGTGCTGATGTTCGCGCTGGACTGCGCGGTGGTGGCGTACGGCTGGTTCAGCGGCCACTACACCTACGGCCGGATCCTCGGGCTCACGCTGGTGCCGTTGCAGTTCGCCCTGGCGGTGGAGCTGGCGGCGCCCCGGCCGTGGGGACGGTGGCGCAGGGCGCTGGCCCGGACCGCCACGGCGGGGGCACTGCTGGGGTTCCTCACGGTCCACGCCGGGGCGGTGGTGCCGCGCCCGCTCGACCCGGTCGGCTTCGAGCAACCGCCGAACTGGCCGACGTACGAGTGGGCGGCCCGGCACATCGGCCCCGGCGAGGTCGTGATCACCGACGGCTACTACGCCGGTCACGCCATCGCCGGGTACGGGCCGAACCTCGCGGCGCCCGCCTGGCCGGACCCGTCGCTGGACGAGCGGGAACGCGGGCGGCGGGTGGCCGACGTCGAGGCGTACCTCGCGCCCGGTTCGACCCGCGCCGAGCGTGCCACCGTCGTCCGCCGCTACGACGTCCGCTGGCTGCTGCTGACCCGCTGGCGGCCGGTGCCCGAGGAGGCGGTGGTGGTGGCGTGGAGCGAGCGGACGGGCGAGGTGCTGGCGCGGGTCGGGTGAGCGCCGGCTCGGCCGCGACTACTCGATGACGAGGTCGACCGGGATGTTGCCGCGGGTGGCGTTGGAGTAGGGGCAGACCTGATGGGCCTGCTCGACCAGCTTGCGGCCGGTCTCCGCGTCCACGCCCTCGGGCAGTTCGACCCGGAGGGTGACGGCGAGCGCGAATCCCTCGCCCTCCTTGCCGATGCCTACCTCGGCGGTCACCGCGGCGTCGCTGACGTCGACCTTCGCCTGCCGGCCGACGAGACCGAGGGCACTGCCGAAACAGGCGGCGTACCCGGCGGCGAACAGCTGCTCGGGGTTGGTGCCCTGCCCGTTCCCGCCCATCTCGACGGGGACGCCGAGCGCGAGGTCGAGCGTGCCGTCGGAGCTGACGGTGCGGCCGTCGCGGCCGTGGGTGGCGGTGGCGGCGGCGGTGTAGAGCGCGTCCATGGGAAACCGTCCCTCTCTGTGGATCCGCAGAGCAGTGTCGCGGCGGTGTGGTGGTGATGTCGCGGTGTCTTCCGACGACATCCAGTAGAGCACGCAATTCAATTGTGCACAACTAAATTGCCTCCAAAGTCTGTCGGCTACCCTGGGAACCATGACCACGCCCGCGACCGACTGGCTCCGCCTGGACCAGCAGATCTGCTTCTCCCTGAACGCCGCCTCGCGCGCCTTCAACGGTGTCTACCGCGTGGTCCTCAAGGACCTCGGCCTCACCTACCCGCAGTACCTCGTGATGCTGGTGCTGTGGGAGCACGGCGAGCTGCCGGTCAAGAGGCTCGGCGAACATCTGCGGCTCGACTCCGGCACCCTGTCGCCCCTGCTCAAGCGGCTGGAGACGGCCGGCCTGGTCCACCGGGAGCGCAGCGCGCGCGACGAGCGGTCGGTGGAGGTGCGGCTGACCGGGGAGGGCGTGGCACTGCGCGAGCGGGCCGTCGAGGTGCCGCGCCGGATCGCCGCGGCGACCGGCCTGGACCTGGCGGAGGTCCAGGACCTGCGGGCCCGTCTCGACCGGCTCACGGCGGCCATCGACACGTACGGCACCGGGTCGGCCTCGGCAGCGTCCTGAGGGGCGCGGTGCCCGCCGGGCGCCGGGATGACGGATCATGACTACCGAGGACCGAGGACCACTGACGAGGGGACGGCCGCACATGACCTGGCTGATCACCGGCGGCGCCGGATACATCGGGGCGCACGTCGTACGGGCGATGACCGAGGCGGGCGAGAAGGCGGTGGTCTACGACGACCTGTCCACCGGCATCGCCGAGCGCGTGCCGGACGGTGTGCCCCTGGTGGTCGGCTCGGTCCTGGACGGCGAACGGATCACGCGCGCCCTGGCCGACCACTCGGTCACCGGTGTCGTGCACCTGGCCGCCAAGAAGCAGGTCGGCGAGTCGGTGGACCTGCCGCTGCACTACTACCGGGAGAACGTCGAGGGCCTGCGCGTCCTGCTGGAGGCGGTCACCGCGGCCGGCGTCCCGTCCTTCGTCTTCTCCTCCTCCGCGGCCGTGTACGGCATGCCCGACGTCGACCTGGTGACGGAGGAGACGCCGTGCCTGCCCATGTCGCCGTACGGCGAGACCAAGCTGGCCGGTGAGTGGCTGGTCCGCGCCACCGGCCGGGCGTCCGGCCTGTCCACGGCCTCCCTGCGCTACTTCAACGTGGCGGGCGCGGCGAGCCCGGAACTCGCCGACACCGGCGTCCACAACCTCGTCCCGATGGTCTTCGAGAAGCTCACGGAGGGCGCCGCCCCGCGCGTCTTCGGCGATGACTACGCGACGCCGGACGGCACCTGCGTCCGCGACTACATCCACGTCGTCGACCTGGCCGAGGCCCACGTCGCCGCGGCCCGCGCCCTCCAGGCCTCCCCCGGGAGCGCCCTCACCCTCAACATCGGCCGGGGCGAGGGCGTCTCCGTCCGCGAGATGATCGACCGCATCAACGCCCTCACCGGCCACGACCACCCCCCGACGGTCACCCCCCGCCGCCCCGGCGACCCGGCCCGCGTGGTCGCCTCGGCCGACCGTGCCGCCGCGGAACTCGACTGGAAGGCCAAGTACGACGTCGAGGACATGATCACGTCGGCATGGGCGGGCTGGGTACGGCTGCATCCGGGGGCGGCGCGGGACTAGACGGTCACCGCGCGCCGCCTCCGTTCCGAGCGGCCCCTCGCGATCGACGTGAGCGAGGCCCCTCTCATGTCGACCGAAGGGGGGCCGGGGCGGGCCCGCCCCCGCCCCCTCCCCCTCCGCGGGTTCGCATCCCGCCGGCACCGCGGCCGACCGACACCCGTTGTGATGTCCCGGAACGCCGGTCGCGGTCGCCCTCGGGTCAGGTCACACGCGCCGCACGAACGCGGCCCGCCACTCGGGTCCGAGCCCGGCTCCGTCCAGCACTCCCGGCCGGCGGCGATCCGCCCGTCGCGGACCGTCCAGGCCGTCCAGGCCGTCCAGGCCTCTCCCGGCCCCGGATTCCCGAACGATCGCCGAAGGCGCCGTGGGCGCATCGTGACAGGGACCACTGACCGTCGCGGCCCGCGTCCCGGCCGGACTCAGAGCGCCTTCAGCCCCTCCGCCGTGGCCCGCGCCAGCGCCGCCAGGTAGCCCTTCGGCAGTTTCGGGCTGCGGATGACCACCGAGCGCCAGTACAGCGGGCCCGAGATCAGGTCGAGGGCCAGGTCGGTGTCGACGGCGGGGCCCAGCTCGCCGCGTTCCGTCGCCGCCGCCAGGATCCTGCTGGCGACGCCGTCCTGGCCCTCCCGCAGGGCTTTCCGCATGGCTTCCGCGATGTCGGGGTTGCGGGCCGCCTCCGCCTGGAGGTCGGGGATGATCTGCGAGGCCACCGGGTGGCGCAGGGCGCGGGACGTCACCTCGTACAGCAGCCGCAGGTCGCCCTCCAGGGACCCGGTGTCGGGCGCGGGCAGGCCCTGCACGGCGAGCGCGGAGACGATGTCGAGGACCAGGTGCAGCTTGGAACGCCAGCGCCGGTACACCGCCGTCTTGCCGACGCCCGCGCGGCGCGCGATCCCCTCGATGGACATCCGCGCGTAGCCGACCGCCGCGAGTTCCTCGAAGACCGCCGCCCGGATCGCCTCCGTCACGTCCTCGCGGAGCACGGCCGCCCCGGCGGGGGCCCGGCGGCGCGGGCGCGGCTGCGGCTCGTCGGCGTTGGTCGTCATGCGAGCCAAGCATAGGGGCGTAACGACGAAACGGTTGCGTTCCGACGCGGCCAAGCCCTACGCTCGCGTCACGACGATACGGTCCCGTCCCGACGTAAGTGAACGCGCCGGGTCACTCCGGTGAACGACGGGCGTCACCCCCACCCACGAGCGAAAGCAGCGGATGTGAGTCAGGTCCTCCACACACCGCCCCCGACACCGGACGCGGTCGCCCCCGTCCCCGCCGACCACGACCTCGCGGCCCTCGCCGCCCGCCACGGCCTGTCGGTCAGCGGCGCCCGCCCCTCCCTGCCCCAGTACGTCCGCCAGCTGTGGGCGCGCCGGCACTTCATCACCGCCTTCTCCACCGCCAAGCTCACCGCCCAGTACAGCCAGGCCAAGCTGGGCCAGGTCTGGCAGGTGATGACGCCCCTGCTCAACGCGGCGGTGTACTACTTCATCTTCGGCATGCTGATGAACACCAGCCGGGGCGTGGAGGACTTCGTCCCGTTCCTGGTCACCGGCGTGTTCGTGTGGACCTTCACGCAGAGCTCGATCATGGCGGGCACCAAGGCCGTCTCCGGCAACCTCGGCCTCGTGCGCGCCCTGCACTTCCCGCGGGCCGCGCTGCCGGTGTCGTTCTGCCTCCAGCAGTTGCAGCAGCTGATGTTCTCGATGGGCGCCCTGGTCGTCATCCTGCTCGCCTTCGGCGTACCGCCCGCCGCGTCCTGGGTGCTGGCGGTCCCGGCGCTGGTGCTGCAGTTCGTGTTCAACGCGGGCCTGGCGCTGATCATGGCCCGGGTGGGCTCGAAGATCCCCGACATGGCCCAGCTGATGCCGTTCCTGCTGCGGACCTGGATGTACGGCTCGGGTGTCATGTTCAGCATCCACCACATGACCGGCCCGGACAGCGGCCTGCCCTCGTGGGTCGGCCCCCTCCTCCAGGTCAACCCGGCCGTCGTCTACATCGACCTGATGCGCTTCGCGCTGATCGACAGCTTCGGGGGCGGCATGCTGCCGGACCACGTGTGGGCGATGGCCCTGGGCTGGGCCCTGGCCGCCGGGATCGGCGGCTTCATCTACTTCTGGAAGGCCGAGGAGACGTACGGACGTGGCTGACGACAACGGCACCATCAAGCAGGCGGGCGACGAGCGCGTCCCCACCGTCGTCGCCGACGGCGTCGACATCGTCTACCGCGTCAACGGCACCGGCGCCGGCCGCGGCTCGGCGACCGCCGCCCTCAATCGCATCCTGCGCCGCAAGAAGGCCGAGAAGGCGGCGGGCGTGCGCCGGGTGCACGCCGTGAAGAACGTGTCCTTCGTGGCGTACCGGGGCGAGGCGATCGGGCTGATCGGCACCAACGGCTCCGGCAAGTCGACGCTGCTCAAGGCGGTCGCCGGCCTGCTCCCGGTGGAGAACGGACGCATCTACACGGACGGCCAGCCGTCCCTCCTCGGCGTCAACGCGGCCCTGATGAGCGACCTCACCGGCGAGCGCAACGTCTACCTCGGCGGCCTCGCGATGGGCATGTCCCGCGCGCAGATCAAGGAGCGCTACCAGGGGATCGTCGACTTCTCCGGCATCAACGACAAGGGCGACTTCATCACCCTGCCGATGCGCACGTACTCCTCCGGCATGGCGGCCCGGCTGCGCTTCTCCATCGCCGCCGCCAAGGACCACGACGTCCTCCTCGTGGACGAGGCCCTGGCCACCGGCGACCGCTCCTTCCAGAAGCGCTCCGAGGAACGCATCCGGGAGCTGCGGCGGCACGCCGGCACGGTGTTCCTGGTCAGCCACAGCAACAAGTCGATCCGCGACACCTGCGACCGGGTGCTGTGGCTGGAGCGCGGCGAGCTGCGCATGGACGGACCGACGGAGGAGGTCCTGAAGGAGTACGAGAAGTTCACCGGCGGCCCGGACAAGGCGACGAAGTCCAAGCCCGCGTCCAAGCCCGCGCCCGCGCCCGCCGCCAAGCCCGCGCCCAAGGCGAGGACGGCCGCCTGAAACCCCTCCCCTGCCATGCGCCTTCCCCCGGGAGGCGTACGCACGGTTAACCCTATTGCCCGATTAGTGCCACTATGGCCGGACGACCGAACAGGAGAGACCGGGAGCGACGACGACGGCGAAGGAGTCCCCGCGATGCCCGAGACCCCCGAACTCAGCGTCATCGTCCACGGCCCCAACGTCCAGGACCACCTGCCCGCACTCCTCGACTCCCTGGACGCCCACCCCCTCACCGGCATCGAGGTGATCGTCGCCGCCGTCGGGGACTGGGCGCGGGAGACCGCCGAGCGGCACACCCCGGCGTTCACCGTGCTGCCCCTGCCGGACGGCGCCGGCGACACCGCGGCCCGCTCCGCGGGGGCGGCGCGGGCGTCGGGCCGGTGGCTGCACTTCGTCCACGCCAGGGACGGGCTGCCCCCCGGTGCCCCGCGCACGATCGCCGAGCACGCCGCGAGCCTCCCCGACACGGTGGACGTCCTGCTGTTCGACCACGTCCGCAGCACCTGGCGAGCCTCCGGCCTGCCCTCCCCGGACGGCCCCCGCCTCGCCCGCGCGGGCCGCGCCGACCTCGCCCTCGACGACCGCGCGGCGCTGCTCGGACTGACCCCGCTGCTCGGCAACCGCGCCGTGCGCGCCGGCTTCTGGCGGGCCCACGAGCGCCTCCTCACCACCGACGACGAGCCCTTCGCCGCGTACGCCGCCCTGCTGCTCGCCGACCGCGTCGCCTGTCTGCCCCACCCCGCGTACGAGGACCGCCGGCTGCGCCCCCAGAGCCTGCCGCCCCTCACGCCGAAGCAGCGCTACGCCCTGGTCGAGCGGTACGAGACGCTCCTCGACCTGGCCGCCGGCCGCCCGGCCGCCCACACCGTCCTGTACGACCTGATGGTCCGCGACTGCCTGCGCACCTTCTCCCGCGCCGGGATGCCGGACGACGTCGCACGGGAGTTCTTCCACCGGGCGTCCCTGGCCGCCCGGCGCCACCGCCCCGAAGGCCACCGCCGCCCGGCCGGCCTCGAAGGCGTACGCCGGTCGCTGCTGGAGGAGGACGCCTGCGCCAAGTACCGCGCCCTCCAGGCCGCCAACCGCACGCGCCGCGGGGTGCGGACGGCGATACGCACCGGCAGGCGCCGGGCCGGGACACGCCTGCGTGCCCTCCAGTACCGCAGGGCGCTCGCCGAGCCGGTCGATCCCCACCTCGCCGTCTTCTCGGCGTACTGGGCCCGCGGCGTGGCGTGCAACCCGGCCGCCATCGCCGCGAAGCTCGCGGAACTCGCCCCGAGCGTCCACCCGGTGTGGGTGGTCACCGCGGCGGGCGCCGCGCTGCTGCCGCCCGGCACCGATCACGTGGTGCCCGGCACCCGCCGCTACTGGGAGGTGCTGGCGCGGGCCAAGTACCTCGTCAACAACGTCAACTTCCCGGACGCGGTCGTCAAACGCCCCGGCACCGTCCACGTCCAGACCCACCACGGCACCCCGCTCAAGCGGATGGGCCTGGATCAGATGCCGTACCCCGCCGCCGCCCGCGGCCTCGACTTCCAGGCGCTGCTGGAGCGCGTCGACAAGTGGGACTACAGCGTCTCGGCCAACAGCCACTCCACCCGGATGTGGCAGCGGGCGTACCCGTCCCGCCACACCTCCCTCGACCACGGCTATCCGCGCAACGACGTCTACTACACCGCGGGCGCCGACGACGTCCGCGCGGTCCGCGAGCGCCTGGGCATCGCGCCCGGCCACCGGGCGATCCTCTACGCGCCCACCCACCGCGACTACGAGGCCGGCTGGACCCCGCGCCTGGACCTCGCCGCCCTCGCCGACCAACTCGGCGAGGAAACGGTCCTGCTGGTGCGCGCCCACTACTTCTACGAGACCGCCGGCTCTCCACTGACGGGCCTGCGCCACACCGGCCGGATCATCGACGTCTCCTCCTACGACCCCGTCGAGGACCTGTGCCTGGCCGCCGACGCGCTGGTCACGGACTACTCGTCGATCATGTTCGACTACGCCAACCTCGACCGCCCGATCGTCATCCACGCCGACGACTGGGAGACGTACCGCACCACCCGAGGCGTCTACTTCGACCTGATGGCCGAGGCGCCGGGCCCGGTCGCCCGCGACCAGGCGGAGCTGACGGAGCTCCTCACCACGGACGCCTGGCGCGACGAGCGCGCGGCGAAGGCGCGGGCCGCCTTCCGGCGCCGGTTCTGCGAGTACGACGACGGCCGCGCCGCCGAGCGCGTCGTACGCCGGGTCTTCCTCGGCGAGGACGAGCGGACGCTGCCCCCCGTGCTGCCGGTCGAGCGGCGCACCCCGGCCCCGAGCCCCGAGGAGGCGACCGCGTCATGAGCACGTCCACGGCGACATCCACGGCCACATCCACGTCCGTGGACACCCCCGACACCCCCGACGTCACCGTCACGGTCATCGTCTACAACGACGCCGAACGCCTCCCCCGCGCGGTCGCGTCCGTCCTGCGCCAGACCCACGCGAACATCGAGATCGTCATCAGCGACGACCACTCGACGGACGCGACCGAGGAGGTGGCCCGGGAGCTGGCGGCGCGCGACCCCCGAGTCGTGTACCTCCGCCTGCCCGAGAACAGCGGCGGGTGCAGCGCCCCGCGCAACCGCGCCCTGGAGATCGCGCGGGCCCCGTACCTGATGTTCCTGGACAGCGACGACGAACTCCCCGAGCGCGCCGTCGAGGTCCTGCTCGCCGCCCACCGCGAACGCGACATCGACTTCGCGATGGGGGCGGTGCACCGGATACGCGTGGACGGCGGACGCCGGACGACCTGGATGCCGCACCTGGTCGCCGAGCGCCGCACGCTCGACGGCGTCGAGGCCGACCCGCGGCTGTTCTTCGAGCACCTGTCGACCAGCAAGATGTACGCCCGCGCCTTCCTCGACCGGCACGACCTGCGTTTTCCCGAGGGCATCCACTACGAGGACCAGCTCTTCTCGGCGCAGGCGTACTGCCTGGCCAAGACGTTCACCGTCGTCCCCGAGCCGGTCTACCGCTGGTACGTCGCCCCGTACGCCGCCTCCGAGACGGCCTCGATCTCCAACCAGCGGCACAAGCTGACCAACGTCCGCGACCGCGTCCACGTGCAGCGTCTCATCGACGCGTTCCTGGCCGAGAGCGGGCACGTGTCGTTGCGCGAGGACAAGGACTTCAAGTTCCTCAAGCACGACTTCCGGATGTACGCCGGTGACCTGCCCTACCGGGACGACGCGTGGCTCGCGTCCTTCGCGGACATCATGAACCCGTACCTCGACACGCTGGTCCCGGGCGCCTACGCCCGCCTGCCCCGCGCCGAACGGGTCGTGCTCCAACTGGTCCGCGACCGGCGCCCGTCCGACGTACGGGAGGCGGCCCGCGGCCTCGGCCACGACGTGGCCCCGCGCCGGACCACACCGGACGCGGCGAACGGCCGCACCTACTGGGGCGAGGGGATCCCGCACTCCGAACAGGCCCGCCGCGAGCTGGACCTGTCCGACCTGGACCTGGACACCCGCCCGTTCTTCAGCGCCCAGCTCCGCCACGAGGCGACGGAGATCGCCGCGGGCCCCGGCGCGTCGATCGACCTGACCGTCCGCACCTACGACCCGGCCCTGCGCCTACCGGTCGGCCCGCAACGCGCCACCCTCCACCTCGCCCCCGGCCGGCGCCACCTCACGGTCCCCTTCCGCCTCTGCCCCGTCCGCCCCGGCGTCTTCGAGGGCCACGTACGCCTGGACCTGGCCTCGGCCCACCTCCCCCTCCAGGGCTTCGAGGGCATCCGCCACCCCGTTCTCCGCCTCCGCCACCAGGGTCAGACCCACACGGGCATCCTCCTGGCCCCGCTGTCCTTCCCACCCCTGACCGCCCGCGTCCCCTACTACGCCGGCGTCCTCCCCCACCGGGTCACGGCGGAACCGGAGGGCCACAACCCGGGCCGCCTGCAGATCCGCTGGCAGCCGGTGGGCAGCACGGCGACCCTGATCCGCCCGGCAGCACGCCACCTGGCCACCCCCCGCGTCAAGCGCGCGGCCCGCTTGGCGGCCGGCCTCCTCCGCTGACAACGCCGCAGCCGCGGACAGCCTCGCCGCACCGCTCGCCGCGCCGCGCCGCTGCGGGCAGTCGTGCCGCTGGGGCGGCACGGGTGGGCGCAGCGGCACCCCGCCACGCCGGGCCGCGACACCCACCCCCGGCCCACACCGGCGCAGCTGCGGGCCGCACCGCCGGGCCGCGCACCCACCCCGCCCCCACCGCCGCCCCGCCCCCATCGCCGCCCCCGGGCAACCACAAAACCCACCCGCCCGAAACTGGTCCACCCCGCCCGAAAACACCCCGCCCAAAACACCCCCCGCTCACCACCCCACCGCGTACAGCACCTCCCCACCCGGCCCCCGAGCCACCACCCTCAACCACCCCTCCACCCCCCGGAGCCCCACCCCCCGGTCCACCACCCACCGCACCCCGTACTCCCGCACGATCTCCCGCCGCACGCTCCCCACCACCCCCTTCGCGAAAAACGCCCGCACCGCCGCCATCCGAGCCTCCTCGTCCGGCAGAAAGAAGTCGGGATACCCGGGAGCCACGGTGTACGCCCCGTACGCCGGAATCTGCCGCGAGGGAAACTTCCTCGCCATGACCACGTCCCCGTACCCCACCCACGGAGTGATCCAGTGGTACCCCGCCCACGGCTCCCGGTACTTCTCCTCGATCACCCCCGGCAGCACCCCCCGCTCGACCACGTACCCGAGCGCCCCCGCCTGCCCCCACGCCCCGACCACGAGCGCCGCACCCAGCACGCACGCCCACCCGGCCCGCACCGCCCGCCGCCCGGCCTCCACCACCTCCAGCGCCACCGCGACCTGCGCCGGGATCAGCGCGGCGGGCAGCACCCGCCCCCACGACCAGTGCCCGCTCACCCCGCCCGCCAGGAAGACCACCGCGCCCAGAACGAAGAACACCACCAGCGGGTCCCGCCGGTCGCGCCACCACCGCGCCCCCAGCGCCACCACTCCCACCAGCACCAGCCAGTACCGCCCGAGCAGGTCCCGGTACAGCGACCGGTGCACCGCGTCCATCCCGTCCCCGGCACCGAGCAGCGCGAAGAAGTCGTAGTACGGCCAGGCCCACAGCACCCCGACGCCCAGGACCAGCCCCACCGCCAGCCGGCCCCAGACCCTCCACCCGGCCCGCGACGCGAACACGACGGCGAGCGCGCCCAACGACGCGACGACCCCCGAGAACTGATGGACGAGCAGGATCACCGCCCACAGCACCCCGCACCCGAGGCACACCCCCCACCCGGCCGGCCGCGCCAGCCACGCCCACAGGTGAAACGCGAGCCCGAGCGCGAACACGCTCGGATACGCCACCGTCAGCGCGAGGGAGTGGAGCCCGAGGAAGCCGCTCCAGCTGAACTGCGCCGTGCCCCACAGCAAGACCAGGCACAGCAGCGCGAGCGGCGGTGCCGCCGGACGCGCACTCAACACACGTACGTATCGCCACACCCCCGTCACCAGCACCCCGAGCCCCACCAACGCCCCGAGCCGCAGCACGACGAAGACGGAGAACCCGGTCACCTTGGCCGCACAGCCGAGCAGCACCGTCCACGGCGAGTAGTACGGGCTGGGCGTGTCCGCGTCGACCAGCGGATTGCCGGGGTCGAGGAGGCTGTGCCGCAGACGTTCGACGGTGGCGGCGTGTATGCCCAGGTCACCGGCCCAGGGGAGCCGGACGACCACCAGGAGCAGCAGCAGGAGGAGGAGGACGAGCGCGGCGACGCGTGTCGTCCAGAGACGCCCAGTCACGCGGTCACCTTATACGGGAAATCAGGGCAACCTGGACATAAAGCCGCCCCGGGCCTTCGCGGCCCGGGGCGCCTCACACGGCTACGCCGCTAGAACGTCACGCCGTCATACCGTCGCTCCGTCACTCCGTCACGCATGCGTGCGCAGCAGCGTCCGCATCGTCCGCATCGCCACCGACAGGTTGGACAGGTCGAACTCGTCCGATCCGTGGATCTCCTCCAGTGTGGTGCGGGCCCGGCCGAGGATCGCCGCGTTCTTCTGCTCCCACGCCTTGAACCGCTGCTCCGGCGTCGACGTGCCGTTGCCCGCCGCCAGGACGTCGGCGGTGAGCGACGCGTGCGCCGCGTACAGGTCCTCGCGGATCGCCGCGCGGGCCATGGACTGCCAGCGGTCGTTGCGGGGCAGATCACTGATCCGGTCCATCAGCTGGGTGACGCTCAGCCGGTCGGCGAGGTCGTAGTACACCTCGGCGATGTCCAGCGGCTCCTTGCCCATGCGGTCGGCCACCGACACGATGTCCAGCGTCGCGAAGGCCGAGGAGAACCCGGCCACCCGCGTGGCCGGCTCGTCCGGGACGCCGGCTGCGGTCAGCTCGTCGTAGATGTGCTGGTACCACTCCGCGTCCGCGCCGCGCAGCAGCTTCGGCAGCTGCGACCAGACCTGCTCCACGCGCTCGGCGAAGAAGTCGACGGTCTCGGCGAGCTCCAGCGGCTGCGGCCGGTTGTTGAGCAGCCAGCGCGTGCCGCGCTCGACCAGGCGGCGCGAGTGCAGCCGGATGCGGGTCTGCACGTCGGCCTCGACCTTGGTGTCCAGGGCCTCCACCGCGTCCCACACCGGGGAGGAGCGGAAGATCGCCCGGGCCGCGGTCTGCGCCCGCACGATCTCCTCCAGCGAGGCGCCGGTCTCCTCGCGCATCCGGTGCAGATACGTCGTACCGCCCGTGTTGACCGTGTCGTTGACCAGGACGGTCGTCGTGATCTCGCGGCGCAGCGGGTGGCCGTCGATCCGGTCGAGGAACTGCTCGCGCAGCGCCGTCGGAAAGTAGGCGTGCAGCAGGCCCTTGAGGTACGGGTCGTCGGGCAGCGAGGTGTGCAGCAGCTCCTCGGCGACCGTGATCTTCGTGTACGCCAGCAGCACGGCGGTCTCGGGACCGGTCAGGCCCTGTCCGGTGCCGAGGCGTTCGCGGATCTGGCGGTCGGTGGGCAGGAACTCCAGGGCCCGGTTGAGGTGGCCCTCGCGGACCAGGTGGCGCATGAAGCGCTGCTGGGCGTGGAGCATGGCCTTGGACTGGGCCAGGGCGTTGGCGATCGCCGTGTTCTGCGCGTAGTTGTTGCGCAGGACCAGCGCGCCGACCTCGTCGGTCATCTCGGCGAGCAGCTTGTTGCGCTGCTTGACGGTCAGGTCGCCGTCCCTGACGAGACCGTTGAGCAGGATCTTGATGTTCACCTCGTGGTCGGAGGTGTCCACGCCCGCGCTGTTGTCGATGGCGTCGGTGTTGATCCGGCCGCCGTGCAGCGCGAACTCGATCCGCCCGAGCTGGGTCAGGCCGAGGTTGCCGCCCTCGCCGACGACCTGGACGCGCAGGTCCTTGCCGTCGACACGGATGGCGTCGTTGCCCTTGTCGCCCACGTCGCCGTTGGACTCGGTGGACGCCTTGACGTACGTACCGATGCCGCCGTTCCACAGCAGGTCCACCGGTGCCGACAGGATCGCCTTCATCAGGTCGGCCGGGGTCATCTTGGTGATGCCGGCCTCGATGCCGAGGGCCTCGCGGATGTGCGCGTTGACCGGGATCGACTTGGCCGTGCGCGGGAAGATCCCGCCGCCGGCCGAGAGCAGCTCGGTGTTGTAGTCCTCCCACGACGAGCGCGGCAGCTCGAACAGGCGGCGCCGCTCGGCGTACGAGGTGGCCGCGTCCGGGGTCGGGTCGATGACGATGTGCCGGTGGTCGAAGGCGGCGACCAGGCGGATGTGCTCGCTGAGCAGCATGCCGTTGCCGAAGACGTCACCGGACATGTCGCCGATGCCGACGACCGTGAAGTCCTGCGTCTGGGTGTCCACACCCAGCTCCCGGAAGTGCCGCTTGACGGACTCCCAGGCGCCGCGGGCGGTGATACCCATGCCCTTGTGGTCGTAGCCCGCGGAGCCGCCGGAGGCGAAGGCGTCGCCGAGCCAGAAGTTGTAGGACTCGGCGACCTCGTTGGCGATGTCGGAGAACTTCGCGGTGCCCTTGTCGGCGGCGACGACGAGGTAGGTGTCGTCCTCGTCGTGGCGGACGACGTCGGCGGGGTGCACGACCTCACCGGCCACCATGTTGTCGGTGATGTCGAGCAGCGCCGAGATGAAGGTCCGGTAGCTGGCGATGCCCTCGGCCATCCAGGCGTCGCGGTCGACGTTCGGGTCGGGCAGCTGCTTGGCGACGAAGCCGCCCTTGGCGCCGACCGGCACGATGACGGTGTTCTTCACCATCTGCGCCTTGACCAGGCCGAGGATCTCGGTGCGGAAGTCCTCCCGGCGGTCCGACCAGCGCAGGCCACCGCGCGCGACCTTGCCGAAGCGCAGGTGGACGCCCTCGACGCGCGGCGAGTACACCCAGATCTCGAACGCCGGGCGCGGCGCGGGCAGGTCCGGGATGGCCTGCGGGTCGAACTTCATCGAGACGTAGTCGTGCGGCTTGCCGTCGCTCGTCTTCTGGAAGAAGTTCGTCCGCAGCGTCGCCTTGATGACGGTGAGGAAGGAGCGCAGGATCCGGTCCTCGTCGAGGCTCGCGACCTGGTCGAGGGCCGCGTCGACCTCTTCGAGCAGCGCGTCGACGATCTCGCGCCCGGCCCGCTGGCGCTCGGGGGCCATCCGCGCCTCGAACAGGGAGACGAGCAGGCGCGTGGTGTGGACGTTGTTGCGGAGGGTGTCCTCCATGTAGTCCTGGCTGAACGTCGACCCGGCCTGCCGCAGGTACTTGGCGTACGCGCGCAGCACCATCGCCTGCCGCCAGGTCAGCCCGGCGCTGAGCACGAGGGCGTTGAACCCGTCGTTCTCCGCCTGGCCGTTCCAGGTGGCGGCGAAGGCCTCCTGGAAGCGCTCGCGGGCGTCGTCACCGAGGTAGTCGGCGCCGCCGGCCACCGACTTCGGCATGCGCAGGCCGAAGTCGTAGATCCAGGCCGTGGTGCGGTCCGCGCAGCGCAGGTCGTACGGCCGCTCGTCGGTGACCTCGACGCCGAGCCGGCTGAGCACCGGCAGCACGGCGGACAGGGAGACCGTGCCGCCCTTCTGGTAGATCTTGAACCGGCGCTCCTCGGGCGCGGCGCCGACCGGCTCGTACAGGCTCAGCGCGAAGGTCCTGTCCTCGTCGAGCCGCTCCAGGTGACCGAGGTCGGCGACCGCGGAGCGCGGGCCGTGGTCGGCCTTGTAGCCCTCGGGGAAGGCACTCCCGTAGCGGCGCATCAGCTCCGCGGAGCGCTCCTCGCCGACCTCGGCGGTCAGCGCTTCGGCGAACCCGTCGGCCCAGGAACGGGCGGCCTCGACGAGGCGGGCCTCGATGCGCTCCTTGTCCGCGTCGGACAGCTGCGGCAGCTCGGTGCCCTGCGGCACGCGGACCACGAAGTGCAGCCGGGACAGGATCGACTCGGTGTTCCAGGCCGTGAAGTCGACGCTGGTGCCGCCGAGCTCCTCCTTGAGGATGTCGATGATCCGCAGCCGGACCCCGGTGGTGTAGCGGTCGCGGGGGAGGTAGACGAGGGCCGAGTAGTAGCGCCCGTACTCGTCCTGCCGCAGGTAGAGCCGGAGACGGCGCCGCTCCTGGAGGTAGAGCACGGAGGTGACGATCGGCTCCAGCTCCTCGACCGGCATCTGGAACATCTCGTCGCGCGGGTACGTCTCCAGGATCTGCAGCAGATCCCGCCCGTCGTGGCTGTTGGGCGAGAAGCCGGCCCGCTCCAGCACCTCCTCCACCTTGCGCCGGACGACCGGCACCCGGCGGACGGACTCGGTGTAGGCCGCGGAGGAGAACAGGCCGAGGAAGCGGCGCTCCCCGACGACGTTGCCCTGCTCGTCGAACTTCTTGACGCCGACGTAGTCCAGGTACGACGGCCGGTGCACGGTGGCCCGGCTGTTGGCCTTGGTCAGCACCAGCAGCCGGTGCTCGCGGGCCTTGGCCCGGGCGTCGGCGGGCAGCCGCTCGAAGGACGGGCTGACGGGGTGGCTCTCGTCGGCCGCGTGGTGCGGGTCGGAGCGCAGGATGCCGAGGCCGGTGCCGGCGACGGCGGCGAGCGAGTCGTCGCCGCGCAGCTGGTACTCGCGGTAGCCGAGGAAGGTGAAGTGGTCGTCGGCCAGCCAGCGCAGCAGCTCGCGGGCCTCCTCCAGCTCCCGCGGGGGGAGATCGTCGGGGGCGGGCTCGGTCGGCAGCTCCTCCGCGATGCGGACGGCCGCGTCCCGCATCTTGCCCCAGTCCTCGACCGTCTCGCGGACGTCGTTCAGGATGCGCAGCAGGTCGGCGGTGATCTGCTTCAGGTCGCCGCGGTCGGTCTCGCGGTCGAACTCGACGTGGATCCAGGACTCGACGTGCGCGTCGTGCGGGAGGTCGTCGGAGGGCCCGCCGGTGAGCACCTCGACGAGCTTGCCGGTCACGTCGCGGCGCACCACGATCAGCGGGTGGACGACGACGTGGATGCCGCGCCCCTGCCGGGTCAGCTCGTTGGTCACGGAGTCGACGAGGAAGGGCATGTCGTCCGTGACCACCTCGACCACGGAGTGGCTGCACGTCCAGCCGTTCTCCTCGACGGTCGGGGTGTGCACCCGTACGTTCGCCGTGCCCTGCGGGCGGTTCTCCGCCAGCCGGTAGTGCGAGACGGCGGCTCCGAAGACGTCGACCGGGTCGCGGTCGGCCAGGTCCTCCGGGGCGGTGTGCCGGTAGTAACGCCGGAGGAACGCGAACACGGATGCGTGGTCCGGGGTGCCCGGGGTGTCCGGGGTGTCCGACGTGCCCTCGTCCGTCGTCCCAGTCGGTAGGTGCCCCCCGACCGGGCTGTTCTCAGCTACCCGCGCAGCCCTTTCGAGCAGCTCGGCCTTGGCTTCGTCCAGCTTGGTCTGCATTGTCCTCTGGCTCCTGTCGCGCGCCGTTGCGTGACGTAGAAGGAAGTACGGTCTCCTGCCTTCCGGCGTGACGTCGAGACGCGGGGTGTCCGGTCTGTTCCGACGCTATGCCGCAAGGTGAGAGGAGCGGGGGCATATCAGCCAATGTCGCCGCGCCCGCCGGGTGTGACGTCGGTCTCGCAGTCGTCGTCCGGGGGGTGCGCGGCGTCGTACCGGGGGCCTTCGATGCCCCGTCCCGCCCGCGAAGACCAGCGACCGCCGCCCGGACACGGATGTCGTCCGTGCGTACCGGGCGCAAAGCAGGGGCGCCGGTGCCCCCGCGAGCTATCGCGCTGATCACGCCACAAGGCTATCGCTCCTCGCGGGGCCCCCGTCACGAGCCGTATGTGTACAAAACCGGGACGGAGACTTTGACGTTTTGCACAGAACCACCGCCGCGCAACTGCGACAGGCTCCCCCCGCGCTGCCGCCGGCAGTCGCCGCCGCACAGCTGCGAGCAGTCGCCACCGCACAGCTGCGGGCGATCGTGCCGCTGGGGGGTGGGACGGGTGGGCGCGGCGGCAGCCCGCAACGCCGGGCCGCGGCACCCACCCCCGGCCCGCACCGACGCCGGGCGTCGCCCGACCGGCGTCACCCAGCCGCTCACGCCGCCAACCGCGCCGCCTCCGCCACGGCCTCCCCCAGCGTGTCCACCACCGGCACCCCGACCCCCTCCAGACTGGCCCGGCTGTGCGACCCCCCGGTGTACAGCACCGCCTCCGCCCCCACGTGCCGCGCGGCCACCGCGTCATCCGCGGCGTCCCCGATCACCACCGTACGAGCGGGGTCCACCCCGGCCAGCGCCAGCTCCGCGAGATGCCGCACCATGTGCTCGGCCTTGCTGCCCCCGGACGGCCCGATCCGCCCGTCGACGCGTATGAAGTGCGCCTCGATCCCGAACCGCTTGACCAGCGGAACCAGGTCGTCATGGCCGTACATGCTGAGGATCGACTGACTGCGCCCCGCCGACCGCCACCCAACGAGCAGCTCCGCCGCGCCCTCGGCGAGCCCGCACCGCACCCGGTGTTCGGTGTAGTGGCGATGGAAGGTCGCGTCCATGACCTCCCACTCGGCGTCGGTGGGCAGCCGCCCCATCAGCCGCTCGTAGAACTTCGGCACCGGCACGCAGTACAGCGCCCGGTACTGCTCCAGCGTGATCGACGCCAGCCCCAGCTCGGCGAAGGCCGCGTTCGTCGCCCCGATGATCGCGTCGTTGTCGTGGAACAGCGTCCCGTTCCAGTCCCAGACGATGTGCGCTCCTGTCTGCGTCCCCATGCCCGAAAACGTACCCGCCGCCACTGACAATCAAGACGGGGACCACCTCGGCCGGCCCGGGACGGCCGACCCGAACGGCCGGCCGACAAGACGTCAGTGGCCGGGCTCCACCAGGTTCGGGATCTCCTGCGTCGCGTACCAGAGCAGCTCGTGGTCCTCCGCCCCGTCCACGACGAACCGGGCGCCGTCGTCCCCGCCGTCCGCCGCGGCGAGGGCCTCGGCCGCGGCGGTCACCTCCGCCTCCGCGTCGGCGGAGTCGACGTGCACCGAGGCCACCTTGGCCAGCCGCAGCGACCCGGCGAGCCGCACCTCGCCCAGCCCCGCCGGATCGGGCCCCCGTTCCGGGGCGGCCGAGACCGCGCCGTCGGACACGTCGGCGGCGACCACGACCCGGCGCCGCGTCGCGCCGGGGTCGGCCGCCAGTAGCCGCAGCGAGGCCAGCGCGGCCCGGTTCAGGGCGGCGTACTCCAGCTCCTCGATGTCGTCCGAGCGGTACCACTCGCGCAGCGCCGGCGTGACGGCGTAGGCGACGAGCGGTCCCGTCCCCAGCTCTCCCGTGCTGTGCGCCTCGGCGAGGCCGGAGAGGGTCAGGGGGACGTAGACGCGCATGGCTTCCGCTTTCGTGGTCGGGAACGCCACCGAAGGCCCGGGACGGCCGGGATGGCCTGGAAGAGCCTTCAGGATACGTGCGGGTGTCCCCTTTCGGGTCCCCACCCATGGCGCCCCAGGCGTCCACCTCCGGCCCCGGAACTCACCCGGTACAGCCGCTCCGCCCCGGGCTTTCCGGCCACCCCGGTCACTCTGATAGGTGAACCTTCCAGCCCCCTCGGTCCGGCCGCCTTCCTCCTTGCCGTCCCGCCCCACCACCCCGTACAAGATCACCGACCGCCAAGTTACTGCCCGGTATCACCCGGGCCGCCGAACGGGGAGCCCCATGCGCAAGGTCATGACCAGGTCCCAGCCCAACCCGAACAGCACCCTCCTCCGCACGCCGGATCACCCGCTCGCCCCCACCCCACCCCGGGACCCCGGCGGCGCCCCCACAGCCCAGCCGCCCGGCACCATGCCACTGCTCGCCGCTGCCACCGCCTCTTCCCGCGTACCCGGGACCGTGCCGCCCCGCGAACCCGCGACCGTCCCGTCCCGCGTACCTGGCGGCGTGCCGCCCCGCAGGCCCGGCGGACGCGTCGTGCGGGCCGGGGCGCCCGGTGGCCGACCGCCTGGCTCCCCTGGCAGGTCTCCGCGGGCCCGTACGAGGCCGGCGGACACCCGCCCGCCCACGGCCGGCCCGGGCGGGGCCACCGGGACGGGCCCGCGCGCCGCGGCGTGCGCCCTCGTGACGGCCCCCGCCGCCCCCATCGCGCACCCGCCCGCCCCGGCCCCGGGAGCGCCTCTCGTCCCCGCTCAGACCCCTCGCCGTCCCGTCCCTCAGCTCCGCCCCACCGACCGCTTCGCCGAGCTTCTGCTCAACGTGCTCAGCGGCCGGCGCCCCGTCCACTCGATGCTCCGCCACACCGTCGGCCGCGCCTACGACGATCTCGCCCACCTCGCCGAACGCGGCCCCCTGCGCACGCGCGGCACTCACCCCGTGGTCCGCGACATCGGCTACTTCGAGCCGAGGCCGGGTGCCCTGGAGGTCTTCGCCCGGATCGGCGCGGGTGACCAGCTGCGCGCCATGGCCTTCCGGCTGGAGCAGGGCCACGACCTGCGGTGGCGCTGCACGGCGGTGGAACTGGGCGGCCCCCGCCGACCGCACACCGACGACGACTGAGGCCGACGAGGGGCGTCACCGACCGGCACCGGCCACCGGCCACCGACCACCGGCACCGGCGACGGCACCGGCGACGACCGGCATCACACGCCGGGACATGCCAGGACACGCCGGGACACGCGAAGGGCCGGGCACCCAGAGGTGCCCGGCCCTTCCCTCCGCTACGGCGCCCGAGGGCCCCGCACCGTCACTTCTTGCGGCGACGTCCGCCCTTGGCCTGCTTGCGGCGCTCCGCGCGCGTGAGCCCGTCGGACTGGGGCTGCGCGGGCTCGCCGTCGGTGGTGAAGTCGCCCTCGACGACACCGCCCTCGCCGTCCACGGTCGGGGCGGAGAAGTGCAGACCCCGGCGCTGCGGAGCGTCGAGCCCCTTGGCGCGGATCTCCGGGCGGGCGCCCGCCTGGGCGGGGACGGCGTCCTGCTTGTCCTTGTCCAGCGACGGCCCCGCGTCCTCGACCGGGACCTCCTCGACCTGCTGCTCGACCTGGACCTCCAGGTTGAACAGGTAGCCGACGGACTCCTCCTTGATGCCCTCCATCATGGCCTGGAACATGTCGAAGCCCTCGCGCTGGTACTCGACCAGGGGGTCCTTCTGCGCCATCGCGCGCAGGCCGATGCCCTCCTGGAGGTAGTCCATCTCGTAGAGGTGCTCGCGCCACTTGCGGTCCAGGACCGAGAGCACGACCCGGCGCTCCAGCTCGCGCATGATCTCGGAACCGAGCTGCGCCTCACGCGCCTCGTACTGCTCCTGGACGTCGTCCTTGATGGACTCCGCGATGTAGTCGGCGGTCAGCCCGGCCCGGTCGCCGGCCGCCTCCTCCAGCTCCTCGACGGTGACCTTCACCGGGTAGAGCTGCTTGAAGGCGCCCCACAGACGGTCGAGGTCCCAGTCCTCAGGGAAGCCCTCGGCGGTCTCGGCCTGCACGTACGCGTCGATCGTGTCGTTCATGAAGTGCTGGATCTGCTCCTGCAGGTCCTCGCCCTCCAGAACGCGGCGCCGCTCGCCGTAGATGACCTCGCGCTGCCGGTTGAGGACCTCGTCGTACTTCAGGACGTTCTTGCGGGTCTCGAAGTTCTGCGTCTCGACCTGGGACTGGGCGGACGCGATCGCGCGCGTGACCATCTTGTTCTCGATCGGCACGTCGTCCGGGACGTTCGCCATCGACATCACGCGCTCGACCATCTGGGCCTTGAACAGCCGCATCAGGTCGTCGCCCAGGGAGAGGTAGAAACGGGACTCGCCGGGGTCGCCCTGACGGCCGCTACGACCGCGCAGCTGGTTGTCGATACGCCGCGACTCGTGCCGTTCGGTACCCAGCACGTAGAGGCCGCCGAGGGCCTTGACCTCCTCGAACTCCGCCTTGACCGCCTGCTCGGCCCGCTCCAGCGCCGCGGGGAGGGCCGCGGCCCACTCCTCGATGTGCTCCTCGGGGTCGAGGCCGCGCTGGCGCAGCTCCGCCTCGGCGAGGTCCTCGGGGTTGCCGCCGAGCTTGATGTCCGTACCACGGCCGGCCATGTTCGTGGCCACCGTCACGGAGCCCTTGCGGCCCGCCTGGGCGACGATCGTCGCCTCACGGTCGTGCTGCTTGGCGTTCAGCACCTCGTGCTGCACACCGCGCTTGCTGAGCTGCTGCGAGAGGTACTCGGACTTCTCGACCGAGGTGGTGCCGACGAGGATCGGCTGGCCCTTGCCGTGCTTCTCCTCGATGTCGTCGACGACCGCCTCGAACTTCGCGACCTCGGTGCGGTAGATCAGGTCCGACTGGTCCTTGCGGATCATCGGCCGGTTGGTCGGGATGGGCACCACGCCGAGCTTGTAGATCTGGTGGAACTCGGCGGCCTCGGTCATGGCCGTACCGGTCATGCCGGACAGGCCGGGCTGTTCCTTGCCCTCGTGGTCGTGGCGCTTGTAGAGGCGGAAGAAGTTCTGGAGCGTGATCGTGGCGAGCGTCTGGTTCTCGTCCTTGATGTCCACCCCTTCCTTCGCCTCGATCGCCTGGTGCATGCCCTCGTTGTAGCGGCGGCCGGCGAGGATACGGCCGGTGTGCTCGTCGACGATCATGACTTCGCCGTCGAGGACGACGTAGTCCTTGTCCTTCTTGAAGAGTTCCTTGGCCTTGATGGCGTTGTTCAGGTAACCGACGAGCGGGGTGTTCACCGACTCGTAGAGGTTGTCGATGCCCAGCCAGTCCTCGACCTTGGCGACACCCGACTCGTGGATGGCGACGGTGCGCTTCTTCTCGTCGACCTCGTAGTCGCCGGTCTCCTCGATGCCCTTGAGGGTGTTGCCCGCCTCGCCCTTCTTCAGGCGGGTGACCAGCTTGGCGAAGTCGCCGTACCACTTGGTGGCCTGGTCGGCGGGGCCGGAGATGATCAGCGGCGTACGGGCCTCGTCCACCAGGATGGAGTCGACCTCGTCGACGATGGCGAAGTTGTGGCCGCGCTGGACGAGTTCGTCCTTGGACCAGGCCATGTTGTCGCGCAGGTAGTCGAAGCCGAACTCGTTGTTCGTGCCGTAGGTGATGTCGCAGGCGTACATCTCGCGGCGCTGGGCCGGCGTCTGGTTGGCGAGGATGCAGCCGACGTTCAGACCGAGGAACTTGTGAACGCGGCCCATCATCTCGGAGTCGCGCTCGGCCAGGTAGTCGTTGACCGTGACGATGTGCACGCCCTCGCCGGACAGGGCGTTGAGATAGGCGGGCAGGGTGCCGACGAGGGTCTTGCCCTCGCCGGTCTTCATCTCGGCCACGTAGCCCATGTGCAGGGCCGCGCCGCCCATCATCTGCACGTCGTAGTGCCGCTGTCCCAGGACGCGCTTGGCGGCCTCCCGGACGGTGGCGAAGGCTTCGGGAAGCAGGTCGTCCAGGCTCTCACCATCGGCGTAGCGCTGCTTGTACTCATCGGTGAGGGCCCGCAGCTCGGCGTCGGAGAGGTCGACGAAGTCCTCTTCGATGGAGTTGACCTGGTCCGCGATGCGGTGCAGCTTGCGCAGGATCTTGCCTTCGCCTGCACGCATGATCTTCGAGAGGACGGACACGGGGGTTGGTCTCCTTGCCGGTCGGGCCTGGGACGGTCGTTTTCCTGTGACGGACTGAGCAACGGCCATCGTATGCGAGGACCCCGCCGCCCCGGGAGCCTGCTGTAACGGGGACCGTGTGCTCCTTCATCCAGCTTCCGGTCCGCTGTCATCGAGTTCAACGTCCGGGCACCGCGGATGGTGCCGCACCCTCCGGCGAAACCGGCGAAAAGTGACCGTCTGTTCACGCACGGCAAAAGATGGCGCCCGCCTCGGACGCCGCGCAGAATCGGCCGATGGAACCCCTCACGCTCACCACCGACCGCCTCGTCCTGCGCACGGTCGGCCCCCAGGACACCGATGCCGTGTACGCCGCCTGCCAGGATTCCGACATCCAGCGCTGGACGACGATCCCCTCGCCCTACCTCCAGGAGCACGCGCGGGGCTTCACGGAGCAGATGGTGCCCGACGGCTGGGCGGACGCCTCGATGTTCACCTTCGGCCTCTTCCTCCCCACCGGGGACCTGGCGGGCATGCTCGGCATCACGATGATCTCCCTGGGCGTCGGCGAGATCGGTTTCTGGGGCGCCAAGGAGCACCGCGGCCACGGCTACGTCACCGAGGCCGCCGTCGCCGTCTCCCGCTGGGCCTTCACCGACCGGGCGATCGACCGCCTGGAGTGGCGCGCCGAGGTCGGCAACACGGCCTCCCGCGCGGTGGCCCGACGCGCGGGCTTCACCATGGAGGGCACGTTGCGCTCCGCGATCAACAACAACGGCGTACGCCGCGACTGCTGGATCGCCTCCCTCCTCCCCTCGGACCTCTCCCTCCCCTCGACATCCCCGTACCTGCCGGCCCCGTAGCCCAGCAGCTGCGGGCAGTCGTGCCGCTGGGGCGGCACGGGTGGGCGGTGGGGGTCCCCCCGCTCGAGCGAAGCCGAGAGTGGGGGAGGCACCCCGCACCGCCGGGCCGCGCACCCACCCCCGCCCCCTCTGTCAGACCCACCCCTTATCGTGCGGACGTATGACGACCCTCCCGCCCCCCACCACGGAACTGTCCGCGCACGAGGCTCGCCGCCTCGCCCTCCGCGCACAGGGCTTCCTCGGCGCCCCCGACCGCCGCGCAGGCGTCCGCGGCGTCCTCCGTCACCTGGGCGCGGTGCAGCTCGACACCATCTCGGTCCTCGCCCGCTCCCACGAACTCATCCCGTACGCCCGACTGGGCGCACTGGGCCGCAAGGCGGTCGAGGACGCCTACTGGCAGGACACCCACGCCTTCGAGTACTGGTCCCACGCCGCCTGCATCCTCCCCATCGAGGAGTGGCCGCACTTCGCGTTCCGCCGCCGCGCCTACCGCAACCGCCCGCACTGGAACCACCACCTCCCCGACGGCACCTACGACCAGGTCGTCAAGCAGCTCCGCACCGAGGGCCCCCTCACCGCGACGGACCTGGGCGGCGCGAAGAAGACCAGCGAGTGGTGGGACTGGTCGGGCACGAAGGTCGCCGTCGAGCGCGCGCTCATGTACGGCGAGGTGGTGTGCGTCGAGCGCCGCGGCTGGAAGCGGGTGTACGACCTGGCCGAGCGCGCGGTCCCGGCCGCGCTGCTGCACGACGAACTGGACGACGCCGAATGCCTGCGCCGCCTGGTCCGCCTGGCCGGCCAGTCCCTGGGCGTCGGCACCCGCGCGGACATCGCGGACTACCACCGTCTCAGGGGTGAGCAGGTCGACGCCGTGATCGCCGACTCGGGCCTGGTCCCGGTCACCGTGGAGGGCTGGGGCAAGCCGGCCTGGGCGGACCCCGCGGCCCTGGAAAAGCCCCCGCGCGGCCGGCACCGCACGACGCTGCTCTCGCCCTTCGACTCCCTGATCTGGGACCGTGCGCGCACGGAACGGATCTTCGGCTTCACCCATCGCCTGGAGGCCTACGTACCGAAGCAGAAGCGGGTGCACGGCTACTTCGCGATGCCGGTCCTGGCCGGCGGCCGGCTCGTCGGCCGGGTCGATCCCGCGCGCGAGGGGCGCACTCTGGTCGCCAAACAGGTCACACTGGACGGCCCCAAGGCGGTCCCGGCGGTGGCCCAGGCCCTGGTCGAGGCGGCGGGCTGGGTGGACTGCACGGACGTTCGCGTGGAACGGGTCGACGCGCCGGATCTGCGCGAGCCGCTCACGAGGGACGTGGCCGGCCTGCTCACCTGAGCCGGGCAAGGCCGTCGACGTCAGCCGTCAGCCCCTCGGTCGTCAGCCGACAGCCGTCAACGGATCTCGAGGATCTTCTCCCGCATCGCGTACACCACGGCCTCCATCCTGGAGTGCAGTTGCAGTTTCTCCAGGATGTTGCGCACGTGGTTCTTCACGGTGTTCTCGGAAATGAACAGTTCCTTGGCGATGTCCCGGTTGTTCATTCCCGTGGCGACCAGCTTGAGGACCTCCAGTTCACGGTCCGTGAGCCGCGGTGCGGGAACGAGCCGGCGTTCGTCGGTCCGCTGGATCATCGACTTGAACTCGGTGAGCAGTTTCGACGCCATGGACGGACTGATCTGCGACTGCCCGTCGGCCACGGCACGAATGGCGGTGGCCACCTCGTCCGTCGAGATCTCCTTGAGGAGATAACCGGTCGCACCCGCCTTGATCGCGTCGTAGAGGTCGGCCTCCTCGTCGCTGATCGTCAGCATGATGATCTTGGCGCTGGGGGCGACCTCCTTGATGGAGGTGCAGGCCTCGATCCCGCCCCGCTTGGGCATCCGTACGTCCATCAGGACGATGTCCGGCAGCAGGTCCGCGGCCTTCTCCACGGCCTCGGCGCCGTCACCGGCCTCCCCGACGACCTGGATGTCCTCCTCGGCCGCGAGAACGATCTCCAGGCCGCGGCGGAACAGGGCGTGGTCGTCCACGACCAGGACCCTGATCGGCTCCTTGCGCACAGAGCCCGCGTCCGGGCCCATGCCGGCGCCGTCGTCGATCCCCTCGTCGACGCCCTCGCCCCGCATCGGTCCGAAACTGTCCGCCATCGTTCCTCCCCCTGAAGGCTGTGGCCCGTCGTCCTGAGCCATCGCCAACCCAGAGCAACGACCCACCGGTTGGGCCGTTGCCGCCATGATTCCATGCCCGGCCGACACGGGGGTGGCCGAGCGGGCGAACGAGGGGGTCGCACACCCTCGCGCACCGTCGCACACCGGTGCCCCTGGGGGCGCACACGCGCTCCAGGGGCACCGGTTCCGCTGTCACCCGGCGTCGTCAGCCGCCGAGCGCGTCACCCGCCTCGGTGGCGTGCACCTGGGTGACCATCGTGTCCGTCGTGAGGTGGATCACGCCGTAGTCGTAGGCGTGCCGCCGGTAGACGACGCTGGGCTCCTTCGTCTCGGAGTCGACGAACAGGTAGAAGTCGTGCCCGACCAGTTCCATCTCGTAGAGCGCCTGGTCGAGGGTCATCGGTGCGGCCACGTGGGTCTTCTCACGGACGACGAGCGGACCGTCGCCCTGGACCTCCAGCGAGCCGATCTTCTTGGTGGGTACGCCGTCCTGCTTCTCCTCCGGGACGACGTCGCCGTTCCCGTTGAGCGTCGCCGCGCCGGGGACGTGGTCGGCGACCTCCGCCGCCGGAATCCGGCGCGCACCGCGGCGCGAGAAGCGCTTGTCGTGCTGCTTGCGCAGCCGGGCACCGAGCTTCTCCGCCGCCAGGTCGAGCGCCGCGTACGGGTCGCTCGCCGCCGCCTCCGCCCGGATCACCGGACCGCGGGAGCGGAGCGTGATCTCCACTCGGTCACAGCGGTCGGCCTGCCGGGGGTTCGGCTCCTTGGACACCTCGACGTCGAGGCTGATCACCTTGCCATCGAGCTTCTGGATCTTCTCCAGCTTCAGCTTCTCGGCCACGTGCTTCCGGAACCGCTCGGGCACCTCGGTCTTGCGGCCCTTGACGACGATGTCCACGCAGAACTCCGTTCCCGGATCGCTCCGCTTCGATGGCGGAGCATCTCCCTTTTGCACCAGGTTCCGGTCTACCCCGGAACCTCGGACTCGGTGACTTCCACCTCCTCCCCCGCGGGCGAGATCTCCACTCCACCGGTGCGGGCGATGACGGTAAAACCCGCAGCACGGCATTCGGATTTGAGAGGTGTGGCCTGCGGCTTTGCCTCACAACCGAACATATCTCGCCTGGACGGATGTCGTCACCCTCTACCGCGGTGTACCTCCGTTCCAGTGAATTGAGCCTCTCATTACCTGCAACGCGGCAAGTTTCCAGTCAGTTCCGGTTTATTTCGAAAGAATCTGGTGAAGCCGCGACCACTGCCGCGCAGATCGCTTCACGGATCACGCCACCGCCTTCGTACGGACCCGCCATTCGGGGCCCGGCCTTCCGTTCCTCTCTGCCTTCCCCTGCCGGCGACGGATACACAGCGGATCTCGCCTCGGCCCGCACCGCGCGCAGGGCGCGCGCCGCCTCCGCCAGGGACGCCCCGGTCGTCATGAGGTCGTCGACGAGGACGACCGGCCCACCACCGCACAGCAGCCGGCCACCGCCGGGAGCCACCGCCAGCGCGCCGGCCAGATTGTGCAGCCGCTGCCGGGCGCCGAGCCCCGACTGGTCGGCCACCGCGTGCCGTTGCCGCAGCACGGCCAGCACCCGGGCGGACGTCCCGGTCCGCCGCAGCTCCCCCGCGGCCGCGAGGGCGATCCGCCGCGCCGGGTCGTGCCCGCGGGTGCGCACCGCCCGGGGCGCGGACGGCACGGGCACGAGCAGCACCGGCCCCCGCCCGCGTATGCCCCCCGCCTCACCGGCGCCCCACCGTGCCTCCCGGAGCCCGGCCCGCACCGCCCCTGCCAGCGCCGCGCCGAGCGGCGCGGTGAGGGCCAGCACGCCCCGCTCCTTGTGTGCCAGCAGGGCGGCCCGTACCTCGTCCGCGTACCGGGCGGCCGCGTGCACCGCCGGCAGCCCCGGCGGCTCCGGCACCGGCCGCGCCCGGCGCGGTGCGGCGCCGCTCAGGGCCGTACGGCACCGAGGGCACAGCACCGTGCGAGCCCTGCCGCAGCCTCCGCACTCGGCCGGCAGCACCAGGTCGGTGAGGTCCCGCCACCATTCCCGCGATCCCCGCATGGCCACCACTGTGCCAACGCCCGCGGGGCTCGACCAGGCCTGTGGAAAACGCAGACGCGCGCCCTGTGGAAAACTTCGGGCCCGCCCGCCACGCCTCACCCACACGAGTGAACGCCCGCGTCGGAAGAGCCGGACGGCTCACCCCGGATAGACCGGCGCCGTCCCCTCCGTCACCTTCTGCCACTGCAGCCCCGACGGCAGCCGCACGATCACGTCCTCCGAGTACGCCACCAGCGGCAGCCGCTCGTCCTCGGTCGCGGCGATCTCCTTCACACCGGTCAGCGCGGCGGGCACCGAGGCCTCCGGCGTGGAGCCGTCGACCTGTACGTATCCGATCTGCTGGACGCCCCCGCGCTCGCGCCCGACCACCACGAGCCGGCTGTCACCGGCCCACGACATGGCCGTGACCTCCTCCAGCTCCGGGGTCGCGGAGCGCAGTTCGAGGACGGTGACCGAGGACGGTTCGCCGGCCTTCCCGTCCCGCTCGATCCGTCCGATGAGCAGGGACCGCTTGCCGTCCTTCTCCACGATGAGCGCGATCCGCACACCGTCGGCCGCCACCCGCACGGCCTGGACCCGTCCGTCCAGCCCCGGGGTCCGCACCTCCACGGGCCGGCCCTTGCCCTCCTCGAGCAGCAGCAGGCGGGGATCGGCCGGGTCGCGGTCGGCGATCCACAGGTCGCCCTGCGCGTCCCAGCTGGGCGGCGTCAGCCGGTTCTCCTCCGTCTTGCCGTTGCTCACCAGCACGGGATCACCGAGCGAACCACCCGACACCAGCGAACCGACGTACAGCGACTTGTTGTCGAGCCGAATGCCGGCCGCGCTGCGCTCGTCCCGCGACACCGCCACCGCCCCCAGGGCCGCCACGCCCTCGCCCAGCGCCCCGGGAACCGGTTCCGGCCGGGTCCCGCTGCTGCCGGCGGCGATGCGCACCAGGCGGTCCTCTTCGTCGATGAAGTACAGGTAGTCGGGCCGCTGGGCCGAGCCGCGCGTCGCGACCGTCTCCGCCCGGTCCTCGGTGAGGGAGCACAGTCGCTCACCGCCCGAGCGCAGCTCGACCTCGTCCACCACCGGAGTGAGGTTCTGCAGCGTGAAGAGGAGCTGGGCCGCCATCTCGTCGCACTTGTCGTCGCCGACCCCGGCCGCCCGGTCGTTCAGCCGCACCGTCAGCCTGTTGTGGTCGTCGGGCGTCAGCGAGTCGACGTTCTCCGCCAGCGCCGTACCGGTCGGGAAGCTCGACCTGACCACGGGCCCGAGCAGGCTCGTCGGCCCGCTGATCAGGGAACGCACCACCTGGGTCATGGGGTCCACGAGCCGGCGCACGTAGACCGGATCGGCGACGGCCGCCGGCTGAGCGCTCGCACCGGCCTGCGTGGTGGGGGCGCCGTTCGAGGCGAAGTAGTACTTGTTGACGGACATGTAGGTGCGCTGGAAGTCCGACTTCCCCATGATGACGCCCTGCGGCAGCGCGTCGATGCGCCACTGCCCGCTCTTGCCGTCCCGGCTGAGGTGCACCGGTTCGCGGTACTGACCGTTCGACGGCGAGTACGACCGCTGCCCGTCCACCGTGGCGACCCTGGTGCCGGTCAGCGTGACGGAGTAGTCGTCGGCGTCCTCGCGGCTTCCCGAGTGGTCTGACTCGGTTCCCGGCCCGCCCGTGAGCACCGTGGTGGACCGCTCCGGCCGCCAGGTCCTCGCGGCCTCGCCCGTCAGGTACTTGCGCGCCGTCTCGTACTCCGGCTCGTTGCTGGTCAGCGCCTCCAGGAAGCCCTGCACGATCTCCGTGGGCGAGTCGTCCTCCCGCGGCGGCATCGCGAACACCCGCACCTGCGGGTCCTGCCGGGGCGTGGACTCCACGCCCCGCAGATCCCCGCTGTCGGGCATGGAGGCACACCCCGCCAGCAGTACGACGCCACAGAGGGCGTACGCCACCACGCGTGCCGGCCCCCGCCGCCCGCTCCCCTCGCGGTCAGCGCCCACGAGATGCCTCCCCTTGCCTGCTCGAGTCCTCCGGCTGATCCGGTCCGGCGTCCGGGCGGCTCGTCGCCTCCGGCTCGGGCCCGCCGCCTTGTCTCCGGGCGCCCGACACGGGCCGTGGCACCACGCGCGCGCCGTTGCCGGGCAGTGCCGTCGGATCAGCCGTGGGAGCCGCCGTGGCCGACCGCGGCGGGATCGGGCCCCGGGCGGACCCCGGAGGCACCTGCCCGAGCGGCGCCTGCGCCGGAACAGTGGCCGTCTTTGCCGTGCCGTGCGCCGCACCGGCGTCGTTGAGGCCGGCCTCGCCCAGGCCGCGATTGCGCCGCGAGTCCGTCGGCTCCAGCGGTATCGGTGAGCCCCGCAGCGGCTCGTCCGCCGTCCTGGGCAGCGTCAGCCGGAACTGCGATCCGCCGCCCGGCTCGCCCCAGGCCTGCAGCCAGCCTCCGTGCAGCCGCGCGTCCTCCAGGGCGATGGAAAGCCCCAGCCCCGTACCGCCGGTGGTACGCGCGCGTGCCGGGTCGGCCCGCCAGAAGCGGCTGAAGACCCGGGTCGCCTCGCCCGGCTTGAGTCCTACGCCGTAGTCGCGCACCGCTACGGCGACCGCGCCGCCGGCCGCGGCGAGCTTGACGACGACGTCGTTGCCCTCGCCGTGCTCGACGGCGTTGACGACGAGGTTGCGCAGCACGCGCTCCACGCGTCTCGCGTCCGCCTCGGCGACGACGGGCTGCTGGTCGCCGGCCACGCGTATCCGCGTGCCCTTGCGCTCGGCGAGCGGTTCGGCCCCGCCCACGACCCGCCGTACGACCTCCCTGAGGTCTATCGGCTCCGCCTCCAGCGCCGCCGCGCCCGCGTCGAAACGGCTGATCTCCAGCAGGTCCGCGAGCAGCGTCTCGAACCGGTCCAGCTGGTCGGCGAGCAGCTCGGCCGAGCGCGCGGTCACCGGATCGAAGTCCACGCGCGCGTCGTGGATGACGTCGGCGGCCATGCGCACGGTCGTCAGCGGCGTCCGCAGTTCGTGCGACACGTCGGAGACGAACCGCCGCTGCATCCGCGACAGGTCCTCCAGCTGGCTGATCTTCAACTGCAGGTTCTGCGCCATCTTGTTGAAGGCCTCGCCGAGCCGCGCGATGTCGTCCTCGCCGGTGACCTTCATCCGTTCCTGCAGCCGCCCGGCGGACAGCCGCTCGGCGATGCTCGCCGCCATCCGTACGGGCGTGACGACCTGACGCACCACGAGCCAGGCGATGGCCCCGAGCAGGACGACGACGAAGAGCCCGGCCGTCGCCAGCGTGCCTCTGACCAGGCTCAGCGACTCCTCCTCCTGCGTGAGCGGGAAGAGGTAGTACAGCTGGTACGGCTCACCGTTCGGGTCGTTGACCTGCTTGCCGATGACCAGGCCGGGCTGCGACGCCTCACCGGAGTCGTAGACGATCCGGGTGTAGCTCTGCGCCGCCGCCGTACTGCCGTCGATCCGCTCCCGCAGGCCCTCGGGCACGCTGGCCGACCAGTTGACGAAGCCCGAGGCGCGCGGGCCGCGCCCGCTGCCGCTGTCCCCGCCCATGGGGAGCGTGACCACGTCGAAGGCGCCCTGGCCGCCGCTGGAGAGCGACTTGACCAGTTCACTCATCCACTGGATGACGTTCTGCGGGGGACGGCCGTCCACGGGCACGCCCTCGTCACCGGTCACGCTGGCCGACTCCTCGGCCTTCTGCTTGGCCACCGCGAAACCGCCGGTCGCCTGGCTCTGGGAGGCCTTCACCTTGGCGTCCAGCAGCCCGTTGCGGACCTGCCCGATCACCACGAAGCCGAGCAGCAGCACCACGCCCAGCGACATCAGCAGCGTGGTGACGACGACCTTGAGCTGGATGTTGCGCCGCCACAGCCGCATGACGGGCAGCAGCGGACGGCGCACCCAGCGCATGAACAGACGGAGCACCGGGCTGCCCTGCACCCCGCCGTGCAGCAGCCCGCCCTCCAGCAGGCGGCGCCAGCGGGAGCCTGCGGACGGGGGGCCGACAGGCCGTCCGGCGCGGGCCCCGGAGCGGCCGGGCGCCGAAGCGGCACTGTCCCTGCTCATGTCAGCTCGGTCCCGCCTTGTAACCGACACCACGGACGGTCACCACGATCTCCGGCTTCTCCGGGTCCTTCTCGACCTTGGAGCGCAACCGCTGCACATGCACGTTGACCAGCCGGGTGTCGGCCGCGTGCCGGTAGCCCCAGACCTGCTCGAGGAGCACCTCACGCGTGAACACCTGCCACGGCTTGCGGGCCAGCGCCACCAGCAGGTCGAACTCCAGCGGCGTCAGCGCGATCGACTGGCCCTCCCGCTTCACGGAGTGACCGGCCACGTCGATGACCAGATCGCCTATGGCGAGCTGCTCCGGCGCCGGTTCCTCGGACCTCCTCAGGCGCGCCCTGATACGGGCCACCAGCTCCTTCGGCTTGAACGGCTTCACGATGTAGTCGTCGGCACCCGACTCCAGACCCACCACGACGTCGACGGTGTCACTCTTCGCCGTCAGCATCACGATCGGCACACCCGACTCCGCCCTGATCAGGCGGCACACCTCGATGCCGTCCCGACCGGGCAGCATCAGGTCGAGCAGCACCAGGTCAGGCTTGGTCTCCCGGAAGGCGGCCAGCGCCTTGTCGCCGTCGGCTACGAAAGATGGCTCAAAACCCTCACCACGCAGCACAATGCCGAGCATCTCGGCCAGTGCGGTGTCGTCGTCGACGACAAGGACTCGTCCCTTCATAAACGACATCATCCCATTAGCTAATCGTTACCTGGCGTGACCTGGCACACAGCTCCGCGAGAGCCCCTGCCGTCACGGGCGAAACCACGCCCTCCTCGGTGACGATCGCCGTCACCAGCTCGGGCGGAGTCACGTCGAACGCCGGGTTGTACGCCTGGGTCCCCAGGGGTGCCACCGGAATCCCGCCTCCCGCTCCGGTCACCGGCACCTGAGGTGCTGTGACCTCGGTCACTTCGTATCCGGGACGCTGTTCCACCTCGATGGACGCCCCGTCCGGCGTGTCCGGGTCCACCGTCGTGACCGGTGCCACCACGATGAACGGCACATGGTGATACCGCGCGAGCACGGCGAGCGGGTAGCTCCCCACCTTGTTCGCCACCGAACCGTCGGCCGCGATGCGGTCCGCGCCGATGAGCACCGCGTCCACCTCACCCGCCGCGAACAGCGAACCGGCCGCGTTGTCGGTGAGCAAGGTGTACGCCATGTCGTTGCGGGCCGCCTCGTATGCCGTCAGGCGAGCACCTTGCAGCAACGGACGCGTTTCGTCCACCCAGAGGCGTCGCAGCCGCCCCGACCGATGCGCCGCGAGCGCCACCGCGAAGGCCGTCCCCTCGCCGCCCGACACCAGCGAACCGGTGTTGCAGTGGGTGAGCACGCGGTGCCCGCCGGCGGGCAGCAGCTCGTCCAGCAGCGCCAGCCCGTGTGCGGCCAACCGGGCGCTGGCCCGGGCGTCCTCCCGGTGCAGCGCCCGCGCCGCGGCCAGCGCGGCCGCGGCGGCCTGCCGGGTGTCGCCGGTCCTGGCGAGCGCCTCCTGGTGAGCGGCCTGGGCCCGGCGCACACCGACGGCGAGGTTCACCGCGGTGGGACGGGACCCCGCCAGCGCGGCCGCGGCCTCCTCCACCTCGAAGCCCCGGACGGCGGCGAGCGCGACACCGTAGGCGCCCGCGATGCCCAGCAGCGGCGCCCCGCGCACGGCGAGCGAGCGGATCGCCTCCACGAGCGCGGACGCGTCCGTGCAGACCAGTTCGACCTCCTCGGCCGGCAGTCTGGTCTGGTCCAGCAGGACCAGCACAGGTCCCTCGGGTGGTTCCTCCCAGCGCAGCGCCGGGATCTCGGTCGGCCGCTTGTCCTCGCCGCTTCGCGCGTCCTGATCAGCCATGCGGTCAGTCTGCCCCCTACCGGGCGGACAATTGAAGGTGTGCAGGCCATACCGCGCCCGGTCCGCACCCGACCACGCCATGGCACGATGGCTGCCAACCTGCCGCCGCGACCGCGGAAGGGCACCGTGAAGGAGCGACGATGAACGACACTCCGGGCTGGGCCTCGCCCGGATCCGCCCCGTCCGACGGGCGGGAGCCCGGCGCGTCCGGCCCCGCCGATCCCGCCGACCGCCCCAACGGCCCCGATCAGCCCGCGCACCCCGCGGACCAGCCGGGCGCGGAACCGACGGGCCCCGGCACGAAGTGGTCCAAGGAGCAGCCGCCGCCCGGCCAGTGGCCCGCGCCCACCGGCCCCGGCCAGGCACCGCCTCCCCCGCCGCCGCACCAGGGCTGGGGCGCTCCGCCCCCCGGCGGCGGCTACGGCGGCCAGGGCGGGTACGGCGGCCCCGGTGGCTACGGCGGCCAGGGCGGAGGCTATGGCGGCTACGGCCCACCCGGTGGGCACGGCGGCTGGGGAGGCGGCTGGGGCGGTCCCCCGCCCGCGGCCAAGCCCGGCGTGATCCCGCTCCGTCCGCTCGGCGTCGGCGAGATCCTCGACGGCGCGGTCTCCACCATGCGCACCTACTGGCGCACGGTCCTCGGCATCTCGCTGACCGTCGCGGTCTTCACGGAGATCATCGTCGTGCTGCTCCAGGGCCTCGTCCTGGACAACACCAGCACCGAGGCCCTCAACGACCCCGACGCCACCCTGAGCGAACTCGGCGACGCCCTGACCGACACCACGATCAACTCGGGTGTCATCTTCCTGATCTCCCTGATCGGCACCGTCCTGGCCACCGCCCTGCTGACCACCGTCACCAGTCGCGCCGTGCTCGGCAGGCCGGTGACCACCGGTGAGGCCTGGCGGGACGCCCGCCCCCAGGTGTTGAAGCTGTTCGGCCTGATCGTGCTGCTGCTGCTCATCGTCTTCGGCATCGTCATGGTCGGCATGGCCCCCGGTCTCCTCGTCACCGCCACGGTGGGCGGCGACGCGGGCGTGGCCCTGACCGTCCTGGGCTTCCTCGCGGCCGGCGTCGTCGCGGTGTGGCTCATGGTCCGCTTCTCGCTGGCGTCCCCCGCGCTGATGCTGGAGAAGCAGGGCATCAAGAAGGCGATGGGCCGCTCCGTGAAGCTGGTGCGCGGCTCCTGGTGGCGGGTCTTCGGCATCCAGCTGCTCGCCACGATCATCGCGAACGTCGTCGCGTCGATCATCGTCATCCCCTTCGCCTTCCTCGCCGCGACCCTCGGTGGCGACGGTGTCGGCGGCTTCCTCGATGGCACCGGAGACCTCGGCTGGACGTTCCTCGTCGTCAGCGGGATCGGCTCGGTGATCGGCTCGATGATCACCTTCCCGATCACGGCCGGCGTGGCCGTTCTGCTCTACATCGACCAGCGCATTCGCCGCGAGGCCCTCGACCTCGAACTGGCCCGGGCAGCCGGCCTTCCGGGCACCGGGGCTCCCGGCGCCACCCCGGGGAGCTGATGCGGTGAGCCCGGCGGGGGGAGTTCTCACAGAGGTGCTGTCACGCACCGCCGTACGGACGCTGTCGCGCACCGGCGACGCCTCCGTGCTGTCGCTGTCGCGCTCCGGCGACGAACCGCCGGTGACGATCCCGCGCGACCCCGCGCGGGAGGCCGCCCGGCGCGAGCTGTCCAAGCGGATGTACCACGAGAACGATCCCAGCTGGTTCCAGCGGGCCCTGAACGCCTTCTGGGACTGGATCGCCGAACTGTTCAACAGCGCGTCCACCGCGACGCCCGGAGGGACGTTCGGCCTGATCGTCATCATCGTGGCCGTGGTGGCCGCGCTGGGCGCCCTCTGGTGGCGCCTGGGCACCCCACGCCGCCGACCGGCCTCGGCCCCCGCCCTGTTCGACGACCGCCCGCGCAGCGCCGCCGACCACCGCGCCGCCGCCGAGGCGCACGCCGCCCAGGGGCACTGGAACCAGGCCGTCCAGGAACGCATGCGGGCCGTCGTCCGCGCCCTGGAGGAACGCGCCCTCCTCGACGTCCGCCCCGGCCGCACCGCCGACGAGGCGGCAACCGAGGCCGGCCGCGCCATGCCCGCCCACGGCGCCCCGCTGCGCGCCGCGGCCCGCGACTTCGACGACGTCACATACGGCGGCCGCCCCGGCACCGAGCAGTCGTACCGGCGCCTGACCGAACTCGACCGCGACCTGGAACGCGGCAAGCCGCGACTGGCCGGCAGCACAACTGCCCGTACGACCGACAGCGCGGACCCGAACACCCGCCCGGGAGCCGCCGAATGACCACCGAGGCCACGCTCCCCACCACCTCGGCCTCGCCCACCGCACGCCAGGTGTGGACGCGCGCGCGGGGCATCACGCTCGCGCTCGTCGTGCTGCTCGTCGCCGCCGTCGCGATCGCCGTCATCCGCTCCGACGCCCAGCACGGCGAACTCGACCCGCGCTCCGCCGACCCCTCCGGCAGCCGGGCCGTCGCCGAACTCCTCGCCGACCGGGGCGTGTCCACGCGCGTGGTCGACACCCTGGACGACGCACGCGCCGCGGCCGGCCCGGACACCACCCTGCTGGTCGCCGTCCCCGACCTCCTGACCGAACGCCAGCAGACGCGGCTGCGCTCCGCGACCGAGGGCTCCGGCGGCCGTACCGTCCTCGTGGCCCCGGGCGGCCCCGCCGTCGAACGGCTCGCCCCCGGCGTCACCGCCGATCCCGCGCTCAGCTTCGACTCGACGCTCGCCCCCGACTGCGACCTTCCCGCCGCCCGGCGCGCGGGCACCGCGGACACCGGCGGCATCCGCTACAGCAGCGCCCACATCGAAGCCGATACCTGCTATCCCAGTCGCCGCCTGGCCACCCTGCTCCGCATCCCCGAGGCGTCCGCAGAGGCGGCCCAGGAAGGCGCTCCGGGCGACACAGTCATCCTCGGCGCCCCCGACATCTTCTACAACGACCACCTCGACGAGCACGGCAACGCCTCGCTCGCCCTCCAACTCCTGGGCTCCCGCGACCACCTGGTCTGGTACCTCCCCTCGCTCACCGACGCCACCGCCCCGGACGAGGAGCGCGGCTTCTTCGACCTGCTCCCCTCCGGCTGGCTCTGGGGCACCCTGCAGCTCTTCGTCGCCGCCGCCCTCGCGGCCCTGTGGCGGGCACGCCGACTCGGCCCCCTGGTGCCCGAGAAACTCCCCGTCGCGGTCCGCGCCTCCGAAACCGCCGAGGGTCGCGCCCGCCTCTACCGCAAGGTCAACGCCCGTGACCGCGCGGCCGCCGCTCTTCGCTCCGCCACCCGCACCCGCCTCGCCCCCCTCGTAGGCGTCCCCGTCGCCCAGGCGCACACGCCCGAGGCCCTGCTCCCCGCCCTGTCCGCCCACCTCCACGGCGAACACGGCGACGGACGGTCCCTGCGTACCCTCCTCTTCGGCCCGCCGCCCGGCGACGACGCGGCCCTCATCGCCCTCGCCGACCAACTCGACGCCCTCGAAAGAGAGGTACGCCGTCCATGATGGACCCGACCACTGACAACGCCGGGCAGACCGGCGACCCGGGCAACGCCCGCGCCGCCCTGGAGGCCCTGCGCGCCGAGATCGCCAAGGCCGTGGTCGGCCAGGACGCCGCCGTCACCGGTCTCGTCGTGGCACTCCTGTGCCGCGGCCACGTCCTCCTCGAAGGGGTCCCCGGCGTCGCCAAGACCCTCCTCGTCCGCGCCCTGGCCGCAGCCACCGAACTCGACACCAAGCGCGTCCAGTTCACCCCGGACCTGATGCCGAGCGACGTCACCGGCTCCCTGGTCTACGACGCCCGCACCGCCGAGTTCTCCTTCCAGCCCGGCCCGGTCTTCACCAACCTGCTCCTCGCCGACGAGATCAACCGCACGCCCCCGAAGACCCAGTCGTCCCTGCTCGAAGCCATGGAGGAACGCCAGGTCACGGTCGACGGCACACCCCGCCCCCTCCCCGAGCCGTTCCTGGTCGCGGCGACCCAGAACCCGGTCGAGTACGAGGGCACCTACCCCCTCCCGGAAGCCCAGCTGGACCGCTTCCTCCTCAAGCTCACCGTCCCCCTCCCCTCCCGGCAGGACGAGATCGACGTCCTCACCCGCCACGCCTCGGGCTTCAACCCGCGCGACCTGCGCGCCGCCGGCGTACGCCCCGTGGCGAACGCCGCCGACCTGGAGGCGGCCCGCGCGGAGGTGGCCAAGACGACGATCTCCCCCGAGATCACGGCCTACGTCGTCGACATCTGCCGGGCCACCCGCGAGTCGCCCTCCCTCACCCTCGGCGTCTCCCCGCGTGGAGCCACGGCACTGCTCTCGACGGCCCGCGCGTGGGCCTGGCTGACGGGCCGCGACTACGTCACCCCCGACGACGTAAAGGCCCTCGCCCTCCCCACCCTGCGGCACCGCGTCCAGCTCCGTCCGGAGGCGGAGATGGAGGGCGTGACCACGGACTCCGTCATCAACGCGATCCTCGCCCACGTCCCCGTGCCCCGCTGATGGCACTCACCGGACGCACCGCACTCCTCGCGGCCCTGGGCTCCGTGCCCATCGGCATCTGGGACCCCAGTTGGACGGGCCTCCTCGCGGTCAACGCACCGCTGGCCGTGGCCTGCGCCTGCGACTTCGCCCTGGCCGCCCCGGTACGACGCCTGCGCCTGTCCCGCTCCGGCGACACCTCCACGCGCCTGGGCGACACCGCCGACGTCACCCTGACGGTCGCCAACCCGTCCAACCGTCCGCTCCGGGCCCACCTCCGCGACGCCTGGCCGCCCAGCAGCTGGCAACCCGGCACGGAGACCACCGCCTCCCGGCACCGCGTGACGGTCCCCGCCGGCGAGCGCCGCCGGGTGACCACCCGGCTCCGGCCCACCCGCCGCGGCGACCGGCAGTCGGACCGCGTCACGATTCGCTCGTACGGTCCGCTGGGCCTCTTCACCCGCCAGGGCACCCACCGGGCCCCCTGGACGGTACGCGTCCTGCCTCCGTTCACCAGCCGCAAGCACCTGCCGTCCAAGCTGTCCCGCCTGCGCGAACTCGACGGCCGCACCAGTGTGCTCACCCGCGGAGAGGGCACGGAATTCGACAGCCTCCGCGAATACGTCCCCGGCGACGACACCCGTTCCATCGACTGGCGTGCGACAGCCCGCCAGTCCGCGGTCGCCGTACGCACCTGGCGTCCGGAACGCGACCGGCACATCCTGCTCGTCCTCGACACCGGCCGCACCTCGGCCGGCCGAGTGGGCGACGCCCCCCGCCTCGACGCCTCCATGGACGCCGCCCTGCTCCTGGCAGCCCTGGCCTCCCGCGCCGGCGACCGCGTCGATCTCCTCGCGTACGACCGCCGGGTACGCGCCCTCGTCCAGGGCCGCACGGCGGGCGACGTACTCCCTTCCCTGGTCAACACGATGGCGACCCTGGAACCGGAGCTCGTGGAGACCGACGCCCGCGGCCTCACCGCCACGGCCCTCCGGTCGGCCCCTCGCCGCTCTCTGATCGTGCTCCTCACGACACTCGACTCGGCCCCCATCGAAGAGGGCCTGCTCCCCGTCCTGCCACGACTGACCCAGCGCCACACGGTCGTCCTGGCATCGGTCGCGGACCCGCACATCTCCCGGATGGCCGAGGCTCGCGGGAACACGGACGCCGTCTACGAGGCCGCGGCGGCAGCACAAGCCCAGGCGGAACGCGATCGCACCGCTGACCAGCTCCGCCGGCACGGCGTCACCATCGTCGACGCGATCCCTGACGAACTCGCTCCGGCGCTGGCCGACGCCTACCTGGAGCTGAAGGCGGCGGGCCGTCTGTAAAGGGCGGGGCTGAAAGGGCCCCGCCGCCACTTCAACTGCCCCTGAAACGCAGAAAACCCCGCACCGTTCCCGGTGCGGGGTTTCCCTTTGAATAATTGTTCGGCGGCGTCCTACTCTCCCACAGGGTCCCCCCTGCAGTACCATCGGCGCTGTAAGGCTTAGCTTCCGGGTTCGAAATGTAACCGGGCGTTTCCCCTACGCTATGACCACCGAAACACTATGAAACAGACAACCAGCCACCCCGTGACCATGGGGCAGGATTGTTCGTGGTTTCAGAACCAACACAGTGGACGCGAGCAACTGAGGACAAGCCCTCGGCCTATTAGTACCGGTCACCTCCACACCTTGCGGTGCTTCCAGATCCGGCCTATCAAC